>PLRJ01000177.1 GCA_003163855.1 Bryobacterales bacterium | reverse complement strand
ACCTCCCCTGAAAGCAGCGACCACGTCGCGCCGTCAACTCATTCCAGAGTGGGGCGCCGCTGAAGCGAAACTGCGTAAGCACTGGTCGCTGTTGGGATTTCGAAGGGTTCCCAAGTCGGACCTATTTGCTTTGTCGCTGGCGTTTCGGCGGCCTTCTATTCAAACGGTCATTCAGCAATACAAGGCCGGTCGACAACGGCCGTCGGCCAAGCACCATACAGGCTGAAACGGCAATTCGTCTTTGACACCAACATATTGGTGGCCGGCCTCCGTTTCAAACGCGCGACCGCGACAAGTTTATTGCTACTCTGAGCCAAGTTCCCGGCACGGAGCCTGAATCATATGATCGGATCAGACTTAGAAATGCTTCAATGCGCACCCGTTGGTATGAGTGTCAGATGGAGTGTCGAGCGGGTGCTTTCTTTCACCGCCAAAGGCTCTCCCCGGCTTTCGACCGGCCTGACTACTCCTGGGTCCATCCAGGCATCGGACTCGATATCTTGCCAGGCGAACAGTTTGAACTTGCCGATATCGACGTTCGTTAGCGAAAAGCTCCCCTTGTCGTCAGTGGTCGTAGTTCTATAAAAGCGGGTTTGTTCTTTGCGGCTGTCTTCCTGGGGAATCAAAACAACGGTCGCGCCTGGGGATGGCTGTCCTTGGTCATCGACGACTGTGCCGTCAATCCGGCCGGCTCCTGGACTTAGCAGCACGGTGATGAATCCAGTTGAATTCGGTTGCAGTTCGATACCCGAATCCATGATGTCTTCATTCCCGAGCATTGCAGACCTTACATAATAGCCGTCAGGCAGGCCTGTAAAGTTAATAAAATAGCTGTCCGGGCTGACTGGGAAGAGGGAAAATGTCCCATCCGCATTTGGGCAAGTATACGGGTCTGGGCCCAGTGATGCGGCCCGGTCGCGTGCCTGGAGAGTGATGCAAACGGCAGAGATATTCGCTGCCTGGCCGCTTGCCATATGAATGCCGCCGTTGATAATGAGCGCCACAGAGAGCGACAGTTCGACATCTTCGGAATGAGCGCTCGCCTCGATGGCTGTCTTTGCAGTCATCAATACACCGTTACCTAATTCTGAAGCGATCAGTGTGTAATTGCCTGGAAGAACACCGGCGATGTCAAAATATCCACGAGAATCGGTCACGTAAGTGCGGTTCATCTCGGATAACTCGGAGCGGTTTGCCGGTGCCAGTCGCAGTGTTGTCAATCCGTTTGGGATCACCCTGTTCACATGTCCGCGTAAATGGAGAGAATGGACTCGGGACAAGGCGAAGTCGAAGCCAGTCAACTGCGCGCCGGGCTTCGCTTCAATTAAGGAAGCGAAGAGGCGGTCTGTTCCCTGCGGATAGTAGTCGGAACGTAGTCCTGTTCGTCGGTGTGGTCTGCCGATGTCCCGAAAATATTGTTCTGCTGATACGTCGCGCGTAGGTAGTAGCGGCCAGGAGAGAGACCAAAAATTCGGTATTCGCCAAGATCGTTCGTGGAAGCTGATCCAAAACTGGTCATTTGACGCCTCCCCCGGCTGTAGCGATAACCAACCGCCTGGACCTGCGCGAAAGCCACGGGGTCGCCGTGTTCATCGGTGACACGTCCAGTAATTACACTCTGCGGCATGAGGTGCAAAACCTGGCCCTCCAATGGTTTGCCGGGCTCCAGCAAAAGGAATTTTCCGGTTTTTCGAACATCTCGAGCAGCGAACTCTGCTGAGACGAAGCCTGTATGCGAGGCGAAGAGGCGGTATTTGCCGGGCTCGAGGCCCTTCATTTCAAAGTGCCCATTCTGATCTGCGGACGTCCCGCGCGTGGCTGGCGGCTGGCCGGGACTAGAACCCCCATCCGCAGGGCGGAGTATTAGCGATGCTCTGGGGATGGGTTCACCTGTTACGGCGCTTAAGACATCACCTGTTATACGCGTATTGACGGTCGTGTTGGTTGCCTGCTGAGCGGAGGCAATCAGGCAAGCGGCCATCAGCATTGCGGGAGGGAGATATAAATTACCAGCTAGCCTTAACATAGCCACGCGAACCTCCAGCCGGATAGGTGATATTCGCCGTCGCGGAAGAGGATGCTGCGGTGCCGACAAGCGGCCCGATATTTATTACTTGATCTGGGCCGGCTTCGGAGAAGACGTAGATCTTCGCGATAGTTCCAACTGGAATATTCTGGGCTTGAATGACAAACGGCACCGGCGAGTTTGAGTTGATCGCTGCGTCTGGAAATGAAAAGGGATTTGAGTTGATAGGCTGTCCATTGATACTGACGACCTTTATAGTTGGCGGACCGTTTGTTGGCAAATTTAAGCCGTATGGAAGTGAACGAAATGTGGGACCGTCGACAGTTATGCCACTAAGATCATTGGATTCGAGACGAGCGAGACCAGCGCCCGCGAATGTCGGACTACTATCCGGTCCGCCTACGACGGTGACCGATCCGCCCCCGCTAAAAGAGTTTGTAACGAGTCGTACAGATCCTCCCGCCCCCCCCGCCGGCAAAAAGTCGGTTGTTGCTTCCGCCGCCGGCACTAATGCTTCCTGTGATGCTGATTGTCGTTGAGCCTGCGATCAGCAGTGCACCGCCGCCAGCAGCACCTATTTCGCCGTCATCCCACCCACCACCTCCCGAACCTCCGAGTAGCGGAGACAAAAACTGATTTGATGTATTAGTCCCTCCGACTCCATGTGTGTTGCCACTTCCTGCCGCTCCTCCGCCCGGACCATTGCCGGCTAGAGCTGCATTGACTCCCAGTCCACCTAGGCCTCCTGAAAATCCTCCAGAACCCGCTGCATTTGGCACTCGCAGGCTTGTAGAGGTGACTGGACCGTAACCTGCGTCGCCGGAAATATCCAGCGTTCCAGCTATTGTGACGTCACCGGAAGCCAAAAAATAGACCGCTCCATGGTACTTGTTTTCGGTGAACTTCAACGTGCTGCCCGCCGCCACATTGATGGTGGTGAAATTGAAGACGCCCGGTATCACGGGATTCAAATTCATCGCGACCGGATCAAAATACGTCACACCGGCGGCCGTAATGTTCAACGCACCTTCGTGTCCGGTAGAACCACTGCTAAATGGGGTATTTTGCGCCTGAACTAGCGCGCAAGAAGCCAAATAAGCGAACAGTCCAATGC
The DNA here is from genome assembly GCA_003163855.1 of Bryobacterales bacterium. Taxonomy (GTDB): domain Bacteria; phylum Acidobacteriota; class Terriglobia; order Bryobacterales; family Bryobacteraceae; genus Bog-105. The sequence continues at coordinate 10,988 of PLRJ01000177.1, read as the reverse complement.
ACGTGCCGGCTTGCCGAACCGACCGGCCGGATATTTTTACTCTGTTTATCATCTGCATCTCCTTTGTTGATATTTTGCGGCGCTTCGGCCGCTAGAATTCCAGAATCATTCTTGATTGCCGCTCTAGGACCATGAGGATGGATAGGGGTGCTCAGCGGGTCCAGTGGATCTGATCCCGCCTTCACTTCTTCTCCATCGCTGAATCCATCGCCGTCGGTATCCGCTTTCAGCGGATTGGTGTGATATTTGAAGACCTCATCGCCGTCAGAAAGGCCGTCACCATCGGTATCTGGGTTGAACGGATCGGTTCCGAGCAACGCTTCCATCCAGTCCGGCAAGCCGTCGCCATCACTATCCAGCAGGTAGTTGGTGGCCGGACCATTTGTTCCGCCCGCCGATGGGGAACGGGAATTTGCGCTTGAGCCTGATGCGGGGCTAACCGCAGCAGATGGGCTAGTTGCCGCGGGTTTACGAATGGATGGCGTCGCCCCCGAATTCTGGATGGAAAATATGAGGCTCTCAGTCTCTTGCAGCTTAGAGCCGCTATTTGCACCGTTCAGGACCGACCAAATCAGGCTCTCTGTCTCCGTCACTCCCGAACCCCCAGCCGCACCATTCAGGACAGAGTAGTTCGTGCTCTCTGTTTCATTAATTCCGGTGCTGGGCACCGAACCATTAAGAACGGAGTAATTGAAGCTCTCGGTCTCCTGAGGTCCAATTCCTCCGACGTATCCATTCAGCACGGAGAAGGTTTGGCTCACCGCTTCTGTGGCAGAAAAATACAAAGGAAAGCTTGCCGGGTCCAGCGGATCTGTTCCGAATACCGCTTCGATCACATCCTGGAAACCGTCGCGGTCGGTGTCTGCTCTGGAATTTGGATTCACGACTGTAAATCGGTCAGTTTGAGTGATCGCCGTTACTGAGTCCCCGGCTATATTAGTGGCGATCAATGCAAACGTTCCTGATGAATTGACGGCAGCTGTCAGAGTTAGCCCGGCGGATGTTCCATCCTGGCTGATGCTGGTTATCGTTATTGCTGGCGTGGATCCGCTCGGCTGAAAGCGCCAGGTTGTCCCGGTCAGAGTTGTGCCGGTGACTTGCAGCGTCACCGTCGAACCGGCGAGCATTGATTTCGCGCTCAACTTGGTAATAACCGGAATTGGGATCAGGGTGATCGCTCCGACGTTTGTCGTTCCGCCGCGGACCGGTGGCAGCGCTATTGAAACGCCGCCGAGGGTCGTCCCGCCGGAGGTGACGAACCCAGCAAACACCTGAACGTTGCCGTTGATGGTCGGAACACCGGCCAGCACGAACGAACCATCCGCAACCGATGTCGCGCTCAGCGAGGATGCGCGCGAACTGAGAAGGGTGATTGTGGCGCCGCTTACTGGGTTGCCCGTTGCGTCGACCACTTTGCCGGTGATTGTGGTCAGCGGATCTGGAATCACATTTACGGAAATGTTCTGGGCAACTCCCACGTTATTTCCGTAATCGGTTGCGGTTGCTCCGAAGGTCAACATGCCGGCAGTGACGGGTACGGTGTAGACGAATTGATAAGGTGGAACGGAAGCTGTGAAGGCGGGCAGGCCGTCGACCATGAAATTCACCTGGCCAACTGCAACATCGTCGGTAGCATTGGCGGAGACTGTGACTGTCTCGCCTTGAATCAGCGGCGATCCCGCCACTGGCGAGGTGATGGAAACCGTTGGAGGAATTCCGAAGTTGTCGACAATTTGCTGGTATTGGCCGATGTATAGGCGAGTGTCGCCGTCGGTTCCCAGGTCGGACATGGTGCCTTCTTCCCCAGTCATGTAGACATAAACGTTGTCGGCATCGATGCCGTGGCCGTTGTCGTCGCGATAGGCGCTGAAGTCGAGAATGGCGGAAGGAATGGGGTTGGCGGGTTGGGTGACATTGACGATGGGGACTCCGTTGACGAAGTAGACGTCGGCGGCTAAAGTGAGGTCGGCACCAGGAAAGCTTTTGAGGGTAATATCCTGTAGTTTGCCGCCCAGCGAGTCCGGCGTGGTGGCTACTATGGCGGGTGCGGCAGGGTCGCTAAAGTCAACCACCTCCATGCTGCTTGGGATGTCGGCGATGAATGCAAATGATCCTTTGACGGCGACTTTGCGGGCATCGCCTGGGGTGGCAACGCTGCCCAGCAGTTTGGGGCCAGCGGCGTTAGTGACATCAGCGATGACGACTCCGGCGCCGCTCGCCGCGATGACGGCCTGTGTGCCACTCAGGGCGATACCTTTAGCTGTTCCGCCGGGTATGGCAAGCGTCCCAATAAGGGTGGGTGATGCAGGATTGCTGACGTCGGCAATAAGAAGGCCCGAAGCGGCATCAGCGATATAGGCGAGTGTCCCAGATACGATCACGTCATAGGCGACGTCGGGCGTGGAGAGAGAACCGAGCACGACCGGCTGAAGCGGGTTCGAGATATCGATGATGACCAGTGCCGCGGAGGTTGCCAGATAGAGCCTGTTCCCGAGGATTCTCAGGTCGTTAGCGTTGGACGGAACCGTCAGGGACGCAGCGATTTTGGGATTCGCTTTGCCGGAGACGTCTACTACTTGCAGGCCGCCGGCTCCGGCTGCGACATAAGCGTAGTTGCCGCTGGCCTTGACCGCATTGGCAAAGCCGGGGCGGGGAATGGAAATAAATGAGAGGGCTTTAGGCTGAAAGGACTGTACGGTTCCTGCAACCGTGGCAGTAAGCGTGTTCTGGGAGAGCGTAATGACGCATGAGCCATTGCTGCCGGCGAAGATGAGGCCGGGGTCGCCTCCGAAGCCGCATACTGAGAGATCGCTGGAGGTGTATATTGTGCGCGGGCCCGACGTGAGGTTGAGAGTTGTTTTGCCATCGATCAGAGTGACGTTCCAGGTGAGTTGAATGGAGGGGGATGCGTTAGCAACGCTATTGGAAAGGGTGAACGAAGTTGGATTCACAACGGAGGTAGCCGTCGCTTTCTTGAGGTCATAACTGGTTCGGTCCAGCGGATTCGTTCCGGTTTGAATCTCAACTCCATCTGGAATGCCATCGCCATCGGTATCCGCCAGCAGCGGGTTGGTGTGATACTTATTCACCTCGTCGCCGTCATTCAATCCGTCGCCATCGGTATCAGGATTGTTCGGATCAGTGCCAAGCTGAAACTCTTGCAGGTTCGTCAAGCCATCGCGGTCGGGGTCTTCCATTGGCACCAGCGGGTCGTTGGGATTCAAGTTATGAGACAGAAGCCAAGAGACGGGAATGCCGCCCACCGTCACTCCGCCCAGGACAACCGAGACGGTGGTGATTCCCGTTGCTCCGTCATTATTCGCCTGAATGACGACTGTTCCGCTGGAGACCGCCGTCACTAAGCCGTCAGCGGTAATGGTGGCGATGGAGGCATTGCTGATTGTGTAGTTGGTTCCGGTGCTGGCCGGTGTGACGTCTTTCGTGGAGGCATCGGTATAGGTGGCTGTGACGGCGAGTTGCACGGCCTGGCCGGCAGTTGAAAGCGATGGCGCGGCGGGACCGATGGCCAGTGCGACAGGAATTGGCGTAGTGGTGCCTAGTGTAATGGCGGGAAGGTTGACGGCTGCGTTGGCCGACACGGTGAAGAAGTCAGATTCGCCAAAGGTAGTGACGCCGTTCTGGGTGCAGGTGGCGCGCGCCTTCACCTGGCCGAAATTGGCGGGGATGTTGGGCAGCACCCAGGAACCGTCGGCGTTTACGGGGACGGTACGGTTTAGGACGCTGACCGTGCAATTCTGGTTGAGTTGGGCCAAGGCCGGGAGATGCAGTATCAGAAAGGCGGCAGCCAGTATCAGGTGCGATAGGAATGCAGAGGTGCGTCGAGAAGAGTCTCGACGCTGCAAACATGAGTGTTTGCGCCACATCCAGCGGAACTGAGGCTTTGCTCTCACTGGTGTTTATTTTTTGCCGCTAGAGCCGCGTCGACATAAGACGTGAGCGTTTGTAAGCTGGGTACTCCGTCAATCTGTTTTCCATTGACGAAGATCACGGGGCTGCCGCGCACTCCACGCTGAAAGCCATCGGCTATATCGGCATCCACCCTGGGCGCGTAGCGGTGGGTTCGCAGCGTTTCGGCAAACTTGTTTTGATCCAGGCCCAGGCGTCCGGCGTAGGCGATAAGGTCCTGCTCACGAACCGAATCCTGATGGTCAAAGACGTAGTTCGCCATTTCCCAGAAGTGTCCTTCGCGGGCGGCGGTCATGGCAGCGTCGTGAACCAGACCGGCTTGCGGATGGAGAGACAGCGGATAATTTCGGAATTGCACCCGCACCCCGGCCGGATACTTGGCTGTCAATTCATCCAGAACATAGCTGGCGGAACGGCTGACTGGGCTTTCCAAGTCTGCGAAGAATTCGATGGTGACGGGAGCTTGCGGAGGGCCCTTGCTCATGCTGGCGTCGGCGAGTTCGGTTATGGCCATTCTGCGGCCGACGTCTGCTTTCACCAACGCGCTTAGCTGTTGATAGGACTTGGTTCCAGAAAACTCTTTGCCGTTGATGAAGAAAGTGGGTGTGCCCTGCACCTTCAGCGCAGTTCCCGCGGCTCGGTCGTCATCCACCAGTTTCTTGATACGGTCGCTATCCAGGTCCTGCACGAAGCGGATCATGTCCAGGTTCAAAGTCTGGGCATACTTCAGCAGGTCTTCACGGCGCAGCGCGCTTTGGTGAGCGAAAAGCAGATCATGCATTTCCCAGAATTTGCCCTGTTCCCTGGCCGCAACGCTGGCCTGTGCGGCCAGTTGGGCGAAGGGGTGAAAGCTGAGAGGGAAGTTCCTGAACTGGATGTTGGTCTTGATTCCGTCAACGCCCTTGGTCTCCATTTCGCGGACGGCGGGGGCGAATTGGCCGCAGTAGGGGCATTGAAAATCGGAGAAGATCTGTACAGTGACTTCGGGATTGGCTGTCTCCGAGTGGCCCGTTAGCGTCGTTGCTGACGCCAATGCCATCAGTGCTATGAATTGCCGGTAAGAACTTCGCATTAGGGTTTGCCTTGATAAGATTGAGGTATGCAGACGGTGGTGAATCTTGAGCCGGACGTAGAGGAACTGCTACGGAAGCAGGTTCGCGACCGTAACCTGGAATTCGACCTGGTGCTGAATGAGGCCGTTCGCGCAGGACTATCGGTTTCGGCGCGGGCCACTAAGCGCCCTTTTGTGCAAAAAACATACCCGCTTGGTTCTGAGCACGCTGATTTGACAAAGGCTTTGGCGCTGGCGGACGAACTCGCAGACGAAGAAGTGGTCCGCAAGATGAAGCAAGCTGAAACCCGATGATTTTGCCTGACGTGAACCTGCTGGTTTACGCCGTTGATCAATCCTCGCTGTTTCATCAACCTGCCAAAGCGTGGCTGGAGGGTCATTTTAACGGCGGCAGCGCCATCGGATTCACTTGGCACGTACTGTTGGGTTTTTTGCGGCTTACCACTCGGCCGGCTTTGATGAAGAGCCCGCTTACCCCAGACCAGGCCCTGGACCTGATGGAAGAATGGTGTATGCAACCCGCAGTGTTCATTCTTGAGCCTGGACCCCGGCATCTCGCAATCCTGCGAAGTCTGCTGGCCCATGCAGGTACGGCCGGCAATCTGACTTCCGACGCTCACCTGGCGGCGATTGCGATTGAACATGACGCCGAGGTACATTCCAATGACTCTGACTTTGGCCGCTTCCCTGGCTTGCGATGGATGAACCCGCTCGCCCCGGTGTGAATTCGAAAGCGAAATACTCATTACTTTTTGCTCCAAGCTGGCGGCCATTCGCGCGCCTGAAACTTTTCGTCCACAATGCGGTCCTTGGTACCCGGCGGCAGCACCTGCAAGTACTTTAGAAACTCAATCAGCGCATCCTGCTCTCCTGCAGGCAATGCCTGAAACGCTTCGCGCGTTTTCAGCGCTTCCCCGGCATGCGCCAGCACGCAGCGGCGAATAGTGGTAAACAAGCCATGATGAAAATGCGCCGGCTGCGCGTTCGCCTCACCCCACAGCCGCTTGGTGAGAAAGCGCCGGTTGCCTTCTCTGAACTTCTTCGACCAGACCGACTGGTTCATGTCTAGCGGCTCCGCATTTTGGGGCTCGCAGATATCATGAAGCTTGAAGTCGGTGAACGCTTCTACCCAGACCACGCCGGAAGCGTCAGGCTTAAGCCGGGGAGCGGGCAGTTCGTCGCTGGATAGGTCTACTTTCAGAGTCGTGGTCTCGCCCACGCGCAAATTAGTCGGCGGATTGAAGGGGTTGGGCTCGGAGAAAATCCAGCCCTGTTTATCGAGCGGCAGGCGTGGGATATGGCACGACGCGCAAGCGATGCGCTGAAACAGCTTTTCGCCAGTCAGGACGGCTTGTTCAATCTCGCGATCGCGCGGGATGACGTGTCCGGGAACCTGCAAGCCGGCCTGGTAGATGGTGACGGCTGTCACATCGGCGCGGGTCATTTCGTTGGTGAATCCGTCGCCGTCAGGATCGGTGTCGATGCCGAAGCGTTCGGTGGATTGGATGCCGTGATGCTGGTTGAAGGCGTTGTTCGAGAATTCACGCAGCGACACGACGTTGGAGGCCTGATGCCAGGGGCGAATGACGAGGGTGGGTGGGCTGGCGGACATGCTGGACAGGAGACTGAGGCGTGAAATGCCTTCGACTTTGGACGCGTCCCAGAGGCCGGTTTTGGTCAGCGTGAGCTTGCCGAAGTGGATGCCTTTGGAAACCAGGTCTTTAGTTTCGCCGGGTTTGATGGTGCAACGAATGGCTTGGAGGTCTTCGGTGATTTGCCGCGCGAGCATCTCGAGATAACCGGCTCCGAAGAGACTGGTGGAGGCGCGCATGTTCGCGAGGGTGTCGAGCGAGGAGGGTTGGCCCGTTTCGTCGGTTGATCCGGAGGTGGGAGTTTTGTCGGCGGGATCGAAGGTGGCGAAGTCGAAACGCTGTCCGAGAACGAAGACGTTGGTGACGAAATCGCCGCCGCCTGAGATGCCGTAGGGGCTGTTGTGGCATCCCATGCAGGAGTTAGCGTCGGGCGCAGATATGCGGTTGAAAGATCGGTTGCCAGTTAGCGGTGCAGAGCCGTTAGAGATTGGTCGGCCGGTCCCTTTTGTTAGCGGGCGACCTCCGCCTTCTTGGTCGGTCCAGTTGGCGTCGAAAAGGAGCTTTCCGAGAGCGAAGAGCCCTCCAAGGGGCAAGCCAAATTCGCTGCCGTCTTTCAGATGAGATAAAGCTGAAACTTCTTTTCCTATAACGTTCTGAGTAGCTTGAACTGGCATGATCGCTCCCCAGATTGTTGCGAGTGTCCGATGCGGGGGGAAGAATAAAAGTAGTGCAAGCACGATCACGAGGGAGACCTTGCTTGAGGGCACTGAAGAGCTTGGTTGATTTTTTTCCGGAATCATCATTGGACCGTACGAGTAGGTGAGCCAACAATGGAGCATCCAGCATTAGTGATGCCGTAATTAATCGTAATCGTGGCAACATCTACGGCCACACCGTCGAGCGATAAAGTCTGATTTATCGTGACGCTACAAGTGCCTTGCCGCAGCAGCGCAAGCGGAACCGCCTGGAATCCGTATTCATCCTGGAAAGATGTAATTCGACCGTTGGCGTCGACCGTCTCATCTGGTGACTTCACGACAGTGAGATGTGCACCGGGATTACTAATACAATCCGTTGTAGCGGTGACGTCTTCATGGAAAACGGCCCCTGCGAAGTTGATCACGCCGCTGGGACCACAGGTCGATTGGATATCGCCGATGATTGGATAAACGGCGTACACTCCACAGACGCCACCTTGACCCGTCCCCTCAATCGTGGCACTGGTGCCGTAATCAATGTTGATACTTGTTCCGAGCAGCGGGATAAGGCCGCGTCCGTTTCTACAGCTCCCAGTTCCATCACAGAGTTGCCCCATTGGGCATGAAGGCCCCGGAGAGGCGGAACAAGCCGGAGTTGACGCCGCCACACAGGTACCTCCGATGGACGTGTAATCCACGCAGATACTTGGATTTGTGGGCGGGCACTCGTTCGGACAGATGCACTGGGTTCCGGCGCACGTACCCACAACGTTTCCGCCGCAAGCGCATCCAGTGATACCAGGGCTGCCACACAAGTTGCAACCGTTTGAGTCGCACGTTCCGTTAAGTGAGCCGCTCGCACTTTGCACGGTGCAAGGTGCGCCCGTGGCTCCGCCACACTGCGTCTGGCACGACGCGTCTGTCGTGTGAGTGCAACCGGTTGTAGGGTTGCATCCGTCATCGACGCATGGATTTCCGGTTCCTGAGTTACAGTTAACTGGCGTACCGCCGCCACAGCTACCTCCTGTGCAGGTTCCGGTTCCGCCAACAATGCAAGCGTTATTGCATGCCGCGCGATTCTGCGAAGGATCCGGAACACAGGTGCCCGGCACTGTTCCAGCGGGGCTGTTGGGTGGGACCACGCCGACGCAGTACTCGCAGGCGGGGCAGTCCGCTGCTGTTCCGATCGCACCTGGATCCCCGCCGCAATGCCACCCGGCCTTAAGGACTCCGACGCCAAGATTTGACCTAATTATCTGCCCATCGTCACTCACTGTCCCCGTTCCGATTGCCACAAACGAGCTGATGTCGTGGTCATATGAGTACATCTCCGTTACTGCTCTTGCCTTTAATCCGTCAACGTTCGGCAGCGTAATCGGGGCAGGTGGGTTGAATAATGCTCCTGAAGGCTGTATGGTCACAATAAATCGAGGCTGCTGACCGAAACCGGGCACCATGGGCACCTTGTCCGGGTGAACGGAAGTCACACTCACGCAGCCCGTCTTTGAACCACCAGGAAATGTCACTTGGCCTGGCCCGAAAGTCAACGAAAAGCCGGGGGCCTCAGGGATAGTTAACGTTCCTCCTCCAGTAGTCGCTGTTACGCAGAGTTGATTGTTGGTCTTTATCGGCAGGAGGTAAATCGGTTGGCTGACCGTATTGATGTTGCCGGCGACAGTTACCATGTCGTACTCGAGACTTGGGAAGGTTCCTGCTGTAGACGCAGTGGACCCATCGACCAAGAGCTTGACGTAACCCACAGGTGCCGAACTAATCGAGAAATGCCCAGTGGCATCGCTTGTCGCCGTTGCCGCTGTCTGCGTAGAAGCCGCGCTAGAAGTCAGCACATTTGTCAGCAACGCTCGAACCGTCACACCGGCCAAAGGCTGATTGCTGTTATCCAGCACCAAACCAGAAATCACCGTATGCGCCGGATTGCCTGGTCCCAGCCCAGAAGCCGAAAAGCTCGCAGGAAATCCAGCATTACTCGCGAACGTAGCACTGATCAGATTGTTCGCATTCCCCTCCTGAAATCCGAGCGTCGGTGTCACCGCCGCTCGGCCATCGGAATCCGTGGCAACGGTAACAGCGGCCTGCCCGGCAATACTGCCTCCGCCCTGCAAGACAGTAAACGTAACTGGCACTCCCGCCAATCGGTTGTGTCCGGCGTCCACTACAACCGCAATCAAAGGCTTGGGCAACTGCTGATTCACCGCGCCGGTCTGGTTATTCCCCGAATCCACAACAATCATTCCCGGCGTCCCCTGATTCGCTGTCGCCGTGAAGACAGCCGTCCCGCCGAAGCCCACCGAATAGGCCTGCACTCCATCGCTGCCGGCACCCGCCCGCATGCCCAGCATCCAGTTCACCGTGGCCTGCCCTTGCGCATTGGTATTTGCCAAAACCGAGGCCGCCGGAGTGGAACCGTTCAAACTCAGCATGCCGTTGTTCTGGGTCACCGAGAAGATCACCGGTTTGTTTGCCGCCGGGTTGCCAGTGGAGTCCGTGAGTGTCACGACCAAGGGCGCAGGAAGAACACTGCCGATGGTCGCGGTCTGATTATTCCCGGAAACCACCTGAATCTGACCCGGTTGCGGCGCTTGCCGCGTGACCGTGATCTGCGTGGTGGCTGAGTTTCCAGCCTGATCCACCGCGACCGCCTGAATGACATTGGGTCCCAGACTTAACGGAATGTTCTGCGCCAGAAACGTGCGGTTACCCACCTCCGCCGCGATTCCATTCACAGTCACGTGAACTTGCTGGCTATTGACCGTGCCGACCACAATGTCGTTCACGTTGCCCGCGATAGAAAACGTAGACGAACTGGTAACGAATTGATCTGCCGGGGAGGTGATAGTCACGTGCGGTGGCGTGGTGTCCAGATTCACCTGGATGCTGGCGGTGCCTACCGAACCGCTCGGCGATGTGGCGGTGGCTGTCAGGATATTCGGTCCTTCCGCCAGCGGAATGGAAGCACTGAAAATGCCGTTGGCGACCGCGGCTGGAATGGAGTTGATGACGACGGTGGCCTGCGGGTCACTCACGGTCCCGTTCACCGTGGTGGGACTCAGGCTGAGGTAACTCAGGTTGGTGGGCGCCGAGATGGTGACAGTGGGCGGAGGGGTTCCGGTGACCGTCAGCGTGGTGATAGGTGAGAAGACATGGCTGACCGCGCCGCTGAAGGTGGCGGAGATCCGCAACGGAACCGACCCCACCGCGAATTCGGTAAAGGTGGTGACCAGAGTAAAGATGCCGTCGCCGGGGACGGCATCGCCATCCAGGCCGTCGTCATGCAAACCTCCGAGGATTGCAAGGACGCGGCCCGAGGAATCGAGACGCTGGAGCATGACGCTGCCGGAGTCGGGAGTTGCGCCGGTCACCGCGGCCGTGATGGTGACGGAGGTGGGCGTTCCGTAAGGTACGGATGCAGGTGAAATGGTGGGCACGGCGAGGGTTCCGGCACCGGGGAGAACTGTAACGGTGGCGGCGGGGGATTTGATTCGCTGCAGAAGACCTTTGAAGGCCGCGGTGCATTGGAGTTCGAACTGACCGGCGGCTGATTCGTTGGTTGTGAATTGGAGCGTGAAGATTCCGTCTCCGGCTTGGACGTCGCCATTCAGACCGTCATCGTGCATCACGCCGAGGGTGGAGGCGGCGGTTCCGGTTGCTGTGAGCCGGACTAGTATCTACTTGCAATAG
>PLRJ01000171.1 GCA_003163855.1 Bryobacterales bacterium | reverse complement strand
GCGCTTCTACCTAACACGCGCAACACGGGCACGGTTTCGGCCGCTCCGCCGAAAGGGCTGGCGACTTCCTTTTCTCGCTGGCGGCGCGCAGCCGCTCCCTTTGGGTTTGCCAGTATCTTATTCCTGCTGGCCGGCGGCGTCCAGGCGCAGTCCCGCGCTGAACCGGAGAGCGTTGTTGTGCCAAAGCTAAAGGGTCTGGTTTTTGTTGCTAAGCCGGATGCGATCCAAAAAGAGCGGCGTCGAGTCATCGGGTGTTTCCTTTAACGGACTTCCCCTGCTGGACAATGACGGCTTCCGCAAGCAGTTGGAACCCTACCTTGGCCAGTCTTTAACGATGGCGCAACTCGATAAGTTAACGAAGCTTACGGTCAATGAGTACCGCCGGCAGAACCGTCCCCTAGTCGATGTGGTTGCGCCGGAACAGAACGTGCAAAGTGGTGTCATTCAAATCCTGGTGACTGAGTTTCTAGTGGGGAAAGTGACGGCGCAAGGAAACAGGTGGTTCTCGTCGCGCCTGGTTACGGCGCCTATCTCCTTGCGGCATGGCGACGACGTGGATAGCTTAAAATTGCTGAACGAACTCGACGCTGCCAACAGCAATCCCTTCCGGCAAGTAAACCTGATCTATAAACCGAGCGGCGAGCCTGGCTATACCGATCTGGTGTTGAACACGGAAGACCGCTTTCCTGCCCGGTTTTACACCAGTTTCGACAACAGCGGGACGCCGGCCACCGGCCTCAGCCGCTGGAACATGGGTCTCGATTGGGGGAACGCCTTTTGGAATGACCAACAGCTTTCGTATCATTTCAGCGCGAGCGACGATTTTTTCGATTCGGGCATCGAGCCCTCGGGACATGACCATGGGTCGTTTATTGGACACTCGCTGATTTGGACCAAGCCGATGGCCTGGGGCGATAGCGTCAGTATCTTCGGCAATTACCAGCAGAGCGTGCCGAACCTGGGGACTGACTTCGGCTTAGTCGGTAGAAGCGGCCAAGCCAGCATCCGCTACAACAAGAGACTGCGGCGCACCGGGGCCTTGTCGCAGATCTTATCGGTCGGTTATGATTTCAAGTCAACCAATAATAATCTTGCGTTCGGAGGCGAAAGTATTTCGCGCAACACCGCCGAAATCGATCAGTTCCCGGTCGGCTACTCGCTCAACTACAGCGACAAACACGGGTCCACATCCGTCGTTTGCACCTTAGTCTATAGCCCGGGACATATCACAACCAATAACACTGATAGCGCCTTCCAACCGGGCCCTGGCCAGGCGGGCACGGCACTGGCTACTGCAAACTACATCTATTGGCGAAGCGACGCAACGCGCCTGACCAAACTCCCTAAATCGGCGATTTGGGCCTCGCGATTCATCGGCCAGGCTTCCACGCGCAACCTGTTATACACCGAACAACTCGCGGGCGGCGGCGCGGAAGTGCTGCGCGGCTACGATACCAATTCAATTCTCGGGGACCAGGGAGTGGTTCTAAGCAATGAACTACGCACCGCGACCTTTCGAAAGGCGGAATCCGCTTTTGGTGAAGTGCAGTTTTTAGTTTTCTGGGACTACGCACACGTGAGCCGTAAAATTCCCGTTTTAGACGATGTCAATCGGCTGAATGCATCCAGCGTGGGTGTCGGCATACGCTATAACCTGCGCTCGAACCTGGTGATCAAGGCGGATTATGGATTCCAATTAATCCACTTGCCCGGTGCCGATGTCAAGGATCAACTGGCTGCCTTATCGCTGGTTTTAGGCAACTAAGCAAGCAAGAGCCACAGGTCATTCCGTTTATCTACCAGCCTTACCTGACTGATGACCTTTTATCGTCGTTGACCTATTACGTTCGAGTTCGATCCTCCGAACAGGCAGTGATTCCCGAGATTCGCCAAGTGGTGCATCGAATAGACGCCGATTTACCGGTGAACGGGATATCGCCACTGAGCGATGCGATTAATGAGTCGCTGTTTGTGGAGCGAAGTCTTGGCTGTCTGTCGATCGGTTTCGCGGCGCTGGCCACGATACTGGCGATTGTTGGTTTGTACGGAGTGATGTCGTATTCGGTGAGCAGCCGGGAGCGCGAACTTGGGATACGGATGGCGATTGGAGCAACACCGGAGCGGGTGCTGGCAAGTATTTTGCGCGAGTCGGCGTCTCTGGGAATTGCGGGCGTGGTTTGCGGGCTGCCTTTCGTCTTGGCAACTTCGCGATACATTCAATCGTCGCTTTATGGGGTGCAGCCGAATGATCCGGTGGTTTGGGTGAGCGCGATGGCGGTTCTGGTTAGCATTGCCGTAGTGGCGGGATTTATTCCGGCTCGGAATGCCTCGCGGATTGATCCGCATTCGGCTTTAAGGGCGGAGTAAGGCAATCAGCGTGGCACGGCTGGTCGGCCGTGGAAAGGTGGACGGAGGCAGTTTTGTCTGGTATGAAATATTCCGCATCAGAATTAAACTGCCTCCGTCCACTTTTTGGTTGACTATCGTCGGCTACTTATATAAGTTATGTCTTATGGTAAGCGTTGATGCCGCCTTTGCGGCTTTAGCCGATCCGACACGGCGGGCGATTCTTTTGCGGCTTGCCGACGGAGAGGCTACCGTCATGGAACTCGCTGAGCCGTTCGCCATGACGCAACCGGCTATTTCGCAGCATTTGAAGGTTCTCGAAAATGCGGGCCTTATTGTTCGGCGGGTGGAGGGAACGAAGCGTCCCAGCCGCCTTGCGAAGGGCGGCATCGCCGAGCTGGAGCAATGGCTTGGGGCGCTACGGAAGGCGCTTGAGCAAAATTACGATCGACTCGACGACGTTTTAGAGAAAGGAAAAAAGAAGAGATGAGCAGGATGACGCTTACGACTGAAGGCGAAACGCAAGTTGTGGTGACGCGACGCTTTGCCGCGCCGCCGGAAGCTGTGTACCGCGCGCATACGGAGCCGAGTCTAGTCCAGCAATGGCTGCTGGGTCCGGAGGGCTGGACAATGCCGGTCTGCCTGATCGATTTGCGCATAGGCGGCAAGTTTCGCTACGAGTGGGCTGATGGCAAAGGTGGAAGCTTCTACGTTACGGGCGAGTATCTGGAGTTGGAGCCCTATAGCAGGATTGTGCATTTGGAACGCATGCATCTGCCGGATGTGACGCCGGACAACCGCATCGAAACCAAGTTCGATGCGGACGGCGAGGGCACGTTGATGACGATGCGCATGACGCTGCCGAACGCTGAAACGCGCTCGATGATGCTCTCCACTGGAATGGAAGGCGGGATGGAAGCCAGCTATGTACGGCTCGACGGGATGCTTTAGCGACAAATGGGGCGCTCTTAGAATACGCGCCCGGGTGCAAGAAAGAAGACTTAGGGGCTTGGCGGAAGGGGACACCCCTGGGCTTCGGACTTGGGTCGTTTGGCGGACGAAGAGCCCGGAATGTCCCCCGAGAGGCTTCTTGGTTGCTAGTGGGAGAGGAATCAGGGGCTTGGCGGAAGGGGACACCCCTGCGCTTCGGACTTGGGTCGTTTGGCGGACGAAGAGCCCGGAATGTCCCGAGCCATCTGGTCAGCCGCGCTTAACGGCTAACGGCCCGTAGGCCTGGCAGGTCGGCATCATTTGCACGACGTTGATGTTGACGTGGGCGGGGCGGGTGGCGACCCAATGAACCGCGTCGGCAATATCTTCGGCGGTTAGGGGTTGGGTGCCTTCGTAGACGGCGGCGGCTTTTTTCTCATCGCCTTTGAAGCGAACCTGCGAGAATTCGGTACCGCCGGACAGGCCGGGAGCTACGTCGGTGACGCGCAGACCGGTCCCGAGCAGATCGGCTCGCAGGTTGTTGCTGAACTGGTGTACGAAGGCCTTGGCGGCGCCGTAAACATTGCCGCCTGGGTAGGGAAATTCGCCCGCAATGGAGCCTAGATTGATGATGTGGCCGCGTTTCCGCTCGATCATTCCGGGCAGCAGCAGGCGCGTGCAGTAGACCAGTCCGCTGATGTTGCTAGCGATCATGGCGTCCCAATCGTCCAAGTTCGCGGTTTGGGCCATATCGAGCCCCAGCGCCCCGCCAGCATTGTTCACCAGCACGTCTACATCGCTAAATTCCGGCGGCAGGGTGCTTAAGGCGTGTTCCGCCTCGGCGCGCTTGCCCACGTCAAATGTTAGCGGCAGGAACTCGCTGCCCAGTTCTTTCGCTAAATCCTCTAAACGGCTGGCGCGCCGGCCGGTGCCGATCACTTTCGCTCCGTCAGCGGCAAATTTCTTCGCGATGGCTAAACCAAATCCGGCAGTGGCTCCGGTAACCAAGACAGTCATACTTTCTAGGATAGATGCGAGGCGGCGTGTGCTAGCCTGAAGGCGTTCCAAGGAACCGCTAAGCCCGGCTTTTCAGGGCCGCTTTGACCTTTTTCTCATGTCGCTGCAAGTCTTTTTGCAAGCCCAAGTATTTGGCACTGAACAATTCCTCGCGGTGGAAGCCGCTGACGGGAATTGCTCCACAACACCAGAATTGAATGCTGAAGCGAACGGTGGTCTGCAGGATTTTACCGGTCGTTGTGCCTGGCTGTCGTTACTGTGTGAGGTTCTTCCCCGGGCTTTGCTAGCCGAACTTAAACTTTCGCGCATGTTGCTGGGATCGAGCAGTGCGGAGCAGTTTTTCCTGGTACTGGCGGAAGAAGTTATCCCGCAGGCGAATGAATTCCTGACGAAAGCCGCTGATGCTATTGCCCAATTGTCTGGCGACACGCTGCGGCTGGTATGGGCAACTACGGAGAACCTGGGCGCGTGGCCGATTGCTCGAAAGCGGCTGGATGAAGCGCTGGGATCGAAGGTGTCGGCTCCGCTGGCGCATGTGGCCGACCCGATGGCACAGTTCGCTCCTCTGCCTGAACAGGTTGCGGGTGCCGCCAGCGATTACTTTGCCGAGTTCGGAAAGCATTTGCCCACGGCGGCTCGGGTTGGCTGGTCCTACGCGACGCCGGCGCAACTGTTATGGGATGCGGGCGATTTCAGTTGGCCGCTGCAGGATCATTCAGCGCTTGACAACGAGGCGATTCTTTATCCGCGGCGCGCCGCTATGGACGAAAACGGCACCGGCGGAGCTACTTTGGAAGAGCTGGCCGGGCGCGCGGAAGGTTCGCCGAAGTGGGGCGTTCTACGCGGCGATGTCGACCATTTCGAGACGCCTCTGCGGGCGCTCGGCACCATCGAAGAACATATTCATCTGTCGGCGCTGTTCAAAGAATTTTTCGCAGGCGAACTGGCGCTGCTCTGTACGCTGCCGGATTTCTGGCGCAAGGTAACGATTCTGTATCGCGGCGGCGATGACTTTGCCGTCCTGGGCACCTGGGATGCGCTGGTTCTACTGGCACGCGAACTGCAACGGCTTTTTGAGAAGTTCGTGGAGCAGAACGCGCAGTCGTTCCCTGGTTTGGATGGGCGCACGCTGAGTATGGCGCTCGAGATTTGCCCGGATGTTCATGCGCCGGTGGCAGCGGTGTTCCAGGAAGCTGGTTTGCAGTTGCGCGCGGCGAAATCGACTGAGGCGGGCACGTTCCATTTGTTCGGGCGCACGCTGGAGTGGAAGCGCCTGGTTGACGCCGAAGAACTGAAAGCGGGATTGGTGCGGCTGGTGCGTGACTTCCGTTTTCCGGCCGATTATATTAACGACCTGGCGTCGGTTTACCGCGAGGCTTTCACGGCGCGCGCCGGGAAGCGCGGTAAAGGCGCGCTGCGTATCGACAAACCGTGGCGGACCTATATGCGGCTGTCGTCGGTGATTCCGCAGGCGCGCGGCAAGGAATTGAATAACGTTCGCAACGCAGTCATTACGAACCTGGTGGGCAAGCGCGCAGCCGGCATGAAGTTAAGGCCATCGGCGCGCGTGGGTNNAGGCGCGAAAGGATTAGCAATGGCTGAGACAGAAGAGAAGAAACCGGAAGAGCGTAAAGCAGATCGTCCGCCGCGTGAAAATCGCGGGCCGGGCGGCGGTGGTCCTGGTGGCGGTGGTCCACGCGGCGAAGGCCGTGGTCCCGGTGGTGGTGGACCTGGTGGTGACCGGGGTCGTGATCGTGGTCCTAATGCGGGTCCGCGCGGTGGTCCNNCGCGAAGGCGGCGGCGGTGGTGGTGGCGGATACCGTGGCGGCGGCGGTGGTGGTCGCGGCGGAGACCGTGGCGACCGTCGCAGCGATGGTCCGCCCGAAATCGACATCGACAAGCTCATCGCCGACAGCCTCTATCTGGACAATCAGGCCCACGTCATCGTCAGCCGCATGCGCGACATGGATTCCGGCACGCGCAGCCAGTTGCGCCGTTTGTACAATGCGGTTCGGAGAGCGACGCGGGCTCCTGAGACCGAACGCCAGCACGAGTTTGTAATGGTGCGCGCTCGTTTGGCTTACACGATTGCACGGCATTCGCTGCGCAGCCTGGATGCTTTAGAACGGCTGCTGCTGCAGGTGACGCGCAAGAACGACACCAAGGGTTATGAACGCTTTCGCGACTTGTTCGAAGCCATCATTGCCTACAACGAATAGGCCCAGCCGCAACGCGAAGCACAACTGAGAAGACAGGATATACGCATGAGTTCCCACACTGCCCAAACCGAATTGACGTTCCTTGGAAAGCTGATTTTGGAGGGTGAAATCCATTGCCAGACCGGCTTGCACATTGGCGCCGGTAAAGGTTCGCTTGAAATTGGCGGCGCCGACAATCCAGTGGTTAAAGACGCCTTTGGCATCCCTTACATTCCGGGCAGTTCGCTGCGCGGACGTTTGCGTTCGCTGCTGGAGCAGACGCTTGGTCTGGCCATTCCCAGCGAGCTCGTTTATTTGTCCAAGCGCAAGGGCCAGGAAGTGCGCATACATCAGAGTGACCGGCCGGATGACGACATCTGCGTGCTTTTTGGACGCAATCCGGGGCGCGTGGAGAAAGTTTCGGGCGAGGCGATGGAAGCTCCGCTGGCAACGCCCGCGCGTCTTACGGTTTATGATTCGCCTCTGCTGGTCGATAGCATTACGCCGCAGATGCGCGACAATCTGGACGATGAATTAACAGAAGTGAAGAGCGAGAACGCGGTGGATCGCATTACTTCGCAGGCGAATCCGCGTACGCTGGAGCGTGTGCCGGCCGGTGCTCGTTTCCGCTTCCGCATGGTGATGGATGTGCTATGCGTCGAAGATAAGCCCTTACTGGCACGGCTGGCCGAAGGTTTGCGGCTGTTGGAAGACGATGCGCTGGGCGGCGGCGGCAGCCGTGGCAGNNGCGGGTGATCTGTCGGGACTGCTGCAGTTGGCCAGCGCGGAAGATTTCGCCGAGAAACTCGCATAGCAATGCAGCAGGCGTTACTAGTTCGCCTCCGGCCGGCCGGGCCCTGGCGCTATGGACCAGCCGACGGCGCGCTCGACCGCGTGGACACGCTGTATCGCAGCGATCGTCTGTTCTCGGCCATGACGCTGGCGATGCGTCAGCTTGGAATGTTGGACGCTTGGCTGGATGCTACTGCGCGTGCGAGTACATCGGCGGTAGCGTTCAGTTCGCTGTTCCCGTTCCAGGGGGACGTGCTTTATGCGACTCCGCCGGCCAATTTATGGCCGCCGCCGCCGACTTTGGTAAATACGTCGAGCCCGGTATTCCTGACAAAAATTCGCTGGCGCGCGGCGCACTTTGTCCCGGTGAGTGTTATCGATTCTCTGATGACGAGTCAGCCTATTCTGGCGGACCAATGGCTGCCTGACACCGAAAGCGGCTGCCTGTTGCGGCGCGACCGTCCTAGTTCGAGTCCGTTTCGCGTGGTGCAGCGGAGTACGGTGGCGGTAGACCGTTTGCGCTTGACCGGCGATGAAGCTCCAGCGCGTGCTTGTATCGAGTTTGAATCGGGCGGAGGGTTGTGGACAGTGGCTCGCTTTCACGATCAGGCGGCATTTGATGCGTGGAAGGAGCCGGTGCAAGCGGCGTTTAAGCTGCTGGCGGATTCGGGTTTTGGCGGCGGACGCAGCAAGGGCTGGGGGCAGACACAGGCGCCGGAATTTGAAGCGGGAAACTGGCCAAGGTTGATTTTGCCGAAAGTCGGGAAGGCGCAGAGGAATGGCGGTGCCGAGAGTGAGCCGCCAGCGCATAAGCTTTATTGGCTATTGTCGTTGTACTCGCCGGCGCCGGCCGATGCCATCGATTGGGGCGGCGGGGACTACCAGCTTGCCGTTCGAGCGGGGCGGGTTGAGAGCGTAGCGGCTATGGGAGCGCTGAAGAAGCCGGTACGGATGGTGCTGGAAGGGTGTGTGCTTTCGGCGGCTTCAGAACCGGCTGGCGCGGCTGTGGATGTGGCGCCTGAGGGCGTTGGTCATCCGGTTTATCGATCGGGCATTGCGCTGGCGCTGGAACTACCGCCGCATAAACCGCATGCCACGGAGATCGCGGTTGTGCCGGAGGTTTTCGGTCCGGGGGCGTTTGTGCCGCAGGTGGTGGAGAGCGTGAAGACAGAGGTTGAGCCCGAGATGAACGCGGTTGCCGGGATTGTTCCTCGCGAACAGCCGACAGAACCGTTGACTGATACCGAACCTGCAATAGAGCCAACTGCCGCAACAGACGAGATTATTCCTTCGGGACCGCTAGCGGGACCTGAGAGCCCGGTTGAGGAACCAGGACCTGCGCCTGAACCTATCCCAACCGAGCATCCCTCACAGACACCCGTTAAGGAACCGGAACCCGAAATCGAGGAGCCTGTTTCCGAACCGCCGAGTGAACCTGAACCCTTAATAGACCCCCCTGTAAAGGAGCCGGGCCATGAAATATAGAGTCACAGCGCTGACGCCTCTGCTGGTTGGTGACGGTCGTGAGCTTTCACCTATTGACTATATGGTCTGGAAGGACCAGGTGAACGTACTGGACCAGAACCGCATCTTCAAGCTGCTGGCGCGCGGACCGCGATTAGAAGGTTATCTGACGCAGCTGCGAAAGGCGACCAAGCTGGATTTCGCGTCGTGGGGTGGATTTGCCCAGAGCTTTTCGCAGCGCCGCATTCCTTTCGAGACACCGGAAGCGGCGGCACTCTGGAACACGGCGCCGCCGGATGCGCTGTTCATTCCTACCTTCAGCGCCAATCATCGAGGCGCTTACCTGCCGGCTTCGGCGCTGAAGGGGGCACTGCGGACTGGGCTGGTCTTTTCGCGCTGGAACGCAGGGACGATTGAGCGAATCGCTAATTCGCTGGAAGGCGACCGGGTACCGCGGCGCATCGCGGAAGCAGCGGAAAACCAGGTGCAAGCGTCGCAGACGCGTGTGCTTGGATTGGCCGATAGCGAACCGGTTCCAAACACCGCGTTTCGAGTGTTTTTGTCACGCACGTCATCGCTGGATACGCGCCAGCCCGATAAGCCGCAACTGGTTTGGAAGGTTATCGGGCGGGGCAGCGTCCCCAACCCGAGAATCGGCGAGGCTTCGGCTACCTTTACGGAAATGGCCGTTCCGGGCACTGAGTTCGAGGGCACATTTATCGAGCGTCATTTTCTGGAAAGCGAGGAGCTTACCCGGCCGCTCGGCTGGCGTTCGGTTCCTAGTCTGGAAATGCTCTGCAAAGCGGCGAACCTCTACGCTACAGCTCAACTGGAACTGCATCATACTTATGCCCGGACAACCGGCTTAGTCGGACTAAATCAGAGCGTCGAAAAGCTGCGCGGCGTGTTGGAAACGGCGAAATCAACTCCGTTAACCTGCTTACTCTGTTTGGGTTGGGGCAGCGGTTTTACCTCTAAAGTGGGCTTCCTGGGCATGGGTGATGAGTCCTACAGAAGAGTGCTGAAGGCAGTACCTTCGATAGGCAAGGCCATTCGGGAAAACGTTGTTTTTCCTAAGACTCGCCGCGTTATGTTTGGACGCGGTAACGATCTGTCGCTTCCGGGCTGGGTCGTGATGCAACTTCAGCAGTAGTACCTTAGCAGCTTGAATTTCCCTTTTCGGCGTGAAGCCGCATCGCGGTAACGTCGACAATTATGCTAATGATAGTCTGTGGGGAGATGTAATCGAACTGCTCGTTATGGCCGTCGATAGTTAGCGCATATATGCAGAACGCGATTTACAATCCTTACTTTGGGTTCACGGAAAACCCCTTCAACATCACTCCCGATCCGGAATTCCTGTATAGAAGCCCGCAACATGAAGAGGCGCTAGCTAATCTCATCTATGGAGTTCGCGGACGTAAAGGCTTTATTGTGCTTACCGGCGAGGTAGGCACTGGCAAGACTACCATGCTGGAGTGCCTGCGCGACTACCTGGACAGCCTGCGTACGGAGTTCGCGTTTATTTTCAATTCGCGCCTGACGCCCGATCAGTTTTTCGAGATGATGGCGTACGATTTCGACCTGCGCTGCGACCGTAAATCAAAGACGGATGTGCTCTTTGCGCTAAATGCACTGCTGCTATCCCAGGCCGAACGGGGTCGCACCTGCGTCCTGCTGGTAGACGAAGCGCACAACCTGGAATGGGATGTGCTGGAAGAGATTCGGCTGCTGGGCAATCTCGAAAACAGGCAAGGAAAGTTACTACAGATTATCCTCGCTGGGCAACCGGAATTGGATCGCAAGCTGGATGCTCCGAACTTGCGGCAGTTGAAACAGCGCATTGTTCTGCGGTGCACGCTAAACCCGCTGGAACCGGACGAAGCGACGGCCTACATTGAGACGCGCCTGGCGCGCGCGGGCATGCCGAACCAGACTGTGTTCACTCCTGTAGTTCTGGAAGAAGTCTACCGGCGCTCGCGGGGGATTCCCCGCATTATTAACCTAATTTGCGACAACTTGTTGGTGACGGCTTTCGCCATGGAACAGAAGGCTGCCACGGTGGACATGTTGAATGAGGTCTGCCAGGATCTGCGGCTTGAGTGGCCGGGCAGCAATCGCGACAAGCGTGGCAAATCGCGGTTTGGCGTAGATGAAGATTTGTTGAATCCAACGAAGTTGACTTCACTCGGCGATTAGCTCGCCTCCCTCTCTTTTCGCCGCAGACTAGCCTTGCGCTGGCGCGATTCGCATGATGGCCGTCACTAGATCGGCGATGCGTCTATCTGTAATTTCGTTCAGTTGATTGAGGCGCTGACGTTCGCGGGCGGCGTCTTCGCGGTCCCGCTGGTGGGCCGCTTCGGCTTTATCCATTTTGTCCTGCATCAGAACCTGCCAGGTCATCAGGGTGTTGAATTCCGCCTCATGATGATCCACCATCAGGTGAAATTTCTCGGTGAGATCGTTCAACCGCTGGCCAGTCTTTTCGAGCGATGCCTCGATCCGGTCCAATCGTCCGGTGCCGTTTGTTTCAGACATAGGTAAGCTGCAACATCTTAGTGTAAAATGCCCACCTGCTGCAGCAGCCAGGCATATTCAAAAGCCGTATCCTTCAACCGGTCATAACGGCCCGAGGCGCCGCCATGGCCAGCCGGCTCCATCTTGATCTTCAGCAGCAACGGTGTTGAATCGTCCTTCAGCGTGCGCAGCCGCGCGACGTATTTGGCGGGTTCCCAATACATGACCTGGCTGTCGTTGAAGCTGGTGGTAACCAGCATGGCGGGATACGCTCGCTTCTCTAAGTTGTCGTAGGGACTGTACGTCTTCATGTAGTTATAAGCGTCTAACTGGTTCGGATCTCCCCACTCGAGATACTCACCCACAGTTAATGGCAGCGAGGCATCCAGCATGGTGTTCATCACGTCCACGAAGGGCACTGCGGCGTGTACGGCCTTAAACAAATCAGGCCGCATATTCACAACGGCACCCATGAGTAAGCCGCCGGCGCTGCCGCCTTCGATGACCAACCGGTCGCTGGACGTATATTTTTCCTTGATCAGATACTCGGCTGAATCGATGAAATCCTGAAAGGTATTTTTCTTCTTCATCAGCATGCCGTCTTCGCGCCAGCGCTCGCCCATCTCGTTGCCGCCACGGATGTGCGCGATGGCGAAAGGCATGCCGCGATCGAGCAACGCTAGCCGTGAGGATGAAAACGTGGCCTGCATCCCGATGCCATAGGAACCATACGCATAGAGAAAGAGCGGCGCTTTCCCGTTCTGTTCAAAACCCTTCTTATAGACGATGGACAACGGAACCTTGACGCCATCACGCGCATTGGCCCAGAGGCGCTTAGAAATATAATGCGAGGGATCAAATCCGCCTGGCACCTCCTGCTGCTTCAAAAGTACGCTTTGGTGAGTTTCAATGTCGTAGTCATAAACCGTCGGAGGGGTGACGAAACTCTGATAGTTGTAGCGATAGGTTTTGGAGGTGAACTCAGGCGTAGCGCCAGGCGTTGCGGCGTAGACAGCTTCGGTAAAGGCAATCTCTTTCCAAGCGTGGTCCTTGAAGTTGTACACGCGGAGGTGATTGAGGGCGTCTGAAATGTCCTCGACAACAGCGAAGTCCTGAAAGACGTGAAAGTTTTCAATCAGCGAACCGGGACGATGCGGCACAAACGTTGTCCAGTTCTTAGGCGAAACATCACTTACCGGCGCAGTGACAACCGAGAAATCCTTGAGCTCGTTTCCGGCGGCGTCATGGTTGGTTAGGATGTAGAAGAGCTTTTCGCGATGCTCCACGTAGTAGCGATGCTTTTTCTCACGTGCCAGAAAGACCGCGAGCGGCTTTTGCGGCTCGGCGGCTGAGAGGTAGCGGTATTCGGTGGTGTCTTTACTTTCGATCAGCAACAGCAGATACTGCCTGTCGCGGGTTCGGCTGAGTTCAACGTCATAGAGTTCGTCCGGCTCGTGATAGACGGTGTCGGTCTTGCTGTCGCCCAGCACATGCCGCAGCAAAGTGTCAGGACGCTTGGTGACTTCATCCTCGGTGGTCATTAACAGCGTCTTGTTGTCAGCGGCCCACTCGAGCGAAGTGACGCGGTCTACTTTGTCCGGCAGAGTAGCGCCCGTGCGCAGGTCTTTCACCTGGAGCGTGTACTGCCGGAATCCGGTGAAATCGAGAGTGTAGGCTAGCAAGTTCTGGTCGTCGCTAACAACCAGGTTACCCAGCCCGATGAAGGCGCGGCCTTTCGCCATTTCGTTCAGATCGAGCAGAACTTCTTCAGGAGCGTGCATGTCGCCCTTGCGCCGGCATTGGATAGGATATTGTTTGCCTTCCTCCGTGCGCGTGTAATATAGGTAGTCGCCGCGCCGCACGGGCACCGCCAAGTCGGTCTGCTTGACATGGCTCAGCATTTCTTTGTAGAGCGAGTCGGCAAACGGCTGCAGATCCTTAGTCATTTCCGCTGTATAGGCGTTTTCAGCCTCCAGATACTTCACAACCTCGGGATTTTTCTTCGCACGGAGCCAGAAGTAGTTATCAATCACAGTGGCGCCGTGGCGCAACTCCGTGTGCTCTACCTTAGGAGCCACGGGGGGCGTTTGGGCGCTGCCAAAAGTTTCCATAGTCAAATTCAGAACGGCCAACCCCATTATCAGAAACATGCTTCGCATGTCCCTAAGGTTAAAGCACTGACACAAATGTGCGAAACTCTAGACTCCACCCTCGAGGAGGTTTGCATGAAAGCAGTAATTGGCGTTATCGCCAGCTTCTCACTCTGCCTAACTGTCCAAGCCGCGCGCTTTGACATTCCCGATGTCGGCAAGATCGTTCGCGTCTCCGATCCGGAGATTTCGCCCGATGGCAAATCGATCGTGATCGTGGTCACGCGGCCGAATTATGAGATTGACCTGAATGAATCGGAACTCGTGCTGGTAGATGTGCAGTCGCACGCGCAGCATTTGTTGACGCGGGACCGTAAGGGCGTGAGTTTTCCGCGCTGGTCTCCGAGCGGCGACCGCCTCGCGTATCTGGCCCATGACAGCGCCAATAAACCACAAGTTTTCGTGATGCCCATGACGGGAGGCGATTCGGAGCAGATTACCAAAGTCGCGACGGGAATTCAGCAGTTTGCCTGGCGGCCGGATGGATCCGCCATTGCGTTTGCAGCCAGCGACGAAGCGCCGAAACTAACCGGCGCGGCCAAGTTTGATGACGCTTTCGAGGTAGGCAACAACGATTTTCTGGTTACCTCGAAGCCGATGCCCACGCATCTGTGGATAATTCCGACGCGCGGCGGCGAAGCGAAACGGTTGACTTCCGGGGCGTGGAGCCTGCCCATCAGTCATCCGCCTGGATCACCGGCCTCGCCTATTGCCTGGTCACCAGACGGGAAATCCATCGCTTTTGTGAAGATCGTTTCTCCCGCTTCCGGGGACGGGGATCAAAGCTCGCTTCAGCTGCTGGACGTCGCTACGGATCAGTTTCATGCCATCACCGGGCGCGCCAAACATGAAGGGTATCCGGCTTTTTCCCCTGATGGTAAGCGAATCTCGTACTGGTATCCGCGCGATGGCCAAACCAAGTATGGCAACGACATCTATGTAACGACGATGCAGGGCGAAGGTGAAAACACCACCCGCGGCATCGACCGCAACATGGCGCGCGCCATCTGGATGCCCGACAGCAAGTCAATGCTGGTGGGTGCGAATGACTCGACTACAGTGGGCCTGTGGATTCAACCGCTGCAAGGCAAAGCTACGCGCATCAATCTGGGCAGCATTTGCCCAGCTTCATCCTTCTGGGTGGATGCCGCGGTCGGATCGTCTGGCCAAATTGCTTTCACCGGGAGTGAGCCGCAGCGTCCGACTGAGCTTTATTACCTCGCGAATAAGAACGCCGAGCCTACTCGTCTTACTGACTTCAACGCACCACTGACCGCGATCGAACTTGGCAAGCCTGA
Source organism: Bryobacterales bacterium (assembly GCA_003163855.1). GTDB lineage: Bacteria > Acidobacteriota > Terriglobia > Bryobacterales > Bryobacteraceae > Bog-105. Next base: position 48,835 of record PLRJ01000171.1, on the reverse strand, counting down.
GACCATGCACTGGACCGGTCCCGATGGTTACAAAGAAGACGCGGTGGTCACTTATCCTCCTGGTTTTTCAGCCAGCGGGAAATATCCGCTGGTGCTTTATGTTCATGGTGGGCCGCGTTCGGCCTCGCGCGAAGCTTTTTCTATCTTTGCGCAACTCATCGCGGCCAAAGGATGGGTTGTCTTCGAACCTAACTATCGCGGCAGCGACAACGACGGCAGCGAGTATCAAGCAGCCATCTGGAACGATGCGGGCGCCGGTCCGGGGCGTGATGTCATGTCTGGCGTTGCGGAGCTTAAGAAGAAAGGTTTTATCGACGATTCAAGAATTGCCGTTACCGGCTGGTCGTACGGCGGTTACATGACAACCTGGCTGCTGGGTCACTACAAAGGCTGGAAGGCTGCCATTGCGGGGGCGGCGGTAACTGACTGGCTTGATCAGTATAACCTTGGAGACGCCAATGTGCGGCGCGCCGATGCTTTCGGGGGTTCGCCGTATCTGGATGGCCGCATGAAAGCCTATGTCGATCAGTCACCCATCACTTATGCGGACAAGATTACGGCGCCCACTCTGATCCTCTCCGATACCGGCGACTATCGAGTTCCTGTGACTCAGTCGTATCGTTTGTTTCATGAGTTGAAAGATCGCGGCGTGACCACGCAGTTCTTCGCTTATCCGATATCAGGTCACAGTCCGGCTGATCCGGTGAGAATGCGTGATGTGTACAAGCGCTGGATAAGCTGGCTATCCACCTATTTAAGCTAAATGCGTCTATTATTTTTTCTGCTACCCAGTTTGATTCTTGCAAGTGACGCGTATCCGCCGCCGCGCTTCACCGATCCGCAGCGGCTGCAAAAACTTGAATCGGTGATGCCGGAGGTGGATCAGTTGTTCCGCCGCTATGCTACCGAGAGAAGAATCCCCGGCATGGTGTGGGGTGTGGTGATTGACGGTAAGCTAGCGCATGTTGGAACTTTCGGCGTGCAGGATCGTGCTTCGAAAACACCCGTAAGTGAGGATACAGATTTCCGCATCGCCTCCATGACCAAAAGTTTCACGGTGCTGGCGATTCTGAAGCTGCGGGATGAAGGCAAGCTGTCGCTGGAAGACCCGGTTTCGAAGTGGATTCCGGAGTTCGCGCAGATGGAACTGCCAACGCGGGACAGCGCTCCACTGCGTATCCGAAATATTTTGAGCCACAGCGCGGGATTCCCGGAGGATAATCCTTGGGGCGACCAGCAACTGAGTGCAAGCGATGCGGATCTTACCCGGTGGCTGAGGAGCGGCATTCCTTTTTCGACGCCACCCGATACGCGCTACGAATATTCGAATTATGCATTCGGTCTGCTGGGCCGGGTGGTTACGAATGCGTCCGGCATGCCTTACCAGGAGTATGTAACGAAAAAGATTCTCGAAAAGCTTCACATGGATTCGTCCACGCTTCAGTTTGCCGACGTTCCGGTGAGCCGGCGCGCGATCGGCTACCGGATTCAGCCGGATGGCAGTTACGCGGAGGAGCCGCCGCTACCGCAAGGCGCATTCGGGTCCGCCGGTGGCATGCTAACGACTGCGAATGACATGGGCAAGTACATCGCGTTCCATCTGTCGGCTTGGCCGGCGCGCGACGATCCTGAAACGGGGCCGGTAAACCGCAGTTCGGTACGCGAGATGAGTCACCTGTGGACGCCTTCGAACTTGACCGTTAGTCATAGTGGAGGAACTTTGCGCGCGTCGGAGACCGGTTATGGTTATGGCTTGCGGGTAACGAGTGATTGCCGCTTTGAACACATTGTCGGTCACGGCGGCGGGCTTCCTGGATTCGGTTCCTACATGGCTTGGCTTCCCGACTACGGCGTCGGCATGTTCGCGATGGCGAGTTTGACCTACTCCGCCCCTTCTGAACCTATCAACCAGGCGTGGGATGCGCTTTTGAAGGCAGGAGGCCTGCGGGCGCGAGAGCTTCCGCCTTCGCCGGTGCTGACCGAGATGCGCCAGCACATCTTCAATCTGTGGAAGAAGTGGGACGATTCGGAGGCGAAGGAAATCGCCGCCATGAATTTGTTTCTCGACGCGCCTATTGCGCAGCGGCGGGCTGAAATGCAGAAGATCAAAGACGAAGTTGGCGATTGCACGGCGGCCGGTCCGGTAAATCCGGAGAACTGGCTGCGCGGTCAGTTCAATCTAACCTGCAGCAGGGGAACGGTGGGTGTTTTCTTCACGCTTGCTCCGACACAGCCGCCTAAGGTCCAGCACTTGATGTTTCGGAGGCTTGATTCGGAACGTATTCGGCTGGTGGCGCCCACAGGACCTCCTGCTGGCAACTCGTGCTCGGAATAGCAAAACGCCGCGGGTTTCGGTGGGTTGTGGCGGCAAAAACCAGTCAGTCCCGGTTTTGCGCTATAGCTAATAGACGAGCACTCCACGCATGGCTTCAGGGGAGGTATAGGTAAGAATCCACTCCGAGGCGGTTGCGTCCACTTGCACTTCGGCTCCGCCTGCCGGTAGCATCCAGGCTTGTCCAGCGCGGCTAGGCTCTCCGTCAAGTTGGCCATCACCGGTGAGGCAGATTAGCAGCGCGTAGTAGGGTAAGTTAGCCTGGATTTTGAATGAGCTAAGTGGCCGCAAGCGTTCTATCCGGAAATACTCGCAGGCCAATAACTCCTCACGTCCCTCGGCCAGCGATACGACGGTTGCCTGATGGGTGTGTGGACCCAAATGGGAAACCTTAGTACCATGCTCCAGATGAAGTTCGCGCGGGCGGCCGTAGTCGTACAAGCGATAGGTGATGTCCGAGTTTTCCTGTATCTCGCAGATGGTTAAGCCTGCTCCGATGGCATGGACAGTTCCGGCAGGGGTGAAGACAAGATCGCCCTTGCTAACCTTACGCCAGTCCAGAAGCTGCTCGATTTCGCCTGAAAGCGCAGAGGTACGCAATCGTTCGGGATTTAATTGTTCGCGAAATCCGACAGCGACTTCACCTGGAGGTTTCACATCCATTACATACCAGGCTTCGGTTTTGCCTAGACTTTGATGGTGTTCTTCGGCGTAGTCATCCTCGGGATGTACCTGGACTGAAAGTCTTTCAGTGGTGAAGAGCAACTTGACGAGGAGCGGGCAAACGGCTGGGTGCGCTGGATCGGCGGCTGCCCCCAGCAGCTCCGGTTTCTCGGTCAGAAGCTCGCCTAAAGTTTTTCCGATTGAAGTCCGATTATCACTAAAGGTGAACCAAACCTCACCGATATGGGTAGTTCCGGAGTTATTGCCGGCTGTGAACTCCGAAAAGCTCGCCTTGAAGAAGTAGGGCTCGAGGCTTTCGCAGCCCCAGACGCGCTCGCGGAACAGAGGTTCTAGCCGTATCGATGTGTACCGAGATTGACCCAAAGGATTATTTAGTGATATATCTTGCATCTGAGATTTACTGCGTTACAAATCCACTACTTGTCGCATCAGATAGTTGTCCGAGCTCAGTGTTGGAGCGTCTCTCATGATATTTGCCTTCGCGTTCACTCTTTTCATCGGCATTTGCGCCCTTGCGATGATTGGCCTGGAAGAGTCTCACTACCGGGTGAATCTGCTGCTCCAGGAACTTGATGACTCGCGGCAAGCAGAAATGGCCACGTCGGCACAAAGTAAAGCTCCAGTCCTAATGTTTGTGCCCAAACCGCCGCAAAATGCTCTATCGGAACTATCGTTCACTCGTTCTCTTCTCGCCCTAAGTAAAGTTGACTCACTAGTTCCCTGTGATTCTCCAGAACTCGTCCGCGTCGGATCTTCATCGTCGGCGTCAGCTCACCCTGATCAATCGAGAAATCCCGTTCAAGTACTCTAAAGCGGCGGATTCGCTCAAACTCGGCAAGCTGGCGGTTTACGCGCTTCACTGCGTCCTGAACCGCCTTTGAAACAGGCTCGGCGTTGACCAGTGCGCCCCCTTCTAAGTTTTTGGAGTCCAAGCCCTTGATCGCCTGCGCATGGGCGACATTCACCGTTAATAGGGCCGTGACATACGGCTTCTTGTCACCAATAAGTACTATCTGGCTAACCAGTGGCTCCATCTTGAACAGGCCCTCGATGCGCGCCGGGTAGATTTTCTTCCCATTCGAGGAAACAATCAACTCCTTCTTGCGCCCCGTGATGTACCAGTAGCCTTCGTCGTCGTTCTCGGCTATGTCTCCGGTTGAGAACCAGCCATCGGCGCTGATGACCGAGGCGGTTGCGGCATCGTCACGATAGTAGCCCTGAAAGATGCAGGGTGTCTTTACTTGCAGTTCGCCGTCGTCCGCCAGGCGCATTTCAATACCGGGTAGAATCTTGCCAATGCTGCCGGGCTTGGGCCGGTTCAGCGGGTTAAAACAGATAACGCCGGCCTCGGTCAAGCCGTAACCCTCGACAAGCGGCATGCCGATGCCGCCGAAGAACTCGGCCAGATCCTTACTCAATGGTGCTGCACCGGAGGCGGCAATCCGCAGACGTCCGCCCAGGCGCGCCTTAACCTTCGAGAACACAAGTTTTTCCGCCACTTTCAGCATCCGCGGCATCCACGCCGGCAGCGGCTTTCCTTCCTGCCGCATTTTGGCTGCGGTAAGACCCAAGCCAAGGGCTCCATGAAAGATTTTCTTTGCTATCAGCGGCTTCTTCTTTACTTCGTTGACGATGGTGGCGTACATACGCTCCCACACGCGCGGCGGCGCCAGGAACATGGTTGGCTTAATCGACTTCAGTTCGCCCGGCATTTTGGCCAGGCTTTCGGAAAAGTAGACGGGCGTGCCCATGCGCATGGGGATGAGTTCCAGCACGATGCGCTGCGCGATGTGCGCCGAGGGCAGGAAGACGACGGTGGAATCCTGCGGGCCAATGGGGAAGGCGATTGGGGCCATGTCGAGATTGGCGATGATGGCGGCATGTGTCGTGACACCCATCTTCGGCTCGCCGGTCGCACCGGATGTCAGGTAGAGAATGGCCGCGTCGGTCGGAGAAAGCTCATCTGCCATATGGGCGCCGGCGGCCGGGTCGCGCTCCAGAACATCGCGGCCCATCTGCCGCAGACGCTCTACATTCAGGACGCCTTCGGCTTCGCCGGTAATCAGAATCTGCTGCGCGGATAGCGTTACGCCTTTGTCAGCGGCGGCTTTCAGCAGGTCTTCGCGGGTTTTGGGACTTTCCAGAAAGAGGAACTTCGGATCGGCGCCCTGAACGCTCTTCACCAGGTCGGGCATTGGATAAGCGGTGTAGAGGGCGGCGGACATGCCGCCTGCGGCCATGATTCCCAGGTCAACCAGGTAAAATTCGGCCCGCGTTTCGCAGAGCACGCAGACGACTTCGCCCTTTTGCACACCAAGGGCGCGAAGCCCTAAACCGATTTCACGCGAGATCGTTAGCCACTCGTTCCAGGAATAAGTTCGGTACCCGCGCGCGCTCTTGCTGCCGCTTGGTTGATAGAGGGCGATGGCTTCCCCATATTGGGCAGCGGTTTCTTCGAGGACCGTAAAAACGGTGCGTCCGGGCATGGCCGAATTTTACCAACAGGGAGGATGGCGGGGGTTCGCCTGCGAATGTGCTACTAATGCGGCGGCTAGCGCAAAAGTGGACGGAGACAGTTTTTGTATTGTCAAGATTATTCCATCGATAATCCAAATTGGCAAAAAACTGCCTCCGTCCCCTACGTCCACAGCAATATATCGGCATAAATGGCGAGGCCAGCCCCGCCAAGCCACCAGGATGTTCCCCGGACCTGGGCGTTTTCTAGAGCGGGAGGTTACAAGTGACAACAAATGGCAGTCATCTATCACCGCGCGGCCCGCGCTCGGGGTGGTCTCCGTTCGGGGCGGTCTGCCGGTACCGCTTCACTGTTGCCCCATGTGTCGTTTTGATTGCTACATTCTTTGTCGTCTCATGCTGCAATGCCCTTAGGCTGACCGAGGGTGCAGATGCGAAGGGCATAGAGTTGCAGTCATCGCCCGTGGTATTCGTTGGCCAAATCCTCTCGCATCGAGAGATCGGAAGGCCATTTCCCTCGCGGTTTGACCCGACTGAGCCGATCCAACTATTTCGGATCACTGCTAGGGTAGAAAACGTCCTCCGGGGTGGGGTACTTCCCGACAAGGTGGAAGTCTACTATCTGAAGGGAATGCGTCTGCATGGGCCGCCACAGATGGGTGTGATAGGGCGAGGCGGGCACTGGAGGATGGGCGACCGACTGATCTTCTTTTTGCGGCGGGACTCTGGCGTTCTGAGAACCGTCATCGATACCTGGGCTTCGCCCACCGTCCCGGTCTTAACCGGGGAGCACCCTGGCTACCGGCCGCGAACTGGCGAGTCTGTGGAGGATAGTATCGTAGACATACTGCTAGACAGGGGGCAGCATTGCGGAGACGAGTGTGAGGCCGCCGCTGTGTCGCATTTCGCGCTCGAGTATTTTGACCTCGCCTACGCGGTTCAAAAGCTTCGACAAATCGGGGTCGGCCGAGGCCCAGAGGCGGCTGCCGCTGCGAAAGAGCGGTTGGAAGTGCTGAGCCTCTCATGGCCCAAAATCAAGGACGGCTGGCCAGGAGCGGCAGGTACCGGCGTCAAAGCTAGCGCCGACGACGGAAAACAGGGGGAGCCTAAGTAGCGGCCGGTATTCAGGGCAAGCGGCTTGAAGTGTGCGCTCCGATCTGGACTACGGTCAATAGGACTGCTACTACAGGAGAAAGAAAATGACGAAGACCAAAATGAATCCAAGCCAGTCGACGGCGCTCGCGATATTCTTCGCGGCAATTGCCGGCATCGCTAGCGCTCAATCGATTCCACCAAATCCAAACAGCATCGTCATGGCAATGCCTGCTACATCAATGCCTCTGCCGCCGTATCTGGTGTATCGTCACTTCCTGGCGTGGGTGGTTCAACTCGACAACGCGGCCACAGCAGCAGGCACCACCGATCTCTACCAGTTCGCCTAGCCATTCAGCCGGGCCGGACTTCAGCACCAACATCTGGACATCCTGCGAGCCGAGGCTCATCTCTTAGACTCTGATCTTCAGGCGCACCAAGCGCCAAGCTAATCGTCGATAAGTACCAAAAGCGATGCAAGTGCGGGTTTAGCAAAAGGGCAGCCGCTTCCCGCCGAGCCGCAGGCCATCGGTGATCTGCAAAAACAGAAGACTGCTTTGCTGGTGAATCATTATGCGAAGCTTCGCGCGGCTCTTGGCCCGGATGTTTCGGCGCAGTTGGACGGCTATCTGAATTATGAGTTTGCCCCGCACATTACACTGCGGAGGATGTCGCCGCCCGGAAAGCCGGTAGCGCATTAGCCACTGCAACTGCAAATAAAGCCTACTTCGGCTCCGGCACTACCGGCTCCGTGTACGCTTTCTCCAAATCAGCCTGATACTCCGAGAACAGCCCTTTGATTCCCGCAAACTCCTTCTTCACCAACTGCAGATAATCGGGCCGGGTGGCAACGTCGAACAACAACGCCGCCATCGACTGCGCATCGGTCATGAAGCCTTTGTGCCCGATATCGGTCAGGGCTTCGGCTTCCATTTGATAGGTATGATTCGCGGCGGTTGATGTTTGCGCTTCAAAACCGATGCCCGGTATGGCGCTCGAGACCGTACCGGTTTCGTCGTAGCCCTGCGGCTTGCCGGGTTCTTCCAGGATATTCGTCGCGCCATACATTTTCATATAGGCGAAGGCTGGTTCCGCCAGCGTCGCCACCGAAATGCCGTCGCGCAGTTCGCCATAATTATCGATCTTGACCTTGGTGCCGGTGGAGAGGGCCGCCGCTTTCGCCGCGTCATCGACGAACTTCTTCACTTGGCGCAGGTAGACTTCGTCCGGGTAGCGCACATAGAAGTCGGCCACAGCGCGGTCGGGTACTACGTTGGGAGCGGCGCCGCCTTCCGAGATGATTCCCTGGATACGCGCTTCCGGCCGGATGAAACCGCGGATGCTGTCGATGTTGTTGAACAGGTGGATAACGGCTTCCAGTGCATTGCGGCCGGCCCAGGGCGTCATCTGGTGCGCGGGCGCGCCACTAAACGTGTATCTGACGCCGTCGATGTTCAAGCAGCAGGTGCCGAAACCGGCGGCGGGACGAACGGTGGCACTGACAGCGTGGCTGCGCATCATCACGTCGATGCCGTTGAACACTCCCGCTTTGAACATGTCGGTCTTGGCCACGGGCGGCATCATTTCTTCGCCGGGCGTTCCGAAAACCGTGACGGTTCCAGGCAGTTTGTTCTGGTCGAGATACTCGGCGATGGCGATGGCGGCGGCCATGCCGATGGGTCCCTGGGTGCTGTGCTGATCGCCATGAAAAGCGCCCTTGGTGCCGCGCAGTGCGTCGTATTCGAGAATCACTCCCAGGTGCGGGCCAGCGTCTCCGGCGATGGGCGTCTTCCGTTTGTACTTGGCGATGAAGGCGGTGCGCAAATCGGCGATGCCAATCTCCGGTTCGAATCCGTATTGCTTAAGACGCGTGGTCAGCGTGTGAACCGCATGGTCTTCTTTAAAGCCGATCTCGGGATCGCGCGTTATTTGGTCGCCGAGCGCGATCATGTCGGTGTCCATAAGCTGTTTGGCGCGCGCGACTACTTTGTCACGCTCTTTATTGGGAGCGGTGAGCTTCGCCACCAGGCCCTTGATGTCGAGCGATTGTTCGAGGGTATTCAACTTCTCAATGACACCTTTGGCGGCCTGACGCTCGGTAGGCGTATCTTGCGCATACGCGGCACACGAGATGGCGCATGCCAGAAGGAAAAGTTTCGGGCCAGTCTTTGACATGAAAATCAGTCTCGCACGGACCTTAGCCCGGACGCGCTAAGTAAATGGTCCTGGAACGGAAGCTACTCCGACGCCGATGTGCAGTTCATAAATTGAAAAATCAACTATTTCGAATTACAAACCTAGCCCTATTGGCGGGTGCGGTCGCCTTCGCGGCTGATCCAAGGATCGTGCACGACCTGAAAAACGCCGATCCGAACTCATCAATCAATGTCATGGTGCAAATTCACTACATCGCCCACGGCAGTGCACACAAGAAAGGAACCGACTTGAAGGGTGGCCCTTTTAGCGGGTTAGGAGATAACGCGCAGCATGTGATCGAGACAACCCAACTGTGTCTCTTCATAGATGCGCTTCGGCAGATCCCAGCCGTATTTGGCGAGGAACGGAGTAGTCGAGTAGAAGCGCTCCTGAAAATGCTTGTGCGGATAGACCAGATCCATCAGGTATAAAGAATCGGCGGCAGCCTTTTCGTCGCGACGTAAGGTTTCACGTGCGGTTTTGGCACGCAGCTTCTCAACCTGATAATTAATCTTGGCCGCACTCTTCCTAGCAGCCTCTTCCAGAGTGGGATCGAACGTGTGCAATTCCTGCTGCATCGACGCGAGCATGGCGGCCGCTTCTTTCTGCAAGGTGGCAAACTTGTCGTTTAGATCTTGCGGCACCAGGCGGCTGGCAATCCTCGACTTTACCGCTTCCGGATGGTCCAGCAGGTCCAGCAGCTTTAGCTGGTTGCGCGCCATCAGCTTGGAGGCTCGTTCGTCCAGCAGGGTGAAACTGTTGCGCGGATAGATGACCGGCATGCGTCCCAGCAGCTTTTCATAAATCACTGAGCCTTGCGCGAAATAAGCAATCTCGGCCGGACCACCAACGTAGGCGACGGTCGGCAGAAGGTAATCCTGCATAACGGGCCGCAACAGGGCATTGGGCGAGAGTTGGACGCCAGTCTCGTCCAGGTTGACCGCTCCTTCGCGCGAAACCAGCTTGCCATCGCTCCAGCGCAGCGGCAGACGCTTGCCGCCTTTCAGCAGGAACAATAAAGACGCGTCGCTGTCCACATGGACCTGCGCGTGGTAACCGGCCTTTTCCAGTTCCTGGCTGCGCTGGCGCAAGGCGGCGACGAGTTCAGGCACGCGTGTTGCCGCGCCAATCAAAAACGGGCTGGCGATCTGGCGAATCGCCGGCATCAGGGGATCCAGGAACAAAATGCCGAAGCCGCCGAGAAGGTCTTTCAGGAAGGCCGCAAAAGCGCCGGCTAACGTCGCGCCATCCTTGTAGGCCGACGCGACCCGGGCCACTACTTCTTCCGCGAAGGGCAACCCGTCCAGAGCCTGCTTCAATTCCTGTAACGGAACATTTATCAGCTTTACTTCGCCAACGGGTCCACCGCTGGTGACAGCATTTGTATAAGAAATTTTCGTCGGAGTACAAGCCTGGTTAAACATCCAGGCGTGGTCTACTTCGGCCAAGTCGTGATCCTCGCTGGCGAGCCAGAACACCGGAACGGCCGCAATGCCTTGCGATTCAAGATGGGCTGCGAGTTTCACCGCAGTTAATGCTTTGAAGAGCGTATAAGCGGGCCCGGAGAACAACCCCACCTGCTGGCCGGTGACGACNNCGAGGTCGTGGTCCTCGCTGGCCAGCCAGAAGACGGCGACGTGGGGCTTGCCCGCGGCGGAGGCCTGGTGGGCGCGGGCGACGGCGGTAGCGGCCTTGAAGGGGGTGAAGAGCGGGCCGCCGAAGAGGCCCACCTGCTGGCCGGTGACGACTGCCTTTGTGCCTGGCAACGCGAGCTTGGCCAAGGCAGCGGTGGCATCCGGGTTCTGTTCGCGTAGCGCCGCCACCAAGCCGGCACGCCGGTCGGAGGGAAAATCGACCGCCTTGGCCGCTTCCGTGACGGTATCAGCGTCCGGAAGCCCACCCGGATAGAAGCGGCTAACCTGATTGAAATGATACAGATAGTCTGCGTAGAGCCGGCTCGTACCGGGAATCAGGTCTTGGCGAACACACGACGGCTCCATAGTTTTTTGACGCAGTTACCAGATGATCCCGCGCAGGTTAAAGTTACCAAACTTTACCCAAGCCGCCCTTTGGTGGCAATCTAACCAGAGTGGAATCGCCAAAACTGATCACGACAAACGAAGCTTTCTCCTGCTCGGACGGGTTCTCCATGCCGGCCTATATCTCACGTCCCGAGTCGTCCAAACGGCTGCCGGCTTTGATTTTCGTCTTCGATATTTTCGGATCGACGAGCGAAATGAAGCGGGTTGCGGACGACTTTGCCGCCGGCGGCTACGTGGTGATGATGCCCGACCTGTTCAGCCGCGGCAGCTGGTTTTCGTGTATTAGAAAGCTGATCGCCGACATAAAGGCGGGCTCAGGACGCAACGTTCAGGATCTACTCGACGCGCGCGCCTGGCTGACGGGGCGCGACTATGTGGATGCAGCCCACACAGCGACCATCGGTTTCTGCATGGGAGGCGCCTTTGCCTTGATACTTGCCAAGAGCGGGGTATTTCGTGTATCGGCGCCGTTCTACGGAAACGCGCCCGCGAAGCTGGATGGTGCTTGTCCGATTGTTGCCAGCTATGGAGAACGCGACAAGCCGCTGCTGGCAGATTTTGACAAAGTGAAGCAGGAAGTAGAGCGGCTGAATATCCCGAATGATTTGAAGCTGTATCCGGATGCCGGACACGGGTTCATGAGCCGAATACCGAATAAAGTGCTTGATTTTCTAATGTCTAAGTCACCCGCTCATGCCGGCTACAATACCGAAGCGGCGGCGGATGCGAAAGCGCGCGTGTTGAGTTTTCTGGAGGCGCACATCTAGCTGCTCGCCTGCTTATTTATTGCATCCAGCACGCCGTTGATAAACGACATGGATTCATCACCGGAAAACTGTCTGGCGAGATCGAGCGCCTCGTCGATAATCACCGGAGCGGGCAACACCCGCTGTTTCAACTCATAAACCGCCAGCCGCAGAATGTTTCTATCGACAGCCGGCATGCGTTCCAGCCGCCAGTTCGCTGCCGTGGCCTCAATTTGTTTATCGATCTCCGGCATGCTTGCCACCGCGCCACGCACCAACTCTTCCATAAAGCGATCGGGTTTCAGTTGCACTTCAGTTTCGGAATCCTCGGCATGCAGCGTGTCGTAGTAGGAGGCAATCGCCTGGTCAAGAGGTTGCTTGCGCATGTCCCAATTAAACAGAACCTGTAAAGCCCGCAAACGGGACCGGTGACGCGCGGCCATGGCTAGCGCGCTGCCTTCAACTGGCGCACCAGGTTGGCCATTTCAATGGCAACCTCAGCCGCCTCGGCGCCCTTGTTGCCGCTCTTACCACCGGCCCTATCCATGGCCTGCTGCATGTTGTCGGTGGTCAACAGACCGAACGCAATGGGTATGCCGGCGTCCAGGCTCACTCGGTTTAACGCGTCGGTGGCGCCGCCAGCTACAAAATCGAAATGCGGAGTGTCGCCGCGCACCACCGCGCCCAGCGCCACGATGGCATCGCACATAGGCGCCAGTTGCTGCGCCGCAATGGCCAGTTCCCACGCTCCAGGAACCTTCACGAAACGGATGTTTTCCTCCAGGCAGCCGTGCTTCTCCAGCACCTCGAACGCGCCTTTGGCCAGTTGCTCGGTTATGAACTCATTGAAGCGGCTGACAATGACACCCACGCGCAGAGCGGACGCGTCCAGGGGTCCTTGAAACATTACATATGGCATTTTCGGCAGGTGCGTAGCGGGCGGTACTTTTGCGCGCTATGGGATAATCCAGTTGTTAAGCCCTCAGTCTAGCGCAACATGGATCCCCGTTTTATTCGTAATTTCTCCATCATTGCGCACATTGATCACGGTAAATCCACTCTCGCCGACCGCTTGTTAGAGTACACCGGCGCGCTGTCATCACGCGAAATGATGGCGCAGGTGCTGGATAGCATGGATCTGGAGCGCGAGCGTGGCATCACCATCAAGGCCCACGCCGTGCGCCTGAACTACAAGGCCGACGACGGCAACATGTATGAGTTGAACCTGATTGATACTCCAGGTCACGTCGATTTCACCTATGAAGTTTCGCGCAGCCTCCAGGCGTGCGAGGGAACGCTGCTGGTGGTGGACGCTTCGCAAGGCGTAGAGGCACAGACACTCGCCAATACCTATCTCGCGATCAATCACAACCTCGAGATCATTCCGGTGATCAACAAAATCGATCTGCCTTCGGCCGAACCGGAACGGATTCGCGAACAGATTGAGCAACTGGTAGGTCTAGACGCCAGCGACGCAATACTAGCCAGTGCCAAGAACGGCATCGGCATCAAGGAGATTCTGGAAGCGGTGGTGAAGCGCGTTCCAGCACCCAAAGGCGACCCCGCCGCACCGCTGCGCGCGCTGGTTTTCGACTCCTGGTTCGATCCTTATCGCGGAGTTATTATCCTGACTCGCGTTGTAGACGGCACCTTACGCAAGGGGCAGAAGATACGGCTGTTCGCCAACGGCAGCACCTTTGATGTCGAGGGTCTGGGTTACCAATCTCCCAAGCCGATCCCATGTGACGAGCTTACGGCCGGCGAAGCTGGTTTTGTCTTTGCCAATATCAAGACAATCTCGGACGCGAAAATTGGCGACACCATTATGGAGGAAGGCCGGCTTGTTTCGGAGGCTCTCCCCGGTTTCGTCGAGATTAAGCCGATGGTGTTCGCTGGTCTGTATCCTATTGAGTCACACGAACACGGTCTGCTGCGGGACGCGCTCGAAAAACTGCGGCTGAATGACAGCGCCTTCAACTTCGAGCCTGAAAACTCGGCTGCACTTGGATTTGGTTTTCGCTGCGGCTTTCTCGGTTTACTGCACCTGGAGATTATTCAGGAGCGGCTGGAGCGCGAATTCAACATCGACCTGATTACCACGGCTCCGGGCGTGCGCTATCGAGTGACAACTACGAATGGCGAAATTCTGGAGGTGAATAATCCACAGAAGTTTCCCGACCCGTCGTCTATTCAGCAGATAGAAGAGCCGATTATCGATGCCACCGTTATTACTCGCGAAGAGTACATCGGCGAAATTCTCAAGCTGTTGGAAGAGAAGCGCGGCAAGCAGAAAAAGTTTGAGTATCTGGGTAGCGGCCGTGTTCTGTTGCTGTATGAATTGCCGCTGAATGAAATCGTCCTTGATTTCTATGACCGGCTGAAGTCTGCTTCCCGTGGATATGCTTCGCTGGATTATCAATTGTCGGGCTATCGTGTGTCGCCGATGGTGAAGTTCGACGTACTGGTGGGCGGCGAACCGGTGGATGCGCTTTCGATGATTGTGCATCGCGATTTCGCGTATGAGCGCGGCAAATCTTTAATTGAGCGGCTGCGCAAACTGATTCCGCGGCAGATGTTCGAAGTGGCGCTGCAGGCGGCAATCGGAAACAAGATCATTGCAAGAGAGACCATCTCGCCCCTGCGCAAGAACGTGCTGGCAAAGTGCTACGGCGGCGACATTTCGCGCAAACGGAAATTGCTGGAGAAGCAGAAGGAAGGCAAACGCCGCATGAAGCGCGTGGGCCGCGTTGAGATTCCGCAGGAAGCTTTCCTGGCCGTGCTTAAGGTCAGCACGGATTCTTCTACCGAGTAGCTTCCGCCACCCACTCATACTCCCCCGTAGCGTTCTGAAGACACCGATAGACAGTGCTTCCTTTGCCCACGACCATGAACGAGCGGCCCAGATAATTCGCCGCAGGCGGCGGCAGTTTGTCCACCGGCGGCGGCATCCCATCAATGGAATAGCGGCTGTAGAGAGTCGTGGTCAGACCGGGGTCGGTACTAGGTACCCATTCCGTGGCGAGTCCGTTCAAGTTCATGCTGGTCGCGAAAATCTTTCCTGGCGGGTTTGGCCGGTCCACGCGCCACACGGTCATCGGCTTCCGTGGAGGACCTACTGTGCTCACTAGCGTCAACCCATTCACGGTAACGCTGGCGCCGCTTCCACCCAGGCTGAATACGTAAGACGGACAAGTGTTGCTGAATTTGTCCCAGGATATGGATGTGCCGTTCAGAATGACATCGGCGTCAAGGAAAGCTATGGTCGGATTACAACCTGTGAACATGGCGTGCTCAACACGCAGGTTGTTGATGACGGTGCCGGACCCGCCATAGATCATTACTTCTGCAACCGGCGAGTTCCAGCCCTCAATGTCGAGTGAGTTAATGAGCAGCCCATTTCCTCCAACAACGAACAAAGCAGGCGTATCCACTTTGTCGCCGCGAGCAGCAATGTTTTGCGGGGGATGGTTTTCCTGCAGAATATCGATGCGGTCCAACACATTGGCTGGCGCACCAATCTGTCCGCCTACAAGGTACATGGCGTTGCGCTGCGAGTTGTAAATCTTGATGTCTGAAAAATGGGTGGACCAAAGGCAGCAAGCGCCGCCCTGCTGCGTGTATAAGCCAACGCCCACATACATGTGGGAAATGCTGAGGCGTTCGAACTGGTTATTGGCAAAGCCCCAGCGATTTCCCCCGGTTCCATCTTCTGTGCACTGGAATTGAAGACCCCACTGCGACGGGTTGTACGGCGGCGTGTTGTTGCTGTTGTCGAAGCCGAGGTCGTGCATCGAAATGCCGGTTACGTAGCGGTTCTGGCTGTTCCAGACAAAAACCGGTTCGTTGGGAACCGTTTGCATGATGATGGATTGTTCGCGGTTGACTCCCGCGATGGTTACGGCAGCGTTCGCATCTTTCGATGACACATGCGCGCCGTCGAACACCAGGATGGGACCGTTGATTTCGATGATTCCTTCCGGAAACTGGACGTTATGGCAGCCCATTATGCCGTTGTTCACCTGCGCGAACATATTGTTGAGTGCGCTGGTGTTTGAAGTTCGAACCGGTTGACTCTGGTGAGCGCCCACGACCACGCCCTGCGCCGTTACGCTTACGGCACAGCCCTGGCCATAAACGCGAGCGGCCATGCACAGCGCCACAGCCAAAAATTTCATCGGTGAGAACCGCAATATTCGTATCCTTTACGTCCTGGAGTTCGCACCATGCCAGATACGCATAATTTCGATAACGGAATTTTTGACACGATAAACAGCTATGTACGGCAAGGCTGAAAAAAGCAGCTCCCTCGTTCCCTCTCCACCTGCCTCGCCGCTTCGGGATTATCGCGGCCAATATAACGGGTGATGTTGTACAGGTCTTGGGCGGCGGGCTGGGTCCATCGAATGCGTTTCATCAGGAACGCAGAATTTTTTCGACGTTAGCCCAAACTTCTTCATGTTCCACAAAGTCACCACGGTCGGCTGCAGCAACGCCTTCGCGAATGGCGGCGCGGAAGCGGTCGTTCTCTTCCAGCACGCGTAAGGCGGCGTCCTTCACCAATTGCGTGGCATCGGTTCCGTGATGGCTGGCTATCTGAGACAGCCTGGTTTCCTGTTCAGGTGTAAATTGCACTTCCATAACGCTAACCTTAGGCTCTCACACAACGCCCACGTTTGAGAATCGCAAGATTCGGATTTTTTCCTTTGCCAAAGCCCGTTATCGTCAGGGCATGCATCGAACAATCGACCCCTCGATTTTATACTTCGGCACGCCAGTGGCTCTTATCAGCACGTTGAATGAAGACGGATCGGCGAACCTGGCGCCCATGTCATCGGCCTGGTGGTTGGGCTGGACCTGCATGCTGGGATTGGGCAAAATGGGAAAGACTTCAGACAACCTTATGCGCACGCGCGAGTGCGTCATCAATCTTCCGTCAGATAGCCTGGCCACACATGTGGACCGGCTGGCCATGACAACAGGCAAGAATCCCGTTCCCGAGCTTAAACAAAGTTGGGGTTACCGGTACGAGCCAAACAAGTTCGCTACGGCCGACTTCACAGCGGTTCCATCTGAATCCGTCGAGCCCCCGCGCGTCTTAGAGTGCCCGGTACAGATGGAAGGTATTGTGCACGAATACCGTGCTTTCGGTAAGAATGTGAATGCGAACGCTTTTGAAGTGCATATCACGAAGTTGCACGTTGATGAGGATCTACTGGAGGATGGCGAAACGCGTTCGCATATCGATCCGGTTCGTTGGCGTCCATTAATCATGAGCTTCTGCCGCTTTTTTTCACTTGGCGGCGAAGTTCATCCGTCGCGCTTGGCGGAATCCGGCTTCATGAAATTCGTACGGCAGGTGAAAGCGTGAAAAAAGCTCTGGATTCGGAGCATTGCTGGCAGGCAGTTTTGAAGCGCGATAAAACACAATCTGGGCAATTCTTCTATGGGGTCGCAACAACCGGCGTTTATTGCCGGCCTGGTTGCCCTTCGCGTGCTCCGCTGCGCAAGAACGTCAGCTTTTTCCGGACCGCCGCCGAAGCCGAGCGCGCCGGACTGCGCGCCTGTCTGCGCTGTTCATAGCGGGATGTTCCCGTGCTTTTTCCGCGGCATTGTATCGGTTTTGGTCTTCAACATTCGTAAGGCGCGAATCACCTTCGAGCGCGTTTCATGCGGCTCAATAACATCGTCCACATAGCCGCGCTCCGCCGCTTTAAAGGGATTCGCGAAGTGGTCGCGATACTCTTCGATCTTGCTTTGCCGGTCGCCATTCTGCATGTCACGCTTGTAGAGGATGTTCACCGCGCCTTCCGGTCCCATCACGGCGATCTCAGCGGTGGGATAGGCAAAATTAACATCAGTGCGCAAGTGTTTCGAGCCCATAACGCAATAAGCTCCGCCATAAGCCTTACGCGTAATAACGGTGATCTTCGGCACGGTGGCTTCGGCATACGCATACAACAGCTTCGCGCCATGCCGTATGATTCCTCCGAACTCCTGTTCGGTGCCTGGAAGAAAACCGGGCACATCCTCGAACGTCAGCACAGGAATTTGAAACGCGTCGCAGAAGCGCACAAAGCGCGCCGCCTTGGTAGACGACGCGATATCCAGGCATCCGGCAAGAAACGCCGGCTGGTTCGCCACTACGCCGACGGTATCGCCTGACATGCGCGCAAAACCGATGACAATGTTGCGCGCAAAATGCTCGGCGATTTCAAACAGGATGCCATCGTCCACGACGCGCGTAATAACGTCCTTAATGTCATAAGGTTTGTTCGATTCTGGCGGAATCAGCGTGTCCAACTCCTGATCGGCGCGGTCGTCGGGGTCTTTCGTGGGTCGCCGGGGCACGCCATCCAGATTGTTTTGCGGCAGAAAGGTCATCAGTTCGCGTATCCGGCGCAGGCAGTCTTCATCGTCGTGCGCCAGCATATGCGCGACGCCGCTGACCGAGTTATGCGTCATGGCGCCGCCCAGGTGCTCCTTGGTCACGTCTTCGTGCGTTACGGTCTTGATCACGTCAGGGCCAGTCACAAACATATGGCTGGTGCCATCCACCATAAAGACGAAATCGGTCAGCGCGGGCGAATACACCGCCCCGCCCGCACACGGTCCCATAATCGCGGAGATCTGCGGCACCAGGCCGCTCGCCAGCGTGTTGCGCAGGAAGATATCTGCATAGCCGGCCAGCGAGGCAACGCCTTCCTGAATGCGAGCGCCGCCCGAATCGTTCAAGCCGATGATGGGTGCGCCCGTTTTCATCGCCAGATCCATCAGCTTCACAATCTTCTGCGCATTCGATTCCGACAATGACCCGCCGAAAACCGTGAAATCCTGAGCAAACACAAAAACCTGGCGGCCATGAATGAGTCCAAAGCCGGTGACGAAGCCATCGCCGTCCACCACGCTTGCCTGCATGCCAAAATCCTGGCAGCGATGCCGTACCAGCTTGTCCAATTCTTCAAAAGAGTCTTCATCCAGCAGTAACTGCACGCGCTCGCGAGCCGACAGTTTGCCTTCTTTGTGCTGCCGTTCCTGGCGCTCAGATCCTCCGCCTTCTTCAGCACGCGCATGGCGCTCTCGCAGTTCGTCTATACGGCTAGTATTCATTCAGACTCGATGCGACCATGATAGTCATATGCTGAACCGGGGCGGCTTAGTAGTGGGAACGGCCGGCCACATCGACCACGGTAAAACTGCACTCGTTTACGCGCTGACGGGTATGCATACCGACACACTGAAAGACGAGAAAAAGCGCGGTATTTCTATCGACCTCGGATTTGCCCATCTATCACAAACGGGTTGTCCGCCTATCAGCTTCATCGACGTTCCCGGGCACGAGCGTTTTATCAAAAATATGCTGGCCGGGGCTGCCGGCATCCAGGCTGTTCTGCTGATTGTTGCGGCGAACGAATCGGTTAAACCGCAAACCTCCGAACACTTTGATATTTGCCGTTTACTGGGAATTCGTCAAGGCGCAGTTGTTCTCACCAAGACCGATCTCGCCACGCCCGCGCAGATGCAACAGGCGGTCTCCGATGTGAAACTGCTGGTCGCGAACTCATTTCTGCAGGATGCGCCCATTATGCCCGTTAGTGCGATAACCGGGGAAGGTATGGAGGCTTTAAAGCAACTACTGTGCAAAATGGCGTCGAGCCAGTCGCACTCGAACCCCGGCGGCTTGTTTCGTCTAGCAGTTGATCGGAGCTTTGCTCGCAAAGGCTTTGGAGCGGTCGTCACCGGTACTCTTGCCGGTGGCACTGTGAGTGTTGGAGATGCAGTTCAAGTTTATCCGCAAAAGCTCGCCGCGCGAGTTCGAGGCCTCCAGGTTCATCACTCGCCGGTGGAATCCGCAGGCGCCGGCCAGCGCGTTGCCATCAATTTGGCGGGAGTTGAGCATACCGCCATTCGACGCGGCAATACGATCGCTCCGCCGAATCTGCTGGCCACGACAAGCGTTGCTGACGTAAGTATCGAGTGGCTTAGTCCGGGTGACGCCCCAACGCGCCGGCAGGATGTTGCTTTTCACGCGGGCACAAGTGAAGTGATGGCTACCATCAAGACAAATGCTCCGTTCGCTCACCTGCGCCTCAGTGAGCCTGTACTGCTTCTGCCTGGTGACCGGTTTGTGCTGCGGCAGCCTTCTCCTGCCCGGACAATCGCCGGCGGATCGATTCTCGATCCATTTCCGCCCCGGCGCATCAACCGCGCGAAGGCGTCAGCCCGCCTGAAGGCGTTAAGTGTCGCTTCGGGTCTTTCTGCGCGTCTCAAGATCCTTGTCTCCGAGAGTGCAAAGGGCATCGCGATCTCTGATTTAATCCGAATGACAGGAGCCACAGTCTCGGAGATTCATTCCGCAGTGGCCGCACAGCCCGAATTAGTAATGACGGTGTCAGGCGTGGTTCTCAGCAGCCACTGGATAGACAACATGCGGCTGAGCCTCACCAAGTGGCTGCAGGATTTCCATACGACGAACCCGGGCGCTTCCGGCGCGCCTCTTTCATTGGCCCGCATGGGGCTTGATGCCGGTTTAACTGAAGCGGTGTTCTCCGGTTTTGCCGCCATACGTGTGCAAGGAGACCTCGTCGCGCTTAAAACGCACCATGCCGCCTTCAGCGACGCCGACACACAAATGATGCAGAGGATCGAAGGGTTGCTGCGAACTGGCGCCTACGCCCCGCCATCGCCAGCGGAAGTGCTGCAGCAAAGCGCCGGGGGAAAGCGAGCGGCTCAGTTGCTGGAATTTCTTATCAAGTCGCAGCGCCTGGTTCGCATTTCAAACGATCTCATTTTTCATGCCGACGTCATCGCGCACATTCGAAACTCACTGGCGCAGCACAAAGGCCGCCGCTTCTCAGTGGCTGAGTTCAAATCGTGGATGAATATATCCCGGAAGTACGCGATACCGTTGCTGGAATATCTCGATAGCCATCGAGTCACGCGGCGCGAGGGCGATATGCGAATTGTGAACTAAAGAACTTCGAATATCAGACACTTTAAGTAATGTGTCTCAGGTACGGTCAGCAAAATAGGATGATCTATCGATTGTGTTCGCCGCTCTAGTACCCGCAACTGTTTGCCGCAATCGAGCGCGGCCGAAGCAATGACCTCCAACAGGTCCGCCTCACTCATATGATGCGAGCAGGAGCAACTCACCAGCGTTCCTCCAGTTTCCAACAATCGCAAAGCGCGCAGGTTGATCTCTTTATACCCGCGCGCCGCCCCTTCCCTCCCCGATCGCGATTTTGTAAACGCGGGCGGATCCACAATCACGGTGTCATAGCGTTTACGGGCGCTTACAAGCCCCGGCATGTACTCTAAAACGTTGGCCGCGTGAAACTGCACGTTTCTAAGAGAATTCGCCTCGGCATTCTCCTTTGCCGTGGCGAGGGCGGCCGGTGAGCTATCCACTGCCTCGACCATTTCACAGGTTCCCGCGAGATGGAGTGCGAATCCGCCTGTGCCACTGAAGCAGTCCAGAACCTTTCCGCGAGCATAGCGCCGCACTGCCAAGTAGTTCTCGCGCTGATCCAGATAAATGCCGGTCTTTTGGCCGCCCATCAGGTCGGCGCTCCAGCGGAGCCCGTTCATCTGGAAATGGACCCGCTCGGGAATCTCGCCTCTTAGCACTTTTGTTTCTTGCGGCAGATTTTCTTTCGCCCGCGCCGGCACATCGTTGCGCGCGACGATTCCGGCAGGGATGATCAACTGAGCCAGAGCGTTCACGACGTTCTCAGCCGCTTTGTCCATGCCCTGGTCCAACAACTGCACCACGAGCCACTCGCCATAACGATCGACAATTAAACCTGGCAACAGATCACCCTCAGCATGCACCAAGCGGTACGCTTCTGATTCGGTCACCAGCCGTTTACGCATAGCCAAAGCCGATTCCAGTCGTTTCACGAAGAACGCTTCGTCCACTGTCTCGGCATGTAGGCTCAGCATGCGCAAGGCAATCATCGAAGTAGAACTGTAATGCGCCGTTCCTAACGCGCGGCCACGAGGATCAACCACGCGAACGGCATCTCCCGGCTGCGAGTCGCCTGCATTGATGACGTCGGACGTGAATATCCAGGGATGCCCGGAAAAAACCCGGTCGGCGGCCTTCATGTTTACGCGAACCGTGGGCCGCTCCGTATTCGATGACATCGCCTCATTTAAGCAGAACGTATGGCAGACTTGGACTGGGAAACTTATGAATTGCCGCTGCTGAGAGACGCCACCCATGCGTTACACCAATGGCGCCGGAACCCTGGCAGCACCGCTGCAGCCCTTTTCGCGCTGTCGTTTGGCATCGCCGGAACAACCACCATCTTCGGTATTATCAGCGCGGTCCTGCTGCAACCGTTGCCTGTGCGCGATGCGGATCGAGTGGTCGACATCTTTGCAACTGATCCATTGCATGCGCAAAGCCTGGTCAGCATGCCCGACGCCATCGACCTCAAGCAGCGGCTTCGTAGCACGTCCGACGTAGCTATCGCCTCCGAGAAATTATTCAACATGACGGCGGGTTCGCGGACGACGTTGGTGCACGCGCTCATGGCAAGCGCGGACATGTTTCCCTTGCTTGGTGTACAGCCGTACCAAGGCGTGCTGTTTGGCGAAGCCGATACTAAACCTGGTCAATCGTCCAAAATATTGCTGAGTTGGCCTTTCTGGCAGTCGCAGTTTGGAGGACATCAGGTTTTGGGCGACACAGTCCGGCTTGATGACCGTGCGTATGTTATTGCCGGTGTACTTCCCAAGGAGCTTGACCTGCCATTGCCTGAAGATATATGGATACCGCTGGAATTTGATCTCAGCAACCTTGAAAACGGCCGAGCGATACATGGTTTTTATGCCTTTGCACGCTTGCGCAGCGGCGTCGCGCTAGCGCAAATGAACTCCGAGTTGTCGGTGATTTCTTCGGAGTTAGCTTCGGAGAATCCCTCCGAGGATAAAGGAGTCACTTTCAAAGCAGTGACGCTGCGCGATTGGCTTGCCGGCGATTTCAGGACACCGCTGTTTCTATTGCTGGCGGCTGTGGCTGGGGTTCTGTTGATGGCGTGTGCCAATGTCGGCAATCTTCTGCTGGCTCGAAGTGCGGCTCGGGCGCGTGAAATCTCCATCCGCATTGCAGTCGGCGCCACCCGCTTTCGACTTGTGCAGCAATTACTCTCAGAAAGCCTGCTGCTGGCAATAGTTTCGGCACTAATCGGCCTCTCGCTGGCAGCCGTTGCGTTGCGCATTCTCAGGTCGCTACCCGATATCCAGATTCCCCGGGCTGAATACATCGCGTTCGATTGGCGTGTATGCTGTTTTGCCATCGGCTTGGCCTTTTTCACGTCGCTGCTGTTTGGGATTCTTCCCGCACTGGAAACATCGCGCGCGCCTGTCACCGAAGTCCTGAAACAAGCCAGCACGCACACCACTGCTTCTAAACGAAGTCAGTTTCTGAGGAAGGTGCTGCTGACTCTTGAAACCGCCATCGCTACCGTGTTGCTGGTGGGTTCTGTGCTGTTGATCCAGTCCTTCCGGCATGTGACCGGGCTTGACCCAGGCTTCCAGACGGACCATCTTTTGACTGGTTTTCTCTCACTTCCCAACTCCCGCTATGGCAGGGACTCCGTCTTGGCGGCGCGTTTTGCCGACCAGGTGCTGCCGCTTATTCAGGCTGTTCCTGGAGTGACTAGCGCCGCGATGTCTCGCAACTTGCCCCTGAATCCAGGTGGTAACGGCCCTATCCAGATTGAAGGACGACCCTTACCCGCGCACATCTGGGAGTCTCCCTTCGTTATGCGGGAAGAAATCACTCCCACCTACCGCCGCACTCTAAATATTCCGCTTCTGCAAGGCCGCGATTTCGACCAGCGCGAAGATGCGCCGGGAGCCAACGGTGTTCTGATCAACCAAGCCGTTGCACAGAAGTATTTCCCTAATCAAAGTCCGGTGGGCAAGCGTATCTCCTATCGCGTCAACCCAAAGAACCCGATTGTCGATTGGCACGAAATTGTCGGAGTTATTGGAGACACACGCCGCGGTGTCAATCAGACAAGAGTTCCGGCCATCTTCGTACCCATGTACCGCTCTGCCAGCCCTTATCCAGCCATTATTGTGCGCACACAGGGAGATCCCGCCGCTTATTTCCATGCGGTTGAGCAGGCGGTCCATAAAGTGGATCCTGACGTCCCCTGCTTTTTGTTTCGCACCATGAATGAGGTGGCCTCGCAGCAATTAGGCCAGCGCGCATTTAACACTTCGGTGTTAAGCGTGTTCACGCTGATGGCTTTGGTGCTGGCATCTGTGGGTATTTTCTCGGTCGTAGCCTACGCAGTCTCCAGGCGCACCGCGGAAATTGGTTTGCGCATGGCCTGCGGCGCATCGAAGACCCAGATCCTCACAATGATCCTCAGACAAGGCGTAGCACCAGCCGCTCTCGGAATAGTAATCGGCGTCGTAATGTCTTTGGAGTTTGGACGCTATCTGGAGAGTTTGCTTCTGGGAGTGAGTCTCCGGGACCCTTTGCCCTACCTGGTTTCAGCCGTCGTTTTACTGCTGGTGTCGGCCGCCGCCAGTCTGTTACCAGCTATGCGGGCGGCCGCAATTGACCCTTGCATTGCGCTGCGCTACGAGTGAGCCTTACACATCAAGGTTGCGAACATCCAGCGCGTTATCCTCAATGAACTTACGGCGGCTCTCGACATCTTCTCCCATTAACGTAGAGAAAATTGGTTCCGTCTCGGCGAAATCATTCAGATCCACCCGCAGGAGCGTGCGCTTTTCCGCATCCATGGTAGTTTCCCAAAGCTGCGTCGCGTTCATTTCGCCCAGCCCTTTATAGCGCTGCACGTTCACTTCGCGTGTACCGTCAGTTTTTACTGTGTTTAACAACTCACTCCAGGTTGTTAGCGTCTGGCGTTGGGTATCGCGCACCAAAACAAACGGTGGCAGATTGTATTTAGCCACACCCTTCATCAACGACCGCGTTTTGCGGAATTCCGGCATCGATAAGAACTCGGTATTGATATAGCGGGTTGCATTGGTCGGATCTTTGTATCCAACCATCCAAGCCGAATGCTCTTCTTCCCGCTCGACTACAGCTTCCAGTTTCACCGAGCGCAGGCGTTCAGCCAGCGCCTGCAGATTCGCTTCCACCTGCATATCGGCCTTGGTATCCATGGGCAGCGTAATGTCAGAAAGAATATCCACCACCCGCGAATCGCGAACGCGCCGCTCCAGGCGCTTGGTAATCTGCGTCACCTCATCCAGCGACATAAGGAAATTACGCAACTCCGCGCCTTCGAGTTTGTTCGGCTTACCATCCACGGGAGTTCCATACTCGACTGACAAATTCTCAGTGGCGCGCCGCAGGATTTCCCGCGTAAATTCCTTATCGTCCTTGATGTATTTCTCGCTTTTGCCCTTCTTGATTCGGTAGAGCGGCGGCTGCGCCACAAAAACCTTGCCGCGCGTAATCAGTTCCTGCATATGCCGGAAGAAAAACGTCAGCAGCAGCGTTCGGATATGGCTTCCGTCCACATCCGCATCGGTCATGATGATGATCTTGCCGTAGCGCAATTTGGCCATGTCGAAATCGTCGCCTTTGCCGATTCCCGTACCAATGGCGGTAATCATGGCGCGAATTTCCTCATGCCCCAGCATCTTGTCGTAGCGAGCCTTTTCCACGTTCAGAATTTTGCCCTTCAAGGGCAAGATGGCCTGGTAGCGTCGGTCGCGTCCAGCCTTGGCCGTACCGCCGGCCGATTCACCCTCTACCAGAAACAACTCGCAACGGTCGGGATCGCGCTCCTGACAGTCGGCCAGTTTCCCTGGCAGACCGCCGGAATCGAGCGCACCTTTGCGGCGTGTCAAATCGCGAGCCTTGCGCGCCGCTTCTCTGGCTCGGGCGGCATCAATCGCCTTTTGGATAATTTTCTTAGTGACGGTCGGATTCTTGTCGAAGAATTCACCAAGTTTCTCGTTGACCAATTGAACGACAAAGCCCTGAATGTCGGAATTCAGCTTGCCTTTAGTCTGCCCTTCGAACTGCGGCTGCGGCAGTTTAACGCTGACTACAGCCGTTAATCCTTCGCGCACATCGTCGCCGGTCAGGTTATCCTTCGCGTCTTTGATCAGCCCCGTCGTGGCCGCGGCAGCGTTGATGGTGCGCGTCAAAGCACTGCGAAAACCGCTCAAGTGCGAGCCACCATCAACGGTATTGATGTTGTTGGCAAAGCTGAAAACGTTTTCTGAGTAGGCGTCGTTATACTGCAGCGCCACCTCCATCGTCAGCTTGCCGCCATTCGGCATGTCTTTGTCGCCTTCAATGTAAATCGGCTTCTCATGCAGCACCGCTTTTCCGCGATTCAGATGTTTGATGAACTCGGCGATGCCACCGCTAAAGAAAAACTCTTCCGTTCGCAGCGCCTCGCCGCGTTCATCGGTCAGAACGATCTTCAGACCTTTGTTCAAGAACGCGAGCTGCCGCAAACGTCCCGCCAAAGTGTCAAAATTGAATTCGCTGGCGTCCATGATGGTGCCGTCGGGTTTAAACGTAATCTTGGTGCCGGTCTTGTTTGACTTCCCGGTTCTTGTCAGCGGGCCCTTGGGCACGCCTTTTTCATAGTCCTGCTCAAATGTGCCTTTTTCGCGCCAGATCTCAAGATGCAGCGTTTCCGACAACGCGTTTACGCAACTGACGCCCACACCGTGCAAACCGCCCGAAACCTTGTATGTATTCGAATCGAATTTCCCGCCCGCATGCAGCTTGGTTAGAACAACCTGGGCCGCCGAAACCCCTTCGTCCGCATGCATATCGACCGGTATGCCGCGCCCGTTGTCGACAATCGTTATCGAATTATCGATGTGGATGGTTACTCCAACCTCGGTGCAGTAACCGGCCAGTGCTTCGTCAACGGAGTTATCCACCACCTCATAAACCAGGTGATGCAGACCCATTTCACCGGTAGAACCGATATACATGGCCGGCCGCAGACGGACCGCCTCTAAACCTTCAAGCACCTTGATACTACTGGAATCGTAATTATCGTTATCAGCCACAGTAAGCCTAACTTTCCAAACTATGGCCATGCGGACTCAGAAGGCTCTCGCCTTCTGTTAGTCCACTGGCCCGTGTCATTTTTCTAAACAGTGCCGTTATCAAATGCGCATGGGCATCACGACGTAGCGATACACCGTATCGGGAGCCCCGCCATGCGGCCGCAATTCGCCGGCGCTGTTCGAATCCTTGAAGTGAAACTCCACTTCGCTGTGGTCCACTGAGCGCAAAAACTCCATTAGATATTGCGCGTTGAACCCAATTTCAACATCCGGCCCGCTATACTCAACCGGAATCGTCTCCTCGCTTTCGCCGGTTTCCGAAATCGACGAATGCACTTTCAACTCACCGTTCAAGACCTGCAAACGGATGGCCTTTGATCGCTCATCCGCGAACTGCGCCACACGTTCAATGGACGATTTCAATTCATCGCGCTGAATCACCAGCGTGTACGGTTGCTCCTTGGGCAGCACGCGCTCATAATCGGGAAAGTTGCCGGTCAATTTCCGGCTTAACAGCGTGCGCTTGTCTATCTTGAAGAACAAGTGGTTATCATTGCCCGAAAAATCAATTGTTTTCGACGAGTCGTCGTTAGCCAGCTTCTGAATCTCGCTCATGGCTTTGCGCGGCAACAGCGCCCGGTAAACACCGGGCAAGCCGGGTATAGCCAGATTCTTCTCCACCATCGCCAGCCGGTGGCCATCCGTTGCCACCATCACAAGACCGGTTTCGCGCAGCAGCAGCAGGGCGCCATTCAACGTAAAGCGGCTCTCCTCGGCTGAGATAGCAAAGATGGTGCTGGCGATCATCTGCGCCACTACAGCCAGCGGAATCTGCGCGATCATCTCCGGCATCACCGGCAGCTCCGGGAAGCTCTCACGCGACATACCGGCGATGCGCGTGCGCGAACGTCCGCAAACCAGGCTGGCCCACTGGTTATCCGCCACCTTCACCTGCACTTCGGCGTCGGGCAGCAGCCGCACGTAATCCAGCAGGCGGCGCGCCGGTATCGTGCCTGCGCCCTCTTTTTTGATGCGCGCCGGACACGCGCTGCGGATTCCCAACTCCAGATCCGTAGCCGTCAGCAGGATCTGCTCATTCGCCTTGTCCGTCTCCACCAAAATATTCGAAAGTATCGGAATGGTAGTCTTCTTCTCCACCACTCCTTGGGTCAATCCCAGTTCCCGCACCAGGTCGGACTTGCTAACGGAAAATTCCATAAAGAATCTGTGAGAGCTCCTTGGGCCTCGCTAAACTACTATTCCTATATCCCTTTATCAATACCCGTAAATAGAACAGTAATAGTAGGAACTGTGGAAATGTTGATTTCTCGCTAAATTATAGCAAAACATAGCGGTTGCGTCCATTCAGGGTTGTGAATATCTGTGCTTCGTTTACGGAAGACTTCAACCGAGCTAGTACATTCAACAGCCTTCAACACCCACTATCCCTCTATACCTGTGGAAATACGGATAAGTCTATTGCAGTGAATCCATTAACGAGTGGATCAAGCTGTTCAAATCGTCGTCCCGCTGCCGTAACTCTTCAATTTTCTGAACCGAATGCAGCACGGTCGTGTGGTGCTTGCCCCCAAAGTAGCGGCCAATCTCCGGTAGTGAGGCATGGGTCAGTTCCTTGGCCAAATACATGGCAATCTGCCGTGGGTAGGCAATCTGGCGCGTGTTGCTCTTCACCTTTAACTGCGACGGGTGCATGTGAAAACGCTCGGCCGTCGCCCGGACTATCGAATCCACTGAGATCTTCTTCTCCGTTCCCGGGTTCAGATGCTTCAGCGACTGCTGCGCCATTGCCAGGCTGATGGGCTGCCGTGTCACCGAGGATACGGCTATCAGACGAGTGAGGGCACCCTCCAGCTCGCGCACGTTCGATTTAGTCTTCGTTGCGATAAAAATGCGAACATCCTGTGGCAGGGCCACGCCTTCCGCTTCGGCTCGTTTGTCTAGAATGGCCATCTTGGTTTCCAGATCCGGCGGCTGCACATCCACCAGCAAGCCCCATTCAAAACGCGAGCGTAAACGCTCCACAAGTCCGGGTAACTGGCTGGGAGGCGAATCGCTGGAAATCACAAGCTGTTTGCGATGATCGTAGAGCTCATTGAACGTATGAAAGAACTCTTCCTGTGTCCGCTCCTTGCCGGCAATCGTATGAATGTCGTCAATAAGAAGAACATCGGCTGAACGGTAATGCCTATGAAAGTGCGACATACGATCGAGCTTTATGGATGAAATCATTTCATTCATAAAGCGTTCACTCGATGTATACACAACGTTCAGGCCGGTAAAGTTGTCCAGAAGGCTGCGCCCGATGGCATGCATCAGGTGAGTCTTACCGATTCCGACGCCGCCGTAAATAAAAAGCGGATTGTAACTAGAAGAAGGCATGGCGGCCACCGCCTGTGCCGCCGCGTGCGCGAGTTGATTCGAAGCACCCACCACGTACGTGTCGAATGTCAAGCGTGGGTTCAGCCAGGCGGCTGTGTCCTCAAACATCAACTCCGCAATAGCAGAGCTACCCGAGTGGTGTGCGCCATTGCCGTTGCCGGCTGCAGCAAGCTTCAACCCGGCTCCATGTGACGAGTGTCCGGCACCCACTCCAACCGCGAGCGCCGTTTCAATCTCATAGCGAAGGGTGCGCACCGGTACTCTCAGCTCTTCAATCGCCAGGCGGATCTGCGCGCTATATTCCTGCTTGATCCACGCTTCGGTGGCTTCATTGGGAACGCGAACTACCAGTTCTCCGTTCTGCAATGAACCCTGCGTCGTGCAGGAGATCCAATTCTGATAAGCTCCCTGGCCTAGCTTGACAGCCAGCCACTCTTTAACCTGCTCCCAAGCGTCGCGCAACGTACTTCAGCTCCCTCTACCCCCTAAAAACAGCAAAAATTTCCCACAGCTTTTCCACTTGTGTGGAAAAGCAGGAAATTATGCGTTGTCAGTTTTCTTATTTGTGGCTGCTATTACCGTGGCGCCACGCGTGGGGGAAAATCCGCTCCGTCACCGTCGGAAAACCCAGTCTATCACAGGAGTTAGGCTTGCCAAGTCTTTTCTTATGAATTTGTAACTTGTTGATAATGAATAGTTTATACAATGGAGACACAAGCCCCTCCGCCAGTTTTCCATCCACTTTTCCAACTGCCAGCGTGGTAAACTTCAACTGTTGCAAGTACATGAATTGACTTCGCAACAATCTCGTCAGAGAATGTCAGTTAGCCCTCCTTAGCGGGAGTAACTCAGCTGGTAGAGTGCGACCTTGCCAAGGTCGATGTCGCGGGTTCGAATCCCGTCTCCCGCTCCAATTTGATTTTCGCCTGTGTTACGCTCTCGCCATGCCTGGGCCGTTGGAGGATTCTCTATCGCGCTGGCAGGACGCCGGAATCATCGACGACGCCACTGCTACTCGCATCCGTGCATTTGAAAACGCCGGCGCGCCTAACTCTGGCTTGCGTCTTCCCGTAACCCTTGCACTGGTCTTCGGCGCCATTCTGCTGGGCGCCGGTGTTCTGTTATTTGTGGCCGCCCACTGGGACGATCTTTCACCCGCCGCACGCTTCGCACTGGTTGCCATGATGGTGGCCGCGTTTCACGTCGGCGCTGCTTTCGCCGAGCATTCGTTTCCCGACATGGCAACAACTCTGCATGCCATCGGGACCATTGCTCTTGGCGCTGGCATTTACTTGTGCGGGCAAATCTTCAACCTGAACGAAAGCTGGCCCAGCGGTATGATGCTGTGGGCGTTTGGCGCCTGGATCGCCTGGTATCTGCGTAGAGACTGGGTCCAACTCCTGTTCGCGGCACTGCTTACTCCCGCAGCCGTAAGCGCGGAGTGGAGCGTCCGTCAAGGCTTCATGGGTAATGCTGATCATCAGCATAGGCTCGTGCTTGGTCTTACCCTGCTAGCCATCACCTACGCAACTGCTCCTACTCCGCAGTTGATGTCGCTGCCTAGAACTGTTCTCGCTATAGTCGGATCCATCGCCCTCATCCCCCTTGTCATCCCAGCCGGCATCGTTCATGGGGAATTGCTGCCCGGCACTCAGTCGACCCTGCTGGCCTTTCTGTTGTTCCTGGTGGCGCCGCTCGCCCTAGCTTGGTGGTTGCGCCGTTTCGAAGCCTGGAAGAATCTATGCGCCGCTGGGTGGGTGTTTGTGCTTGGCTTGTTGGCCGACGGCAAGTTCACCGTCGCCACTGAAGCGTGGTGCGCCCTGGGAGCTATCGGCTTAGTCGCTTGGGGCATGAACGAGTCGCGCGCGGCGCTTATTAACCTTGGCACTATTGGTTTCGCCGTTAGCGTGATGTTCTTCTATTTCACTGACGTGATGGATAAGCTCGACCGTTCTCTTAGCCTGATCCTGCTCGGCGTTTTGTTCCTGGCCGGAGGTTGGGCGCTTGAAAGATTGCGCCGCAGACTGATCGCCGGGCTTGTTGGTGAACCCGCATGAAGATCGCAAGCAAAGGCCTGGTGCTTGCTCTGGCCCAAGTGGCTCTCTTGTGTAGTATCGGAGCCAAAATGCTCTACGATCGGACCACTTTGCCGCATGCCTGGATTAAGACCATGCCGGTTGACCCGGACATGCCAATTCGAGGCCGTTATCTACGCTTGACGCTGGCCGTGGAGAACCCCCAGCACTGGAGCGGCACTCCTGTTGATTTCCATGTTGATGGCGACGAGGTTAAGATCGGCTTGGCGCCTGAATTCGCCAGCGCGAACTACATTACGCGGGCGGCTGGCGACTACGGGCTCATTTCTCCGCCGGTCGCTTTTTTCATCAGCGATAAGGCCGAAGACCCTTCAAGACATCTTTTACCCGGTCAGGAACTTTGGGTAGAAGCGACCATTCCGCCGCACGGCCACCCGCGGCCCATCCGTTTAGGGATAAAGCATAACGGAGTACTGACACCAATCGACTGAGTGATTGTCTTATCCGCCTTTTTCGCGGCCCGTGCGCAATTCACTAACCAACCTGACTCCGCCAAGGTGCGCGCGAACCATCCTCTTGCCGGGCAGGCTTTCGCATCTCCCGCTCGCGCCAATTTGGACTGCGAAGATCAAGCGATTCCACTACTTCCCCCGGCTCAAGCAAATCCAGAATGGAAATTCCGAACTTGGCTAGAATGCGGTCGCTCAGGCAGACCGAAAGCTTGCGAACGCCTTTTCGGACGTTGTGCATCTGCGGCTGAGAGATGCTCAGCATACGGGCCAGAGCTCGTTCGCTAAACTCCCCGTTATTAATTCGCAAAGTAATCTGCGATATTAATCGAGATTGCAGCACTGAAAACGTGACGGATTTAGCTTCCATATTGATATCACACTGAAATACGCTAGTTAAATAATCGCCTGGGTGAGATATTTTTACAAGCCCTATGATCAGCCATGATAAGGTCGTAAGCTACTAATTTTCAATTACTTAAATCACTTGTATACGTATTAGTTCGGTATCTTGCGAGAATTTTTCGAGCACGAAATTTGGCAAGGTACCAGCAGTACTGTATTTTTATTTGTAGGAATTAAATAGGCGCCTGAATAAACTTTTGTATTCAGGAATTGCTTAGGAAATGAAAAACAAACAATGCAGTGGACTCGTACAGAAACTCTAGCCTTAGCTCATCAAGCTTGCAGCATTTGCTATGGACTAGGACTTAGGCCAGGACGCGGAGGTGCGTCGGCTCCGTGCAACTGTGTATTCAGGGCGATCTTTCGCGCTTGTTACGCGCGCTTTAAGCAGTGTGCTTCCAAAGAGAAGTACATCAGCCGGGTGTCACTAGAGGCAAACCCCGGGCGGCAACGCCGTTCCGTCTGGGGTTTGAAGGATGAGGAGTTCATCGCCGATTTCTGCCTGGTCAGTAAGCGTACCCTGACTCCGCGTGAACATTTCATCTTCAAATTTCATTACTTATATGGAGCCGATTGGAAGCTGTGCTGCCGCCGCATGGGTATAGATCGGGGGACATTCTTTCACGAGGCCTATCGCATTGAACAGAAGCTGGGCAAGACCTTTCGCGAACTGGAACCCCACGCCCTGTTTCCGGTAGATGAATATTTCAACAGCACCACCAGGGAGCAGATGCACAGCAGCCTGATCCACAAGGTGGAAATGGAGGAGCTGCCGAAAGCCGCCAAACTTCTGAGGTTTCCCTTAAAGCGCGCCGCCTAAGGGCGAACGGACTGGATCAGCGGCGCGATTGGAAGAACTTAGTTAGCAATTGCGCCGCATCCACTGCCAGTAAACCCTCTTCAACCCTTACTTTGTGGCCCAACATTTCTGAATCAACAAGGCGAAACTTACTGCGTACGGCGCCGAAACGAATATCGCGCGCGCCGAAAACAAGCCGCTCCACCCGGGCAATGACAATAGCCCCTGCACACATGACGCACGGCTCAAGCGTTACATAGAGCGTGGAACCGGGCAGGCGATAATTGCCTGCTGTTTTTGCAGCTTGCCGCAACGCTTCCACCTCGGCGTGCGAAGTTGGATCGGAACCGGATACCGGCCGATTCCATCCCTCGCCCAGCAACCGCCCATCAGAGACCAGCACGGCGCCGACCGGAACTTCATTGGCCAGTGCTGCCTGGCGCGCCAGTTCCAGCGCCCGGCCCATGAAAAAATAGTCCACGTCCGACCACAAACCTGCCAAACTGGAGACTTCCGGCCGTTGTATCTTCGAACTCTGTTCGTCGGGCATGCGTATGTAGTTCGGCGCTGTGTCAAAAGGACAGGTTTGCCCGGCACGTTATGCCTAAGCGGGCATTTTCAGGCTAACCTAACTAGTCAAGGGAGAGCACGATGTTTCGTTATTTTTCGCTGGCGTTTAAGAACACGCTCCGTAATCGGCGGCGGAGCATTCTGACCATCTCCAGCATCGCAGTTTCGCTGTGTCTGCTCGGCGTATTAATGGCGATGTATCACGCGCTCTTCTTTAAGGAACAAACTCCGGGCCAAGCCATGCGCCTGGTGACGCGCCATCGCGTTTCGCTCGCGCAGTCTATTCCGGTCGCCTATGAAGCGAAAATCAAGCAAGTGCCGGGCGTGAAAGAGGTGTCGGTCTGGAACTGGTTCGGCGGCTCGTACAAGGATGCCCGCGATTCGAAGAATTTTTTCGCCCGTCTTGGTGTCGAACCCAAACAGTTTCTGACCATTCGGACGCAACTGGAAATGCCGGAAGATCAGCGCAAGGCCTTCATTACCGATAAAACGGGCGCCATAGTGTCCTCCGACTTGGCCGAAAAGTTGCAGCTCAAGCTGGGCGACCGCATCACTCTGGTTGGCGACATCTATCCCGTGAACCTGGAATTGAAGGTGGTCGGCATTTTCACTGATCCTGATACAACCGATGCTCTTTTTTTCAACTGGGAGTATCTGCGCGATGCATTGCCGGTTTCGCGCCGCAGCTACATCAGCACCGTCGCTATTCTGGCCAACACTACCACCGACGTTCCGCAAATCGCCAAGGCGGTGGACGCCATGTTCGATAACGCCTCGCCGCCCACCAAGACCGAATCAGAAGCACAATTTGCGCTGAGTTTTGTATCGTTGCTGGGCAACATCAAGCTGTTCCTGATGGCCATATGCGGAGCGGTAACGTTTACCATTCTGCTGGTGTCGGGGAACACCATGGCGATGTCGGTGCGCGAACGCATTAAGGAGGTTGGCGTTTTGAAGACGCTGGGCTTTAATAACGATGCCATTCTGGGCATGCTGATTGGCGAAGCAGTGACCATTTCGCTGATCGGCGGCGCCATCGGTCTGCTGATCGCGTCTGTGCTGACGGTGGGCGTGGGCAAAGCCGCCGCTACCATGTTGCCGCAGTTGCACAATCTTAGCGTGACGCCCGCCACCGCGCTGCTGGCGCTGTTTATCGCGGGGCTCATCGGCTTCATCAGCTCGTTCATACCCGCCTGGAACGCGGCTAGAACCAGTATTTTAGATTCTCTTCGTTACAACGGCTAAAAATCTAATGGCAATTCCCCTTTCCTACAACATCCGCAACCTGATTGTTCGCAAGACCACCACGCTGATGACGGCGGCGGGAATCGCCATGACGGTGGCGGTGCTGCTGGCCGTACTGGGCCTGGTTTCAGGGCTGGAATCGGCGTTTAATTCCAGCGGCGACCCTTCCCATGTGCTGGTGATGCGCAAGGGCGGCAACTCAGAATTAACCAGCCTGCTGACGCAGCAACAGTTCCAGATCATGAAGATCTTCCCCGGCATTCTGGTCGCGCCTGACGGGCAGCCTATGGCATCCATCGAAATGGTGTCGGTTATCAATTTGCCTAACGTTGAAAACCCGGATGGTTCCAACGTCACACTGCGCGGTTTGTCCATGAAGGGCGTGCAGATGCGCAAGATCAAAATTGTGTCCGGCCGTATGTTCCAAACGGGCCAGCGCGAAGTGACGGTGGGCAAGGCTACTGCGAAACGGTTTCCAAATTTGCAGCTTGGCAAGCAGGTGAAGTTTGGACGAGGTCTATGGACGGTGGTTGGCATCATGGACGGCGGCGGCACCTCAGTGGATAGTGAAATCTTCGGAGATGGTCCCACAGTAGCCGCCGATTTTAACCGGCCCGACACATATAGTTCAGCTCTGCTGGCCGCGACCGACGAGATTGCCGCGAATGCTTTGATGCGATCGCTGGAAGCGGACCGGCGCCTGAACGTAACGGTGATGAGCGAGAAGGATTATTTCGCATCGCTCACAGATTCGGCCAAACCCGTTCAGTTCCTGGGCTTTTTCGTGTGCATCATCATGGCCGTTGGCAGTTGTTTTGCTGCCATGAACACAATGTATGCGGCGGTAGCCAGGCGCGCCAAGGAAGTGGGAACGCTTCGCATTTTGGGCTTCAATCGAGGCAGCATCCTGCTGAGTTTCTTTCTGGAGTCGGTTCTGCTCTCGCTATTGGGTGGCATCATCGCCTGCATAATTGTTCTGCCCTTGAACGGCATCACTACCGGAATTGGGAGCTTCACCACCTTTAGCGAAACCAGCTTCAACTTTCGCATTGGGCCCGATGTGATGGCCGTTGGCCTTGTATTCTCCATCATCCTGGGAGCGTTAGGCGGACTGCTTCCAGCCCGCCAGGCCGCGAACAAAGAGATTCTTACCGCGCTTCGTGAAACTTAAACATGGAAACTGATCTTCATAACCTGCGGATTGATCGCACCGCCCGGCGGGAGCGTGAGCCTCGCTCGTACCTGAACCTTATTATTCTCGCCGTGGTGCTAGCGGCGGCTGCTGTAGGCGCGGTGGTGCTTCTGAAAAAAGTGAATGCCGCCGTGCCGGTGGAAGTGGTGCGGGTGCAATCGCCCGTTAGCGTTTCTTCGTCCGGTGAACAGGTGATTCTTACCGCCACCGGCTANNCAGGTCACCCAGCAAAAAGGCAGCCTGCAAAACCTGGAAGCCAAGCTGGCTGAATTGAAGAACGGTTCACGTCCGGAAGAAACACAGAAGGCGCGCGCCGACCTGGACTCAGCCAATGCCGATGTAGTGAATGCCAAAGTCACGCTCGACCGGACACGGCAGTTGGTGGCGGAAGGCGTTCTAGCTAAGCAGTCGCTGGACGATGCGCAAGCCAAATACGACGGCAACGTGGCCAAAGCGGCGAGTTTGCAGCGCACGCTGGATTTGTCGGTGCTTGGTCCGCGCAAAGAAGAGATCGACCAGGTGATCGGCCAGATTGAACAGGCGCGCGGCGCGCTTGCCTACGCACAGACGCAGTTGGACAACACCGTAATTAAAGCGCCTGTTACGGGAACTATTTTGGATCGCAACGTGGAGAAGGGTGAGTTCATCACCACCGGCTTTGTGGGAGATAAAGGGGCCAAGGGTTACATCGTCACGATGGCCAATCTGAACGATCTGCAAGTGGAGTTGGACATCAGCCAGAACGATTTTCCAAAGCTGGGGCCTAAGCAGAAGGGCACCATCACGACTGATGCCTATCCTGACCGCAAATACGAAGGCGCCATAGAGCAGGTGTCGCCAGAAGCGGACCGTGCTAAAGCGACCGTGCAAGTGAAGGTGCAGGTGCTGCATCCGGACGATTATCTGCGGCCCGACATGAACGCGACGGTAGCGTTCTACAACACCGCACCGCAGGAGCCGGGTGCCGGCGCATCTAAGCAGGTGGTTGTTATTCCACCCACCGCCATTCAGAACGGCAACGTGTTTGTAGTGCTGAAGGATGTTGCCCACAAGCGCCCGGTCACCACGGGCGGCACCACCAGCAAGGGCGTGGTGATTGACAGCGGTTTAATTGGGGGCGAAGATCTGGTCCTGAATCCGCCCACCGATCTGAAGGACGGCCAGCATGTGGAAGCGAAACACTAAGAGCGCGAGGGGATGAACGTGAGTGACAGCATAAATATTGTCGAGACCAGTAATCTGAGTAAGGAATACGTACGCGATGAGTTCCGAGTGGCTGCACTCGATTCAGCGAA
Organism: Bryobacterales bacterium; assembly: GCA_003163855.1. Lineage (GTDB taxonomy): Bacteria > Acidobacteriota > Terriglobia > Bryobacterales > Bryobacteraceae > Bog-105. The sequence goes on along the minus strand of PLRJ01000171.1, from coordinate 11,781 downwards.
CATAGTTATCAAGAAGGGCGATTTCGTAGCACTGATGGGTCCATCCGGTTCCGGCAAGTCCACCCTGCTTCATCTAATTGCGGCCATGGATAAGCCGACCGACGGAGACATCAAGGTGCTGGGCGCCAACCTGCGATCTATGAACGATAAGGAGATCGCCCACTGGCGTAATGAGCATATCGGTTTTGTATTCCAGTCGTTCAATTTGATTCCGGTGCTTACGGCGTTGGAAAATGTAGAGCTACCGCTGAAACTAACCAAGCTTAAGAAGAAGGAGCGCATGGAACACTCGCAGACTGCGCTGAAATTGGTTGGTCTTGCAGATCGCATGGGGCATTTACCCAAGCAGCTATCGGGCGGTCAGGAGCAGCGAGTGGCGATTGCGCGCGCAATTGTGACTGATCCTGATCTGATTCTGGCCGATGAGCCCACAGGAAACCTGGATGCGGCGGCGGCGGAAGATGTGCTGACCATGCTGACGCGTTTGAATCGGGAGTTCGGCAAGACGATTGTGATGGTGACGCACGATCCGCATGCCGCTAAATTCGCCAAGACCATCCGGCATCTGGAAAAGGGTAAATTGCTGCCGCTGGGAACACTACCCGCCGATTGGAGCGCGGCTATGGCGACTCGGAATTAGTGTCTGAAATGCCGCATGCCGGTGAAGACCATCGCTATGTTCAAGCGATTCGCCGCCGCTATCACTTCTTCGTCCTTCACTGATCCACCCGGTTGAATGAAGGCGGTGACTCCATGCTTTACGGCTTCTTCCAATCCATCTGGAAATGGGAAAAAGGCGTCGGATGCCAGCACCGTTCCAGCGAGCGGCAGAATGGCTTTCAGAGCTCCCACCTTCACGCTATCGACACGGCTCATCTGACCCGCTCCTACACTGATAGACTGGCCAGCTCGCGCATAAACGATGGCGTTTGACTTGACGTGTTTGCACACGCGCCAGCCGAACAGAAGTGCTTTCATCTCTTCTTTTGTCGGAGCTCGTTGTGTTTTCACCTGCAGGTCAGCTTCGGTGATTGCGCCTGTGTCCGCGGTCTGCGCGAGGAAGCCACCGCTGATGGATTTGATCACCAGTTCGGCTTGTTGAACCGGTTTCACGCGCAGCAGCCGCAGGTTCTTCTTGGCTGTCAGCAGTGTCAACGCCTCGGGGGAAAACGCGGGTGCGGCGATGGCTTCGACGAACAGCTTGGCGACCTCCTCCGCAGTCGCGCCATCGAGTTCTCGGTTGAAGGCGAGTACGCCTCCAAACGCGGATATGGGATCAGCCTCCAACGCCAGCCGGTAGGCTTCTACCTGCGTCGCTTGTTCCGCGCAGCCGCATGGGTTGGTGTGTTTAATGATGGCGGCGGCAGGTTCGCTGAACTCCTGCACCAATTGCCACGCCGCGTCCAGATCAACAAGATTGTTGTACGAAAGCTCTTTACCGTGCAGCTTTTCTCCACCTGCTACGCCTGTTTCTCCGCTAACGTAGAGAGCTGCTTCCTGATGCGGATTTTCGCCGTAACGCAAAACCGACGCTCGCGGCAGGTTCATCTGCATTCGCTCGGGCAGTGACTCCGTTGTTGTCTCGCCCGCTGCGTTCACTTGCAGCAGGCGCCTGGACACGGCCTGATCGTAGGCGGCCGTATGCAGGAATGCTTCCTGCGCAAGTTTCCAGTGCAGCGTCTGTGTTACCGCGCCGTCGTTCGCCTTCATCTCGGACAGTACGGCGTTGTACTGCGATGGCGCGACCACGACGGCAACATCCTGCCAGTTCTTTGCCGCAGCGCGAATCATGGTGGGGCCGCCGATGTCGATATTCTCCACAAGTTCTTCGCGTGTGACGCCGGGCTTACCCGCATATTTTTCGAACGCGTAAAGATTCACCACTACCATTTGGATGGCGGGAATGTCGTGCTCTTTCAACGCCTGCATATGGAGAGGGTTCGAGCGGACCGCCAGAATACCGCCGGCTATCCGCGGGTGAATTGTCTTGACACGGCCATCCAGCATCTCGGGAAAGCCGGTAACATCGGCTACTTCACACACGGGAATGTTTTGCTCGCGTAACAATTTCGCCGTCCCGCCAGTCGAAATAAGCTCCACTCCAAGCCCCTGCAACTCGCGCGCAAAGTCTACAATTCCGTCTTTGTTGGTAACACTTAGCAGCGCCCGTTCTACTCTTGCCATCACAGTCTATTATTGTTCAGCGGCTGCTCCATGTTGAAAGAAGCATTACTAGGCACGCACCAGGATTTCACCAAGGGCGATTTGAACCGCGCCATCCTGCTGCTGGCTATACCCATGATTTTGGAAATGTGCATGGAGTCGCTGTTCGGGCTTGTGGACATTTTCTTCGTGTCGCGCCTGGGTGCGGACGCGGTGGCGACGGTGGGACTGACCGAATCGCTATTGACGCTGGTTTTCGGCGTGGCGCTGGGCTTGAGCATGTCAACCACCGCCTTTGTGGCGCGGCGCGTAGGCGAGCACGACAGCGAAGGCGCGGTGAACTCAGCTGTTCAGGCGATATTCCTGGGGTTGGTTTTATCGGCCGTAGTTGGCGGCATTGGCATTATTTACGCGCCCAAACTGCTTCACCTGATGGGCAGCACGCCCGCCGTTGAAGCGCATTCACGTTACACGCAGGTGATTCTGGGCGGGTCGGCGGTCATCTTTCTGCTGTTTCTGATCAACGGCATTTTTCGCGGCGCTGGCGATGCCGCGCTGGCGATGCGAACTCTTTGGCTGGCCAACATTATCAACATTATTCTCGATCCGTGCCTGATCAATGGCTGGGGACCGTTTCCTAAACTCGGAGTTTTAGGTGCGGCTGTGGCGACAACCACCGGACGCGGTGTTGGTGTGCTGTATCAACTCTGGCAATTGCAATCGACGAAAAATCGCATTGTAGTGCGGCCTAACCAGGTGCGGCTGAATATTCCAGTGATGTGGCATCTGCTGAAGGTATCGTTCACCGGCATTCTGCAATTTCTTATCGCTACGGCGAGTTGGATGGCGCTGGTTCGCATTGTATCGGTGTTTGGCAGCGCAGCCGTGGCGGGTTACACCATTGCCATCCGTTTGCTGATCTTTGCGATTCTCCCGGCTTGGGGATTTAGCAACGCGGCCGCGACATTAGTTGGTCAGAATCTGGGTGCCAAACAGCCGCAGCGCGCGGAGAAATCAGTTTATCGAACGGCTTGGCTGAATATGATTTACATGTCGTCGGTGGCGCTGCTGTTCATGCTGGCACCGGCTTTTCTTGCTGGATTTTTCAGTAATGAAGGGGCAGTGACCGGGGTCGCCGCAGCGTGTCTCCGAACTTTCGGACTGGCGTGTATCAGCTACTCATGGGGTATGGTGTTGATGCAGTCGTTTAACGGCGCCGGGGACACAGTAACGCCGACCATGATTAACTTTGTCTCGTTTTGGGTCGTTCAGATTCCAGTCGCCTACCTGATGGCGATTCAGTGGATGTATGGGCCGCCAGGAGCCTTCTGGGCGGTGCCGATCGCGGATTTAGTATCGACGGTTACTGCCCTGTATCTATTTCGTCGCGGAACCTGGAAGACACAGAAGATCTAAGTGACGATAGAAATTCCGAGTCCTGTTTTGGTGTTATTGGTTGGTCCCTCCGGCGCAGGAAAATCTACGTTTGCGAGACGTCACTTCCGGGCTTCGGAGGTTTTATCCTCTGATTTTTGCCGCGCGTTGGTCAGCGATGATGAGGCCGACCAGTCGGCCACAAAAGATGCTTTTGAATTGCTGCACTTGATTCTCGCCAAGCGCCTGCAGCGTGGACGAGTGACCGTGGTGGATGCGACCAATGTGCATGCATCGGCGCGCAGACCTTTACTGGAGGCGGCGCAGTTGTTCGGTGTTCCTGCTGTGGGGATACTGTTTCAGTTGCCTGAGAGCGTTTATCAGAATCGCAATCAGCAACGGCCGCACCGGAAGGTGCAGAGCGATGTCATTGTCGCGCAGGTGTCCAGTCTCAAGGAGTCTCTCGCCGGCATCGAGAACGAGGGGTTTGCGCGGCTTTATCGGCTGACCAGTGTCACCGATTCGGACTCCGTGATTGTGAAGCGGCTTGTAACTGGCTGAGACCTGCCAGCGCGGGGCGGTAGCCGGACTGAATCTGTAACGCCCGCTCGAAGCTGGCCTTGGCCTCGGCTGGTTTGTTCATCATTCCATATAGGTTCCCGACGTTGGTGACATATTGTGGATTCTGTGGATCCAACTGGGCAGCCGTCTGGAAGTTGCCGATCGCCTGATCATACTGGTGCTGCTCGCCGTAGATAGCGCCGAGATTGTTATGGATGGAGGCAGCGGTGGTGTCGGTAGGGCCGGCATTTAATGCGCGCTCAAAATATTGCACGGCTGCGCTGGCGTTGTGGTCTCCCTGCCACGCAACCAGGCCCATGGTGTTCAAGGCGCCGTTGTTGGTGGGGTCGGCTGCGAGTATTGTTTGCAGGATTGGTTTGGCGTCAGGCCAGTCCTCTTTCTCTGCGTAGATAACGGCGCGGGCTAGTTTTGCCCCGGCGTTGGCTGGATCGATGCGTTGCGCTTCATCCAGCGCCTTCAGGGCTTTGTCTGTCTGATTGGTTTCGCCATAGATCTGTGCCAGGCCAACATAAGCGAGTGACACTTGCGAATAGGCGGGCGGGGTCGATTCCTGCGCCAGCGTGATCGCCTTCTGATAATGCTGTTCGGCGTCTGGAAGATCGTTCTTCTCGGTTCGGAGTAAATCGCCCATCACTCGGTTGATCAGTGCGGCGCGCGGCGACTGCTGGAGGGTTTTCGAGAAGAGCGCGTAGTCATCTTTCCAATCATCGGCGCGTTTCAGATCTTGCCATGTGTAGCAAGCTAGCAAAACGACAAGGAGAGTGGCGGTCGCCGGCATGCGATTGAGACTCTTTAGGGGTAGCGCACAGAGAAGTGCAAAGCCAACCGAGGGGATATAGAGGTATCGCTCTCCGAAGATGTTCGATCCGAGGTGGTAAACGTTCAACACCGGCAGGAGCGCGAGAAAAATCCAGATACAAGCAAATGCTGCGAGAGGGTGCCGTTTGTAGCAGTAGACGATGAGTGCGATTGCGGCGCCGATAGTTGCCGCATACAGGAGATTGGCGGCCCAGGATCCTGGTTCAAAAACGTAATAGGCGTTTAGATTGACGGGCCAAATCAGCTTCCACCAGTAGGTAGCGATGAGTTGGAGGACGGTCGAGATAAATGCAGCTGGCCCGAGCGTCCAACTGGCTGACGAAGCATAGAAAACTCCGAGCGCGTTATGCCGCAGAACAAGATATAGCAGCAGCACGCCCCAGTAGGGTGCGGTCGTTTTCACGATGTTGCGCTTTCTGTCGAGCAGCAGGATGTGTGCGGTGATTAGCAGCGGGAGAGTCGCGGCCATTTCCTTCCAGAGGAGTGCTGCGAGGAACGAAACGAGAGAGGCGATCGAAGCCACATATCGGCCTTCTCGGATGTACAGGTAACAATAGAACGAGAGCAGCAGGAACAAGCCACAACCTAGTTCTGTGGAGCACGCAATCCAATCGATTGCTTCTGCGTGCACGGGATGGAGGGCGAAGATAGCTGCGCCCGCAAGAGCGGTTGTTGCCGATTGCAGGAGTTTATAAAAGACGGCGTAACAGAGGAGCGTTGCGCCCAGGTGCAGCAGCAGGCTTGCCAGGTGGAACGGCCAAGGCGACAAACTGCCGAGCGATGCCGTGATGCGGTAGGTCAGGATTTGCAACGGCCGGTAATAATTGTTGTTGGCCGCGTTCTCGGCATGTTGCTGGAACGACCAGGCGCCGGTGGAGAAGATGTGGCTCAAGGTTCCGGTTTGAACGTCGGAGTTTTTCACCACCAGTTCGTGGTCATCCCAGACAAAGCCGTTGTCGAGGCTTGTCCGGTAGGCCACCCACACCAATAGCAGCAGAGCGGCGACTGCAAATAGGTGCTTCGGCAGTTTGATAGGTGTTGCGGCTGCGAGAGGGGCGGATTTAACGCGGCTGGCGCTGGGACGTTTGTTAGGTTTTACTGCAGCCATGAATTAGCAATCGATGATGATGAGCCCGGGAATCTTCCCGAAATGACGGACATTGCGAGTGGCAACCGCATAACCTCGTTCCAAAGCGCAAGTGCCGATAAGGAGGTCATCAAGAGGGATGTTCACGCCTATAGCAGACGATTCTCCGCCGATCTTGCCAACCAATTCGGCGGTCAAGTCCGTGATCGGATAAACGGGCAGCGCCGCTTTCAACTCATCCAGGAAGGTTCGGCGGCGTTCCCGCCGCTCCAGTGTATTGGCTCGATGGATGCCGTGAGCAAGTTCAGCAATGGTAATTGAACTGAGGGCAACTTGGCGGTGGCCGATCTTTTGAATGGTACGCAACAGAAACTGCGATACGTTCAGTTTCTGCCGTTCAGCTTCTATCGCGAGGCTTGAGTCGAGGATTACTCCCAGGTCGGAGGGTTCCATGGCTGGCTGCGGCTGGCGATGCCTTCTTCGACATCCTTCATGAATCCTTCATCGAGAGTCACGGTGGAACCGCGCGCTTCGGCGATTGCTAGGGCGTCGGAGAGTAGCCGGCCTTGGGGCGCCAGCGAACTTATCAAGGCCACAGGACGATGATCCTGCTCAACGACCACTTCGACACCGTTGCGAATGTTTTCGAGCACAGCGTCGAAGTTGTTTGAGACCTCGAGATCTGTCATGTGAACAGTGGCCATAATCTTTATAATAGCGGTTCTCAATGCACGCCGGCGGCGGAAACACTGTCCTGTGACGTTTGTTCCACAGACGAGCCAATCCGCATCTTGTAGAACGACCGGTAGACGAAGACAAGCGCAGTGGCAAGGAATAAACCGGCGAGTACGTGACCCAGAAACTCACCCTGCGTCTCTGATAGCGAAACTGCGAGTTCCACTGCCAGCAAGCCAAACAGTGTCGTGAACTTGATGATTGGGTTCAGCGCCACCGACGACGTATCTTTGAACGGATCACCAACCGTGTCGCCCACCACTGTTGCGTCGTGCAGCGGGGTTCCCTTTTGCTTAAATTCGGTTTCGACAATCTTCTTGGCGTTGTCCCACGCGCCGCCCGCGTTGGCCATGAAGATCGCTTGATACAAGCCGAACAGCGCGATGGAGATGAGGTAACCGATAAAGAAGTATGGCTCAACAAACGCGAAGCCGAGGGTCATGAAGAAGACCGTCAGAAAGATATTGAACATGCCGCGTTGCGCGTACTGCGTGCAAATCTCGACCACTTTCTTGCTGTCGGCGACAGATGCCTTTACTACGCCCTCTAATTTGATGTTGGCTTTGATGAATTCAACCGCGCGGTACGCGCCTGTGGTGACCGCTTGGGTGGATGCGCCGGTGAACCAGTAGATAACGGCGCCGCCGGCGAGCAGTCCCAGGAGGAAGGGCGGATAAAGAATGGAGAGATTAGATATCAGGTCCTGACGAAGGCCATGGGTGAGAGCAACCACGATAGAGAAGATCATGGTGGTCGCGCCGACAACAGCAGTGCCGATCAGGACCGGTTTCGCCGTGGCCTTGAAGGTATTGCCTGCGCCATCGTTCTCTTCCAGGTTCTCTTTGGCGCGTTCGAAGTTCACGACGAAGCCAAAGTTCTTTTTCAAATCAGCTTCAATACCGGGAATCTGTTCAATGGTGGATAGTTCGTACACCGATTGCGCGTTGTCAGTGACGGGTCCGTAAGAATCGACCGCAATCGTTACCGGGCCCATGCCGAGAAAGCCGAAAGCAACCAGGCCAAAGGCGAAAACGGCGGGCGCCATCATCAGACTCTCCAGGCCCAGCGTGCTGACACCGTAGGCGATGCTCATCAGGCACAGGATCGCCAGGCCAAGCCAGAAAGCGCTCATGTTGCCGCAGACGAAGCCCGACAGAATATTTAGTGACGCGCCGCCTTCACGCGAGGCTGCCACCACTTCGCGCACGAAGCCGGAACTGGTGGAGGTGAAGACCTTGACGAGTTCAGGAATGACTGCGCCGGCGAGCGTACCGCACGTGATCACGGTGGATAGCTTCCACCATAGGCTGGTGTCGCCGTTGAGGTCGGGAATCATGGCGTAGGAGACCACGTAGGTAGCGGCAATGCTGAGCAGGGAAGTGAGCCAGACAAGCGTCGTCAGCGGCGCTTCGAAGTTCATCTTGGCCAGGTTGCCGTAGCGGCTTTTTGCGAACGCGGCGTTGATGAGGTACGAAAGGCCGGAGGAGACAACCATCATGACGCGCATGGCAAAGATCCAAACCAGCAACTGGCTTTGCAGCGCATCGGTCTTCACCGCCAGCACGATGAAGGAGATGAGCGCGACGCCCGTGACGCCGTAGGTTTCGAATCCATCGGCGCTGGGGCCGACGGAATCGCCTGCATTGTCGCCGGTGCAATCGGCGATCACTCCCGGATTGCGCGCATCGTCTTCCTTGATCTTGAAAACGATCTTCATCAGGTCGGCTCCGATGTCGGCGATCTTGGTGAAGATTCCTCCGGCCACGCGTAAGGCGGCTGCACCCAGCGATTCGCCAATGGCGAAGCCGATGAAACAGGGCCCGGCGTAATCGCGCGGAATGAACAGCAGGATGAACAGCATCAGCACGAGTTCGACCGAGATGAGCAGCATGCCAATGCTCATGCCTGCTTTGAGCGGAATCTCGTAGCAGGGAAACGCGTTGCCGGTGAGGCTGGCGAAGGCCGTGCGCGAATTAGCGAAGGTGTTGACGCGGATGCCGAACCAGGCTACGCCGCAACTGCCGCAGATGCCGACCACGCTGAACGCCAGAATGATGAAAACCTTAATAAAGCTGAAGTGTTGCAGCGCGCCGAAGTAGAAGACGATGATGGCGCCAATGAATATTTCAAGCACGACCAGGAACTTGACCTGGGTCACCAGGTAGGTCTTGCAGGTTTCGTAGATTAGCTCGGAAATCTCGAGCATCGAGGCATGCACGGGCGCTTTTTCCAGCTGCCGGTAGATAACCAGGCCGAAAAGCAGGCCGAGCGCGACAACGATAAGGCCATATAGCAGCAGCGAGCGGCCATTGATGGCATTAGAAAAGAACATGCTCTGGCTAAGGTCGGGGAGAACAAGATTCGCTTCTCCGCCGGCGGGGCCGGTTTGCTGGCTAAACAAAGCGCCTGGCATGAGCAGGCTGAGAACCGCAGTCGTCAACAAGGCCGATAGGGTACGAGACATTGTGCAAGTAACATATCGCAATTAGGTTGCGAATGTCCAAGCGGAAATGTAACGGTTGTGACGGAGTGTGGTGGGGACGGGCAGATTCGAACTGCCGACCTGTCGCTTAGGAGGCGGCCGCTCTATCCATCTGAGCTACGTCCCCGTCGCGCTTATTTTAGCGCGAGCCAGTCCCTTATGGCCGATGTCAGTGCGGTAGTGCATGCCGCGGAAGTGGATTTTGCCGACAGCGGTGTAGGCTTTGTCGATGGCTTCCCTCAGCGTGGCGGCGCTGGCGGTTACGCCCAGAACGCGCCCGCCGCTGGTGACAAGGTCGTTGCCGACCATTTTGGTTCCGGCGTGGAAGACCGTCGCTCCGGTGCCTTCGGCTTCGGCGATGCCGTGGATGATGTCGCCGGTGCGCGGAGTTTCGGGATAGTTTTCCGCGGCCATGGTGATGCAAACGGAGCGGGTAGTTGCGGCGGGCGGTGGTACGAAGGAGACCAGTGTTTCGGCGAGATCGCCAGGGTAGGTGTGCAGAATGGCCTGGGTTTCGGGATCACCAAGACGAACATTGTATTCGAGGAGTTTTGGACCGCCGGCGGTCATCATCAAGCCGGCGTAGAGGAAGCCAGTGAACGGCGTTCCGGCTCGCTTCATCTGGTGGAGGGTGGGCAGTGTTATTCGCTCCACAATATCTTCAACTTGCGCGGAAGTGAGGATAAGACTATCGGTGTACGCNNCCCATGCCGCCGGTATTGAGTCCTTGGTCGTTATTGAGAGCTCGTTTGTGATCCTGGGCGGGTGTGAAAGGAATCAGCGTCTCGCCGTTGCTCAGGCCGATGAAACTGACCTCTTCGCCTTGCAAAAATTCTTCAATGACTAACGCTGGTCCTAAGTTCTCGATGGCAGTTTTGGCCTCGGTTTGGTTATGTGCGATGATTACGCCTTTGCCAGCCAGCAGACCGTCGGCTTTGACGACCACTGGATAAGGGAAATGCCTGAGCGCGTCCAGCGCTTCCTGGTACGACGAAGTCTGTAGCGAGCGCGCGGTCGGGATGGAGGCACGTTGAAAGAACTGCTTGGCGAAGATCTTGGAGGTTTCCAGTTGAGCGGCGGCTTGCGTTGGGCCGATGATGTTCAGGCGATGACGCTGGAACTGGTCCACGATGCCGGCAGCGAGAGGGGCTTCAGGGCCAACGACGGTGAGGTCAATTTTCAGGGATTCTGCCAGCGCCAGGTAGTCGGGGCCGGGCAGGCAGGTGGCGATTTGGGCGATGCCGGGGTTGCCTGGGCTGGCGTAGATCTGTTCAACGGCAGGGGATTGATGAAGGCGCCAGGCGAGGGCGTGTTCGCGGCCTCCTCCGCCCACAATAAGAATCTTCAAAGCTTGTTTCCCCCGTTAGAATAGCTGGTAGGTCCCTGATGCAGAAGAGCTACGACGTAATTGTAATCGGCGGCGGTCATGCCGGCTGTGAAGCGGCGCGCGCGTGCGGCCGGTTGGGGCTGAAGACCGCCATGATTGCGATGAACGCCGATCTCATTGCGCAGATGTCGTGCAATCCGGCGATCGGCGGGATTGCGAAGGGTCACCTGGTGCGCGAGATCGACGCACTGGGCGGCGTGATGGGCGAATTGACGGATGCCGTGGGTATCCAGTTCCGGCTTTTGAATACCAGTCGCGGTCCAGCGGTGTGGTCGCCACGGGCGCAGTGTGACAAGAAGCAGTATCGAATCCGGATGAAAGCCTGGCTGGAAGACGAACCCAATTTGCGGATTCTGCAGGCGGAAGTAGCGGAACTGCTGTTTTTACGAAACGAATTACCCGGCAAGTGCCGAAAGATCGCGGGCGTGCGCTTGAAGGACGGTCGCGATTTGGCAGCGGATGCTGTGATTGTGACGACCGGCACGTTTCTTAACGGTTTGGCGCATGTCGGCGAGCAAAGGTATGGATGCGGGCGCAATGGCGAGGCTGCTTCGAACAGCCTGGGCGACCAATTCCGGTCGTTGGAGCTGCAATGGACGCGGTTGAAAACCGGGACGCCGCCGCGACTGGATGGGCGAACGATCAAATGGGAGCAGTTTGAGGAGCAGCCTGGCGATGCGAACCCGACGCCGTTCTCGTTTTTGACGAAACGAATCGACCGGGACCAGATTTGCTGCCATTTGGGGTACACCACGGACGAGACGCATCGGATTCTGAGCGATAGCATTGCCCGATCGCCGTTGTACAGCGGGCAGATAGAGGGTGTTGGACCGCGTTATTGCCCTTCGATTGAGGACAAGGTAGTGAAATTTCCAGACAAGCGGCGGCACCAGATCTTCCTGGAGCCCGAAGGGCTGGATACGCATGAGGTGTACGTGAACGGCATGTCTACATCTATGCCGATTGACGTGCAAGAGGCGATGGTGGCGTCGATTCCGGGTTTGGAAGGCGCCGAGATGATTCGCCCGGGCTATGCCATCGAGTATGATGCCGTGGATCCGCGCGAACTGAAGCACACGCTGGAGGTAAAGTCTATCGACGGCTTGTTTCTGGCGGGGCAGATCAACGGCACCTCCGGTTATGAGGAAGCGG
>PLRJ01000102.1 GCA_003163855.1 Bryobacterales bacterium | reverse complement strand
CGGGCTTCAATCTTCTGCCATAGAGACGGCATGAAATCCGCTCCGGGTTCCACGTCGGGACATGCGTTCCGATAGCTACGGAACAAGTTATCGAGCTTTTGGGAAAGCTGTTCGGTGAAGCCAGCTTCGTCGTTCGTCATCATCTAAATTCGCCCTGTCTTTCGTGCGACTACTTCTTTTTTACAACTTACCGTCTGCCAAAGCGCCTTTATAAGCCTTCAAGACGCGCTGTCTGGCGCGAAACAACCTTACTTTCAGCGCATTCTCGTTCACGCTGTAAATCTTCTCAAGCTCCTTGAGAGATAAGCCTTCCACTTCTTTAAGTGTCAGCAAAAGCCGATCTTCTTCAGAAACATGCCGGAAGAGCGCATCTACGAACTCCCGGACCTTACCTTTCTGCTGATCTTCAGCCTGCTGTTTACCGCCGGCTAGAGAATCAGCCATCAAAACCTGCTGCTCACTCAAATCCGCCATGCGCGACTCGGCACGCCGCTTACTGCGCCGCAGATAGTCATACGACGCATTCACGGTAAGCCGATAAAGCCATGGTTCAAACACCTCGGCGGTTCGCAACTGGTCGAGCGAGTAGTAGAGGCGAACGAATACTTCCTGCGCCACGTCCTCTACGTCTTCGGGCCGGCCGATGAGCCGCGCAATTGTCCCCAAAATCCGCTTCCGATAAGCAAGAACCACCTGATTAAAGGCGGAAGCATCTCCCCCGCGCGCTTTCTCAATCAGTTCCTGCTCAACAAGCATCCCAGCGTTTCAATCCAGCCGGGCCGCTCCAATTAGTACAGGCGCTCCGGCAATTTGTTAGGTTACAAGGCTTTTGCCGGATCTCCAAGCTATTGGCGTAATTAGGCTTGGCGACAGTTGCGAAGTTCCTGTCGCGCTAGCAAGGCAGGCTCGGTGGCTTGGCGCAACGTCTCGGTCAGGCTGCGCAGCATAAGCTGGGCACGAGCGTCCCAGGTTTCGCTCCGGCTAGCTTTGATCCGGTCGGTTTCCAGTCCGTCGCGGAAGCCAAGCTGGCGCAACTGGTTTAATTCGCCGGCCATCTCCTCGACATTGTCCACCAAGCGCAGATAGGGCTCTTTGGCAAGAAGTTCGTGCACGTTGCGCGTCGCAATCATGGGGCGTCCGGCGGCCAGATGCTCGTAGAAGCGGGTCGCGCTGCCTGAGTAGGTGGGTTCCCTGCGGCGGTAGGGGAGCACAGCGACGTCGAAGGCGCGGGCATAGGATTGGAGTTGGCGATAGGGACGGGCACCCAGGAAATGGGCCTGCGGGTGGCGCATTACGGCCTTACGCGCTTCCCTTTGACCAGCATCGGCGATCTTTGAAGTCGCGGGACCGACGAAGACCCAGTGCATGGCTGGAACCCGGTCGAACACTTGGCGAAGAAGAATCCAATCGAGGTTGTCGGCCATGTTTCCGATGACACCAGCTATGGGGCCGGACAGCTGCCGAATTTCTGGTGGCCGAGACATAGGCGGAGCGGCCTCGGATTGAATGTTGTCGCTTAGCGTGGCGTTGGGGAGAACAACAACTCGGCCGGGATCGCATCCGGCGCGCTGGGTGAGGTAGTCGCCAATGCATTGGGAGACGGGAAACACCAGCGTCGAGGCGCGGCACAAGCGTTTATCCAAGCTCAGAATTTGAGATGGACGTGCTCCGGCGTAGGCGTAGGTGAAGTCGAGAGAATAGTAGGCAACCGGACCGGGCCAGCGCTCGGCGATAGGAGCCCAATGCGGCGAGGTGCAGATCAGCAGGCATTTGGAAGGCGAACAGCATTCATTAAGGAGCTTGACTTCGAGGTCTCTGGAGATTCCAAGAGCGCGATCAAGAAAGGCGTAATTGTAGCCCCGTTGCAGTGCGAAACTTCTGGTTAGGACGGTGCCTTCCTGCGATGGATGAGATTGACAGGCGCCAACGCCGGCAACCATCCGCAAACGGGGAAGCCATGCGGTGGTGGGTAACAGGCAACCTAGAGCGTTGGCGAAGGCGGCACCCGGTACGCTGGTGGCGTCGAGGAAGTGACAACTTTCGATTTCGCTCATCGGAAGTGGGGAGAAAACTCTGGCTCTACTGTAGGAGTCCGAACATAAGAAATGATTACCAGGTCAGTGGCGATCGGTTGTGCGGCGGTGGCAACAGTTTCTGCCGCAGGAATTCTGAACTATGCGGTGCGCGGACGCTCGGCGCAAATTTTCGGGCCCTCCGTGTATCGAGGATGCAGTTCCAGGCGGTCGATTGCACTCACCTTCGACGACGGACCGAGCCCTAAAAGTTTCGAACTGATTGAGTACCTGGCGCGCTGGAACATCCGAGCGACGTTTTTTCAATGCGGGATCAATATTCTGCGCCATCCGCCTATTGCGCGGCAGATCCATGAGGCTGGCCATGAGATTGGAAACCATACTTACAGCCATTTGCTGCTGAGGCCGAAGTTAGGCTACAAACCGAGAATCAATTCGCGCAGGACGGTGGCACGGCAATTTTCGCTGGCACAGGAAATTATTGAGCGGGAAGTGGGGGTGACGCCGAGACTTTTACGGGCGCCTTATGGCATGCGCTGGTTCGGGATGCGCGATGTGCAACGGGAACTTGGCCTGTTGGGAGTGATGTGGACGGTGATTGGGCACGACTGGGAGTGGCCGGCGAGGCCAATAGCGGACTTGGTTCTTAAGAAGGCTTCACCGGGCGGCATTATTTGCCTGCATGACGGGCGGGACATCCAGCCCAATCCGGACGTTTCAGAGATGTTAAAGGCCATGAAAGTGATTGTTCCGGCACTGGTTGACCAGGGATATAGCTTTGAAACGGTATCGGAATTACTTCGACCCTAAAATATCCTCTTTACAAGATGCTTCACAAGTCTTACTCTGTTCGCAGTGCCGTTTCCACCCAAAACGAACTCCGATGCCATTGTGAACACCGCCGCCGCGCTGGTGCAAACCGACGGCCTCGCTGCGTTATCCATGCGAACACTAGCCCTGCGACTGGGCGTGCGCGCATCAAGCTTATATCGTCACTTTCCCGATCGGGCCGCAATTGAAACAGCGTTAGCGGAACGCGCGGCTAATCAAATAGCGATGGCCATGGAGTCGGCCGCGGCCGAGACAGATGGCGAGAGGGCCTTGTTCAATGCCGCTCGCAAATATCTGGATTACGCTGCGTCGAATCCGGCCCTTTACAGCCTTCTGATGGCTACAAACGATTCCGTCAGCCGGCCGGTTTGGGAATTACTGTTGCGTCTGGTAAGCCAAGCGACGAACTCTCCGCTGGACGAGGCCGGCGCCACTGCCTTCTGGTCGTTCCTGCATGGCTTCGTTGCTTTGGAGCAAAAGGGCCATTTAGGACCCTCGCCGTCGAAACTGACGTTCGTTCGGGGAACACAGGCGCTGGTGCGCGGGCTTTCCGGGGCGAAATCGGCCGCAACCACCTGAAGTGAAATCGGCGAAGATGGAGCCATGTCCCTAGCCGATATCTTTAACGTTCTTCAGCAGTACAGCGGCGCCAGCGCGGCGAATCCGCCAGCAACCACGAACCAGGATTTCGAAAAAGTAGCCCAGTCGGCCCCGACGGCGCACATTGCCTCGGGGCTGAACGCTGCTTTTCAATCGAACCAGACGCCTGAATTCTCCCAGATGATCACGACCATGTTTAATCAAGCCGATCCGGCGCAACGCGCGGCGATTTTGAACCAGTTGCTAGGCGCCGCCGGGCCTGCCGTTAGCAGCGGTGCTTTGGGCGGGGTATTGGGTTCGCTGACAGGGGGAGCAGCGCAGGTGACGCCGCAACAGGCACAGCAGTTCCCGCCGGAAGTTGTGCAGCAGGTGGCGCAGCATGCGCAGCAAACCACGCCCTCCGTTGTGGAGCAGGCGAGTGGGTTCTATGCGCAGCATCCGAAATTAGTGCAGGCGCTGGGGGCGGGTGCCTTGGCGATGATTATGGCGCACATTTCAGAAAATCACAGCTAGCGCAAGCAGCAGGCTGTAGCCGTTGTGACTTCAGGGATCAACCGAGCACTGCGTCTTCACGGATGCAGAAATACGATGCCGCTTTGAAGAGCGTCCTAACGCGCGGAGCCTTAATTATCTTGACGCCATAGAACTGCAATGCAGGCGTGTTCCACAGCAGTTAGTTTTTTTATGCCGGCGAGGCTGCGATGAGGATGGAGAACTTGCAGAAGGTGGTAACCAAGCGCTTTGGCACACCACCAGAATGGGTGAGCCAGCAAATTGGCCAATTCGGGACTGAGCAGCTTGAAGACTTGGGCGTGCGCTTGATGGACGCGGGAAGTCTGGAAGAGCTTTTCGGCAAAGTCTAGGCCCAATCTCCCGCTAGCGTAAATGGTGTTATACTCAGAAAGAATGAGCTTCCGGCGCCTGCGCCTGTGGGTTCAAACGACTGCCGAAATGCGTACTTCAGCTTTCCGTTGCCAGTCGCCCCATTGCCAACCTAGTAACGTCTGCCCACTGCCAACCTTACCCCTGCCCCCGCATCCCTACCTTTATTGATGAAGTCAACTGTTCAGATCTCGCGCGGAATTGAATCCTTGTATGGCACACGGGACGAGAATATACGGCTGCTAGAATCGGGGCTAAATCTCCGGACCCACCTGTTAGATGGCGACCGGCTGGAATTGGAAGGCGACGAGGCTTCGGTGATGCGCGCAATGCGCATTCTGGAAGACTACGTGACGCTGGTACAGGAAGGCCATGTTTTCAACAATGGTGACCTGAACAGCTTCATGCGCGTGGTGACGGCCGATCCGAATGTCTCGCTGCGCAGGCTGGTGCAGAGCGGTAAGTCGCGCACTTTCGGCAAAAAAGTGCTGGCGCCCAAGACGGTGAACCAACGGCGCTACATCGACGCCATTGAGAATCACGACCTTACTTTTGGCATTGGACCGGCCGGAACGGGCAAAACTTATCTGGCGGTAGCAATGGCCGTTTCGGCTCTGCTCAACAAGAAGGTTTCGCGCATTGTGCTGACGCGGCCGGCGGTTGAAGCCGGTGAGCACCTGGGCTTTTTGCCTGGCACGCTGCAGGAGAAGGTTGACCCCTATCTTCGCCCGCTTTACGACGCTCTCTTCGACATGATCGATTCCGAGAAGGTCGAAAAACTGATGGAGCGCAACGTGATTGAGATAGCGCCGCTCGCGTTTATGCGCGGCCGTACCTTAAATGACTGTTTCATCATCCTGGACGAAGCGCAAAATACCAGCACTGAACAGATGAAAATGGTGCTTACGCGCCAGGGATTCAACTCCAAAATGGTCGTCACCGGTGACCAGACGCAAATCGACCTTCCTTCCGGCAAGAAGAGCGGACTGCTAAACGCCGCAGAAGTTCTGCGCGGTGTTGAGGGTATCGCCTTCGTCAGTTTCGACGACAAAGACGTGGTGCGCCATTACCTTGTTCAACGCATTGTAAAAGCGTACGACCGTTACAACGAAATGATTGGCGCGAACCGGCAGATGGCTTTTAAGCTGGCCAGCGAAGCTCCGCCGGCTCCGATTGTGGAACCGCCCGCTGACACATCCATTGAAATACCGGAATTCCCGGTTCTGTCTTGAGTAAGTATTTTTATGTCACCTGATGGTAGTAGTTTGCTCTACATTAAACGCGGGCAACGCACAGCGCGACGGCCCGGTTGTAGTCATGAAGGAGCCGGGCGCCGCTTGGCTGCCCTGCTCTACGGAGCTTACCCCGCGAAGTATAAATTGAACGCCGCGGCAAAGCGGCAGCTGACGCGCTTTGCAAGAACGCTTGAGGCCCGTGTGGCCGAGGGAAAAGGCTTCGAGTGCCTTATAGCGGACGACAGAGAACTGCGCCGCTTGAACGCCGCGTTTCTGAATCACGATTACCCGACCGATGTACTTTCGTTCCCAAGCAGCGCCGACGCGCGCATGCTGGGCGAGATCGCTATTTCGATTGAACGCGCCGCCGAGCAAGCCGAACAGTTCGGCCATACACTGCTTGAGGAGCTACAAGTCTTGATGCTGCATGGCGTGCTGCATCTGGCCGGTTACGACCACGAAACAGATGGCGGGGCGATGGCCGCCGCCGAACAACGATGGCGCAGCAAGTTTAGTCTTCCGCAAACGCTTATCGAACGCGCCGAGATGGCGGGGGCGTCACTGTGACGTTGCTCTGCCTCACAGCCGCACTGCTGCTAACGCTGTTGCTTTGCTTCGTTTCGTCGGTGCAACTGCTGTATCACGAGTCGCTGCGGTTAATCCGGCGCGAATTGCCTTCGCTTGAGTTCTTCCGCGAGGTGCTGGCGGCGAAGATTGGTCTTGAGCTGGAAAAAGGCTCGCTGGCGTTTTCGCTGATCAAACATTTATCACTGGCCGCACTGGGAGTGATGTTCCTCTGCACCATGATTCGTCCCGAGGCGCCGAAGTGGCAGAGCGTGCTGGAATCGATCGGCCTGTCGGCAGGCGCGACGCTACTTTCTACTTACTTTGTTCCGTTCTTTCTTTATCGAAGAACAAAAGGGCACTGGATTACTCCCCTGCTGCCGCTGGCGCGTTTGCTGGCGAAAAGTGCGAGTCCGCTGGTGGCACTGGTACACCTGTTCCAATCGCTGCTGGACCTGGATAAACCTGCGAACGGACACCCTGTCCAGACGGATTCGGTAGGCCATGTGGAAGCGCTGATTACGGCGGGCGCCGAGGAAGGCATCTGGGAGGAAGGCGACCGCAAGCTGATTCACTCTGTAGTGGCGTTTGGCGATAAAAGCGTGCGTGAAGTGATGACGCCGCGGCCGGAAATTGTGGCGATTTCGGCCGACCGGTCGCTGGAAGATCTGCGCCAGCTTGTTATCCATGAACGTTTTTCACGCATACCGGTTTACGAAGGGAATATCGATCATCTCACGGGCTTCATTCATGTGCGGGATATATTCGAACTCGATCCGGCCGACCGCCGCGTTAAGCCGATTACTGAATTGATCCGCCCATTGCCGGCGGTGCCCGAATCAAAACGGGTGACCGAACTGCTGCGCACCATGCAGCACGATGGATCGCACATGGTGGCGGTTATTGACGAGTATGGAAATACTGCCGGCATCGCCACTATGGAAGACCTGGTGGAAGAAATTCTGGGCGAGATCCGTGACGAGCACGAAGATGAACAGGATGTGCGCCAGGAATCGGACAGCGTGTATGTGGCGCCGGGTAATCTTGATCTGGACCGGTTGCAGGATCTGTTGAATTTCCGGCCTGAGGACGATACCGAATCGACCACTGTGGGCGGGCTGGCGACCGAATGGCTGGGTCATGTTCCGCAAGTGGGCGAGACTGCCGAACGTGGCGGAATCCGGGTGGAAGTGCTGGCAGGAAATGAACGCCGGGTGGACCAGGTGCGGATTTCAAGGTTGGAAACGCCTGCGCCCGTCGGTGTGAATACGTGAGCCGCGCCGGTTTTGTCAGCATCGCAGGGAGGCCGAACGCGGGCAAATCGACTTTGTTAAACGCGCTGGTGGGTGAAAGGATCGCCATCACGGCGCACCAGGCGCAGACGACGCGCACCTCCATCCAAGGCGTGCTGACGACCGCGGACACGCAGATTGTTTTCGTCGATACACCGGGCATTCATAAATCAGATTCCCTTTTCAACAAGCGCATGATGGACACGGTACGCGGTGCGTTGCAGGATCGCGACCTGGTTTTGTATATCGCGGACGCGACGAGGCAGGTGACGGAGGAAGACGAGCACGCGGTTAGCGCGCTGAGCAAAGGCGGTAAGGCGCTGCTGGTGCTGAACAAGATTGATCGCGTGGATGACAAACGTTTGCTGCTGCCGTTGATACAGCGCTACTGCGAGCTGTTTCCGTTCGTCGAAAGTATTCCTGTAAGCGCGACAAAAGGCGAAGGGATTGACAAGTTAAAGCACGCCATCATGGCCTATTTGCCGGAAGGTGAGCCTTTCTTTCCAAGCGATTACATTACCGATCAACCGCTGCGTTTTATGGCGGCCGAGATTATTCGGGAGTCGATTCTGCGCGTGGTGCGGGAGGAGGTTCCGCATGCCAGCGCGATCCTGGTGGATACCTGGGAAGAAACGCCGAAGCTTTTCAAGATAGCGGCCACGATTCACGTAGAGCGGCAAGGGCAGAAAATTATTCTGATCGGCAACAAGGGACAGATGCTGAAGACCATTGGCACGTCGGCGCGAGTTCGGTTGGAAGAACTGCTGGAACGCAAAGTTTTTCTGTCGCTTTTCGTTAAGGTGAAACCAGGCTGGCGCGAAGATGCGTCCTTCCTGAATACGGTAGATTGGCGTTCGATGCTAGGGTCTGAGGAAGTGTTAGTCTCGGATCAGACGGTTGCGAAAAAAGCTCGAAAGAGCGCTGGAAAGAATAACTAAAATGAAACGCTCGATAGCAGTCGCTCTTATGGTTTGCGCAAGTCTCGCCGGACAGAAGACCGGGAACGCAGATGACCGGATTTCCGACCAGGTGCGCATGAAACTGGCAACGGATGCGGACGTCAAGGGCGGCGCGATGGACGTCGTTGTTAAAGACGGCGTGGTGGTTATCAAAGGCCGCGTGGATTCGGAAAAAGGTAAAGCGAAAGCCAGCCATCTTGCCAAGAAGGTGAAGGGCGTGAAAGACGTTGACAACGAACTGGTTGTTGGTCCTCCGGCTTAGCGCGGTCCTGGTTGCTGCGTCGTTGGGTAAGGGCGCGGAATTCTCTACTGAAACGGAGCGATTGGTAGCGGCTTCGCGGTTGTGGGTAACGGTTGATTTCTTTCATCCGTATGTCGCGGATAAAAAGGTTGACTGGGACAGCGCGTTTGTTTCCGCCGTTCCGAAGATTCGTTCCGCACGCACGCGCGATGAGTACGCCGCAGCGATTGGTTCGATGCTGGATGAGTTGCACGATCCTACGTCGAAGTTCTCTGAAGCGCCAACTCAACGAAGCCTGCTGCGAACCGCATTCGAGACGTCGTTTGTTATCAAAGCGGGAAAAGACGTGGACACATTCACAATGGATGTACTTCCCGGCGTACCCGCAACAATTCGGCTATCCGAGCCGAACACGAACGCCACCTATCTAAAGGCGATGGCGACGTTTGAAGAGCCCTATCCAAGCGCCGAAGCGCGTATTCTGGCCGCTGCTAAAACCTGGGGGACCATCCGTTACTTCTTCGCCTACAAAGACCTGATTGACGAGGATTGGGACGACATTTTCGCGCAGTTTCTGCCGAAATTTATCGCCGCCAAGGACGCCCGCGAGTACAACCTGACTCTGTGCGACATGCTTACGCACCTGACCGATTCGAATACGATTGCGCGGAGTAAAACGCTGGACGATTATTTCGGCGAAGCACCAGTGGGACTGCGGTTGAGGATGCTGGATAAACACCCAGTGATTGTGGCCGTGCTTGATCCGGCTGCCGCAGAGGCTGGAGTAAAGCCGGGTGACATTATAAAGCGCGTGGATGGCGAAAGCATTGTCGACCGTTTTAACAACCAGGTGCAATACGTTCCTGCTTCGACTCCGCAGCGGTCGAGTTACGACACGCTGCAGCGGATTCTGAATGGACCGGCTGGATCGAAGGTAACGATTGCAATGGAGACGCCGACAGGCGAGCCCAAGTCTGTCGTGCTGGAACGCAGCCCTACCTACGAGTCCGCTCCGCAGCGCACTGGTGAAGCGATCCGGCTGCTAGACGGCAACATTGGTTATATCGATCTCGATCGGGCTTCTAAAGATGACAGCGAGAAGGCGATGCAGCGTTTCCAATCGGCGAAAGGGCTGATCCTCGATCTGCGGGGCAAGGCGGTGAGCGCGGACATGATAGCGGCGCACCTGGTGGCGCAGCCGAACACGCCTTCGGCGATTGTCACGACGCCGTTGGTATTGCATCCGGATGTTGTTACTGAGGGTATTGCTACGCAGACCGCCAGCACTTTCCTGGTGGAAACTTTGCGAGCTGCTATGCTGCCGACTTTCAAGGGCAAGACGGTGGCGCTAATCGACGAGCGCACCATCGGCGAAGCCGAGCGAGCGGGGCTGATGTTTGAGGCTGCAAGCAAAATTGAATTTACCGGCTCGCCTAGCGCAGGGGCGGATTCAGAACTGGCTACTTTTGCGCTTCCTGGTGGCGTGACGGTTAGCTATTCAGCTCGCGATATCAGGCATGCCAACGGCGGCAAATTGCAGCGGTTGGGTCTGCAGCCTAATGAGGCGGCGGCCGACACGGCCAAGAGCATCCGCGATGGCAAGGATGTGGCACTGGAGACGGCGCTTGCGTATGTGGGGCGTTAGCTCCGTTTTATACTCAAACGAATGTCTGAAACAGTTTATGTAGAGCGCGTTCGTGACGAAAGCCCGCTTCTGTGGCCGGCGCTTTTCTTGTTTGTGGTTGCCGCTGGGTTTTATTGCTGGTACTGGCAAAACCATCGCCCGGCTTATCCGGCACATACGAATGAGCAAGTAATGCCGCCACCTGCCGCAGCCCCGGCGGCGGAAACCCCATCGAAGGCTCCCGTTGTTGCGGCGCTGGGCGAGTTCTACATGCTGAAGCTGCCGGATGGAACTGAATTGAACGTGCCGCGCCTTGGCATTGAGAGCAAGCTGGTTGCGTTTATAGAGGACGCCTCGAAGCCGGCTGACAAGACCACCTGGTTTGACTTTGACCGTCTCTTATTCGATACAGGGAAGGCCACGCTGCAGCCGGCTTCAGAGGAGCAACTGCACAATATTGCAGCCATTTTGAAGGCCTTTCCGAAGGTTCACGCGCGGATTGGCGGTTACACGGATAATACCGGCGATGCCGACGCTAATTTAAAGCTCTCCGACGATCGGGCAAAGAATGTGATGAACGAGTTAGTGGCCTTAGGGGTTGGGGCACCGCGCCTGGATTCAAAGGGCTATGGATCTGAGCATCCCGTTGCTTCTAATGCGACCGAGGAAGGCCGGGCGAAGAACCGCCGGATCTCACTGCGCGTCACCGAAAAGTGACCCTCAGTTATAGTAGTTGCGGCGAGGCGGCGGTTTTGCTCAGGAGATTAAGGCCATGAGTTCATTGATGGAGTCGATTAGCAGTTCGATCACGCCGGAGGTAACATCCAGCTTGGCGGCCCGCTTCGGCATACCGGCTGATGCGGCTGGTTCGGGGCTTAAGACCTCGGCTGCCACCATGTTCACTACATTGTCGGCCCGAGCGCATGAACAGGATTTTGTTGACCGTATCTATCATTTGATTTCCACCTCGACCACCATGGCTGCAGCATCCGGAGTGGGTGGTTATGGCTCACCCGCGGCGACGACGAAGGCGTCGGAATTTTTGAGTGAGCTGTTCGGCGGCCAGTTATCGAATGTGCAGGCCAAGATTGCGGAGACAGCGGCGATATCTCCGCAGGCGGCGGGTGGAATCATGATGGCCGGAGCTCCCTTGGTTATGGGTGCGCTGGCAGAGAAGGCGCAGACAGGCGCACTTAGCGCGTCCTCGTTTGGAACGATGCTTACTTCGGAACTGCACGGCCTGCGCGGTTTTCTACCCGCTGGGTTTGCTATTCCCGGGGTTACCGCGCTTTCCTCTGGACCTTCATCCGCACGCGCGACCAAGGCTGAGGCGGCGGCAGACGAAACTCGGGGACCTGCGGGCTGGCTATGGCCGGTGTTGATCTTCGGTGCTTTGCTGATTGCGGGCCTTACCTGGTATTTCAGCCGGACAAATGGCGAGGCGAAAGTGACTGACTCGGCCAGCGAAGCTGCGACCACGCTGACGAACACCGCTTCCAAAGCTGAATCGGGAGTTGCGGATGGCGCGAGCAACGCAGCCGCGGCGCTTGGGTCGTTCTTTAAGCGTAAGCTGCCCGACGGCACGGAACTGAATATTCCGGAGAATGGCATCGAAAACAAGCTGATTGCTTTTATCGAAGATCCATCGCGAACGGTAGAACCACCGACCTGGTTTGATTTCGACCGGCTGCTGTTTGCGACAGGTTCGGCCACGCTAGAGCCGTTATCGAATGAGCAACTGATTAATGTGGCAGATATTATGAAGGCCTATCCAAAAGTGAGCATTCGCATTGGCGGCTATACGGACAACACAGGCGATCCGGCGGCTAACCAAAAGTTGTCTGAAGACCGCGCCAATAATGTGATGGAGGAACTCGCTAAAATGGGGGTAGAACCTTCCCGGATGGATGCCAAAGGCTATGGGGACGACCATCCGGTGGCCTCAAACGAAACGGCGGAAGGCCGTGCCAAGAATCGCCGGATATCGTTGCGGGTGGTAGACAAGTAGCACCTGCAGGCATGATCGATTTAGCCTCTTAGCAGCCGCCCTTAGGACGGCTGTTTACGGCTGCGGCTATCAGACCGCAGTCTTCCACGCCTCTACAATGAAATCTTCAAGGAGCTTCTTCGGTTGGCATTAGAAGATGAGCTATTACGCCAGCGCCACGAGCGTTTAGCGCAAATACGGGGTCTGGGATTCGAGCCTTACGGCCACGCCTTCCCCTTCACCCACACCATTCCCCAGATACTGGCTGACTACGGACAGAAAAGCGCTGAAGATCTGAGTGCGCGCGTGGAAGTCCGCATCGCCGGACGAATCCAGGGTCTTCGCCGCATGGGAAAAGCCGGTTTTCTGCATCTTTCTCAAAACGGCGAGAAGTTGCAGATCTACGTCAGGAAAGACGCGGTCAGCGAGACGGCGTACAAACTCTATGAACTGCTGGATCTGGGAGACATCATCGGAGCCACCGGCTATTTGTTCCGCACCAAGACTGGCGAGTTAAGCGTTCACGTAGAAGATCTGGATTTCCTTTCAAAGATTATGCTGGCGTTGCCCGAAAAGTGGCATGGACTGGAAGATGTCGAGACCCGCTACCGCCAGCGCTATCTCGATATGATCGCCAACGCGGACGTGCGTAAAGTCTTTGTGACGCGTTCGAGAATCATCAAGGCGCTTCGGCATGAGTTGGATACGCGCGGCTTCCTGGAAGTGGAAACGCCGATGCTGCAGTCGCTCTATGGTGGCGCTTCCGCGCGCCCCTTCATGACCCATCACAATGCGCTCGACATCGACCTCTACATGCGTATCGCACCGGAGCTTTACTTGAAGCGCCTGGTGGTAGGCGGAATGGAGCGCGTCTACGAAATCAATAGGAACTTCCGCAACGAAGGAATCTCTACCCGCCACAACCCGGAGTTCACCATGCTGGAGTTCTATCAGGCCTACTCGGACTATCGCGGCATGATTGCATTGACCAAAGATTTACTGCAGGCTGTAGCGGTCGAAGCAACCGGATCGTCTAAGGTGACTTATCAGGGGAATGAGATCGATTTCGGCAGCATGCGCCAGTTCTCCATGCGCGAAGCGGTGGTGGAAATGTGGCCCGGCAACGACAAGCCTACACTCGAAAACGTAAAGGACCCCGACTGGCTGCGGCAGCATTCCAAGCAGCCCACCCCGGGCGAGGCATTGGTCGATCTCTTTGAACGTCACGTCGAGCACCAGCTTATTCAGCCAACGATCATCTTCGATTTTCCAGTCGAAATCTCGCCCTTGTCCATGAACAAGCGTGACGAACCGGATTTTGTGGAGCGCTTTGAGCTCTACGCCGCGGGTATGGAGATTGCCAATGCCTTCACCGAGCTAAACGATCCGCAGGAACAGCGCCGGCGCTTCGAGCAGCAGTTGCGGCAAAAGGCTGGCGGCGATGAAGAGGCGCAGTTGATGGACGAAGACTACATCCGTGCGCTCTGTTACGGCATGCCCCCTGCGGGCGGAGAAGGCATCGGCATCGACCGCCTAACTATGCTGATGACTGATTCCAAATCGATTCGCGAGGTGATTTTATTCCCGCTGCTACGCCCCGAAGGCGAAATCGGCCTGGTGGAAAAGCTGCGCGAAATCGAACCCTGAAGCCGTTACTGAAACTGGTACCCAGGTTTCAAGATGCAGCGATATTGTTGTGCATTGGCCGCCGCCTGCTGACCGCTGCAATCCGCCCAAGACAGAATGAGATCCGGTCCCAGTGGGAAAACAATAAGCTGGCCATCGAGCGACGCTTCCACACTGGGCCCCTCTGCAGCCGCTGGCAGCGTAAAATTCATCGCAGAACCGAAGATCACCGGATACGCTTCCCGTACCGTGTCCGATGACGTAATCTGCGTAACCTCCGCCTCCAGCAGGAAAGTGGCGGTGCTCGACCAGTTGTTGATGGTCAACTTGATGATTCTGGAAGGCTGGGAGAAGTTGGCCGCTACAACCTGGGTAAAGGGACAAGGCCCTGCAATGCACGAAAGGCGGATATTGCGGAACTGGCTGCGTTCCCCTGCATCATATGTTTGGGTAGACTCGGTGGCCCTCCAGCGGCCATCTGGAGAACACGGCAGTTTGGAATCACATGGAACATCGGGCTCGCCGGGCGCTTCAAACGTTTTAGCGGCGCTGCCAATATTAACTGTGTTGCTGGTTTTTTCGGAGTAGCGAATGCGTACATCGGTAATATCAATAGCTTTTTCGACGCCGCCACCCTTGGTGGCTGCGGCTTTTGGCTGGAGGTGCAAAGTATACAGATCAGCACCAGTGACTCGTGGAACTTCGAGGGGGGTGTAATTCTCGTGCCGAACCAACAACTTTATGGTCGACTGTGCCTGCCAGCTTGGTTTCATGACCAGCTTGAAATAGCCGGCGGCGTCGCTGTAGGTGGTGGTTTCATAGCGGCCATTGGTCATGGTGAGCTCAGCCCGCGAAATCGGCACCTGCTTCAAAACGTCGTTATCGGCGCGCAGCACCACTCCTTCCACTACGGTCGGCTTCCAACCATGCCATTGCCAGACATAAGTAGCCACAGAAGCACATAAGAAGCCCAGTACCATGACTGCTGCTCCCCATGAAATAAGTTTGCGCACCATCCGATGAGTAGATCGTTCCACCGACGAAACTTGGGCCACGAAAACTATTGTCGCGCCGTTTCGCGCAGAAACTGGCTCGCCCTCATGGCAAGCCCGCTACTTGCCTCCGTCTCCAAGCCGGTGGATAAAAAACCGGAACAAAGAGAATCGTCTACAGAGTTCGCACGGTTCGCGCTAACGCCGGAAGACGATGCTCTGCTTGACGAAGTGGAACGAGCCAATTATTTGTTCTTCTGGGAGCAGGCTGACCCCGGCAGCGGCCTGGTTAAGGACCGCTGCAACATACGCTCGGACGATCAGAGCAATGTCGCCAGCATCGCCGCCACCGGGTTCGCTTTAACGGCACTCTGCATTGCCCAGGAACGCGGTTACGTCTCCCTGGGTGACGCGCGCGAACGCGTCATCACCACGCTCCGGTTTTTAGCCGAGAGGATGCCCACCCACCGCGGCTTCTTTTATCACTTCGCCAATATCAAAACGGGCGAACGCATCTGGGAATCGGAGATCTCTTCCATTGATACGGCCATTCTTCTGTGCGGCGTACTTACGGCGCGAGCACATTTTGGTTCGTCGCAAATTACAAAGCTGGGAACCGACATCTTCGATCGCGTCGAATGGAACTGGCTCTCCGAAGACACCAGCCTGCTTCCACACGGCTGGTCACCCGAAGGCGGATTTCTTCCTTATCGCTGGGATTACTACAGCGAACTAATGATGATGTACCTGCTAGGCATCGGATCGAAGAGTCACCCCTTGGCTCCCGAGGCCTGGGATGCCTGGAAGAGAATAACCTTCGATTACGAGGGCACACGCTATATCGGCAGCTTCGCACCGTTGTTTGTGCACCAGTATTCCGAAGCGTGGTTCGATTTCCGCGGCAAGCGCGACCGCTATATCGATTACTTTCATAACTCCATTGTTGCCACCGAGGTGCATAAACGTTTCTGCATTGAATTGGGCAAGAAGTTTCCCGACTACAGCGAGGATCTTTGGGGTATCACCGCTTCCGACTGGAAGAACGGCTACGTTGCCTGGGGAGGGCCGCCTGAGACCGGACCGATCGACGGTTCCGTTGTTCCCAGCGCCGCTGCCGGTTCCCTGCCCTTTCTTCCGCAGGCCTGTCTGCGCGTGCTACACACGATACGGACAAAATATGGACAGAAAGCCTGGAGCAAATACGGATACGTCAACGCCTTCAATCCTTTGAGTGGATGGTACGATCACGACGTGATTGGTATAGACACCGGCATCACCATGTTGATGGCGGAAAATCTGCGGACTGGCTTCGTCTGGGACACGTTCATGCGCAATCCCGAGGCGAAGCGCGGATTGGAGTTGGCTGGATTTTACAGCTTCTGATCTATGTCGCGCTTTGAGTGGATGGTGGCCTTGCGCTACCTTCGGGCCAAGCGCAAGCAAACCGTCATTTCGGTCATCACCGTCATCTCCATCATGGGTGTAGCGGCAGGCGTGGCCGCGCTTATCATTGCCCTGGCTGTCAACAATGGCTTTCAAAGCAGCCTACAGGCCAGCATGCTGAGCGCTACCGCCCACATCAACATTCTGGAGCGCAATCCCGAATACGGCATTGCCAACTGGGAGCAGTTAGTCCCGCGGCTCCTCAAAATTCCTCATGTCATCAGCGCTACGCCTGGACTCTATGGCCAGGTGGCGCTGCAGGGCCCGCTGGTGGGTTCGGGCGCTGTCTTGAAGGGAGTGCCGCTAGGTCATGGCGCCGCGCCGCCGGAACTGTTGCGCCATTTAAAAGCCGGATCGCTTGACGCCTTCAATAGCGATAGCCACGAGATGCTGATCGTGCTGGGATCGAAGCTCGCCGAACAAAACAGCGTTCCCTTGAACAGCCGCGTTACCATCATCAGCCGCGGCCAGTTGACGCCCATGGGTATGCTGCCCGGCCTGTTTCACTTTCGCGTCGTGGGGCTTTTCGAATCGGGCCTCTACGACCTCGATTCATCCTGGGCGTTTACTACCCTGCCGACAGCACAGCGGGTGC
The DNA here is from genome assembly GCA_003163855.1 of Bryobacterales bacterium. GTDB lineage: Bacteria > Acidobacteriota > Terriglobia > Bryobacterales > Bryobacteraceae > Bog-105. The sequence continues at coordinate 52,264 of PLRJ01000102.1, read as the reverse complement.
TGAATTTGACCGATGTTGTCAACACGATTGAGCTGCGCTTGGACGATATTTTCACCGCGCCCGAAGTCGCAAAACAAGTGGAAGACATCACCGGTCCCAAGCTGATGGCCAAAACCTGGATGGAAGAAAATCGCCCCCTCTTGAACGCCTTAAAGCTGGAAAAAACGGTCAGCCTCATTACGGTCAGCCTGATTGAACTGGTAGCCGCGCTCAATATACTGGTGGTGTTAGTGATGCTGGTGATGGAAAAGCATCGCGACGTTGCCATTCTGATGTCGCTTGGCGCACGCCGTCAACAGGTGCAGCGCATTTTCATTCTGCAAGGGCTGATCATTGGAGGCATCGGCTGCCTGCTTGGCCTCGCGGGCGGCTATAGCGTTACCATTTTGTGCAACCACTATCAGTGGCTAAGGCTGGATGAACAGATTTACGCCATCAGCTATGTTCCGTTTCAAAGCCGCTGGACCGACGGTATCTGGGTAGCCGGGCTCGCCCTGGTCACTAGCTTCATCGCCACGCTGCATCCCTCGCTGACCGCCTCGCGCATCGCTCCGGCTGAAGCGCTACGCTATGAATGACAAAAAACCCGTCAGATGGGTAGATCTGACGGGCTTTTTTTCAGCTATTCAATTTCGCGAGGCCGCTTCTTGCGGTTCCGTTTCCGAGCGAGAGCTTCTTTCGTTCGACGCTTTTCACCCGGTTTCAGGTAAAAAGAATGGCGCTTGATTTCCTTGACGATATCTTCTTGTTGTACTTTGCGTTTAAACCGTCTTAGCGCGCTTTCCAGCGTCTCGCTATCTTGCAGATGGACTTCTGCCAATTAAAATTCACCTACCTCACACAGGCGCAGCTTGGCCGCGCTCTTCACCGACAAATTACAGTATACCGCGAAACCGGGCCACCGCCGCTTCCCTTGCTACAGTGAAGGTTCAACCCCAAAAACAAGTATGGAAATTGTAAAAGTAACTGGCCGAGAGATTCTGGATTCTCGTGGAAACCCCACAGTAGAAGCGGACGTTTTGCTAGCTGATGGCACGCGCGGAAGAGCTGCTGTTCCCTCTGGCGCATCCACCGGCGAACACGAAGCCGTCGAACTGCGGGACAACGACAAAGGCCGGTATCTTGGCAAAGGCACTCGCAAAGCCGCTGAAAACGTCACGAAGCTGATTTCACCGGCACTGGCCGGCCTGGACGCGGCCGACCAGACCCTGATTGACCACACCATGCTGGAACTGGACGGCACGCCGAACAAAGCGAAGCTGGGCGCCAACGCCATTCTCGCCGTTTCCATGGCCGCTGCCCGCGCTTCCGCCGAATCTGAAATGACACCGCTGTACCGCTACATCGGCGGCGTTAACGCGCGCGTGCTGCCCGTGCCTATGATGAACGTGATCAACGGCGGCGCGCACGCCGACAGTTCCGTCGACCTGCAGGAGTTCATGGTCGCCCCCATCGGCGCGGCCACTTTTTCCGAGGCCCTGCGCATGGGCGCCGAGACCTTCCACACTCTGAAAACCGTTCTGAAGAAACGCGGCTACTCCACCGCCGTCGGCGACGAGGGCGGATTCGCCCCCAGCCTCAAGGCCAACGAAGAAGCGCTCGAAGTTCTGATGGAAGCCATCGAGAAGGCCGGGTACAAGCCGGGCGAACAGATTGCCATCGCGCTCGATCCCGCCAGCAGCGAGTTCTACGACAAGGAAAAGAAGAAGTACGTCTTCAAGAAATCGGACAAGAGCGAAAAGACTTCCGACGAAATGGTTGAGTTCTGGGCCAACTGGGTGGCGCATTACCCCATAATCTCGATTGAAGACGGCATGGCCGAAGACGATTGGGATGGATGGAAGAGCCTGACTGATGCGCTTGGCAAGAAGATCCAGCTCGTCGGCGACGACCTCTTCGTAACGAATTCAGACCGCTTGCAAATGGGCATCGACAAGGGCGTCGGCAACTCCATTCTGGTCAAGGTAAATCAAATTGGTTCGTTGACCGAAACTCTGGAAGCCATGCGCCTGGCCGCCAGCGCCAATTACACCGCGATGGTTTCGCATCGTTCCGGCGAAACCGAAGATGCCTTTATCGCAGACCTTGCCGTGGCCACCAATGCCGGACAGATCAAAACCGGATCTGCCAGCCGCACCGACCGCATCGCCAAGTACAACCAGTTGCTGCGCATCGAAGAAGAACTCGGTGCATCAGCCGTCTATCTCGGCAAAAAGGCGTTCCGGCAGTAACATGGCGAAGAAAACTCCGCTGGTTCTGACCATTCTGGATGGCTGGGGCTACTCGCCCGTGGTGGAAGGCAACGCCATAGCGCTCGCCCGCAAGCCCACCTACGATCATCTTCTGGCCACTTATCCAAACACGCTCATCTACACCTCCGGTCACTCCGTCGGGCTGCCTGATGGCCAGATGGGCAACAGCGAAGTCGGTCATATGAATATGGGTGCTGGCCGCGTCGTGTACATGGACGTCACGCGGATCGATATGCTCATCAGTTCCGGCGAAATTGGCAAAAATCCGGCGCTCGTGAACGCCATGGAAAAAGCCAAAGGCCACCGGCTGCACTTGCTGGGACTCGTCAGCGATGGCGGCGTGCACGCACAACTGACGCATCTGTACGCCTTGCTGGAAATGGCGAAAAAACACGAACTCAAAGAGGTGTTTCTGCACTGCTTCATGGATGGCCGCGACACCCCGCCCGACAGCGGCTTCGGCTTCATTGAGCAGGTGGAAAGCAAGCTGCGCGAACTCGGCACCGGCAAAATCGCCACTGTCTCAGGCCGCTATTGGGCCATGGATCGCGACAAGCGTTGGGAACGTGTGGAGAAAGCCTTCGGCGCACTCGTCCTCGGCAATGGAATAAAGTTCGAGGCTGCAGCCGCCGCCGTCAAGGCGTCCTATGAACACGGCGTTACTGACGAATTCATCGAACCCGCCAACATGGTGAACGATCGGCAGGAGCCTATCGGCCTCATCCGCGATGACGACAGCATCATGATGTACAACTATCGCGCCGACCGTGCCCGCGAAATCACCATGGCCTTCACCGACGCAAATCTCGAGAAGCCCGCGCGCGCCTTGGTCCCCAAGAACCTGACCTACACGATGATGACGCAGTACGACCAGAGCTTCAACCTGCCGTTCGTGCTGCCGCGAGAGCATGCCGACAACATTTTGGCAGAAGTAATGGAGCGGGCCAACTGGAAGAACCTGCGCGTAGCCGAAACTGAGAAATACGCGCACGTGACCTATTTCTTTAACGGCGGCACCGAGAAACCATATGCCGGAGAAGAGCGCGAGGTGGTTGCCTCACCCAAAGTCGCGACGTACGATCTGATGCCGCAGATGAGCGCCGCCGGCGTAACGGAGAAAGTGACGAAAGCAATCGAACAAGGCAGCTTCGACGTCATCGTGATGAACTATGCCAACGCCGACATGGTCGGCCATTCGGGCCAACTGGTGCCGACCATCGCAGCCTGCGAAGCGATAGACGCCGGCCTTGGCGACATCTACAAAACGCTGAAGCGCTGCGGAGGAAGCTGGCTCATAACCGCCGATCACGGTAACGCCGAGACGATGGTTGATCCGATTACCAAGAAGCCGCATACCTATCACACGCTCAATCCGGTGCCGTTTATCTATATGAGTAATGAACCGGTCAAATTGAAGCAGACCGGAGCGTTGAAGGATGTGGCGCCTACCATCCTCGGCATTCTGGGATTGGCGAAACCGGACCAGATGAAGGGCGAAGACCTGCAGTCGAAATAACCGCCTCCTCTTCCGCTGCCGACGTAACTCCTGACAGGGTGACGAAAGCATCACGACAGAAAGGCGCGTGGCTGACCTGCGGAAGCAAATTCATAATTCCGTGGCCAGACAGCGTTTTGGGAAAATGAGGGGAAGTATGATTCCGAAAAGACGATTGGGTAAGCAGGGCCTTGAAGCTTCTGCGCTGGGACTCGGCTGCATGGGCATGAGTCAGTCGTATGGTCCAGCGGAGGAGAGCGAGTCGCTGGCGACGGTGAACCGGGCGCTCGATCTGGGAGTTGACTTCTTCGATACGGCGGAGGTGTATGGGCCGTTTATCAATGAGGAACTGGTGGGGCGGGCGCTGAAGGGGCATCGCCAGCAGGTAGTGATTGCGACTAAGTTCGGGTTCCGGATAGAAGACGGGAAGATTACCGGAACGGACAGCCGTCCCGAACATATCCATGAGGTGGCTGACGCGTGTTTGCGACGGCTTCAGACGGATTACGTCGACCTTTTCTATCAGCATCGTGTGGATCCGAATGTGCCAATTGAGGATGTGGCGGGCGCGGTGGGGGAGCTGGTGAGAGCGGGCAAGGTGCGGTATTTCGGACTGTCGGAAGCGGGCGAAAAGACGATTCGGCGGGCGCATGCCGTCCATCCGGTGAGTGCGCTGCAAAGTGAGTATTCGCTATGGGAGCGAAATCTGGAGCCGGAAATTATTCCGGTACTGAGGGAGCTGGGAATTGGCCTGGTGCCGTTCAGTCCTTTGGGGCGGGGGTTCCTGACGGGGACTGCGAAGCGAGCAGAGGAGTATCCGGAAGGGGATTTCAGGCGCGGCGATCCACGATTTCAGGGGGCGAATTACGATGCTAATGTCCGGGCGGCGGACGTGGTGCAGAGGATTGCGAAGAACAAGGATGCGACGCCCGGGCAAATTGCTTTAGCTTGGCTGTTACAGCAGGGCGACGACATTGTTCCTATTCCCGGGACGAAGCGGAGAACTTACCTGGAGGAAAATGTGGGGGCGGCATCGATGACGCTGTCTGCGGAGGAGATGGGGGAATTGGACCGGTCGCTGGCGGCTGGGGTTGTAGCGGGACCCCGTTATAACGAACGGATGATGGCGTTGGTGGATCGTTAGTGGTCAGGGTGCGGTAAAGGATTGTCGAAGTTGAAGCCGAAGAGGCGGGGATTTTCGCCGATGACGGCGGCTGAAAAGATGGAGAAGACGTAGTCGTAGGTTTCCTGGGGGATTTGTTTGCGGTGCAAGGCAAGCAATGGCCAGAAGTTGCGGTCGCGGGGATCTGGCTTGGGCATGTCAACCAGGGGCCCATGCGCAGACCGTATTTCATACCGGTTTCGGGAATGAACTGCCACAGGCCTTTGGCAATTCCGGAGCTGGTAACAGGACCGATACTGTTGGTATCGCAGTCACTCTCCTGGAGGGCGAGATAAAAGAACTGGGGGCAGATCCTGGGCGATGAGTTCTTCCGAGATTTTTGCGCTGTGCAGACGCTTCCTTTTCGTTCCAATGGACCAGCCTCACGCGCGGCATTTCCAGTAAATTTCAGTAGAAGGGATTGCGGATTGTCAGCCCCTTGATCTTCTGACCAGGCTGCATGTCTTCGGAAAAGAGCACCCGCAGTTGGGTGATTTCGATTATCGTCGCCTTCTTTTAATTTCAGGGCTTCGACTACTGCAGCCGGAAGGCGGATAGCCAAGCTATTGCCCCACTTGGATACTTGCATATTTGATCTACTTACCTAATCGTATATCCAGAGCAGAGTGGACCCTAGCTAGTTTCCGGCGCAAAATCCCCCTAAGTGCCGCAGTGTTGCGTCGCTTGGATTCAGAGACAATAGTGCTGCAAAATGCATGGGAGTACGCCGTCATCGTAAAGAACTTCGGGTGAAAGCGCTCCCACCGATCCGCCAACATTTTGATCGAGTCGGCGAAGGCTTCTCCGTTAAAGGCAACGCTTTTCTCTGTAAGTGCGCAGATATTGTGGAGGACCGCCTCCGCAACGGCAGCAGTTTCTAGAAACGATTCTTGACATCGTCGACACTGAAATCGAGAGACCAACAAGTGATGCGACCGCAGCGGCGTATTAGCGTGCTCTTGCTGCCGCTGACAGAAAGGAGAAACATCCTGCGACTATCGACTCCCGAGATGGTCTCTCTGGACTTCGAGGGTGTAGGAGTAGGTCGTTGATTACGTCGATTCGGGTTCAATTCGATCCGGGGTAGTCTACCTGCCCGTCCGGGAGCAGTTCGGCCAACTCCAGCCAATGAAACTCCGGCGTCACGCGTCTGAGACGGTCTGCGTTATTTTCTTTCCTCGAACTCAAAGATTCGGAGGACGCCAACAGCCGCTTTGCCTGTGCCGCCGGGTATGCGCCGAGCCGTCGTTACCTAGCCAACGTTCGGATAACTATGTCTTGAAGTTTCACGTTCGAACTGCCTCCAGTCCGGCCCGCACGACCTAAGCCAACACGCCATCTGCGTCCGGCAAAACACGACACTGGCTACAATAAGGGGCGATGCCTGAGGAAAGCGCGTCTGGCCCCAATTTTGAAGCCAGCCTGGAAGAATTGGAGCGAATTGTTAAGGAACTCGAAAAGGGAGACCTTCCGTTGGAGCGCAGCTTGTCCTTATTTGAAAGCGGGATGAAACTCAGCGGCGATTGCAAGAAAATGTTGGAGCAGGCTGAAACTAGAGTAGAGATCTTGACCAGAAAGGGCAACGAAATGGTAGCCCTGCCATTTCAGCCGGAAAAAGCTCAGAAGTGACTACCAAAGCAGCAGTCGCCACCGTCCAGGACTACCTGTTCTCCCAGGTTTCGGAGATTGACTCGGTGCTTGATCGTTGGGTGCCGCATGCGTCAGTGGAGCCAGCATCCATTCACCGAGCGATGCGCTACAGCTTGTTCGCAGGCGGCAAGCGCATCCGCCCTATTCTGGCGATTGCGGCAGCCCGCTCCGTCTCCGACTCGCCCGATGGCATTGAACATGCCGCCTGCACGCTGGAACTCATCCACACGTACTCGCTGATTCACGATGACCTGCCTGCGCTGGACAACGACGATTTACGTCGCGGCCGGCCGACTTGCCACAAAGTGTTTGGCGATGCTATGGCCATCCTCGCAGGCGACTCGCTGCTCACGCTGGCGTTTGAAGTGTTGAGCCGGCTGCCGCTGGTCGATGCGGAGCGCAAAATTCGGCTGGTGGAAGAGCTGGCGCGCGCTTCTGGAACAGTCGGCGGGATGATTGGTGGCCAGGTGAATGATATTGAGGGCGAAAAGCGCACGCCCACAGCGCACTTGCTGGATTCCATTCACAAGGCAAAGACCGGAGCTCTGTTGCGGGCCAGTGTCCGCATGGGCGCCATCTACGCGGGTGCGAGCGAAGAGGAACTGGCGGCTCTCTCCGAGTATGGCGAGCACGTGGGGCTGGCCTTCCAGATTGTTGATGATGTTCTGGATGTGGAGGCGTCGTCGGAATCGCTCGGCAAAACGGCGGGCAAAGATGAGGCTCAGCAGAAGATTACGTTTCCGGCCGTTTACGGCCTGGAACGGTCGAGGGTGATGGCCGAAGAGGAACGCTTGGCGGCGCACACGGCTCTGCGTATGTTCGACGATCGCGCCGATCGACTGCGGCAAATCGCCGATTTCATCGTCCAGCGCAAAGCCTGATCTGGGTGCCGGTGAAACGACTGCGCCTGGATGCCGCCTTAGTTGAGCGCCAACTTGTCGAAACGCGTTCGAAGGCGCAGGCGCTGGTGCTGGCGGGGAAGGTCACGGTGGATGGCCAGCGTGCCGATAAGCCGGGTCACGCGGTCGGCGAAGAGGCCCGTATTGAAGTACAGCAGGATTTAAAGTATGTCAGCCGTGGCGGACTGAAGTTGGAAGCCGGACTGCGGGGTTTTGGTGTGGACCCGGGCGGCCGTATCTGTCTCGACGTGGGCACCTCGACCGGCGGCTTTGCCGATTGCCTGCTGCAGCACGGAGCCGCGCGCGTTCACTGTGTAGATACCGGCGCTGGGCAGATCCATTGGAAGCTTCGGACTGATGCGCGGATTGTGCTGCATGAGCGCCTGAATGCACGCTATCTGACACTGGAGGAGCTTGGGGAGCGGCCCAGCCTGCTGGTGTGCGACGTCAGTTTCATCTCGGTGACGCTGCTGCTTGCGGCTGTGGTCCCAATCCTGAGCGAAAACGGCGAAATGATTATCCTAGTGAAGCCGCAGTTTGAGGCGGGGCGCGAGTACGTCGGCAAAGGGGGTATTGTGCGCGATGCCGCCGGTCACCAAGCCGCTTGCGATAGAGTGACGAAAGCCCTGGAAGCCCAAAAGTTTGAAACGCGCGTTATCGACAGTCCCATTCTCGGGGCTGAAGGCAATAAAGAGTTTCTGCTGCACGCACGCAGGTGATCCAGTTAAGCTATACCTTTGCCGTTAACTTTGCCGGAATGCAGAAGATCAACACCATCGGAATTATTTCCAAGCCGAAGATAGCCAAGGCGGGAGAGATTATTTCGGCTTTGTTGGCATGGCTTGACGAGCGGAATATTCAATATTGCTGCGATCAGCAAACGGCCGAGTACGTTGGCCTGGAGGCATTCTTCACCCGTGATGAACTGCCTGAAGGTATCGATTTCGTCATCGTGCTGGGTGGAGACGGCACGCTGCTGTCCGCGGCGCGGCTTATCGGCGGACGCGATATTCCGCTGTTTGCCGTTAACCTGGGTCATCTGGGATTTCTGACTACCATCCGGCTGGAAGATCTTTATCCCGAACTGGAGCGAGCACTTCGCGGCGAACATCGCATTGGACACCGCCGCATGGTGGAGTGCGAATTGATTCGCAAAGACGAGACCATCGCCAGCTATTCGGCATTGAACGACGTGGTTATTACCAAGACCGAATTGGCCCGAATGATCGATCTGGATACGCATGTAGACGCGCACTTCGTTGCCGCCTACAAAGCGGACGGCCTCATCATCTCAACGCCCACTGGTTCTACAGCTTATTCTCTTTCCGCCGGCGGACCCGTTATTTTTCCATCCGTCGGCGCTTTTTGCATTACGCCTATTTGCCCGCACATGCTAACCAATCGCCCCGTCATTGTGCCGGACACCAGCGTAATTCAGGTTTTCAACCATGGAGAAGAGGGCAGCTACCTGACCATCGATGGCCAGGTGGGCGAACCTCTGCGTAGCGGCGACCGTATTGTCTGCCGCTCGTCCTCGAAGACTATCCAATTAATTCGACCACCCAAAATGCTTTTCTTCGATGTACTGCGGGAGAAGCTGAAGTGGGGCGAGCGCTAAGGGGCTGAGATGCAATTTCTAAAGAAGCTTTCATTGACCGCGTGGATTTTTATAGCGCTGGTGATTGGCATTTTGGTGGGGGTGTTCTTTCCGGAATTCGGCAAGGCACTGGCGCCGGTCAGCAACATCTTCTTACGGCTGATTAAGTCGATCGTTGGGCCGCTGCTGTTTGGAACCCTTGTGTATGGCATCGCCTCGGCGGGCGAATTGAAGACCATGGGGCGAATTGCGCTGAAAGCCGTCACCTATTTTGAGGTGGCGACGACGCTTGCGCTGGTTATTGGCCTAGTGGTGGTGAATGTTTTCCAGCCGGGCGCGGGAATATCGCTTACGGCCGAGAATGGCGCGCCGCTACCAACGCTTGCCAAGCCGGTTTCGTTCAGTGGCGTGCTGGAGCATGCCATTCCCAGCAACATATTCGAGTCGCTGGCGCAGAACGATGTGTTGCAGATGGTTGTGTTTTTCTTTTTGTTCGGAGCGGCCTGTTCAGCCATCGGCAGCAAAGCGAAGCCCGTATTGGATTTCGCCGGCTCTGTGGCGGAAGTAATGTTCCGTTACACGAAGTATGTGATGTACCTGGCGCCATTCGGCGTGGGCGCCGCCATTGCGGTAACAATTGGCTCGAAGGGCGTCGGCGTTTTGTTCAGCTTGGGCAAACTGGTGGGCACTCTCTACCTGGCGCAGGGTTTGTTCGTGGTGCTGGTGCTGGGATCGGCATTGATGATTGCGCGCGTCCCGCTGGGTCCGTTCATCCGGGCTGCGCGGCAGCCATTCATCCTGGCCTTTTCAACCGCGTCGAGCGAAGCGGCGCTTCCCCTGGCCCTGGAAAATATGGAACGGCTGGGCATTCCGAAACACATTGTTGGGTTCGTGCTTCCGACTGGTTACAGCTTCAATCTGGATGGCTCGACGTTGTACTTGTCGCTGGCTTCGGTGTTTGTGGCGCAAGCCGCAGGAGTGCATATGCCCATCGGTACGCAAATAACTATGATGCTGACGCTGATGCTTACCAGTAAAGGCGTGGCCGCGGTTCCGCGCGCTGCGTTGGTTATTCTGGCCGGAACGCTGGGAACGTTTCATCTGCCGCTGGAGGGAATCTCTCTGATTCTGGGTGTAGACGCGCTGATGGATATGTGCAGAACATCGGTGAACTTGTTGGGTAATTGTGTGGCTACGGCCGTGGTGGCGAAATGGGAAGGCGTGGTTATCAGCCCTTCAATGAATCGGGAACTGGAAGAGACGGAAGTGGCGGCCGGGGCTTAAGCTTCGTCTCGGAACCAATTTAGAAGGCGCCGGTAATAGTTAAGTTCACGACGCGCGAATAAGCGGTCGCGCACAAGTAAGAAGGATACGAGCAGAATCGCTGCAAAACGGACGCCCACAAGCCAGTGGTCCAAGGCTGGGAAGCCCATCAGAAGCAGGCACCCGAAGAAAATCAGCCAGGAAGAGAGTTTGGTAGACATTCAGTTATGCGAACAACAAGGGCATCTACTTCTGAACTGGAAACCGTGCGCAAATCCAGAATAACTCTGTCGTCCTGGATGCGCGTGATGACTGGCGGGGTGCCGGTTCTTAGCTTGCGTTCCAGCGACTGCGCGCTTTGTGCGTCGATCTCGATGATCCAGGTGGGCAGCGATTGATCGGGCGTTGAACCCCCTCCAATGGCTGTTTCGCTTGGCTTAAGGTGCGCCGGAAGATTTGGGATGCTGGCCAATACTTGCTCGGCGCGCTTGCGAACTTCGGAGAGCGGTTCCATGATCATGCGCAGCGCGGGGATTGCTTGCCACTCCTGCTTCACCAGGTGCAGCAGGCTGGTTTGGAGGCTTTGCACGATTAGTTTATCGGCCCGGAATGCACGGTACATGGGATTGCGCCGGATGCGCGTAATCAGGTCAGCGTCTCCCGCGATGATGCCCGACTGCGGACCACCCAGCAGTTTGTCGCAACTGAAGCTGACTACGTTGACTCCTGCTTCGAGGCTCTGGGAAACAAGCGGTTCGTTAATCCCGTGGGCGGATAGATCGACCAGGCAGCCACTACCGAGGTCCTCATAGACGGGAATACCCAGGCCGCAAAGATCGGCCAGAGTTGGCTTCGCCGTAAACCCCGAGATATGAAAGTTCGATGGATGAACGCGCAGTATCAGCTTTGTCCGCGGCGTGATAGCGTCGCGATAATCGTCGAGGCTGGTGCGGTTCGTGGTTCCGACTTCGCGCAGGATAACGCCCGCGCTCTCCATGATTTGCGGAATGCGGAAGCCGTCGCCAATCTCGATCAGTTCACCGCGGGAGATGAGCACTTCGTGCCCTTCGGCGAGTTCTTTCAGAACCAGATACACTGCCGCGGCATTGTTGTTAACGACGATGGCAGGCTTGTGCAGCAAGGCTTCGAGTAAGTGCGCGGTGTGCGCGTCGCGCTTGCCTCGTTTGCCGGTTGCGAGATTGTACTCGAGGTTTGAGTAGCCGTCGATAAGTTGGAAAGGCGGAATGGGCGCGCGTCCGAGATTGGTGTGGAGGATGACGCCAGTGGCGTTGATAGCAGAAACCAGCGAGGGTTGCGCCAAGCTTCTTAACCGGGAGGAAATTTCGGCTTCTATGGATTCGGCGGGCAGTTCATTGCCATCGAGAAGGAGCTTACGCCGGGCAGCGATGACGGACTGTACCTGAGCGATGACTATCTCGCGCGACAACTCCGATGGCGGCAGGTTGCGCAGCACCTGATCGACGGAGGGAAGATCACGTAGCGAAGGCATTTAGGCGATCGCGCGCTGCTTCAGCACCTGCTCCAGATATTGGCCCGTGTAGGACTCCGGTGTCGCGGCAATTGTTTCGGGTGTACCTTGCCCCACAATCCGGCCGCCCGCTTCCCCGCCCCCAGGACCAATATCGATGATCCAATCCGCAGCTTGAATCAGATTCAGGTTGTGTTCGATGACCAGGATGCTGCCGCCGTTTTGAATCAGGCGCTCGAAGGCCTGCAGCAGTTTGGCGATGTCGTCGAAGTGGAGGCCGGTGGTGGGCTCGTCAAAAAGGAATAGCGTTCCTTCGCAGGTTGACTGCGCCAGATGCGCCGCCAGTTTAACCCGCTGCGCTTCGCCTCCGCTTAGCGTTGTGGCCGATTGCCCGAGACGCAAATAACCGAGGCCGACGTCGGCAAGCACTTTGAGCCGCGCAGCTAGGCGGGGCGCTTCCGCGAAGAAAGAGAGGCCTTCGCGAACCGTCAGTTGCAGCACCTCATGAATGTTCAGGCCTTTATAGCGAATGTCGAGAATGGTCTGTTTATAGCGCGTTCCTTTGCACTCTTCGCAGATTAATTCAACGTCAGCCAGGAACTGCATTTCCACCGTCACCGTGCCGTCGCCCTGACAGGTTTCGCAGCGGCCGCCTGGGATATTGAAGGAAAAATGTCCTGAAGTGTAGCCGCGGCGCGTAGCTTCGGGTGTCGCTGCAAAAAGGTCGCGGATAAGATCGAAAGCCTTGATATAGGTAACGGGATTCGAGCGCGGCGTGCGGCCAATGGGCGATTGGTCCACCATCACAACCGAGGTGAGCAGGTCTGCCCGCTCTACTCGCTTAACCGGAATCTTGCGAGCAGTTCCCTCGGCGCTCTCGCTATCGAGCGGCTTTCCGTCTTTGGTCTTGTTCACCTGCAGATCGAGCGCCTTGAACACCACCTCGTGAATCAGGCTTGACTTGCCTGAACCGGATACGCCGGTGACCGCGACCATCATGCCGAGCGGGATTTCCACATCCACGTTCTTGAGATTGTTTGCCCGCGCGCCGAAGAACCTGACGGTTCGTTTCGGATTCACTTTGCGGCGGTCGAGAATGCGCCGGCTGCCAAGTTCTCCGCGCAGGTAGCGGCCGGTTAGCGATGGCGGCTGATTATGATCGGGCAGAAGAAGCTGGTTATACGAGCCGGCGAAGATCAGGCGTCCGCCGTTTTCACCGGCGCCCGGACCGATATCGATAATGTGGTCGGCTTGGGCCATGATTTCAGGATCGTGTTCCACCACGATGATGGTATTGCCGAGTTCGCGCAGGTCGTGCAGAATTTTCACCAGGCGCTGGGTATCGCGGCTGTGCAGACCAATGGACGGCTCATCCAGCACATAAATGGCGCCGACCAGGCGCGATCCAAGACAGGTGGCCAGTTGAATGCGCTGGGCTTCGCCACCGGAGAGGGTGGCGGAAAGACGGTCGAGCGTCAGGTATTCCAGGCCGACGTCATTCAGGAATTTGCAGCGCTGGCGGATTTCGTCGAGCACTTTTTCCGCGATCTGCGCTTCTTCCGGGCTGAGTTTCAGCGTGTCGAAAAATTGCTGAGCGCGCCGGATGTTCATGGCCGAGACTTGCGCTATGTTGCACTCGTCAAGCCGGACCCACAGCGCTTCCGGACGGAGGCGCGCGCCGCGGCAGGCGGGACATTGCGTGTAGGCGCGATAGCGGCTCATGAACACGCGCACATGCACCTTGTACTTCTTCTTTTCTACTTCGCGGAAGAAACGGAAGATGTGCCCTCGCAGAAATTCCTTCTCGTCTTCGCGCAAATCGCAATAAGGAATGTTCAGACGAACCTTGCCGCGCGCTTTGGGCTTCAGATTCTCTTCGTAGTACCAACTGTATTGCGGTTTGGTCCATGGATCGACCGCGCCTTCTTCAACCGTAAGAGACGGATCGGGAACAATCAGGTCGATATCGTAATCGACGGTGTTACCGAAACCTTGACACGCCGGACAAGCGCCCATCGGGTTGTTGAAGCTGAAGAGGGTTGGCTCAGGAATGGCCGCCACTTGGCCGCAAAGCTTACAGGCAAATTTCTCGCTGAAGTGAAGCGTCACGGGATCGGGCACGCCCGCCTGCTCAAAGAAGACCTCACCGGCTTCGCGGTAACAGATCTCAACCGTGTCCACAATGCGCTGGTGAGAATCGGCCGTGACTACGATGCGGTCAGCCAGGATCGAGAGCGGCTTGGCGAAGTCGATTTCGAGTAGTGATTCCGGGGTGGAGAATTCGAAGGTTTTGCCCGCTTGAAAAAGGCGGTTGAAGCCTTTCTTGCGGAGTTCGAACAGCCGGTCGCGCAGATCTCCAGCCGCGAGTTTCGCATCTACTTGAACAGGAAACAGAGCGTACCAGCGCGAGCCTTCGCCTTGCGCGATCATGGCGTCGGCGACTTGGTCCACACTGTCGCGCTGGATGCGCGTGCCGTCGTTGGGGCAATAAGTGCGGCCGGCGCGCGCCCACAGCAGGCGCATAAAATCGTACAGTTCGGTGGCCGTCGCAACGGTAGAGCGCGGATTGCGGGTCTGATTCTTCTGCTTAATGGCGATGGGCGGAGCGATGCCGGTTATTTCGTCGACGTCGGGCTTTTCCATGCGCTCAAGGAACTGGCGGGCGTAGGCGGAAAGAGATTCGACGTAGCGGCGCTGGCCTTCGGCGTAGATTGTGTCGAAAACGAGCGAGGATTTACCGGAACCGGAGACGCCGGTGACAACGGTGATTTTGTTGTGCGGAATATCGACGTCGAGGTTTTTTAGGTTGTGAACGCGCACGCCGCGCAGCGTGAGAAAAGTGTCAGAATTCAAGATTGGCTTAGCGGACTTGGGCATTGCTGGCGAGCGGCGAGTCTTCACCAGTATAGGATGCTAAGGGCGGCAGGCACCGGCGGAGATCATTGATGCGACGCGCCAAGTACCGGTTTCTTTGAGTAGGAGCATGTCGGTGTATTGGCCGGTGGTCATGAGCGACGGTTGCTATTCACAAAAGTGCGCGAGTTGGACATCGGGCGGTTGTAAGAAAACCAAGTTGGGGCTTTGCGGTAGGGGAGACGCCATAAAATAGCGGAGAATAAGGGCGTGTTGTCGAAGGATGAGATTGAGCAATTCAGGGCTGATTTGTTGCAGTGGTTTGATAGCTATCAACGCGATCTGCCTTGGAGGCGGACGCGTGATCCTTATGCGATTTGGTTGTCGGAAGTGATGCTGCAGCAAACACGCGTAACGGCGGTAATTCCCTACTACGAACGATTCCTGAAGCGATTTCCAACTGTCGATGCGCTGGCGCAGTCCTCCGAACAGGATCTGCTTTCGCATTGGGCTGGTTTGGGCTATTACCGGCGCGCCAGGAACGTCCAACGGGCGGCGCAGGCCATTGCCGAAGCGGGTTCGTTTCCAGCCGATTATAGCGGGCTTCGAGCGTTGCCTGGCATTGGGGATTACACGGCTGCGGCGGTGGCGAGCATTGCTTTTGATTTGCCGCATGCGGCGGTGGACGGGAATGTGTTGCGGGTGCTCAGCCGGGTTTGGAATGATGACACCGATATTGCTTCAGCGGCGGGACGCAAGCGATTTACGGCGCTGGCTGACACCATGCTGGACGGCTCGAGGCCGGGCGCTTACAACCAGGCGCTGATGGAATTGGGAGCGGTGATTTGTTCACCAAAGGCGCCGCAATGCTTAGTCTGTCCGGTGGCTGCGCATTGTGGAGCGCGGAAGAACGGGCGGACGGCGGAATTGCCGGTTAAGGCGGCGGCCAAACAGAGCGTTGTGCAGCAGCGGACGCTGTATTGGATTGAGCGTGATGGATGCCTGTTGGTGTGGCAGCGGGAAGCTGATTCTAGCCTGATGCCGGGGTTTTGGGAGTTGCCGGAGGAGGCGCAACTGGGAGCGGTTGCGGGCGGCCAGACGTTGGGAAAGTTTAAACATGGCATCACGATTTACGACTTCCGATTTGAGGTAGTAAGGGCGGCGGAACCGGCGGAGTTGGGCTACTGCGGCTGGCGGTCTCTGGACGAATTGCGCTCGGCAGCTATCAGCACGATTTTCCGCAAAGCTATTAAGGTTGTTCAGAACCAAGAAGCCGGATTACGCGTCACAAAAGTGTCTGCCGGCGGGTAAGATTAATTGGGGAGCCTTTCGAATGCCACTTCGCACTGTCACTGGATTTGTGTTGGCCAGCCTTGTTTGCATGGGACAACAAACCCCGGCGCCATCCGATGCCACAACTTTGAAACAGCGGCCGGAGCCAGCCCCGGGTGTTTACCAAGTGGACACCGGCACGCGCTTTCTCTTGAACATGATCAACAGCGTGAGCACGAAGCAGGCTCTAGTTGGCGACAAGCTTTATCTGGAAACCGCGTTTCCGATTGTTGTCAACAGCCATATCGTGGTTCCGCAAGGCAGTTGGGTGACGGGAACGATTACTGAGGTAAAGAAGCCAGGTCGCGTGAAGGGGCGTGCGGAAATTCAGGTGCGCTTTGATTCGCTGATTTTGCCAAATGGGGTTACGAAGGTGTTCCGATCCGATTTGGCGGCGTTGGATGCCCGTCAAGATGAGAAGTTGAAGCGCGAGGACAGCAAGGTGGAAGGGGCAGGCAATAAGAAGGGCGATGCGGAAACGGTCATCGGCAGCACGGTTGCCGGCACGGTAATTGGTTCGGGCATTGGAGCGGCAGCGGGGCATGCGGGCGGTGGATCGGCGATTGGGCTGGGGGCAGGCGCGGCGGCTGGATTGATCGGTGTTTTGGCGAGTCGTGGGCCCGACGCGATGTTGACCAAAGGCTCGACTGTTGAGATGGTGTTGGACAGGCCGCTGGTGTTTACGGCGGAGGATCTGGACATGAGAAATGCGCCTCCGCGCGCGACTCTGAGCGAAGGCGCCGCACCTCCGGCGGCGAAGAAAACCGGATGGTCGCAGATAAAACCGTTCTGATGGACGAACCGGTCGTACTTCCCATCGAGACGGTGTTGGATCTGCATGCTTTTGCACCTCGAGATGTAAAGAGCGCGGTGGAAGCGTATTTGGAAGAAGCTCGGCTAAGGGGTTATACGGCTTTGCGAATTATTCACGGCCGTGGCATTGGCGTACAGCGGGAAACTGTAAGATCGGTGCTGGCTCGCGCGCCGTTTGTTCTTGCTTTTGAAGATGCGCCGCCGGAAGCAGGCGGCTGGGGTGCGACGGTGGTTACTTTAGAGCGCTAGTGGTTTTTGCCATTCGGTGGCGAATATTATTTCCGCCAAGGGTTTCCGCGTCCGTTTGGCGAGTTCCATCTTCTGCATCTGTTCGGGCAGGTGGTCGGGCGAGCCCAGATAGCCGAAGGCAGCGGCGGCTCCAATTTCGTAATCATCGGGGACGTTCAGTTCAATGCGGGCGCGGTCGTGATCGAAGCCTCCCATGCCGTGTCCATGGAGACCTAGGGCAGTCGCTTGCAGGAACATGGAAGCGAGCGCAGCGCCAGCGTCGTGCAGGCCGTAACGATTGGGCTGCCCATTATGGGTGAAGTTTTTCTTGGCTACAGAAAGCATCAGAACGGACGCACTGGCCGCCCACGCCTGATTCATGGGCATTAGCAGGCCTAGCAGCTTGGCGAAGCCTTCCGGATCGCTCTTAGTGGCGACGAAAAAGCGCCACGGCTGCTCGTTGTAAGAAGATGCAGCCCAGCGTCCAGCTTCCAGGATGGTGGCCAAGTCCGCCCTCGTAATCTGCCGATCTGAAAAGGCCCGTGGACTCCAGCGGTCACGGATAAGTTCGTGAACGCTGGGGAGCGTGTCGGCTTCTTTTAATTCTTCCAGTTCAGTGCTCAAGAGATATTCCTCGTTACTCGGATGCCAGCAAAGCTGAAAAGATGCTGAGAAGCGCAAAGGGCATAAGGTCGTGCCGCCAAAAAGATAAGCGACGCGTTAATAAAGGCGGCCTCGGCGTGCCCTTTTGCGCGTGTTATTTAGAAGCGATCAATCTTCTTCAATCTCTGCCGCATTGGACTCGGCGTTTTCTTCAGGTTCCCGATCGGCGCCGTGGTAGTAGTAATCGTGGTAGTAGGTGTATTTGCTGTAAAGCTCGCCGCGGCGCGCGCCATTCACGACGATGCCGAGGACGTTGTTTTCACACAGCGATTGCATGGCGCGGGCGACAGAATCGAAGGTCGTTGTGCCGATGCGCACTACCAGAATGGTTCCGTCACACATGGTTGAGAGCAAATTGCCGTCGGCTGCGAATAGCAGCGGCGGGCTGTCGATAATGACCCAGTCGAAATGATTTCGCAGGCCCGCAATAAGCGTTGAACACTCACGCAAGTTAAGGAGTTCGAGCGGATTGGAGACAGCCTCCCCGGCAGTGATGATGTACAGGTTGCTTTCGCCCACTCGCAGCATCACTTCACTAAGGCTGGCGGTTCCCTGCAGATAGTTCGTCATGCCCGGACTGATGGGAAGCTGAAATGTTTTGTCAACGGTGGGCCGGCGGAAGTCAAAATCGACTAGCAAGACGCGCTTATCGGCGAGCTGCGCCTGGGTAAGGGCCAGATTCGCCGCGGTGAAGGACTTGCCCTCAGCGGGCGAAGGGCTTGTGACAACGAGAGTATGCAGTTCCTGGGTTGTTTGCAGGTGATTCAGGCGTGTACGGAGGGTGCGGAACTCTTCGGCTGGAGCCTCACGGGGTTTACTGGGATTTACTAGAAGAGCGTCGCTCAACGGATGGAAAGCGACCTTGCGAGCTTGCCGGATGCACGCTTCGATGTCTTCAAGATCGGTCACGCGGTCGGGCGTTTCTGTCGCAGCGGCGGTGGCAGTTACAGAAGGCGGCTCAGCATAAGGATCGAGACCGGCTAACGAGGAAGCCGTAGAGATAGTGCGATTGGTTCGCGCAGAGCCGGCCGGCTTGGGAGTTTGTGGATTTTCTTGCGCCGCTTTCCGCAACGCGTCATGTACTCGGCTCATGATTTACGCTCGATTCAAGTAGTAGTGGGCGACGGAGCCGGCTATGATGGCAAGCCCTAGAATGGTTGCGGTTGCCCAGCCTATGAGCATAACCTGTTTACGACGTTGCACGACGACGTCGTTTTCAAGCAGCGGAATGCTGCCGAGGATAGAGAGCTGTGTGTAAAGACGGGCATCTTTCAGGTTCTTTAGCGAGGTATCTTTCACCTCACGAACCGCTACGATGACCACTCCGATTACCAGCCCGACAACCGCGCCAATGGGAATGATGGTGGCGCGATTCGGCTTGGTCGGCTCAACCGGCAGCGAGGGAGATTCCAGCAGTTCAAGAGTTTCGCCCTGTTTGCGTTTCTCCAAATCCATTGACTGATTCGACCGGTTCAATTTAGCGTCGAGATCGATGTACTTCTGCCGCGCCAGGTCGCGCTCGCGGATCAGGTCGTCATACTCCTTTTCACCCATGGGCGAAGTGTCTACGCGCGCCTGCAGACCGCGCAGTTGCGCATTAGCGCTCTGAATTTCCTGGTTGATTTTCTGCTCCTCGACATTGGTAATTTTCAATTGCGACTCGAGGGCATCTATCTGCGCTCTTGCGTCCAGCCGTTCCCTGGCCAGAATTGGATTTTCCCCGGCCGGAGCGTCGGCTTTGGGAGCCGCTTTCAGGGCATCATCACGCTGTTTTTTCAAGACCGCCAGACGATCCTGAGCAGCCTGCAGATCGGGATTGGCGTCGGTGTAACGATCCTTCAAAGATGCGATGGTCGATTCAAGGTCGGCAATCTGCTTGTCATATTCGCTAGTCCGCTCGCTGCGCGCCGCGGAGACAACAGGCATTGCCTGAGCGGCCGCTACACGGTCTTTGGTGATCCGAAGCGAAGCCTCTAACATCATGCGGCGTTCGTTATTACGTCCCGCCGAGTCAGAAAGGGAATTCAAGCGTTGTTCGACAGCGGCCATCTGCTGAAAATTGGAATTCATCTGCTCAGGCAGCGAGCCAGCGTGCTTAGCGCGATAGTCAGCCAGACGCTGTTCCAACGCGTCCAAATCCCGTTTTGTGCGGTCGTACTCATCCCGGATAAACTGGTTTCCATTCACCTGACTGTCGAGGGTCTCGGTAGCGCCCGCGTTCATGAACTTCGAGACTAATTCACCGCATATCTTATTGGCCAGGAAACGGTCACGATATTGGAAGGAAAGGTCCAAAGCGGTCATACCTTTGCCGCCAACCGTGGTAACACCCACTTGCGGACGGATGGATATGTCCTGGTTTTTCATCTTTTCGATGACGTCCTGCATGGGTTCGCTCTTCAGCTCGGTCTTATAGAGGCCGTAGGTGGTTATAAGCGCCTGAAGGGTCGTCCGGCTGAGAATACTCTGAGCCATTCCGTTGATCCGCTCGGAAATGTCCTGCGCACTGGAATTTTGAACAAGAGTTTCGGGAATCTGCTGGGGAACGATGCGGATGACGGCGCGCGACACAAAAGTGTCGTTCATCATATAGGCAATGACGGTGGAGATGACTAAGCCGGCAAAAACCGGACCGACAATCCAACGTACGTTACGCCGGATCATATCGATGTAGTCGTCAAAATCGAGGGCACGGCGGGGTATGGAAAGCCTGTCAAGCATGGTTCATCTCGTTTCGAATCTGCATGTTCATTGCGGAACAAAGACTTGGTCGCCCGGCTCTAGTAGCACGTTTTGTTCCATATGCTTGCCTTGGGAAACTTCTTTGTAGTTGAAGGGAATCTTAGTGCTCCCGCGCAGGATATAGATTTTCTTCTGATTCGCAAAGTCCTGCAAACCTCCCGCTTTGATGATTGCCTGCAAGATAGTAGTCGGAACGGCGAGCAAATACTCGCCGGGATGATTTACCCCTCCGGTCAGATAATACTTTTTGCTTTGCACTTCCTGTACAGTAACCGTAACCAAGGGCTTCTTTACGTAGGTAGCCAAGGCTTTTACCACGTTTTGTTCCACTTCGGCGGCGGTCAGACCGCCGGCGGTAATGTCTCCAACAAGGGGGTACGTAAATTTTCCGTCCTGATCAACGGTGAACAGACCCGAGAATTTATCCTCACTCCACACCAGGATCTTCAGCACATCCGCGGGACCGATTTTGTAGTTGGCTGAGACTGCGGCACCAGCCTCCGATTTCGGCACCGGAGTAGCTTTCTTGTTATCGGGGGGAACAGAGGGATTGGCAGGTGGGGGTGAAGGAGGGGGCCCAACGGGCACCTGCTGAGCGGCGACGGCAGCCGGGATGAACGGACATGCGCAGGCTATCGTGGCGTAAACCAAGAAAACGGCAAGTCGGCGGAACAGGTTTATCGACATGGCTTTATCGCTGTTGGTGGTGGTGCATCAATGGTGGAGCATCCTTGATTCTACACATCCACATGTGAGACCGATGTCACTTTCCAGACGACACCGGTTGGTGCAATTTCACGATAGATGACGGGTTTTCTGAACCCAGCGAGGTTAACGACGTAGGACCGTCGGCCTTGCCAAGCGGCATCCATACCTCCATAGGGGTAGGTTCCCGATTGCCGATGGCATAGTAGGGGATAAAGGTCAAGGCGATGGACCGTTTTGCGCGGCTGGCCGCGGTAGCAAGCGGTTGGTATAAAGGCTCCTCTACAAGAGATCTTTCGGCAGCTTGACCTTGAACCTTTAAGACAATTACTCCACCCAGCAAATCGTGCCTAGTCTCCGCGGTGATAGGACTAGACGGTTTGAAGAAGAGGTCGCCCAGCACAGTTCCAGCCTGGTCAATCTGTTCGGCGGCATACACCAAGGGTCCGCGCTGCAAAGCGACGCGGCCGTAATCGTCCGCCACCCGCGGGTTGGCGGCCATCGGAACCGGTTGCATGGGGAAATTGGCGGTAATGGTATCGCCTCGATTCCAGGTTCGAGCTATGGGGATGAACGCGCCATGCTTCACATTCGAAATATTCAGGGGCTGGCCATTGACTTCGATTTCGGCGGTGGGAGCCCAGCCTGGCCAGCGGAGATAGACAGTAAATTGGGAGGTCCTGGCTGGATTGACGGCTATTTTGACATCGCCGCTCCAAGGGTAGGAGGTGGATTGCGCCAGGTGCAGACCTGTGCCGTCTTCCAGATGCCAGTCTAATTCCGAATTGTGATAGAGGTTGACGTACACGCCGTCCCGGCTGGTGGCATAAAAATAGCCGGGCAGCGATTCAAACAAGCGCTCCAGGTTCGGTGGACAGCAGGTGGTGTCGTACCAGGGGCTGCGAAGTTTATCGCCGTTGGTGGCGAGAGGATTGCGATAGCAGTACATATTTCCAGCCAGGGACATACCGGAATCGACGCCGTTGTACAGAGCGCGCTCGAGTACATCGGCGTAGCGGGCCTCGCCGGTAAGGTTCAGAAGGCGGAAATTCCACATTACGTTGGCAATGGAAGCGCAGGTTTCAGCGTAGGCCTGTTCGCTAGGTAGTTCGTAGTCGTCGCCAAAACTCTCACCGGCCGAGCGCGAGCCAACGCCGCCGGTGATGTACATTTTGCGGGACGTCAGATCAGTCCAGAGCAGATCGAGCGTGCGCTTGTAGGCTGGATCGCCCGTTTCGGTGAAGAAATCGGTAGCGCCTGAGACGGCGTAAAGCGCGCGCACGGCGTGGCCCTCCATGGCGGTTCGCGAGGTGAAAGGCTTTCCGCTAAACATGTAGTGAACGTCCGAATCTTTCAGTTTCAGCCGGTCGCGCTCGACGCCGCTGTATAGGTAGCGGGTGAAATCAAGATACTTGGATTGGCCGGTAGTGCGGTAGAGTTCCACCAGCGCCATTTCGAGTTCAGGATGGCCGGTGACAAAAGGACGCTTGGAAGGGCCGAAATTGGCGACGATGTAGTCGGCGAATCGGATGCCGGCCTCCAGCAGGCGGCGATTTCCAGTGGCGCGGTAGAGAGCGATGCCGGCCTGCAGCAGATGGCCAAGGCAATAGTCTTCGTGCGAATGGGTCAGGTCGGTAAAGCGCAGATGTAGTTTGTCGCCGATGAAGTAGGTGTTCAGGTAACCGGATGGTTCCTGAGCCGCAATGATGTTGTTGGTGAGAGAATCGATGTCGCCGCGCAGCGTTTGTTTGGCTGCTTCGGAGGTTTCGTTCGAGGCGAGCGCCCAGGCGGCTGCTTCAATCCACTTGTAAACGTCGGAATCGGTGTAAAGCGGGCCTTTGCGGGGCAGTTCCGATTTGCCGGCAAGACGCCGGAAATTATCCACATCGCCATGCTCCTCTAAGAGAGCCAGCATGGTGGGAAGACTTACGTCGGTTGTCACTTTGCGGCGGGCGGCCCAGAATCCATCGCCTAAATGGACGGCCTGGACCGGAACCGGATGAAGGCGCGCGTTTAGCGATCCATCGAGGAAGATGACACCCTCGGCGTTCCAGTGGGCCGGCCAGGGGACAGCCGGGCCTTCGCCCTGTTGTGCGGCTGCTAACAGCAGGCAGCAAGCAAGCAAAGCCAGGCCGACAGTTAGAAATCTCTTAGATGCCGGTAAACGCGCGCTACCGGCAATCCGACTACGTTGTGATAACAACCTTCAATCCCAGCGATGAATTTAGAAGCCAAGCCTTGAATGGCATATGCGCCTGCCTTATCGAGTGGCTCCCCGCTTCGAGTGTACTCCTCAATTTCGGGATCAGTGATAGGGAAAACGGATACGCGGGTGCGGCACAACCCGACGAACACCTTTTTAGTACTAAGAAGGCAGATGCCGGTGATGACCCAGTGATCGCGGCCGGAGAGGAGGCGCAACATGCGGGCGGCATCGGCTGCATCTACCGGCTTGAGGAACACTTTACCGTCGAGAACGACGACGGTATCGGCTCCGAGCACGATATCGCCCTCGGCTGGACTAATGGCGCGGGCTTTCTGTTCGGCAAGGCGCTGTACCAGGTTCTCCGGTGGTTCATCGGGCAGCATGATTTCGGGCGTAGAGGATGGCTGAACGATGTGAGGGATACCGGCAGCGACCAACAGTTCGTGCCGCCGCGGGGAAGAAGAGGCCAGAATGAGCATCTAAAGACATGCTATGATTTGTGGAGTAGTTCCGCCAGTAGACGTGCGCCTGCATAGCCGCTCGTCGCTTCTCTGCGGTATCCGCTAAATACTTCTTTCCAGGACAGGTTTATGCCCAAGATGAAGACCCATAAGGGCGCCGCCAAGCGTTTTAAGAAGACCGGCACGGGAAAAATCACGCGTCACCACGCGATGGCCCGGCATATTCTGACATCGAAGCCGCGTTCGCGCAAGCGCAAGCTTGGCAAGGGCGTAGTGGCTGATGAGACCAATCAGCGCATGCTTCACATCATGCTGCCGTATTAGTTAAGTTTTTTTGAGTTGAGTCTTTGTGAGTTGAGTAGGAGCGGAGCGCCGCACGTGCCCGCAGCCTCTCAAAAGGAGTCCCCAAGCGGGGCTTAAGAAATAAAGGAGAAAACGTGCCTAGAGTTAAACGTGGTACCAATCGGCGGGATTACCGCCACAAGACCCTTAAGCGAGCCAAGGGATTCTTTCTTACTAAGTCGAAGCTGAACCGGTCGGCGCAGGAAGCCGTTGAGAAGGCGCTGAAGTACGGTTATGTAGGACGCCGGCTCAAGAAGCGGAACTTCCGTTCGCTTTGGATTGTGAGAATCAATGCCGCCTGCCGCATTTCCGACATCTCGTACAGCCGTTTCATCAGCGGATTGAAGCGCGCCGGTGTGATGTTGAATCGCAAAGTGTTGGCCGATATCGCTGTGAATGACGCGAACGGGTTTCTGGCGCTTGTTGCCAAGGCGAAATCCGCACCGCAGCCAAACGTTCATTAGTCTTTCCTTGAATCGGCAGTAAAGTAAGTCATGGAAACAATCCAAGAGCAAAGCGTCGATTCGCTAGCGAGCCTGGAGGAGCGAATCACGCGTGCGGTTCACGTTATTACGGAACTGCGCGCACAGAACGCTCAGATGGTAAAGCGAGTGAGCGGCCTGGAAGAAGAACTCAAACAGGCTCGGTCCTCAAGTGAGCAGCTCGCTGCAAACACGTTGGAACTGCAGAAAGAGCGAGCCGAGTTTGAGAAGACAGCGGATCGCCTGGCGCAGGAGTTGGAAGAAATGCGGGGCGAACGCAAGCAAGTACGCAGCCGGATTGAAAAGCTGTTGGGCCAGTTGGATCTACTGAGCGCGTCGTAAGTAGCGCCAGGGCAGCCGGATCTACTAGACTCAAAGTATCAATGGACGCCTCGGACTCAGCCAAGAAGAATGTCCGAGTCAGCATCTTTAATCAGACCTATACAGTAAGCGCCTCGGGCAAGCCGGAAGACACCGAGGCTTTGGCTCATCAGATTGATGATTTAATGACGTCGATTGCCCGGCGTGCGGGGAATCTAGACTCCACTCGAACGGCGGTTTTGGCATGTTTGCATCTGGCGGACAGGCTGCGTACGGCGGAGGAAGAGCTGACAAGTCTGCGGCGGTCTATTGACCATAAGACTAAAGATTTTGTGCTGCTCCTGGATCGCGCTTTCGATGGGGAGAGCGGGTCGTAGGGTAGTCGCAGCGCGATTGGCGCCACCGAGTGCTTTCCCGAAACACTCCGGCGCGATGATTAAAGCTTATTCTTGTTAAAGCATTTTTAGGAACAAGCCGCACGCTGGCGATCTATATTCGAAGCATGCGGATATTGACGTCATTGCTCTTATTATCCGTTGCGGTCTTACACGCTGCGGATGTCTGTACGTTAGACCGCGCGACCGCCACTACAATAGACGCGAAGCTTTTTTTGAGCGATGGACTGTCGACAAGGTGGAATTTTGCCTCGAGCCTGATTACATTCATGAAAGCGCGCGCGGATGGCTATTACCGCGTCTTCACTATCCGGCCAGACGGGAGCGACGAGCACGTAATCACCGAGAACACGCCGGGCTTGCCACGTAAACATCAAGGCGCGCCGTATTGGCACCCGTCCGGAAAATACCTTTTCCTAATAGCGCAGAAGGAACAGTTTAAGAGCCCTAAACTGTTTGGCAATCCCGATTACGAAGCGCTACCTGGTTTTGGCAGGCATGACGATTTGTGGGTTATCACCGCAGATGGCCGGCAGGCTTGGCAGTTAACGCGCGACGCCAACACGGTAGATGAGGGCGTGCTGCTGCCGGTGGTCTCGCCCAACGGGAGGCGCGTAGCGTGGTCCAAGCGATTGCCGGGCGGAAAATATGCCCTGATCGTGGCAGACTTTGTGGAGACGCCGCAGCCGCGTCTTGAGAATCCCAGGACCTACCAGCCGGGTGGCGCTGCCTACTATGAGCCAGGTTCCTTCACCAGCGACAACCGAAGCCTGATGTACAGCAGCGACCAGGATACGCATAACTTTTGGCTCAGCCAGATTTATCGCCTCGATTTGTCGACCGGGCAAAGCGTGCGGCTCACCCAAGGGAACTTTTACAACGAGCATCCGGTGGTAGTAGGAACGCCAACCGGCGATTGGGTTGTTTATATGAGTGCGTACGGAGCGCAAAAGCGGCCAGGGCGGTTGACGCTAGGTACCGACTGGTATGCGATGCGCCCCGACGGAAGTGGAACGAAGCGCTTGACGAAAATGAACTTGAACGCCAAAAGCGATCCAGAAAATGCCGGCTATCCCCAAGTGGCCACGACGGTAGCCATCAGCCCGAGCGGCGAGTTCATGCTGGGAGATGTCCAAACGCAATTGGCAAAGCAGAACGGTATGTCGCATATAGTTCGACTAGTTTGCGCGGCAGGCGCGGAGAAGGCGGATAACGGTTCCTCGCAAGCGGGACGGCGTTGAGACGGCTTACCGCGACGGAAAATCCCAGTCACAAAGTTCGAACGACAGCTCGTCATTCGACAGTGGAAAGCTTCCAGCAATAGATAAATACGCCGGTGGGACAACATGATTTACAAAGCACTCCTACTCTCGCTTCTTTGTTTGCTGCCCTGCCCCTCGGCCGAGAACGCGCCCCAAGGTTTCTGGCCCGCGGGCCGATACGATGGCGACCGCATAGTCGTCTACTTCCAAGCCGTGAAGTTCGGAAACAACTTCCCCGCCAGCGAACCCGAGCTTGCACCGCCAGTAGCTAGCGCCTTCTTCTCGCCCATGGTCCTTACTACCAAGGACATCCAAAGGTTCCACCCGCACTTCGCCGTCGGCGACCAGTACGATCTGTTATTGGGTAATAACGATTCCGTCACCGTCACCCTCACGCAGCTTGTTTATACCCCAGGAGACGAGGGAGTCGGCAACTTTTCGTATATCGGTGCCTTGGCCAAGGTCAATCAGGAGAACGGCTTGCTCTTCCAAGGCGACTATTACGCGATTACCAAGCACCGCGACCCGGGAAGCGTCGCCCGCCTCCTCAGAACACCGGTGCAGCTCGAAATTCAAAATCGAATTGCTGCGAAACTGAAGCTGCGCCTGTCAGCTGTGACTGTCCTTCAAGTGCAGTCCTTCACCCTGGCCGATGGCAGCCAGCGCTACTATGCCCGAGCTGAATCTGCTCCGGAAAAGGCCATCGCCGCCTGGTTATCGCCCGCTCCATCCCTGCATGTACTCGCCTTTCAGGACCAAACCTCGAATTACGGATTCAACAGCGAAACGCCGGAGTTGCTGAATGTCATAGATCTCGGCCGCGGCAGAACGGGAATTATTGTCTCCACCACCGGCGAAGACAGCAGCGGACTCTTCCTGCTCGAATATCGCGACGGCCCCTTCCAAGCCATGCGAGAGCTCTTCTCAATCAGCGCCGCCGAGTAGCCGAAATCGTCCATTTGCTAGCCGCCAGCGAGCCCGCAACCTCAGAGCCGGAAGAGTGCCGGACAATGGCTTTATAAGCTGGGCAAACTGCTACGGACCGAAGCCGCGGTTCATATCCCAGAGCGGATAATGCGGCAGATGGCCGGCCGGATCGCGCATGAATGCCTCCGTCTGCATTACTAAATCGCGCTTGCGCTGGCGTGCTGCAGGGCCGATGTCGACTCGGCCCAGCGCGGGAGTTTGGGCACCGGCGCGGGTCGTCCCGGCAGGCGGTTTCAGGCCGTCAGACAGTTCGCCTGTTTTCAGCAGAGTTGTCAGCGATTCCCGAATTTCTTGTGTTGCCGCGCGAAACAGCTTCTTCCACTTTGCCTCAACATTGCGCGTGCGAGTGTAGTACTCGTTCTGCGCCTTGATGCCCGCTTCGGACAAGCGCACGAACTTGCCGCGGCCCATCGCAGGGTCTCTTTCAAGCAAGATGTACGGCTTGAGCTGCCAGCCAATTCCTGCGGTCTCTTCCGAACAGCCGGTTCGTCTGGGAATCTCCGTTTCAGGGATCGGCTCGTCACTGAGAACGCGAATCGCGTTTGCGCTTAGCGAAATAGGAGTGTGGGAGTTGCGTTCGAAATCGAGCGCGAACGCGAGCAGCACTCGGGAAAGCAGCACCGGCAGCGGCAGGCCGTCTTCCGCAGCCGATCTCCGGGGCCCGAACTCCGGCAGCTTCAGAATCGAAGAGGGCAAACCCTGCGGCAATTCGAGGTCGATCTGGTGCTCGATTGCTTCTAATGAGCGGCGCAACAGCGTCAGGTCGTCGCCGAAGCGTTTCGACCAGCGGCTATCGATTTCCGGGATCAGGTCGGGCCAGATTGTGACGGCTGTTTCACCGCTGGCCGTGAGCCGAACCAGCCAATCGGCGCGGATGCCCCGGCCGCTACCGAAACCGGTACGCTTTCCAGGCTGCAGCGCAACGACGCCCCATCGTTCCAGGCAACCGAGCCACGCTTTGGCGCCCGCTTCCTCTGCGACCGCGCGCGTAGCAAGCGTTCGAACTGAAATTGGTCCGCCGGCCAAAAACTGCAGCACATTGAGCCAAACGACCAGCGAGAGGCGAGCGCCATGTCTTTCCGTTTTCCGCATACGGCGCTCAAATTCGCAATCGAGCTCCACAGTGTAGGCGACCAGAATTTGCGAGATAAGAGCCGAAAGCGGCTTGTACGGCACCGACATAATCCCAGGGCCAAGTTTATAGTGGGCCCCGCAAATCGCGAGGAGATGATCCCAGTATTGGCAAGCGCGGGACCGGAACCAACGGCCGTCCCGAGCACATCCATGCTGCTGCCAAAGGTTGTCTGAAGGGTCTTCGGGTCGATTACCTGGATCTGTTCTATCAGCACCGTATCCATCCCCATATGCCTAGGAAAAGTGAAACACTTCGGCATGTCGGAAGCGGGCGTGCAAACGATTCGCCGAGCACACGGGCGGCGAATCGCCGGAAAGTGGCTTTGCTCATATGGCGGTGACACCGACTCAAACGCGAAAGACAATCTGGTCGGAGCCGGTCAGCAATAAGGACTACAAGAGCTTGAAAATAGATAAGTTGACGTTGCTTGCGTCTCGCCCAGTACCGTACCACTACTTAGAGTTGCTGAAATCTACTATTCGTGTAGAATGTTTTCGCATATAATCGCTTCAATTCACTCAGTCTCAGAAATGAAAGGTTAGTCATGAAGCATCTACGTTCGATGTGTGCGCTGATGGCCCTATTTGCTGCAGCGTGCCTCCCTGCCTATTCCCAAGCCGTTAGCGGCACAGTGTTGGGCACAGTTACAGACAGCAGCGGAGCTGTCGTCCCGAATGCCAAGGTGACTCTTATAGAAGTCAACACCGGCATTGTGCACAACACGCAAACCAATGCCAGCGGTAATTACACGTTCCCCGACCTTCCCGAGGGCAACTATTCCGTTGTGGTGGAAGTCACCGGTTTCAAGAAAGAAACGAAGCAAAACAACCGTGTCGAGGTCAATAGCAATGTCCGCGCCGACTTTGTTCTGCAGCCAGGTCAACTGACTGAGTCCGTGGTTGTGACCACGGAACCGCCATCGCTGCAGACAGACCGGGCCGATACCGGCCGCAGCATTAACTCGATGGCGGTATCGGAACTGCCGGTTCTGACCAGCAATCGCAACTATCAGGGTCTGTTAGCCCTGGTACCCGGCACGTCGCCGCCGACGGAGGAGCACTCGCAATTCTTCAACGCTTCGGACTCGTTGCAGACCGAAGTGAATGGCGCCCCGCGCGTGGCGAACAATTACCAGATCGAGGGCATCGACGACAACGAGCGCAGCGGCCTATTGCAAATCCTGATTCCTCCGCTCGAATCCATTCAAACTGTTGACATCTCCACCAGCAACCAGTCAGTGGACCTGGGACGCGGAGCGGGCGCAGTGACGAACGTGATTCTAAAGTCAGGAACCAACCAATTCCACGGCTCGGGCTACGAGTTCCTACAGAATAACGATTTCGACGCTCGCAACTTCTTCCAACCGACTGTGGGCGCTGTCCACTACAACTACTTTGGCGGCACCATCGGTGGCCCGATCATCAAGAACAAGTTGTTCTTCTTCGCCGATTATCTGCGCGCCGAAGATCACGAAGCTATCTCCACCACGGAGACCATACCGTCGGCCCTGTCGCGTACGGGCAACTTGAGTGAGAGCACTGCCCTGGTCTACGATCCGGCAACAGGGAATGCAACCACCGGCGTGGGCAGGACGCCGTTCCCCAACAACGTGATTCCCACATCGCGCCTGAACCCGATCGCTCTGAAGATTCTGGCCCTGGTGCCTAATCCGAATCAACCGTTCAGCACGCTGGCGCCGTCCAACAACTACTTCGCCAGCCTGCCGTTCACCAAGGATACCGATTTCACCGACGGCAAAGTGGACTATACGATTAGCGACAAGGATCGCGTCAGCGGCCGCTTCAGCTTCCAGCGTCCGGTGGTTTACCAGGCACCCATTTTCGGCAGTGCGGGCGGCGATGCAAATGGAGCGTTCGAGGGTACGGGAGTTCAGAAGACTTACAGTACCGGCATCAACTGGACCCACCTTTTTTCTCCCACCCTGCTGAACGAATTCCGGGTGGGCGTAGCGCATTATCACAACACGGCGACACAAACGGATTATGGATCGAACGATTCCGCGAATCTGGGAATTCCCGGCATCAACGTCAGCCCGTTCAACAGCGGCCTGGTGGGTATCAGTATTGGCGCATTTACCAGCCCGCTGGTGGGATATTCTGCAAGTTTGCCCTGGGAACGTGCGGAGGCAAACATCGACCTCGTAGACAACATAACCAAGACCCTGGGCAACCACACTCTTACCATCGGGTTCGATATGCGCCGCATTCGCGACGATTTGCTTCAGACGCAGACCTACAGTGCGCGTGGTGTTTACACATTCGGCACGTCCCAAACGAGTTGTGCGGGCAGTTGCCAGCTGGCTAATGGCAGTGTCAGCTCGGCGAGCACCCCGAACACTACAACCTCGTGGGCCAACGACCTGGCTAGTTTCCTGCTAGACAGCCCGCAGGCGTCCGGCACCGGGCGCGACTTCAGCGGCACGTTTCCGACTTACCGGGCCTGGTACTTTTTTCCCTATATTGGCGACAGGTGGCAGGTTGGCAAGAAACTTACTGTGTCGATGGGACTACGCTGGGAACTTTATCCACCGGGAGTGCCAGCTTTTCCGGGGCAATTTTCCAACTACATTCCGTCGAGCAATTCGCTCGTAGTGGGGGGTGTGGGAGGCAACCCCAACAATGGGGGTTTAGTCAACCACCTGAATTACCTTGCGCCGCGTGTGGGACTAGCCTATCGGTTGACGGGTAAGACGGTCGTCCGTGCGGGTTTCGGCGTTAGCTACACTCCGTTCGAAGACAACACCTACATTACGAACAACTACCCGACGAAAGGCAACATCGGAGCGGTTCAAGGCACCAGCGCCTATTCCTCGGCGTTCTACCAAGGGTCTGCTCTGAATTTCGAGACGGGTCTTCCGACGCCTGCGCCGCAACCAATCCCGTCGAACGGAATTTATAGCGTGGCCGCGCTCGGCCAGAACGGTTCGTCGGAGTTTTTCTTTCCCAGCAACTATAAGAACCCGCACATTCTTGCGTGGAACTTCTCGGTCCAGCAGGCGCTGCCCTACAACCTCACGCTGGATGTTGCCTACGTCGGCAATCACGGAGTGGACATGGGCTCGTCGCAAAATATCAATGCAAGTCCCGTCATTGCGCCTACATCTACAGGCGACGCTGCGTACCTTCCTTATTACCCGCACACAGGATCTGTATCTCAATATTTCGTGCCAGTTTCGTCGATGTACAACGGCTTGCAATTGAAGATTGACAAGCGTTTCTCGTCTGGGCTAAGCATCACTTCCGCATTTAGCTGGCAGAAGGGGATGGCTTATTACAATGGCGGGGACGACGATGGATTCTACGGATTCTATCTGAACGGTCAATATCACCGTAACTGGGCGCGGAACGATTTCAATCGTACGATCGAATATGTGCAAAGCTACGTTTACCAACTGCCCTTCGGCAAAGGGAAACGGTTCCTGGGCTCCGCTTCGCCAGTGGTCGACAAGATTGCCGGCGGATGGCAGATTGAGGGCATTCTGACGGTTATGACTGGGCTGCCGTTCACGGTGACCTATAGCTCAACCTATTTGAACCTGAACCAAGGCGGCACCAATACGCCGGAACAAGTACTTCCGAACGTTAACATTCTGTACGGAATCAACACCACATCGAATGGCGGGAGTCCGTGGTTCAACACCGCTGCGTTTGCCCCGCCGCCCTGCCAGTCGGCGACGCCTACAACGGCGTGCCCCACGGGAGCTGTAGATCAGGTTGCCGGCGCCGCCCAGCAGACCGGCAACGTGGGACGGAATTCCATGACCGGTCCCGGATTTTTTAATCTGAATGCTGCGCTGGCCAAGAGCACACAATTCGGTGAACGGCTGACGATGCAACTTCGGCTGGAAACTGTGAATACGACCAACACCCCGCAGTTTGCTAATCCGAACGCCAGTTGCTGCACCGCGAACAACGCCAACTTCGGAGCTATAACCAGTACACTCAGCAGCGGGTCTGGATCAGTCAACGCGGGTACGGGCGCCCCGCGGAGTGTTCAACTGGCGGTGAAGTTTACGTTCTAAAACTGGACAACAGATGGCCACCGGCGCGGCGTTCCGTCGCATCGGTGGCTATTTGGGTTTTTGCAGGCCATCTAACATCTGCTGGATTTCGGGATCGGGCTTAATACGCAATGCCGCTTTGAAATGCTGGATGGCGTCCGGCATTCGGCCTGGCAGCCGTGACAAGGCGATTGCGAGATTAACATGGGCGTCAAAGGAATTGGGATCAATTCTCAAGGCGGTTTCAAAATGCGAGATTGCCTCCGGCACCCGTCCGTTACTAGCAAGCACCACGCCGAGATTATTATGCGCGTCCACATAATCAGGCTTTAACCGCAAGGCTTCCTCGAAGTATGGAATTGCCGCCGCCGGCTCGCTGTTCGCGGCCAGGTCGACACCCCTGTTGTATTGCATTTCGGCAGCATGAGACTCCACCTCCGCCAGATTATTTCGCGCCTCTTCATAATCCGGCTTCAGGCGCAGCGCAATTTGATATTCGGCGATTGCCTCCGGCGTCCTGTCGGGAGTGGCAGCAAAAGCGTTGGCCAGATCGTTGTGGATGACGGGCGAATCGGGAAGAGCTTGCAGCGCGGCCTGATAATGCGTAATGGCCACCGGTATGTGCCCCGAATTTGCCAAGGCATTGCCGTAGTCGGTTTGCACGTTGGCGGCATTGGGTTCGATTTGCAGCGCAGCTTGATATTGCTTGATTGCCTCGGGGAAACGGCCCTCTTCCGCCAAGGCTACGCCGAGATTATGGTGGGCAAGGTAGTTGCCGCTGGTGACATGGAGCGCATGAGTAAAGAGCGTTTCGCTGTTCCGCCAATATTGGATCTGTGCCTCGCACAGCACGGCACATGCCAAGCCCACGGCGATGGCGACAAAAATGACAAGCTTGCGCTTCAGAATTTCGCGGAGACCCCATGCCACCATGATGCTCAGGCCCACCATCGGGAGATAGGTGTAGCGGTCGGCATGGGCTTGCGCACCCACTTGAATAAGACCGATGACCGGCACAAGCGTCCCTAGATACCACAACCATCCCACTGCAAGGTAAGTGCGCGAACGCCATTGCCGCAGCACAACGATGGAGACGCTCAGGAGCAGCAGTGTTGACAGCGCAACTTGCCATGCTGGCAAATGGTTTGGATAAGGATAGAACACCGCCAGCCTCACTGGCCAAAACATCTTAAGAATGTAGGTTGCGTACGATACGACGGTGTTCTCCAGCCGTAAGCCAAGCGGGAATTGTGCGACCTCGCGCACCGCGCCGCTGCCGCTTTGGACGAGGTAGGCCGCAGCGGCGCCTGCCACAGCCAGTGCCAGCATCGGGATCTTCCACCGCATGGCTGAGCGGAGCGACTGGCGCAGCGGCCACTTATCGAGCAGGAAAAGCACAAACGGAAGCGTAACCACCATTGGCTTCGACATAAGTCCCAGGCAGAAGGCCAGCAGAGTAAGCCAATACTGTCGGCGGACGCGGGCGGACATCATTTTACGAATGTTTTGCTGCACGTGCTTAGTGCCTTCTTTTGGTTCCTTGCGCTATGGTGGTAGCGGCCCAAGCTATGCCTTCCTTGGTCAGTCCCTGGCGCACGTGCGGATTGTTGGTGACGTAGTCCGGATCGTCGAGATTGACGAAGCCGAAACCATAAACCGGCGCGTAGACCAGCAGGGTGGTCAGGAAGAGCCCAATACTAATTGCGATGGTTGGCAGAGGCGGCTTCAAAGGTTAGGATGGGCCCTCCCCTAAGTAACGTTTGAAGAAGTCGATAAGTTGGTGATAGGCGTAGCGGGTTTGCACCATGGGTCCGGTATCCCAGCTATGGGGCGCCGCAGGCAGAACGACGAGTTGCACGTCTTTGCCCTTCATGATGAGGCGCTGTTCCAGCACCACGGAGTCTTTGAATAGAACAATTTCGTCGCGCATGCCGTGGATGATCATGAGGTGGTCCTGCAATCCATCTGATTTGAGGAATGCGGAAGCTTTTTCGTATTCAGCCTTGTGATCTTGTGGCGCCATCATGGTGCGCATTTCGCCGGTAAGCGCGTGGAAGAGGCTGGTCGCCGGTGCTCCCGCCACTCCGGCTTTGTAGACGCCAGGTTTTGTGAACAGCGACATGGTGGTGAGCAGGCCGCCATAGCTGCTGCCCCAGATGCCGACCCGCTGCATGTCGACGTAGCCCTGACTTTCGAGAAATTTTACCCCGCTATAGAGGTCTTCGACGTCGATGCTGCCGTAACTGAGGGCCAGACGCTGGCGGAAGGCTTTGCCATAGCCGGTGCTTCCGCGAATGTCGACGTTGAGCAGGATGTAGCCTTGCTGCGCAAGGTATTGATCGAGGCCCCAGGTGGGATGAGCGACGCGGCCTCCCCACTGGTTGTGGACCGTGTTGCTATAAACAGAGCCCAGTATGGCCGGGTACTTTTTTGTTTTATCGAAGTTGGGTGGCAGAGTGAGGCGCGCGTGAAGAGTGACGCCGTCGGCGGTGCTGGGGAAGGTGACGTAAGTTGCGGAGACCCAGTGATAGTTACTGAACTCGGGCAGCGGGGAGTGGGTTACCTGCTGCTCTGGCTGAGCGTTGTCGAGTTTCTGGAGATAGAGGTCTGGCGGAGTCAGGTCATTCGAGAAGTAGTCGGCGGCAATGGTTCCATCGGGCGACACAGTTGGGGTGTGCGTGCCGGGCAGCTGGGTGATGCGAGTGGACTGATTGTTGTCGAGATTGAGTTTGTAGAGCTGGCGCTCTTCGGAGTGGCCCTGATTGGAAGCGAAGAACAGGGAGTGAGGCGTTAGCTGAGTCGAGAAGACGGCGAAATCGCCCTTGGTCACGTCTTTGGGTTCGCCTCCGGTGAGAGGTTCGTAATAGATGTGATAGAAGTTGTCGCGGTCGGAGGTGAAGTAGACGCCTTTGCCGTCTGGCGCCCAGGTGGACCACCATTCGGCGGTGACGTTGTTTGGATCTTTCTCGCGGAGGAGGACGGAACTGTGGCCGGTTGATGGATCAATCAGAAGGAGGCGGCGGTCTTTGATGTAGAGGTCGCTGCGGTCAACTAAGACGGTCTTGCTGTCCGGCGACCGGGAGACTCCGAAGATGAGGTCCATGGGATCGCCGCCAAGGTCGGCCTCACGAATATTTGGGTCGCCTTGTGCAGAGATGAAGAACAGGCGGCGCTTTTCGGAGGTTTCGCCCGGGAAGGGGCGCTTGAACATTCGCTCCGTTGTTCTCTCCGCGAGGAAATCGATGGTTGCCTGCTCGGGTACATTGCTGCTATCTGACTCAATGAAGGCGAGTGTTTTCCCATCACTAGACCAGTAGAAATCTTCAATGAACCCTCTGCTGTTTGTCAGATATTTCGGATGGGAAGCTGAGCCGGCCTCTACCACAGAGAGACGCGAACCATTCAGGAATGCAACCATATTGCCCTTTGGTGCTGTCTTCACGGCCTTGACGGGGTACCAATCAACAAATATTTTCGGACTTCCACCGGGCTCTACCGAATAGAGGCGGTCTTGAAAAATAAAGAGCACTGCTTTCTGATCTGGAGTCCACGCTAAATGCGCGACACCCGTGTCTAACTCGTTCTCAGACCTGGGCACGTGAGTGAGCCGCACTGGTTTGCCGCTGTAACGGTCGGTCATCCAGACATCCATGAAGTTGGTTCCTTCGTCGTTCCAGAGGAAGGCCAGACGCTGGCTGTCGGCTGACCAGACGAAGTCCTTTGGAGCGGTGCCGATGATCCAGGGAAGGGTATACAGACGGTCAATATCCAGACGCTGCTGGGACCAGACAGGCCCAGCCAGCAGCAACAAGAGCAGTAACTTCTTCACTTGGCGCTGAACTCACTCACGATCTGTGCAAGGTAGGCGGCTTCGTTGTTGATTGCTTTGTTGACAATCACGAGTTGCTCACTGGCTTCGGGGAAGCGGCCTTCTTCCAGAGCTTCGCGAACGCCGGGGATGGTTTTCACTCCATAGCCCGCGTAGACGCCGGGAGCGTAAATCAGGTTTTTGACCCATGGGCGGCGCGGGAGGCCGTCGCCCAGAAGTTTGCGGTCGACGGTGGTGAGCTGTTCGTTCAATGACTTGCGCTTTTCAGGAGACAGCATCTCCATGGCGGCGCGAGCGTGATTGAAATCGAGAGACGCTTTGTCTAGTGCGGCGATGGCCTGATCGAGGCCGGAAAAATCCATGTCGGGTGGAGGCACAAGGGAAGGCGGAGGCTGCAGCTTTTTGTGCGGGTCGTCAGTGAGTGCGTAGAGGCCCATCTGGAGATTGCGATTGCGCGTCTCGGCGGTCTTCTGAAGGGTTTTCACCAGGTCTTTCAGTTCACGATCGTATTGCTTGAGGGTGCGGGCCATGGCGGTGAAGTCATAAGGGAGGACGTCCGCGTCAGCGAAACGCATCACGAAAATGCCGGCGGTCTGGGCCATAATCGGGCCGTAGACTTCCTCCTTATCGCCGAAGTGATCGGTAAACCAGGGCGTGTCGTAAGCGGAGTGATAAGTGCCGCCGCGGTCTTCGCCGCCATAGCCGAGATTGACGGAGGAGATGCCGAAGTGATCGAGAAACGCGGCAAAGTCGGAGCCGCTGCCGATGGCTTCGATGGGCAGATTTTCCTGCGTAGCCGCTTCCTCGTGCAGAGCGCCACCGCCGCGTCTTCCGCCGCGCACCAGCATGGCAGCCTGTTGACGCTTCCAGACGGAGACTTTCGTTTCTGGATCTGTGATTTCCTTGGCAACGTCGTTGACCAGTTGTTCCAGTTCGTGCGAACCACCGGCGCCGAAGAAGCCGCGGCCATTCTCGTCGGAGTTGATGTAGATGGCAGCGTGTTTCAAAAGGTCGTCGCGGTGAGTTTCGGCCCATTCCGTGGAACCGATAAGGCCGGGTTCTTCGCCGTCCCAGGCGGTGTAAATGAGAGTGCGTTTCGGACGCCAGCCTTGTTTGTAAAGTTCTCCGAGAGCGCGGGCTTCTTCCAGCAGAGCGGACTGACCGGAGATGGGATCGTCGGCGCCGTTGACCCAGCCGTCATAATGGTTGCCGCGGACAATCCACTCGTCGGGTTCTTCAGAACCTTTCATGGTTGCGATGACGTCAAGGACAGGCTTCTGGCCCCAATCGGAGACAATCTTCAGATGGACCTTGGCGGGTCCGGGTCCGAAGTGATAGGTGATGGGCAGCCCGCCGCGCCATTCAGCGGGGACAGCGGGACCGGCCAGAGCAGCAAGAAAGGGTTTGGCGTCACCATAACCGATGGGCAGCACCGGGATCTTCATGATGGTTCCGGCTTCTGAGATCTTAAGACGCTTAGCGCCGGGAACGGAACCGATGCCCGGCGTGAGAGGATCGCCCGCATAGAGCGTCGTGTCGGAGACGCTGCCGCGCTGGATGCCTTCTGGCGGACGCATGGGGCCTTTCGGAAGAATTTCATCTTGACCGTAGCCGTCGTCGGCGGGATCGGAGTAGATGATGCAGCCCACTGCGCCATGTTCGGCGGCGAGTTTGGGTTTCAGACCACGCCAGCCGCCGCCATAACGTGAGATGACAATGGCGCCGCTGACGGAAATGCCGTTGCGTTCCAGGACTTCGTAATCGGCGGGCATCCCCTGGTTCACATAGACGAGCGGCGCGGTTACATCGCCGTCTGCGGTGTAGACGTTATAGCCTGGAATCTGCGTGCTTTTCTCCCTTGTATAAGGGTCTTCGGGAAGCGGCGGCTCGTCCATTTTGGCCACGAACTTCGTGGGCGAGACGAGTTCCAGCACGCGCTCTTTCGGAGTTGGATAGAGGACGNNGCATTGTCACGCTGGTAGGCGGAGCCGACGTTATGGGGATGGGCGGCAAGGCGCATCATGTTGCTGTGGACGATTTTGGCATCGGGGATTGCGCGGAAACGGGTCTCCCAGGTTTGCTCAGTGGCTGCGCTTTGCGGCGAAAAGCCGAGCGGATCAGCGGCAGTCGGGGATTGCTGTCCGGTGGCGATGACGGCGAGAGATGCGCCGATGATGGTGAGTGCTAGTTTGCGCAGATATGCTCCATTACCTTCTTAAATAGTTAACCACTGTCTGGGAGTGAAGGAGATGCCCGCATTGATCTTTTGGCCCGTGCCTGCTAGAGTAGTAGTTTGCGCCCATGCAGTGCGGGCGGGAGTTTGTCTAATGTCTAAAGTATGTGAAGTTTGCGGTCGTGGACCGCAGTTCGGGCATCGCATCAGCCATGCCCACAATGTGACCAAGCGTCGCTGGAATCTGAATCTTCAAACTGTTCACGCTGTGGTGAAGGGTGCCGGTAAGCGAGTAAAGGTTTGCACGTCCTGCATCCGCGACGGTAAAGTCCAAAAAGCGTAGCCTCAGCCGCCTGTTCTAAACATAGAATCGTAATCCCACGCTTGTACACTTCGGTATGCGCGCGTGTGTTCTTCTGCTTCTGTTGGCGTCTGTGGCGTTGGCTTTTCCTAGCGACGACGATGGCGGTCAACTGCTTCCCACCGGAAAACGAATTACTCCTTTGGCGACTCCGGGGTCGCAGATGCAGTCGCTCAATCCCGGTCTACTCGACTTTCCAGCTTTCGTAGCGGGCCAGGCGCTGAGCGAGGCTACAAGCCCGGATTGCAAGACGCTGCTCGTACTGACCAGTGGCTATAACCGCAATAATGGTCCCGACGGGAAGCCCATAAAAGACGCGTCCGAGGAATACGTCTTTGTTTACGACATTTCCGAGCAGCAGCCGCGCAAGACGCAGGTACTGAAGGTTCCGGATACGTTCGCGGGCATCGCTTTTTCGCCCGACGGTTCGAGCTTCTATGTTTCCGGCGGCAAAGACGATAACCTGCATACGTTTTCGCTGAGCAACGGCAAATGGGACGAAGACGGTTCGCCGATTGCGCTGAAGCATGAGTTCGCGCTTGGGTTCGCGCCCCAGAATGGCACCATAACAGCCGCGGGATTGGCCGTAACTCCCGATGGAAAGACCGTGGCAGTGGCGAATTTGTATAACGATTCCATCACGCTGGTCGACGTAGCCGCAAGACGGGTTCGAGGCGAACTGGATCTGCGGCCGGGCAAAGAAAATCCACGTGATGCAGGAGTGGCAGGCGGCGAGTATCCGTTCTGGGTGTTGGCGAAAAGTAACTCGGCTATTTACGTTTCGAGTCTGCGCGACCGTGAGATCGATGAAGTGGATATCGCGGCCAAGCCGCTAGTGACGAAGCGCATCAAAGTGGCCGGCAATCCGAACAAAATGATCCTGAACCGAGCCGGGACCCGGCTTTACGTATCTCAGGACAATAGCGACACGGTTTCGGTTATCGACACGGCGGCGAATCGCGTGCTCGAAAACATTATCACCACGGCGCCCCCTTGGCTGGTGAAGAATCCCCGGCAATACACAGGCAGCGGGCCGAATTCGCTGGCGTTGTCGCCGGACGAGAAGACGCTTTATGTGACTAACGGTGGATCGAACGCGGTCGCGGTTGTGCAACTGGGCCATCCGTCTTCGGTTACGGCGCTGCTTCCCACCGGCTGGTATCCGAATGCTGTTGCGGTTAGCGCCGATAATCGGTTTTTGTATGTGGTGAACAGCAAGACCGCTGCCGGGCCGAATCCCGACAGAGGACTGCGTAAGAAGAAGACGGGCGTTGCGCTGCCGGGACCCGCGTTGCTGGGTCAGGCGCAGAACGAGTACATTCTGCAACTGGAAAAAGCGGGATTGCTGGCCATGCCCCTGCCGGACAAAGCAATCATGCAGAAGCTTACCCGTGTTGTGGCGGCCAACAATAACCTGATCGGCAAGCCTAATCCGGAAGACGTGCGCATGATGGGCGAGTTACACCAGCGCATTAAGCATGTTATTTACATCATTAAAGAGAACCGGACTTACGATCAGGTGCTTGGCGACTTAGGCAAAGGCAACGGCGATGCTGCGCTGGCTGAGTTCGGGCAGGCTATTACGCCTAACTTCCATGCCATTGCGCGTGACTTTGTTGATTTGGATAACTTTTATAACTCCGGCGAAGTAAGTGGCGACGGATGGCCGTGGAGCACGTCCGGGCGCGAATCGGATTTCGGCCAGAAGGCGGTTGTGCTGAATTACGCGGGCCGCGGAACCGATTATGAGTATGAGGGTCCAAACCGGGATATCAACGTCGGCCTCGCGACGGTGAAAGAGCGGCAGGCTGCGAATCCAAAATCTCCGAGTGACCCTGACCTTCTTCCCGGCGCGAGCAATGTCGCAGCTCCCGATGGCCCGCAAAATACACCGCGCGAAAAAGGTTACATCTGGGACGCTGTACTGCGCAAGCATCTGACGTTTCGCGAGTATGGCTGCATGAGCGATATGAAGCTGGGGGCACCGCGTGAACCGCACGCGTTTGAAAAGCATGTAATCATGTCGCGGCCAGCTAATCCCGAGCTTTATCAATTCGGCGATCCCTATTTCCCGGGCTTTGATCCTGGTTATCCCGACTTCTATCGCGAGGCGGAATGGGAGCGTGAGTTCGACCTCTANNGACAACGATTATGCCACCGGCCGGCTGATCGATCGCGTGGCGCATAGTCCGTACAAGGATTCCACATTGATCTTTATCGTGGAAGACGATTCCCAGGATGGTCCGGACCATGTGGATGCGCACCGGT
This sequence comes from Bryobacterales bacterium, assembly GCA_003163855.1. Lineage (GTDB taxonomy): Bacteria > Acidobacteriota > Terriglobia > Bryobacterales > Bryobacteraceae > Bog-105. The sequence goes on along the minus strand of PLRJ01000102.1, from coordinate 10,878 downwards.
CGACTAGTTATGTAGTCGGTCCGTATGTCAAGCATGAGGCGGTGGTCTCCACTTACTTCACGACGGTAAGTATTCTGCGGACGATGGAAGACATCTTGGGTCTGGATCATTTGAATCTGAATACAGCTACTGCGGCTCCTATGACTGACTTATTCGACCTTCGACAGAAAGAATGGTCGTTCGAGGCGAAGCCGTCCGCTGTTTTGTTGAAGACCGATTTGCCTCTTTCAGCCGCCGCACGCTCAGCGGCTGAAGCAGCGGGGACTGTGCCTCTGACGCATGATTCGGCTTATTGGGCGGAACAGACGAAAGGCTTTGACTTTAGCGTGGAAGATCGGATCGATGCGGATGCTTTCAACAGAATCATCTGGCGCGGCCTGATGAAAAGCGCCTATCCGGTCCGCAAAGACGAGTAACCTAAGCAGATGGACTGGAAGAACAATGGCGTCAAGATCATTCAAGCTGGAACGCTGGACCCAAATACACCACAGACGCCAGGAATGACGCGAGCAGCGGCGATTACACATGCGACAACCGGGGCCTCGAAATTATGGGCAGGAACGGTGGTGGTGAATCCGGGCGCCAAGACGGGGCCCCATCATCATGGCGAACTGGAAACGGTGCTCTATATTGTGCGCGGCCATGCGCGCATGCGCTGGGGGAACAATTTGGAGTTCAGCGCCGAGGCCAAAACCGGCGACTTCATCTATGTGCCGCCGTTCGTACCGCACCAGGAGATTAACGCCGGTACGGTGGAAGCCTGCGAAGCAGTGGTAGTGCGGAGCGGGCAGGATCCGATTGTGGTGAATCTGGATATTGAGACGCCTGAACCTGCCAGTGCGGGCAGCGACGACTATCCGTTCCATCCAGAGCCGTAAACGCCGGTATTAGGCGGCTTCGGCTTTAGAAATGGGCAGGCGGTGAATGCGCGCTAAGCGGCAGATCTCAAGCAGGCGGATGGCGGGCCAGGCGATATCGATTTCTCTGCGCTTCATGGCGAACCGGGCCGAGGTTGGGAACTCATGATGATTGTTATGCAGGCCTTCGCCGCCAGTCAGGAGCGCGATCAACTGGATATTGGTGGCTAGGTTGTCGAAGTTGCGATAGCCGATGGTGTGGCAAAGCGAGTTGATGGATGAGTTCAGCAGAATGTAGGCGCCAATGTGAAAGGCCCAAGCTGCCAAGCCCCAGGCCCAGCCAAACATCAGCACGAAAATGGTGAGTCCCAGCAGCACGCCGTAGCCTTGGACGCGGCGCGGCAGTTTATCGATGATGTCGGGCTTGTAATCGGGTGTGTACTTGGCGATTGTTTCGGCGTTGGCAGCCTCTTTCTGATAGAGAAAGTAGTTGCAGAACAGAACCTTCCATACGCCGAATATGCGCGGGCTGTGCGGATCGCCTTCTTCGTCGGAATGATGGTGATGTTTGCGATGCACGGCGGCCCATTCGCGCGGGGCAATGCCGCAGAATACCATTAGTTGAAGGTGCATTAGGAAAGCGACAATCGGGTTGTACTCCACTCCCTTGTGAGTAATGGAGCGGTGCAAATACATGGTTGTTGCGAAGACGGACATTTGCAGAATCACGCACGTGATTACCGCCATCCAGACATAGCTCATATAAATCGCTTTCTTCCCAAGGCTACCAATTTGGTGGCGAGGGAGGACAAGTTACTCTCAACGAATGCGGCGAACGGGGCCGACCGAGGGAAATAGGCGTCTCCGGGATTCTGTTCGCCGTTGCTTTGCTCGGCTTTCCACAAATTCACACCAACCGGGTATTCGCCGACGAAACTGAATCCGCTAAACACTGAACCTAAACAGCTCGCGGACGGCTGAAAATTTTGCTCTTTCACTAGATTGCTCTGTCCACTTTCAACTTAAGTTTCCGATGGCGGCGTTCGGCGGACGTTGAAAATCGAGCGTAAATGGATGAATCGAAGCGAGATAAAAAATCGCGCCGATCGGAACTGGTGATTTGGGTTGCGTTTAAGGGTAGTTTTGGGAATTTTGCGGAACGAGATCGGTGAGTTGACTTTCAGGAAAACGATGCAGGCTGCGCGGCGGCATTCGGCAGTACAAGTTACTCTCAAAGAATGCTGCGAATGCACCCGACCGCCAGGAAAATAGGCGTTTCCGGCATTCTGTTCGCCGTTGCTTTGCTCGGCTTCCTGGCCGTTTATTTTACGGGCAACTATATTGGCACGGTTCTTCTGGCGCTGGTGCTGATTCCGTTGACAGCTATTGTTCTGTTCCGCGTGCTGCGCTACATCCAGGTGCATTCGTTGTGGAGCGTTCGCAACCGGCTGCTTTTTGTGTACGTGCTGTTGGGATTGCTGCCCATCTTTCTCTTGTTCGTGCTGATTGGTGTGGGGGCGTGGGCTTTCACGGCGGAATTGGCGATCTATCTGGCGAACTCTGCGCTGGAGCGGCGCATTGAGTCGGTAGACGGAGCGGTGCGGGTGCTGCAGAGCCTGCCCGCGGAACGCAGAAATTCCGCCGCGCCTGAATTTCAGAAAGGACTGAGCCGCGAGTTTCCCGGCTTCAGCATTTACTTGAAGAGTTCGACCGGTGAACAGCGATTTCCCGCCGAATCTCCAGACATTGAAGTGCCCGGCAGTTGGAAAAATGCCAGCGGGCTGCTGGTGTGGCGTCACCACTTCTACGGCTGGTCGCATGTGATTGCGAAAGACGAGGAAATTACCGCCCTTGCTCCTCTCAGCGACAAGATGGTGACGGAGCTGGTTCCGAATCTGGGCGCCATCGGTCTGCTTGAGCAGCCGGAAGACACGGGCGGTAAGAAGGTAAGGCCTGCCTCGGTGGGTGCGCTGCAGTTGGACGAGGCAGCGGACGGCGCATCGGCAACACCTAAGTCGAACCCGATCCACCTGCCACCGGCGATGAACCGCTTCGACTTGCCGCTGCTGTGGGCGGCTTCAATCTCGCATTCGCATGTGGAGAAACCGAATGAACATTTTGACGGCGTGCTGTACATCAGTTCGCGGCCGTCGGCGGTGTTCAGTTCGGTGTTTGGAAAAGCAGAGTCATTCCGCGGCTTTTTGTTTCAAATCTTCCTGGGTGTGGCAGCTTTGTTCGTGATTGTCGAGAGTGTGGCGATCGTCATCGGCGTCAGGCTGTCCAGCCGGCTTACGAACGCGGTGAATCAGTTGCATGAAGGAACGCGGCGGGTGATACGGGGCGATTTCCGCCATCGCATTCAGGTACGGTCGAAAGACCAGTTGGGCGAACTAGGCGAATCGTTCAACCAGATGACCAGCAACCTGGAGCGTCTGCTGGCGGTGGAAAAAGAGAAAGAACGCATGCAAACCGAGCTGGAAATTGCGCGCGAAGTGCAGGGGCAGCTGTATCCGAAAGAAGCGGCGCCGGTGCATGGCCTTAAGCTGACGGTGGCAAACGATCCGGCGCGGATGGTATCGGGCGACTATTACGATTACACCGACATTGGACAAGATAAGCTGGCATTCGCGCTGGGCGATGTGGCGGGCAAAGGAATTTCGGCGGCGCTGCTGATGGCGACGCTGCAGGCAGCTTTACGCGCACAAATTTCGCATCATCAGGCGGCCCATGCGGATGTGGAATTGAATCCGGCGTCCGTTGTTTCGTTGTTGAACAAACAGATTTTCGCGCATACGGCGCCAGAAAAGTACGCCACGTTCTTTTTTGCGGTGTTCGATCCGGCAACTTACACGCTGACTTACACGAATGCCGGACACTTATCGCCGCTGTTGCTGCGGAATGGCGAATTTACCGAGCTTGATTCTAACGGCACTGTCGTAGGAGCGTTTTCGTTCGCCAGTTACAACTGCAGCCTGCTGAAGATGCAGCCGGGCGATCTGCTGGTTTGTTATACAGATGGCATCACGGAGCCTGAGAACGCTTACGAGGAGATGTTTGGTGAAGGGCGATTGAAGGATCTGGTAAAGAAGCATGCCAACCAGCCGGATTGTGAGATTCTGCAGGTGGTGATGGAATCGGTGCGGTCGTGGACGGGAAATCCGGAACTGTTTGATGACATGACGCTTCTTTTGGCGCGCGGAGTCTAACCGTCGTGAAGATACTTACGGTTGAAGAGATGGGCGAGGTAGACCGCCTCACCATCGGCAGCGGCATGCCCGGTTTGATTCTGATGGAGAACGCGGGGAGTCGGGTGGTGGACTTTCTGTGTGAAACGTTCGCGCCGCTGGCGCAACAGCGGGTCGTGGTGGTTTGCGGCAAGGGGAACAATGGCGGCGATGGATTCGTGGTGGCGCGGCAGCTTTTCACACGGCAGCTTTGCAAATCGTTAACCGTGTTTGAGCTGTTTGACCAGGCGGAGCTTAAGGGCGACGCGCTGGCGAACAGGAAGATGCTGGAGTTGTGCGGGTGTGCGATTCAGCGGTTTGTAGGAAATGAAATCAGCGTGGCGACGATAGTGGTGGACGCGATTCTGGGGACCGGGCTGAAAGGGCCGGCGCAGGGAGCGTCACTAGCGGCGATTCAGTGGATAAACGAGCGCTGTCCGCTGGCGAGCAAAGTGGCGGTGGATATTCCGTCGGGCCTGGGAACGGGTGACTACGTGAAGACGGATTACACGGTGACCTTCACGGCTGCGAAACGAATTCACTGCCTGCCGCCGACGCATCAGATGTGCGGAAAACTGGCGGTGTATCCGATTGGCTCGAGTGCGCGCCTGTTTGATTCGAATGCCTTGCATTTGACTACGCCGGATGATCTGCGGCATTTATTTGCAAAGCGCCCGTGCGATTCGAACAAAGGCATGTACGGGCATGTGCTGGTGATTGGCGGTTCATTCGGCAAGAGCGGCGCGCCGGCGATGGCTGGATTAGGGGCGTATCGCAGCGGCGCGGGATTGGTGACGGTTGCGGTGCCTTCCAGCGTGCTGACGGCGGTTGCGGCGGTGCGGCCGGAGTTGATGACGATTCCGATGGAAGAAGCGGAAGCGCTGAGCAAGAAGATGACGGTGCTGGCGATTGGTCCGGGGTTGGGTTCGGCAACCGAAGCAGTGAGTTTTGTGAAGCAGCTTTATGTGGAATCCGATACGCCGGCGGTAGTTGATGCGGACGCGTTGAACGCGCTGGCGGGCGAAGTGCCGCACACGGATAAGATTCGCGTGCTTACGCCGCATCCGGGCGAAATGGGGCGCTTGACGGGCAAGTCGGTAAAAGAAGTGCAGGCGGACCGGTTGGGGATGGCGCAGGGTTTCGCCAAGAAAACAGGGGCGTGCCTGGTTTTGAAAGGCGACCGCACGGTGATTGCTTTTCCGGACGGAGAGACATGGGTGAATCCGACGGGTTCGCCTTCGATGGCGACGGGCGGGACGGGCGATATTCTGACAGGAATGACGGCGGGCCTGATCGCGCAACATCCTAAAGACTGGAAGCGGGCGGTGGTGGCGGCGGTTTGGCTGCATGGCCGCTGCGGCGAACTGGGCGCTAAGCGGCAGGGTGAAGAGTCGATGCTGGCGACGGATCTGCTGGACTATTTGCCTGAGGCAATGAATGAACTCCGTCCGGTTGATTGAGACGCACTCAGACGAAGAGACGCGTGCTGCGGGCAGAGAATTGGCAGGTACACTGCCGAAGCAAGGCGTAGTGCTGTTGATTGGCGACTTAGGCGCGGGAAAAACCACGCTGACGAAAGGCATTGTGGAAGGGCGCGGGGCGGCGGGCGCGGATGATGTTTCGAGTCCGACTTTCACGCTGATTCATGAATATGGCGAGCCGGTGAGCGTTTACCATGCGGACCTTTATAGGTTGGATACGGCAGAACAGGTGCGGCGCATGGGACTGGAAGAGTTGTTCGACCGGCCGGCGCTGCTGATTGTGGAGTGGGGCGAGCGTTTCCCGGAGTTGTTTCCGCGCGACAGAATAGAGATTCGCATTAAGGATGCCGGCGGCGACGACCGGCTGCTGGCCATCAGCTACCAGCCGAGTTGACGCATGCGCGTGTCGATGCGCGCGCCGTACGCGGGCTTCTGTCCCGGCTTCCAATGCAAAGGCGCGGGCAGAACCTCGGCCAGGTTGATGGCCTGGTCGCGCGAAAGGCTTGCGGCTGGAATTCCGTAGTAGCGGCGTGCGGCGGCATCGCAGCCGTAGATGCCGGGCCCCCACTCGATGACGTTCAGATAGAGTTCGAGGATGCGGTTCTTCGACAGAATCAGTTCGGTGAGGGGAACGATGGAGAGTTCAAAGGCCTTTCGAATGAGGTTCGGGTTGGTGCTGAGAAACAAATTGCGATCGAGCTGCTGGGTGATGGTGGAGGCTCCACGCTTGCGGCCTTCTTCCAAGTCCTGTTCGACGGCTTGGCCCATCTGCTTCCAATCGAAGCCGTGGTGCTGAAAGAAACGGGTGTCTTCGGCGGCAATGGCGGCGCGGCGCATGTTGGGCGAGATGGCAGACAGCGGGACGAAGTGATAGTGCTTCTGATAAGCGCGATGGTGGAAAGAGGCATCGAGGTGACGTTCGAGTTGAACGGCCGTAAACGGTGGATCGACAAAGCGCAGAAGCAGCAGCATGGCCGCGATGACGGTATAAAACGCGATTAAGGCGGTGAGCAGCCAGTAAAGCAGGCGCGGGGAGATGCGGCGTTTCGGCGCGCTTTTCTTCTTGCGCGTGCGGGGTTTGGGTAAAGTTGCGACCGGCAAATCAGGCTCTGTTGATCATAGCGGTTGCGGTGTTCTCGAAGAAGCCTTGTAGCACGGCGGCTGCGTCGCGCGGTAATTGAGCGGTTTCGAAGGCGTTGCCCATAAGTTGCATCCAGCGATTGCGGGCGGCGGTGTCGATGACGAAAGGCGCGTGGCGCATGCGCAGACGGGGATGGCCGCGGGCTTCGATGTAACGCTGGGGTCCACCAAAACGATAGATGAGGAAGTCGCGCAGGCGCGCCTCGGCGGCAGCCATGTCGCGGCCTTCGTACATGGGTCCGAGAATATCGTCGGCGGGGATCTGGTTATAGAAGGCGGAGATGAGGCGGGTAAAGCCATCTTCGCCGATGGCGGCAAAAACTTCGAGTTCTTCCAATTATTGTGGTCCGGGATTAGGTGTGAGCGGAGGAGCTACGCTGCCTTCATGCTTGGGGCCGAGACCGAGATTAATCAGCGAGAGGGAACTGATTTTCCCATCGTCGGGGAGGTTGGTGCTGGCTTGGAAGCGCTTCAGAGCATCGACGGAGTCGTCACCCCATTGGCCGTTTGGCTCGCCTTTAAAGAAGCCTTTGGCAGCGAGTGCCTGCTGGATCTGCTGGTAACGATCGGTATCGGGATGAAGCTGGTAGCTGGGCGCGGCGGGGACCTTGACGATCCTGGTGCTGCGGACCCATTTGCCGTTTACTTTCTTACGAGTGACAACGACGCGGCGGGTGGTGGCCCGGGCGCCACTGCTGTGCGCGGCGGTGGAAGTTTTGGCGCGGGAACGAGACGCGGCGGTGGTGGGAGCAGCGGCTTTGGCTCGTTTGGCCGCAGCTACACTGGCAGGCTTCTTTTTAGCGGGTGTGACTGGCTTGGTGGTGTCGCCCAGGGCAAGGAAAGCGGGCAGCGCCGCTAACGTTAGTACTGAAATCGCCAGGGAATACAGGCGTTGCATGGCTTTTTGAGTGACAAGAAAATGGTAGCACTGAAATGGGATCAGCGTTTTACCAGTATCTCGAATTTGTCTTTGGCGGTGACTTCGAGCGTGGCGGCTTCGGGATCGGCAACCCGGTACATGACGGCCTCCAGGCGGTCGTCGCGCAGGCTGAACTTGACATAGTTAAAGTTGGGGAACAAGTCGCTTTGATAGAGATCGTCGGGGGTGCGCTCGACGTAGTAGGGCTTGGCCCCGCCCCCGCCTGAAACAAGGTAGACGACATCGTTCAAGTTGTGCCGTTCGTAGTTGTGGATGTGGCCGGCACTAACAATGATTCGTGCGTGGATGTGCCTGGCCGTTTCTGAAAACAGATCGCGGATAGCGATTTCGTTGGGGCGCGGATTGTGATCGACTTCGATGTGCTTCTGAATGTCGGCGACGGGCGGGTGGTGGAGGCTGATGAGCACGAAATCGACCTTGGCGGGGAGGTTCTGCAGTTGCTGGTTGAGCCATTTGTACTGCTCACCATCAGGCAGCAGAGAAGCATCGCTATCCAGGTTGATGGCGTAGATGCGGGAGCCGAGCGCGACGGAATACCAACGGCGATTACGGAAGTCGGGAAATGCGTTCCACCAGTTCTGCAGGCATTGCTGCGGATCGGGGCCGTGAAATTCGTGGTTGCCAAGGGCGGGATATATGCGCAGGCCGGCGGCGCGCCAAGGAGCACTTTCGTCGTGGAAGACGGCGTAGTCGTTCAGCACGTAGCCGGCAAGCGGGACGTCGCCGTTTAGGAAGACCGCAGCCGGATGTTCGGAGGCGATTTTTTCCACCAGCCACTTGCGGATTCTGGGATTGGTGGCGGTAAGGTTTTTCGGATCGGTGAAGCGCATGTCGCCGTAGGCAATAAAGGAGACGGAAGCGGCGAGTTGGGAGTCGGGGATGGTGAAGGTTGGTCCGGGTTGGCTCAACAGATTACTGGTCGGAAGATCGGCGGCGGCGTTTTGTGCCTGGAGAGAGGCTTGGAAGAGGAAAACGGCAGAGAGTATGAAGGTTCTGTTAATCATGTTGTGAGATCGCCGAATCATTGTGGCAGACCGGGTATGGGCTACCAGATCATTGTTTTAGCTTGGCGCGTTGGCGAAGCGATCGTGCGAGAGAAAGCCAATGGGTTGGGAGGTGCGGCCGTCGATGGCGAGGTCGGCGAGGATTTCACCCACGACGGGAGTGAATTTGAAGCCGTGACCGGAGAAACCGGCGGCGACGGCGACCTGCGGATGATGGGGATGGAGACCGACTACGAAGTGTTCGTCGGGAGTGAGTGTGTACATGCAGGTGACAGCGCGCACGAGCGGACCGTTGAGCTGTGGAATGAAGGTTTGGAGATGGCTGCGGACTTGGGATATGTCGGCGTCAGTGATTTTGCGATTGATATTTAGCGGGGTGCAACGTATTGGGGCGCTGTGCATGGCGGCTTTGACGCCAATGCCATAGAAGATGCTTTGGCCATCGACGTCCCAGATGTAGATGGGGAACTGGGCTGGCTGGAAAAGCTCGGGATGGGAGATGGGTTGGAACCAGCACATGACGAGACGGCGGACATCGAACGGGATCTCGAGATCGGTGAGAAGGCTGGAGGCCCAGGCTCCGGGTGCGATGACGAGGCGCTGAGCATGGTAGGTTGCGGCGCCGGTTTTGACGGTTACACCGTCGCCTGATGGATGGGCGCACCACTCGGTGACTGGCTCGTGGAAGTGAAGGTCGGCGCCTTGACGGACAGCGAGTTGAAGGTGGGTATGGATGGCGGCTTCGGGCAGCAGGTAACCGGCGGTGGACTCGTAGACGGCGACATCGTCAGGACGGGGATGAAAGGCGGGGAAGCGGCGGCGCAATTCGGTGGCGTTCAGCAGTTGATGTGGAAGTTGATGCCGGGTTGCGCTGAGCAGGGTGCCTTTGACGATGCTGCTAGTGGGGTGACCGAGCATGAGGCCTCCGGTTGTGTGGAGAAGGGTTTCGCCGGAGTCGTGTTGCAGTTGATGCCAAAGATGGTAGGCGCGTTGTACGAGCGGGACGTAATTTGGATGTTCGTGATAGGCCTGGCGAATGATGCGCGAATGGCCGTGGGAGGAGCCGTTGTTGTGAGCGGGACCAAAACGTTCGAGCCCAAGAACGCGTTTGCCGCGGGAGGAAAGATGATAGGCGGCGGCGCTGCCCATGCCTCCGAGTCCTAGCAGGATGACGTCGTAGTTTGCTAAGCTCAGCCGACATCCTTTAGCGCGATACCGGAGTGCCAGATCTTCGTCATGTGGACGATTTTCTCACCCTCAAATTGCATGACGTATAGCGGGCGCCAGGGACTATGCCTGTAATGGCCTTCATCCAATCTGTGTATTGGGCAAGCGTCCTGGTCTCGAGCAGAGGTTCGGCCTGTGCACAAAAGGTGGCGCCGGGCAGAACGCGGTGCGGCGCAGGTTGGACGCAGTTGGAGTGCTGACCTGGGTCGCGCGGCTTGGTTGGAGACGATTTAGGCGGCTTTTTGGACCAGTTTTGCTATCTCGTCGGCCTCAATCTGCCTGCCGGCATTGTATTCGGCCATGTAGGCTTTAACTGTCTGCAAGCGTTGATAGCTTTGTTCGTTTTTTAGGAAGCTTTGGTGGCGGTCAGCTTTGCGCTTTTCCGATTCAAAGCCAATTTGCTGGTTGACCTTTTGATTTCTTAGCTTTAGCAGGTCGTTGAGGCATTTGTGGAAGGCTCGTTCGTGCGTGGTAGCGTAGCGCAGATAGAGGGAAAAGAGTTTTTGATCGTTGATTTTCGCCGTTTCCTGATCGAAACAGGACTCCTGCAGGCGATTAGCGCGATCGAGCAGCCAGCGGTGCTGGGCCATCGATGTGACGAGCAGCGTTTCGGTGGTATCTTGCGGGTTTTGCTCGTCCATCAGCGCCTTTAGCAGGGCATTGTATTGGGCCTGATCTTCGCAGGCCAGGACGCGGAAGGTATCGGGGTTGTAGTTTAAGCCGTGCGTGGTCCGGTTCTGGGAGACGGCGGCTTTGCCGGCGTCCGTAACAGGGCCGGTGCTGTGTTGAGAATTCTCGCGATTTGCTTGCATTTGTTTCTCGGTCGACAAGTGATTACTCCGTAGATAAGAGGTAAAGCTGCGCTTTTCAGGCGAGGCTTTCCGTCCTTAGTGGAATATGGAGTGTTCGGGAGAGGGCTGTGGAAGTGGTGTAAGTGACTGAGACAGCGAGAGATAATTTTTCTCCGTGATTTGCTATTGATAATGATAAAGGTTGCTTCGGCTG
>PLRJ01000057.1 GCA_003163855.1 Bryobacterales bacterium | reverse complement strand
CGCGAAGCGGTTTAGTTCACCGTTTTGCAAAACGGGCCCCAAAGGGGCTTGACAAGCTATATCTAAATTCCGGAACATGCGTTTTTATTGGGATTTTTCTCGACTTTTGGGTAGCGGATCTCTGATTTCCAGCTTTTGGGCTCAACCTCTGGCTTTAAGGTGGCTGCTAATAGCTAGGCGTGGGTTGGTTTACGGTGCGAGACGGAGTAACTGATCGACGGTCAGCGCCACCACGCCAAACATCCGATGGGTCATGATTTTGGCAGCGCCCTTCAAGTAAATGATGCGACCGCCGAACTCGTCTTTTAGGCGCCCGCTTAGTTGCTCGACGATGGTGCGTTTCTTAAAACGCTGTTTCTGCTCGTCAGTGAAGGGCGTCGGAGCCTCCTGGTTTTTGCAGCGGCGTTTGGGTGGCTTGACCAGAGTTTCATGACCCAGTTTTTTGCTCTGTTCGCGGATCGCCTTGGCGTAGTAAGCGGAGTCCATGTTTGCGCAGCAAACTCCAACCGGTAGACCGGAAACCATGACATCGCCCTTCCAGCGCACTCATTCGGCGCTCATCTGCATGAGCGGAATGGCGGCTTGTGAGTCAGGCACGCTGGCGCCGGTTAGCAGGCAACTAATAGGGAAGCGAATGGCGGACCAAACCGATGATTTGCGAAGCATTGACCGTTCCCCAGGAGCGGCTATCGTACGAATAATCTCGATTGTCACCTAAGACGAAATAGGCGCCATCGGGTACCACCAATTCGCCGCTTTGACCGCTCGTTGCAGCATGTCCCTTCCGCTTGGAATAATAGAACTCTCTTTATCCGCATCACTTGGAAAATTGCTGAAGAATGGAGACACATCTCGGCCAGCGGAGTGTTGCACATAAGGCTCGGATATCGTTCGCGCGTTCACCCGCAAAGCCCCATTGCTGATCTGGATACGATCACCCGGCATTCCAATGAGCCTTTTGATGAGAACGACTTCTGGGTCAGGTGGAAAGTGAAAGGCAATCACGTCGCCACGCTTGATCTGGGTGATTGGCTCGCCGCCGGGCGCAAACACCCGGTCTCCTGCGAGAAAGGTGGGTTCCATCGCACTTGTGCGAACGACATAGATTGGTCCCTCTGCCTTTGCCAGCAGGGCTAACGCTGCTGCGAGCGCCCAAATTCGAAATTGCAAACCCATATCGCCGCTTGCTGCGCAAAACTGGCGCCGAAAGTCACCATTGAGTGTACATCGTGAGTGCCTTCAGCATCCGGCACGCTCATATGAGTTATGGGGAGGTCAGGGATTCAACGGACTTAGGGCAACTGGAAGATTGCGGATAGAGGCACGGATTTGCCGTTCCATTGCAAAACAGATTGGAGAGACAAGCTAGCCTCGATAAGAGGCTCGCCGCGCCGATGTACTTTCACTTCCTGTTTTTTAGGCTCGACTACCCAAGTCTCAATCCCATGCCCCACGTAGATGGCCACCTTCTCACGCAATGGATTTGGCCGGTTACTGGGGGAGATCACTTCCACCGCAAGCAGCACTTTTGAACCATCTGGATAGACTTCTTCGGTGCGAACCCGCTGCCACTCCGCCAGGTTTATGACGAAGACATCCGGGCTCGGCATACTGTTAACGTCCGGGAAGCACAAGTTCATCCGTTGGGCCACCTTGTGCAGTTCCTTATTGCAAGCGCCCTTCAATAGTTCGAAGACATTTTCAGAAACGTCAAAGTGAAGCGCTTTGGGTTCCGGCGACACGATGATCCTCCCGTTTATCAATTCGTCGCGGTAACCGTTAGGCGACTCGAAAGAAAGGTACTGCTCAATCGTGATTGGAGGCGCGGAAGGTACAGATGCCATCGCAACCCAATTATAGAGTGGTTCAAGCGTAAAACCGAGCGCGGAATCCTTGTCGCTTGCATGCGCTAGCCCGGCTTCTTCGTGCTGTTTCTTGCACCATTCCGGCCCGAGGGGCAGCTCTGCCGGTTCGTTTGGGCCAGACGTACGGGATGCTGGAAGGGGTGATTTATCGGGCGGGAATTGGCCGCAACAACTAGCCTTTTCGCGGGACGACGACACCGGGGGATCGTTTGTTGGTCGTGTCATGTGCGACGATCAGCGTTTATGAACAGCGAAGAATTTGTGCGGGCACTAAAAGTGGCATGCAGCGACCTATCTGGTTCTCAAGCAATTGCGTCGTACCAAAATCCTCCCGGTCGCTCACCAAGCCAACGGCTGAAGCGGCTGTCCAAGTGGTTCTTGCAACTTACGCAGGCCGATCAGGTAATGCTGATCGAGGCACTGGATGACGTGGCTGAGGCTGTCCTCTTTGGTGTCCTCTGCGTACTTGATGGTGTCAGAGAAATCGAGAATGAGCCAGACAATGGCGAGCTTGAGCTTTACTACGTAAGGGGTGGGGCGCGAGTGCTCCTAAACGACGTGAAACAAGGCGAGTTGCACGATATCTTTCAAGCAATGCGCAGCTTCGATTAGTTGGAGGAACCACAAACAAGATCAACTCTGGTTCTTGTCGAGTCCCAAGACACCACGTTTGTGGAACTCCACTTTTCACCCGGACCTATCACACGTACATTTGGTGTTCGCGGCGTCAAGGTAGCTACGCGAGCCTTTCCCAATGTCGGGAGGTTAACTAAGTTTTCCACGCATAAAGCGGGTGCTTCTTCGTCAACGCCGCCTCGCCCTCACGAACCTTCTCCAACGTCTCCGGCGATTCCTACATCATTCAAAGGAGTTATGGTATGGTCCTTCGGCCCGCGAAACTTCATTAAATATCGCGCGAGAATGTAGATCAAGTTGTCTAGCTTTGTGTCCTGTTAGCTTGAAGTAGGAACGCGCCAAATGGGCACCAGCATCTTTAGTTGGGTCGAGACTTATAGCTCCGAAACTGAGCGGTGGAGGGCGATATTCAATTGCTTTCCGCCTGACAGTTTCGAGAAGCAAATTGGCAAACAAGGGCCCTTCTCGGCTCCCTTTCGAAATTCGGACTACGGCTTGTTTGGATTCCTTGCGGGTGTTCGGAACTATGCCTGCTGTGTACCTCTGGCTAGGCCTCGAGGCCTCCCTGATGACTGTGACAAGGTTGGAGGATGTTTCGCCAACGACATTGATGATCTTGTCGGTCTGGAGTCATGTTCTTGGCTGCTCCTCTCAGAGTTACTCAGCTTCGACTACGAGACAGTGTTTTGGAATCGCCGCGTTCGCAAGGGTATTGATCATGCTGCGCTTGCGGATGAAGGAGAGGGCATCCACCAAACTTATCGCGAGCTTCTTGGTCCGAGCTATTTTGAAACGCTTGATGTTCTCCAAAGCCTTGGCGAGTTTCATAGGGTCAGGGTAGTATTTGGGTTCGATAATTGAGGCTTTGGCTGGCAGTTTCCGCGTAACGATAAGGCATTTTAAGATTGCCACTCTGAATCGCCCTTGATTTCAGTGCCCGCAAAAGGCCAGTAACCGTACTTTGCTTAGTAGCGCTGCCTAGTACTCGTTCGTAACCCTCGAAAAAGCAGCCTTGACGAAAGGAATGTGGTTTAGATCTCGCTTTGCCGTAGCACGCCCATCGGAGATGTTTGCCGCGTTTTTCCCAATGCCGGGAGGTTAACTAATTCTTCCAAGCATAAAGCGGATGCTTCTTCGTCAACGCCGCCACGCCCTCGCGCACCTTCTCCAACGTCTCCGGCGATTTCACATCATTCAAAACCTGCGCAATCAAACGCCCCACTTCTCTCATCTCCGTCTCGCCAAACCCGCGCGTAGTCACCGCCGGACTCCCTAACCTGATCCCGCTCGGGTTTAACGGCGGATTCGTATCGAACGGAATCGCATTCTTATTCGCCGTAATAAACGCCTCATCCAAAGCCTTCTCCGCTTCCTTCCCCTTCACGCCTTTGGCAAACACATCAATCAGCATCATGTGCGAATCCGTACCGCCGCTCACCACCCGGTACCCTTCGTCCATCAACGACGCCGCCAGGGCGCGCGCATTCGCCAGCACCTGCTTCTGATAACTCTTAAACTCATCGCTCAGCGCCTCCAGAAAGCTCACTGCTTTGGCCGCAATCACATGTACCAGCGGCCCACCCTGCGCTCCTGGGAACACCGCCTTGTCAATTTCTTTCCCGAACTTCTCTTTCGCCAGAATCACGCCCGATCGTGGCCCACGCAGCGTCTTATGCGTCGTCGAAGTCACAATATCGGCATGCTCGCATGGGTTCGGATAAACGCCGCCCGCGATCAGCCCCGAATAATGCGCCATATCCACCAGGAAAATAGCGCCAACCGCATCCGCAATCTCACGAAAACGCGCAAAATCGATAACGCGCGAATAAGCGCTGGCCCCGGCGATAATCATCTTCGGCTTATGTTCATCGGCCAGCCGCGCCAGTTCCTCATAGTCGATCAGTTCGTCATCCCGCTTCACGCCATACGCCACAACCTTGTACAACTTGCCCGAAAAGTTCAACGGATGCCCATGCGTTAAGTGGCCGCCATGCGCCAGGTTCATTCCCAGAATGGTGTCGCCCGGCTGCAATACGGCTGAATACGCCGCCACATTGGCCTGCGATCCGGAATGCGGCTGCACATTGATGTATTCGGCGTTGAACAACTTCTTGCCGCGCTCGCGCGCCAGCGTCTCCACCACGTCGGCAAACTCACATCCGCCGTAATAGCGTTTGCCGGGATAACCCTCGGCGTACTTATTGGTGAACACGCTGCCGGTGGCTTCCAGCACGGCTTCCGACGTGAAGTTCTCGCTGGCAATCAGTTCAAGGCGCGTACCCTGCCGCTTCACCTCGCTTTTGATTGCTTCGTAAATTTCAGGATCGGCCTCCGCCAGGCTCAATTCCATCGTTCGCTGCTCGGTGGTTTGCATGACCTTTATTGTAGGAGACCTGTAACAAAGCGCGGTCGGCGATAATTGGCTTACAAACCGAATGCGCTGGAGCACCCTTTTCATCCCCACACTTCGCGAACCTCCTACTGAGGCCGAAGTCATCAGTCATCAACTGCTTTTACGCGCTGGCTACATACGCCAGCTCGCCGCCGGCGTCTATAGCTATCTGCTGCTGGCCCAGCGCTCGCTGCTGAAAATTCAACAGATTGTGCGCGAAGAAATGAACGCCATTGGCGGACAGGAAATGCTGCTGCCCGCCTTGAATCCGGCCGAAGTCTGGCAGGAATCAGGCCGCTGGGAAGTCATGGGCGACAACATGTTCCGCCTGAAAGATCGCTTTCAACGCGATCTCTGCCTGGCCATGACACACGAAGAGGTTATGACCTCCATCGCGCGCGGCGAACTGCGCAGCTATAAGCAACTGCCGCAGATCTGGTACCAGATTCAAACCAAATTCCGTGATGAGCCGCGGCCCAAATCGGGCCTGCTGCGCGTGCGCCAGTTCATCATGAAAGACGCCTACACGTTCGATATCGACGCCGCCGGTCTTGACGTCGCTTACAAGAAACACGACAAAGCATATCGCGCTATTTTCGATCGCTGCGGTCTGGAATACGTCGTCGTTGAGGCCGATTCCGGCGCCATGGGCGGCAGCCAGTCCAACGAATTCATGGTGAAGTCGAACGCTGGCGAGGACTTCGTTGTTTTCTGCCACTCCTGCGGCTATGCGGCCAATCTGGAAAAAGCTGTCTCCTCGCCTGTACCCGCGGCGCTGGCCGATCCCGAAGGCGATTTCACGCCTGAAGAGTTCCACACGCCCAACCTCAAAACCATCGCCGACCTTTCCACCTTCACCAAGCTGCCGGAAACCTCGCAGATGAAGAGCCTGGTGATGGCGGCCGATGGCAAGCCCGTCCTCATCATGGTCCGCGGAGATCATCAACTCAGCGAAACCAAGCTCAACGGCATTCTGAAAGTCAAGGATCTGCGGCCTGCCCATCCTGCCGAAATCGTAGACTGGCTGGGCGCCAGCGCCGGTTCACTTGGTCCCGTTGGTGTCAAGAACATGCGCGTCCTGGCCGATCTCGCGCTCGAAGGCCGTAAGAACATGATCGCCGGCGCCAACAAGAACGACTACCATCTGCGCAACGTGACGCCCGGCAAAGACTTCACTCCCGAATATTTCGATCTCCGCCAATCCACCGCGGGCGACACCTGCGCCACCTGCGGTGCTGCGCTCGATATCGCCAAAGCCATCGAGATCGGACACATCTTCAAGCTTGGCTATAAATACTCCGAGTCCATGGGCCTGCGCGTTTTGGGCGAAGACGGCAAAGAGTTCACGCCCATTATGGGTTCTTACGGCATCGGTATTGAGCGCATTCTTACCTGCGCCATTGAACTTTATAACGATAAAGACGGCATGTTTCTGCCTGCGGCGATTGCTCCTTTTACGGTTGTCATCACGCCCGTCAATTTTGGCGACGCCGCGCAGAAGGCCGCCGCTCTGCAGCTTTATGATTCCTGTAAAGCCGCCGGTATCGATGCCATTCTCGACGACCGCGATGAGCGGCCTGGCGTGAAATTCAAAGATGCTGATCTGGTTGGCATTCCTTATCGCATAACCATCGGCAAGAAACTGTCGAGCGGCCTGGTGGAGTTCATCGAACGCAAAACGCGCGCATCCAGCGACGTTGCGTTAACCGATGTCGTCGCGCATTTGAAAACCAAGCTTACGCCGCAATGACGCCGCTGTTGCTCCCATTGCTGTTAGCCATCGCTCCGACGGGCATTCCACGCCAGCTTGCGCTTGATCGCGCCCGCGACGTTTCGAACGTCAGCTACAAGCTTGCCTACACGCTGCAGCCCCATGCCGATTCCGCCGCGGGTCACGAAGAGCTTACTTTCACGCTGCGGCAAAGCGGGCCGCTGCTGCTCGATTTTCGCGAAGGCGTCATTTCGAAGATGCTGGTCAATGGCCAGCCAACGCAGCCCGTATCTGAAAACGGACACATTGTGTTACCACCGTTGAAGGCGGGCGCAAACAAAATTGAAATGGACTTCAGTGCGCCCGTGGGGCCTGCCGGCAAAGCCATCACCCGCTATGAAGACAAAGACGACGGCAGCGAATACATCTACACGCTGTTCGTCCCGATGGATGCCAGCATGGCCTTCCCCTGTTTCGACCAGCCCGACATCAAGGCGCGCTTCACGCTGGAACTGAATCACCCAGCCGATTGGACCGTCATCGCGAACGTCCCCTTGGGCCAGCAGACCGAACCCATCAGCACTTATCTCTTCGCCTTCGCCGCTGGCCCGTTTCAGAAGATTCACTCAACTCCCGGCCTCCCGGATGTTTACGTCCGCAAGTCACAGGTGAGCCGCGCGCAGGACGAAGTTCCGCAAATCCAGCGGGTGACTGCCCAGGGTATGAAGTTTCTAGCCGCCTACTTCGCCCAACCTTTCCCGTTTCCCAAGTACGACATGGTGCTGATTCCCGGCTTCCCCTATGGCGGCATGGAACACGCGGGCGCCACGTTCCTGAACGAAGACAGCATGTTGTTTCGCAGCGCACCCACTGAGGCCGATCGGTTTGGCCGCAACATTACCGTGCTGCACGAACTGACGCATCAATGGTTCGGCGATTTCACCACCATGCGCTGGTTCGACGATTTGTGGTTGAAAGAAGGCTTCGCGCAGTACATGGCTTATCGCGCCATGCTGGAGATCGCGCCGCAGTTAGATGTGTGGGCGCGTTTCTACCAGCAGATTAAGCCGGCCGCCTATGGCATCGATATCACCCCGGGCACAACGCCCATCTATCAAAACATCCCCAACCTGCAGGATGCCAAGAGCGCCTATGGAGCTATCGTCTATTCCAAAGCTCCGGGCTTGTTGCGGCAGCTTGCGTTTCTTTTGGGGGAAGATCATTTTCGCGATGGGCTGCGCCTCTACTTAAGCGAGCATCGGTATGCCAACGCCGAATGGAGCGACTTGGTGAAAGCGTTCGAACGGGCCTCAGGCCAGAGCCTCAGCGCCTGGGCAGACGCCTGGATCAAGCGCCGCGGCATGCCTGAAGTCGACGTCGCGTTCACTTGTGACACCGTCACCTTGAGCCAGAAGAACATTCTGGACGAAGGCGGGACTTGGCCTATCGCGACACAGGTTCTGCTTGGCTACAGGAACGCGGAACCGGTTCGCCTGCGCGTGCAGTTCGATTCAGCCTCGTTCGCAGTCAACGTCCCATCCGGCAAAGCCTGTCCCGATTATGTCTTCGCCAACGATGAAGATCACGCCTATGGGTTGTTTCTGCTCGACGCCCGCAGCCGTGCCTATATCCGCGAAAATATCGGCGCTACTACCGATCTTTTTCGCCGCACGCTGATGTGGGGAGCGCTCTTCGATGCGGTCCACTTTGCGCAAATGCCGCCTGCGGACTACATCGAAACTGCGCTCCGGAATCTGCCTTCCGAACAGGACGAAACCATCGTTCGTTCGGTCAGCAACCGCGTCGTCTTCGCGCTGCATGAATATATAAGCAGTCCAACGCTCACCCGTGACATGGAGAAGTTAGCGAGCGACCGCATGCACACCGCCGCAACCGAGGGCCTCCGCATCTTGTGGTTCCGCGCCTTTGTGTCCGTCGCGCAAACGCCCGAGGCGCTGGGCGAAGTGAAGGATATCCTGCGCGGCAAAGCAAGCATTCCAGGTGTTGATCTGCGTCCGCTGGATCGCTGGCGCATGGTGACGGTGCTTCTGGCCGGCAACGACCCGGAAGCGGCCGCCCTCTTCGAAGCGGAAACCAAACGCGACGCCAGCGGCATCGGCCAGAAATACGCTTACGTCGCCATGGCGGCCAAACCCGACCCAGCCAACAAGCGGTTTTACTTCGACGATTATCTGCAAAACAAGCAGCGGCCGGAGGATTGGGTGCAGGCCAGCCTTGATGCGTTCAACGAATGGAATCAGGATCGTCTGACGTTGCCGTTTTTGCTGCCCGCCTTGAAAGATCTTCCGCAGATAAAACAGCAGCGTAAAATCTTCTTCGTCCTGGCTTGGCTGGGAGCTTTCATCGGAGGCCAGCACAGCGCCGAAGCAAGTGCGCTGGTGCACCACTGGCTGAAAGAAACGCCGCTCGACCCCGACCTGCGCCTGAAAGTGCTACAAGTCTTAGACGAACTGGACCGAACCGCGAAAATCCGTGCCACCTATGCCAAATGACCAGTCTTAACCCAGCCGCCAGGGTCGGGCGCGTTCGCCTGGCCATATCAGACCTGAATCGCTCCACAAGCTTTTACTCCGATGTCATTGGTCTATCAATACTCAACCGGGAAAGACAGTCTGCGTCTCTTGGAGCACCCGACGGTACAGTCCTTTTAACACTCGATCAAACACCCGGAGTGCAGCCAATCGGTACCAGATCCCGGCTCGGTCTTTACCACACAGCTTTCCTCCTGCCCAACCGCGCAGCGCTAAGCAGTTTCATAGACCATCTGAATTCGCGCTCCGTTCGCTACGGAGCCAGTGACCACCTGGTGAGCGAGGCCCTTTATCTCGTCGACCCCGACGGCCTAACCGTGGAAGTTTATGCGGATCGCGACCGCAGCGAGTGGCGAACGGTTGAAGGCCAACTCCAAATGGCCACCGAGCCAATCGATTTTGCCGCCTTGGCCGCGGTTCAACACGACCTCTGGACCCAAGCACCAACCGGCACACGGGTCGGTCATGTCCACTTCTATGTGGGAGACCTCCGCTCCGCTGCAAATTTCTACCATGATGGGCTGGGAATGGACATCATGACTCAATTTCCCGGAGCTCTCTTCGTTGCCGCCGGCGGGTACCACCACCATGTCGGCTTAAACACCTGGGCGGCGGGGTCTCCACCCGCTTCGCAAAACGACGCCCGAATACTGCTCTGGGAACTTGTCCTGCCCAATGAACAAGAAATAGCGCGCCTTGCAGCCAATATGCAGAAGCATACATGGAGGGCCAGCGCTCAGCATGTCTTCACAGACCCTTGGGGTATCAATGTAGCGTTGGTCACACCTATGCGCTAACTGCTCACGCTTGCAGGACCATCCGGTTGCCTCCCACGAGCACGGTTCAGACGCCTACCATCGATCGCGTTAAGATTCGGTCAAGTGGAAATGAAGGGGAAAGACGGTGTAACAAATCAAGTGACGGGCGTTTTGTTGAACGGGGGCCTGAAAGTTCTTCTGCAGGATCTTCGGCAACTAGTCATTCAGGCGCGTCGGCAAGTGTCCCAGACGGCAGACGCGCTCCAGGTGCAAACCTATTGGGAGGTGGGCCGGAATATCGTCGAATTTGAGCAGGGAGGGGCTGATCGGGCAGACTATGGCAAGCGTCTCCTGCTGACCTTAGCCGCCCACCTGACGGCTGAATTCGGCAAAGGGTTTGACGTGACGAATCTGCGGAATATGCGGGCCTTTTATCGGGCGTTTCCAATTCGCGACGCACTGCGTCGCGAATTGAGTTGGACGCATTATCGAACACTTCTTCGTCTGGACGAAGCTCCCATCCGGCAGTGGTACATGAACGAGTCGGCGAACCAAGGCTGGTCCACCCGGGTCCTGGAGCGGCAGGTGAACTCGCTCTATTATGAGCGCCTTTTGTCCAGCAGAGATCGCAAAGCCGTGGAGAGCGAAGTCAATGCCGCCGCTTCCTCCCTCGCGCGAACACCGCGTGAATTCGTGCGCGACCCCGTAATGCTGGAATTCCTGGGGCTGCCGCAGGCGGGCCGTTTATTAGAGGCGGACCTCGAACAGGCCTTACTGACCAACCTGCAAGCATTCCTACTTGAACTCGGGAAGGGGTTCGCGTTTGTGGCCCGTCAGCTTCGCATCAGTACGGAGTCGAAGGACTTTTTCGTGGACCTTGTGTTCTACAACTACTTGCTTAAATGTTTCGTCCTTTTCGATCTGAAATGTGATGAGCTCACCCACCAGGATATCGGCCAGATGGACATGTACGTTCGAATTGTTGACGATGTGAAGCGCGCACCAGACGACAATCCCACCGTGGGAATCATTTTATGCACACAGAAGGATGCATCGGTGGTTCGCTACTCGGTGCTACATGAAAACGAACAACTGTTTGCCACAAAGTACAAACTTATTTTGCCCTCAGAGGAGGAATTGCGGGCAGAGTTGGATCGCGAACGAGCCGCGTTCCAAGAACAATCTCCGCCCGAGCCATAAGGGAGGACTACAAGACCATCCCGCTGCGCTCCGACTTAAACATCACCAGCAGCGCCCCTAGGAAGGCCACACTAGCCGCTGAAGGTATCCAACTCGGCATATAGGGCGCAGCAAAGAATCCTGTGAACGCCGGATAAAGCACCATCGCGGCAGCAATCGCAAACAGAAACCTCAGCCAGCGCGTAAACCCCAGCAGCGTACAAACAAACTCCATCGTCCCCAGCAACGCCGAGCCCTTTACTTCAAACCAAGGCTCATGCCGGCTCAACTGAACAATAGAAATGCTGACCAGGAAAACGCTAAGCGTCAGATGAAACACATAGCTATAAATGCGCAGTAGCGAGCCAAGAACCTTCAACACCTTAGAGTAGCTTGCTGCGCCATTAAGGACGCGTTCGATAAAGCATGCGCGGGTAGGGAATGGTCTCGCGAATATGCTCTAAACCGCACATCCACGCCACAAATCGCTCCACGCCCATACCGAATCCGCCGTGCGGAACGGAGCCAAACCGGCGCAGATCCAGATACCACTCAAACGCCTCGCGCGGCAGTTTGTGCTCGTCCAGGCGCTTCTCCAGCAGGGCCAGATCGTGAATGCGCTGGCCCCCGCCGATGATTTCGCCATAACCCTCCGGCGCAATTACATCCACGCCCAGAGCCAATTCCGGCCGTTGCTCATCCGGCTGGAAGTAGAACGCTTTAATCTCGCTGGGATAGCGGTCGACCATCACCGGCCGGTCAAAATCCTGCGTCAGCAGCGTCTCGTCAGTATTGCCGAAGTCGCCGCCCCACTTGATCTCGCTGCCTTTGGCTGCCAGAATCTTCACCGCATCGTCGTAGCTCATGCGCGGAAACGGCGCCTTTACGGTTTCCAGCTTGCTTATGTCGCGCTCAAGCACTTTAAGCTCTTCGGCGCGATTTTCCAGCACCCGTCCAACCAGCGACACTACCAATTTCTCCGCCACGCTCTTGACGTCTTCCAGATCGGCATATGCCATCTCCGGCTCAACCATCCAGAACTCCGTCAAATGCCGCCGCGTCTTCGACTTCTCGGCGCGAAACGTGGGTCCGAAGCAATACACTTTGCCGAACGCCATCGCATTCGCTTCGTTATAAAGCTGGCCTGATTGCGTCAGGTAAACTTTCTCGTCTTCGAAGTAATCCACTTCAAACAGCGTTGACGTTCCCTCGCACGCCGCCGGCGTAAAGATGGGCGTGTCCACCAGCGTGAAGCCGTTCGAATCGAAGAAATCGCGGATGCCGCTGATAATCTCATGCCGCACCCGAATCGCCGCATGCTGCCGCTTGCTGCGCAGCCACAGATGCCGGTGATCCATCAGAAAATCGACGCCATGCTCTTTCGGAGTAATCGGATACGGATGCTCTTCACTCACCCGCTGCAGCACCTGCGCACCGCTCACATCCAGTTCAAAACCGCCAATCGCACGCGCTTCGGCCCTGATCGTTCCGCTAATGGCGACGGAGCTTTCCTGCGTCAGCCCTTTCAGCTCTTCAAACACGGCCTCAGGCAGATTGCTCTTCACCGCCACGCACTGCATCATGCCGCTGCCGTCGCGAATAATGGGAAAAACAATCTTGCCCGACTTGCGGAGATTGTAGAGCCAGCCTTGAATCGTTACCGGCTCACCCTGATGCGCGTGCGCCTCACTTATTAGGATCGTCGGCACTTCACTCGTCATATTCGATACACTGCGCTCCCACGGAACACGCGCAAAACGGGCACTCGAGGCCGCCTTTATCGACGGGCTTCATCGTTCTGGCGGCACGGCCTGTGCCCTTTGCGCTTCCAGCTTATCCACACAGCGCTTGGCTTCATCAATGAGATGCTCCATGCCGAGCGGTTCTTTCAGCTCAAGCAGCAGCGGGTACTGGTCAGCGCGCTCCGCCAGCAATTGCATGGTGCGCGGCCAATCTACCGTGCCTTCACCAGGGAACAAGTGCGAATCGGTGTGCCCGTCGTTATCGTGAATATGCAGCGAGCGGATGCGATCCTTCATCTGGTTGAATTCCGATTGAATGCCGCGCGTCATGTGCGCATGGCCCACGTCGAAGCAGTAACCAAGGTTCAAGTGCGTCTGCGCCAGAAACTCGTTCAACCGCTCCGCCGACGACAACGCGTTGGGAATATTTTCCAGCAGGATCTCGACGCCGCGCTGGCCCGCAAACACTTTCAACTCCTCAAGCGACGAAAACCCTGCATCAAGACGCCGCTCGTCCATCTCCTGGTCAACCGCGCCCAGGTGTTGAATCAGATAACGGAACGGAACAACTTCGGCAATCTCAATGGCCCGCTTTACTTCGTCCACCGCCGAAATGCGTTGAGCCTTCTTCGGCTCGGTTATATCCACAGCGGCCTGTGGTCCCGATCGGCCCCACACATCGTCGTTATAGATCGGCGAATGCAGGGAGTGCATTTTCAATGGTGAATCGTGAAACCAATGGCCCAATTCTGTGATCTGGGCCTGATCCCGGTAATCGATATGCTGGCGCGCGCAGAAAATCTCGACTGCGGTGAACCCTGCAGCCCACATGCGCTCCAGCCAATAGGTAGTCAGACGATGTTTGACAAAAAGATGCGTGGAAAGCACATGCTGCATTGAGTGTGTAATCTCTTCTTAGAACAGGTAGCGCTTCAGTCTAATACGCCGCGATTTTTCCGTTGAGCCGGCTCTCCGTGCCGCCCTCCAACATGCCGTTTTCATCCACAATGGCCTCCACTCGTGCCACGCCACCAATCAGTTTGATGTCATAACCCATCTGTTTCAATGCCGCGAATGCCTTATCCGGAAAACCGTTCTGCAGATAGAGTATGTCAGGCTTCCATTGTTCGTGAAAGCGCGGCAGATCAACCGCCTCCTGCGGGTTCATGTGGAAATCCAGCACATCCAGAATCACCTGCATTACGCCGGTGGTGATTCTCGATCCGCCAGGCGCCCCCACAACCATGAACAGCTTGCCGTTGCGAGTAATGATGGTGGGCGTCATGCTCGACAACGGGCGCTTGCCTGCTTCAATCGCGTTCGCATCGCCGCCAACCACGCCGAACATGTTGGGCACGCCGGGCTTGGCGGCAAAATCGTCCATCTCGTCGTTTAGCACGAAGCCCAACCCGGGCGCCGTTATACCGTTGCCAAAAGTGTTATTCAGGGTGTACGTCACGGCCACCGCGTTGCCTTTCTCATCCACCACGTCGAAGTGCGTGGTCTCGTCGCTCTCATGCCGCCAATCGATGTGCGCCACCGCCGCGTGGGCAAGCCCGGGAGCTACCGAATCACTCGGTGTCGCCCGCAGCGGATCGATTGTGCTGCGGCGCCACGCTACATACTTTGGATCCAGCAGGCTCTTCACCGGCACATTATAAAAATCAGGATCGCCCAGATACTCGCTGCGGTCGGCATAGAAGCGCCGCATCGCCTCGGCTTCGAAATGGACCGCTTTGGCCGAATCGGCGCCGTCGCTCTGATAGTCTGTGCCAGCCAGCATGCCCATCATTTGCAGCAGTCCTACGCCGCCGGCGCTCGGCGGTGGCGAGGTAATAATGTGGAAGTCTTTGTAGTCGCCCTGCAACGGTTCACGCTGCTTCGTTTTGTAGCCTTTCAAATCGGCAGTGGTGATTAAGCCGCCGTGCGCGGCCATGGCCTCAGCCAGCCGTTGCGCCGTCTCGCCTTCGTAGAAACCTTTTGCGCCCTGCTTCTCAATACGCTCCAACGTTGCCGCCAGTTCGGGCTGTTTGAAAGTGTCGCCGGCAACATACGGATGGCCGCCCCGAAGGAAAATACGCGTCGATTCCGGGTCGGTCCCCAGCATTTTGCTCGACCCTTCGATTTCTCCCTGCAAGACTTTCGACATCACGAATCCGTCGCGCGCCAACTTCACGGCCGGTTCCACCAACTGCGCCCAGGGCTTGCTGCCGTATTTCTCATGCGCCAGGGCAAATCCCGATACCGAACCCGGCACGCCCGAGGAGCGCCATCCCAAAATGCTGTCCTTCGTCGGATTGCCATCCGGACCGATATACATTTCGCGCGTAGCTTTTTGCGGAGCTTCCTCCCGGAAATCGAGAAACGTCGTCTTGCCGTTCGCCAAGCGGATCAGCATGAACCCGCCGCCGCCCAAATTGCCGGCCGTGGGATGCGTTACAGCCAGCGCAAAGCCCACTGCAACCGCCGCATCAATGGCATTGCCGCCCGCCTTCAAAATAGCGAGTCCGGTATCGGCCGCCAGCGGTTCCTGCGCCACTACCATGCCGTGCTTGTATTGTATTGGGGCGGAGGCGAAAACGAACACAGATAGGACGAGATACACCAATCCCGCACGCATCCAGCTTTGCATATGAATGCCAGTCTAACAGGGGAGGAGTGATGACGCTAAACGCGGGTAGAAGGGCTGGAACGGCGCTATGCCGTTGCCGTCATCTTACGGACACGCAGAGTAACCCGGCTCTTATAACGTGAAGCCGTGTTCTTCTTGATAATGCCCCACTTGGCGGCTTTATCCACCAGTGAGAAAGTCTCCGGAAGCATTTTGCCCGCCGCCGCTGCATCCTTCTGTTCAATTAAACGACGGATAGCGCGAATCTGGTGCCGCAGCCTTGTCTTTCTGATGCGGTTGATCGCTGTCCGCCGTTCAGTTATGCGGATGCGCTTCAACGAAGATACTGTATTTGCCATTAACCTGCTGACCTAATTCTTTGTGTAAATGTACGCTTATAGGATACCTGACTGCCCTAGCGGGGCGCAAATCAATCCCTCAGCTAGTGCCACGCTCTCCCGGAAACAATGCCATATGGCCGGCTCCAGCCCGCCCGGCAACAGATCTCACGATGCCCGGCGATACCATCGGCTTAGTTCGTGAATGCGGTCCAGCGCATTACAGAGGCGCAGCGTGCGGGCTGGGCCGACTCTTGGCTTATTCCAAACCCAAGCACAAAGGAGTGAATCGGATGACGCCCGCTCGGGCAGTTAACGTTGTCTTTGCGACGGGCCACCTGGCTTTACTCGATGCGCCGCAGACACGTACTCCTTTATCGTCATCCGCCTCCATCTTTGCCGTACCCGTTCAGTAACGGGGTGCCCGAGACGCGCCGCAGGTTCGGTGCTTGAAACAAATGTCGAGTCCTGGATCAGGTACAACATCCCATTGCCGTTCTCCGATTGCTCCGCTACGCCACCAGTGGTTAGCACGGCAAGCCCCGTGGCGCCCCAGCGGACGAGTTCGATCGGAGTGCCTGAAACGTTCGCCAAGGTAATGGACGAGACAAGATTGAAAGCTTTCTGATCGAAGGATTGAATGGTGTAGCTATTCATGTTTGCTTGCGCGGTGGTTTGGCCCAGTATAAAGACGCGGTTCAACGAGGAGTCGGGAGCCATGAGCCCCGAGGCGCCATAGCTGCCCACAATTACGCCAGTGCTTGGGTTGATTACGCTGCCGCCGTCGCTGTAGATCAAGTTTGTCCCGAAGTCGGAGTGGATATCACCCGGAGTATTGAACGCTGTGCTCCCTTGCCCGATATAGGAGACTCCGGAGGAGTCAACCTGGAGCAAATAGAGCGGACTTGAATTGGCGTCCACCGATGAAGCAGCAGAGGTCAATAACTGGTCCGATGCACTCCACGCCAAAACGTCGTACAAGGCCGAAACCGTCTGGCCGGCTTGCCCAAATCCAGGCAAAGAATCGGGCAGGGCGGTGCCGTCCTGGAAGATGACAATACCCCCTACAGCCTCCGGCACTCTCTCCGACGAAAGCAGGGTTGCCGCCACCGTGTGCGGATTCTGTGGCGCTGCTTTCAGGTCGCCCGGGAAAAAAGTGTTTCCCTGGCTTTGAAGCGCCGCCGTTGCCGTAGTGTTCAGCCCGGGCAAAGTAAGCTGCGTCAGGTTGGTGGCGCTGGCGTAAGCCACATAAAGATATTCTCCGTCGGCTGAATCGCTCAGAAAGGCTGGGTCTGATTCGACAGAACGGGATTGGACCACGTTCCCTGTGGTCGGGTCCATCGCCAGCACCGAGTTTGGATAGGCTCCGTCGTAATCGGCGGTGGCGACGTAAAGAAGTTGGCTGCTCTTATCCCAAACGGCTGCAAGACCGCAAATATTCAATGGCGTGACCTGAGTGGTGCCCGAGGAGCCCAAGACGGTAAACGTAAGAGCATTCGTTGAGTACAGGTTTGAGGACTGGTCGAAAACGCTAACCTCCAACGGCGCGGTAGATGAAACGTCAGACAAAGGGACGGTGACGTTCAACTGTGTGGAACTCACGAAAGTCGTCGGCAGAAAACGGTCTTGCAAATATTGGCAGTTCCAACAAGCGGTGCTATCTGGGGAGAATCCGTTACCCCTTACTGTGACCTGCACCTGCCCGCTGGTTGTGTTGGCTGAGTCCGGCGTCATGGAGCTAAGCCATGCGTAGGATGGCTCTGGCGCTCCCTTCGTCACATCCGGCGTTGCGCCGGGGTTCACGGCTGCACCGTCGATCAAGAAAACTCCGCGATCGGTCAACAAGGCAAGTCCAGCAGCTCCCCAGCGCACTAGTGACCGGGGCGAGCCAGAGACAATCGACATTTGTGAACCGGACGAAAAACCGAAAAAGACGCGATTCAACAGCGCGTAAGAATTTAAATCGAAGACCCACAACTCATATAAGAGGACATCGGTTCCGCCAATGTTATAACTAATTCCGCAATAGTAGCGGCCCAACCCCGAATCAGCGGTACACGCGTTGGTACTTCCCAACACCAAACCGAAGCTCGCGGTAAGGCTCACCTTTACCGGATCATATGCGCGGCCGTTGGAGTAGAGAACCCCGTTGCTCTTGTCGAACTGCGTGACCGTTGGCAGAAGGTCGGGTCCGCCCCCATAGCCTGATAGCGTAACGCCGGAGG
This sequence comes from Bryobacterales bacterium, assembly GCA_003163855.1. Lineage (GTDB taxonomy): Bacteria > Acidobacteriota > Terriglobia > Bryobacterales > Bryobacteraceae > Bog-105. The sequence goes on along the minus strand of PLRJ01000057.1, from coordinate 14,850 downwards.
AGTCGATACTCAAGGTAGAGATGCCGCCGGCGTCTGAAGAGAGGGGCTGAGTGTTGCCGTAGATGGTCAAATCATCGGCGCCCCACTGGATCCAGTCGATTGCCCCACCGCCGCCAGATCTCGGCACGTAATTGGACCGGGCAGTTGCATCATCGTAAACGTAGACTGCGTCGCCGCCCTCCCCATCAACAATTCCCACAACCATACCCACGGTATGTGGGTTGATAGGGGCCGCTTGCAAAGAGACCGCCCGCTGCAGGTTCCCGAACGGATCTACCGGAAGAGTAAACGAAATGTCTGGATTCAGCCCGGGAAGCAAAAGGCGCTGCACCGAACTGCTTCCGTCAAGCCCTACCCACAGATATGCGTTATCGGAAGAGATCGACAGCAGGTTAGGATTATTTCCGGCTGGCGCAAACGACGTCGCACTTCCAGCAATAGGGTCAATGACGGCAATAGTGTTCGGGTTGTCCGCATCCGTTGCACCGAGGGAGACATAAACTTTACCGCGTGCCGTGTCCGAAACGATGCCGTTGGGTGCCGATATGCCCGCGACTGCCCTGACCCACGTATTCCCGCTCGACGGTTGAACGATGGTGAAGCTCAGCGCCTGGGACGTTCCACCGAATGTCCCTTTAAGTGTGACCTTCGCGGTGCCCGCGGTCGCAAAGTCAGAAGCAGGTATTGTCGCGGTGACTGCAGCGGCCATACTGCATAAGATCTGAATCAGGTTGACGTCTACGCATGCTGACGTGGCGAGTTCCACTCCGTTCCACTGGATCACGGCGCCGTCCTGAAGATTGGACCCGTATGCGACTAGAGTAAGCGTGGAGGCCCCAACGACGGCAGATGAGGGTGCTATGCCGCTCAGTGCGGGCACGGCCGCCGACCCAACGCCACCCACCGTGACACTAGTACCGCTCCCCGCTGACCCGCCCCCGCCGCACCCTTCTGTAATCAGAATCGTAGCTGCGACCAACAAGAGTACGAACATCCGAGTCATGATCTTCCCCAAGCTCGGGGCAAGGCAGACCCCAAAACTTTATGCTCCCCTTAGAGGTGTACCATTGAAATCTGTGCTTCGCGGGCCGGAATATTCTGATGCCGGTCGATAAGGGATTAGAACGCGCGCGAGCCGAGAGTTAGGCGACTGGCTGCCCTATTCATCTCTTCTCGATCCGACCAGCCGATTTGAACAAATCCGCTCTGGCGCCCCACTTTCCTCACCCAGCCTGTTGCAAAATAGAATGACCGCTATAAAGTTCCTCGTTTCAGCACTATCAATAAGCAAATGTCCAAAAGTTCACTCTTCGTCCTCGTCGTCGCAACCACTCTTTTAACTTTCGGTTTCGCCGCTCGCGCCGTGACCACCCCGGTTTCTGACTGGAAAATCGCGGGCCCTTTCGGCGGATCGGCAAAATCGATTGGCATCGATCCAAACAATCCAGACATCCTGCTTGCGGGCGGCATGAACTCTCTGCTATTCCGCAGTGAAAACGGTGGAGACAACTGGCAGTTGCTCAACTTCCCCAAACAAAACTTGAGCGAAGTGACTTCTGTGCTGGTGGATCCGTCCGATTCGAAACATTACCTGGCCGGAATCATCTCCGCCGATGGCGGCGGTTTGTTCGAAAGTCAGGATCAAGGCAAAACCTGGGCTCCCGTCATCGGCATTCAGGATTTCGGCGTCCGCTCTATCGTCTCGGCGCCTTCCAAACCAACCCGCTTCCTCTCAGGCACCCTTCACGGCGTAATGATGAGCGACGATTCAGGCAAAACCTGGCAGCGCATCTCTGATAAGCAAAATGCTGAAATGCAGGGCATAACGGCCGTCGCCGTCGATCCGCAGAATCCCGACATCATCTATGCCGGCACCTCGCATCTGCCCTGGAAGACTACCGACGCCGGCAAAACCTGGGAATCCATCCACAACGGCATGATTGACGATTCCGACGTGTTCTCCCTTTACGTTGACCGCACCAATCCCACCAATATTTTTGCCAGCGCCTGTAGCGGTATTTACGAAAGCGGTAATCGCGGCGACATGTGGAAAAAGCTGGTGGGTATTCCGAACACCTCGCGCCGCACGCACGTTATCCGCGAGGATCCAGCTAACGCCAAGGTCCTCTTCGCCGGCACCACGATGGGGTTGTTCAAGTCAATCAATGCCGGGATGGCCTGGCGCACGGTCAGCAACGAACAGGTGAACTCCATGGTTTTCGATCCAGCTCACAGCGGCCAGATGTTCCTGGCGATGGAATACGAGGGGATGGGCAAGAGCAAGGACAGCGGCGATGCCATCCGCATGATCAATAACGGTTTTGTCGATCGCAACATCAGTTCCGCTACCCAGGCCGGCGGCAAACTGTTTGCCATCGAACCTCAGCTTGGAGATTCCAGCGGTATCTTCATCAGCGCGGATAAAGGCGAGACGTGGCAGCAGGAAAGCGGCGTTAAGGGACTGACCGGCGTCCATCTGCGAGGCATCGCCGGCATGCCTGAGGACGACAAGGTTTTGCTTGCCGTGGCTCATCGTGAGATGTTCAAGTCCATTGATGGCGGGCTTATCTGGAAGCCTCAGCCCATCAAAGTTGTGATTGAAGAGGCGCCCGTAGCTCCAAAAACGCCTGTCCGTACCGTCAAGGGTAAGCAAGCGGTAAAGCGCACCCTGAAGCCGGTGGAGAAGTTGCGTACTATTGCGCCTTCCGAGTTCAACGCTGTCTATGCGGTCAAGAGCGGTACCAAGGCGGTCATTTTCGCCGCCTCGGATATGGGCCTGCTGAAAAGCAGCGACGCGGGCGAGCGCTGGACCGTTGCCGACCTTCCGGGCGCGCTTGCCATCAACGGTCTCTTCGCCGCTCCTAATTCCGATGGACGCTTGATTGCGCGCGCTACCAACGGCCTTTACGCTTCGACGGATTTCGGAGATCACTGGGTGAAGTTCAATTTTCCACTGCCGTCTTCAGATGTAAACGACGTCGGCTTGCCAGTAAGTCACGACTCGCCGATTCTGGTGGCTACCAGGGTCGGGCTTTACACGAGCTCCGACAATGGCGCGAATTGGTACGCCAATCTCGGCGGCATGCCGGCTTCCACTGTTACATCCGTCTTATATTCGCCTCAGGAGAAGACGGCTTTCGCAGTCGAATATGGCCGCCTTTATGAAACCACTGACGCCGGAAGTAACTGGAAGTTAGTTCCAAGTGAGCTGCCCACCACGCGTATTCGTAAGCTGTGGATACCGGATTACACCTCAGCCAGGCTTTACGGTATTACTACTGACCTCGGTATTCTCTTCCGTAATTAGTACCTTTTCCGCTAAGATCAAGTATTAGTGTTGCTTAGATCTTGTGTGTGGAGGAAACGGATGCATGTTAGACAAATGAGGTGGAGCAGGGCGCTTTTACTGCTGGCCGCTTCATGCTTGATAACTACAGCGCCGGCCCAGGTTACGCAGCAGCCTAAAGCTGCTGCCGCGGGCGATGTCTCGGATGTGCTGCCGGACCTTGTCGAACTCGATCCGTTTGGAGGAGTTAGTCTCTTTGGCCAGATCAATCGTGGTCTTGATGAGAAGTTGAGAGATGGTGGAACAGGTGGCGGTCGAGTCACCTTTAACATCAGCCCATACGTCGGAATCGAGTTGGGTTATAACTACATGGGTAACAACACGGAATTGGTTAATTCCGTTTCTCCGGGTGTACCCAGTTACATCTTCCGCAACGAAATTCACTATCTTGCTTTGAATCCGGTTTTGAACTTCAAGCGCCGTGGTTCCCGGGTGCAGCCCTATGTAACTGCCGGTGTCGGTGCTTTGGAATTCATTCCCAGCAAGCAGGCTCTGAACTTTGCTACGCTCCCTTCGTCCATAGCCACCTATCAGTCTGGCAACTTGAAACGCGATCTTGAAGTAGCCGCGAACTTTGGCGGCGGTGTCAAATACCACTTGAGCCCCCACTTAGGAATTCGGCTGGATGTGCGCGCCATGACTTCCAAGAATCCCGCTTACGGGTTACCGAGCTTCAGCACTACGGGTATTTATATTGCCCCGAAGCATACGCTGCTTGGATTGGAAGCCACGGTTGGTTTTGAGTTCTTTCTGGGCCGCCACGTGGTTCCTGCGCCGCCAGTCGTGCCGCAGCCGCCGCCACCGCTCAGCCCGGGTGAAATCACAGGAGCGGGTGGCACGCTCTGCCAGGGCAAGCCGATAACTTTACATGCCACTGTCTCCGATCCGGAAAATCATCAGCTGTCCTTTGCCTGGAAGCTGAACGGTGCACCCGCCGGAACCGACAGCCACGACTTTACCTTTACACCCAACAATGCTGGTGACAATACGGTGGAAGTTACCGTTACCGATTCAACTAATCCGTCACGCTCCATCAAGGCCGGACCTCGTGTGGTCACGGTGCAGGACTACATGCCTCCCCAGGTGTCTTCTGTAACCGCTAATCCGGCAAGCCTCAGTTGTGTCACTGATGCCAGTGGAATCCACACCGCCGCGCTCTCCGCCCAAGCCACCGGTTCGGCTTGCGGCGGCAATCTGACTTACAAATGGTCGGTCAGTGAAGGCAGTGTGGCGAACGGCAGCGCTTTGAACGCAACCTTCGACACTTCAAACCTGAGCTTCGAAGCAGGCGGTCAAGCCCAGACGAAGACCGTCACCGCAACCCTGACAGCGACGGATGAAGCTGGTAAAACAGGCTCGCAATCAACCACCATAACCGTCACCTGTCCGCCAGCATACAAGCGTCTTCCGGACATTGTGTTCGCCAAGAACAGCGCCCGCGTCAATAATTGCGGCAAGCGCATCCTGATTGATCAGGCAGCGCAGCAAGCCGGCAGTTCCTATGACATCCTGTTGGTTGGACATCGTTCAGCGGATGAAAAGACTACGCTGGCGCCTGCCCGACGAGGACGCAAGGCCGCTCCGGCCATCACGCTTGACGATCAGCGCACGCTCAACGCCGCGGCCGTCCTAAGTGGTGGTAAGGGCACTTGCGCCACAGTCGATCCGGCGCAAATTAAGATTGATGCTGAAGGTACCGATCAGACCTCCACGCCCGATCCTGGATTGTGCGGCACTTCAACCTTGCCGTCGACTAAGGAGCGCCGTGGGGCTGTGGTCACCGATGCCGATAAAGAACGCCGTGTGGAAGTCTATCTGGTACCGAAGGGTTCCCAGGTTGTTCCTCCTGCGGCTAAGAATGCGAAACCCGCACCGGAGAGTGTCGTTAAGGCTCTCGGGTGTCCTAAGTAAGCGCAGTACCGTTGTAAACGTCCGTGGGTTTGACGCTAGTTGCCAAACCCACGGTACGTCTCGGTTGTTTATTCTGCCTGTGTTTGCGATCAGGCAGTAATGAAGTTAGTCCCTCGACTATCTATAGTGGTTGAGGGTCCATATATCTCGTTTTGGAGGAGCAGAATGATTACTCGGCTAAAAAAGCCGGTCAGTTCGGCGTTCCTGTGTGCTGCTCTGTGCTTCGGTACAGCCGCATTTGCGCAGGATACGAACACCAGCCCAGCGAAGGCTACGAAAGCGGGGATGGGAGGCGACGAACATCCCGATCTTGTTGAAATCGATCCGTTTGGGGGAATTAGTCTTTACGGTCAGCTAAACACAGGTCTAACCATGCATACTGCCGACGGTGGCGTCGGTGGAATTAGAGTTGCATTCAATCCGAGCCGCTACATTGGTATCGAGCTTTGGGCTGATTATGCCAACGCAAACATAGAGTTCAGGAATTCGAACGGAAACTATCCCGCTGGCACCACGCCTGCTGGATTAATTGGTACTCCGATTCCGCCTTACGCTTTCGGCAGTAAGAATTATGTATTTGGTTTGAATCCTGTTTTTAACCTTAAACCTCGTGGTTCCAAGGTGATCCCATACCTGACCGTTGGTCCCATGGGTACCCAGTTTACGCCCACCAACCAGGCTGAAAATCTCACAAAGCAGCCGACGAACATTGCCATATACAATGCCCAGAACCTGAGCGATAACCTGCAGGCCGGCATCAACTACGGCGGTGGCGTCAAGTGGCATTTCAACGACCATTGGGGAATGCGTTTCGATGTTCGGGGTCTGTATTCTCGCAATCCAACCTTTGGCCTGCCGAATTCACCGGCTGTTACCAGCGGAATCTATATTCCCGCGCATCAGACCTATAATGGTCTCCAGGCCACCATCGGTTTGGTTTATTTCGCGGGCTCGGTGAACTGCAACAAGTTCCCCATGCCTACGCCTCCGCCTCCTCCCGCGCCGCTCCCCACTCCGACAATCTCGGGAATGGAAGGAACCATTTGCCAAGGCAAACCGGTTACGTTGCATGCGACGGTGCCTGGTGTGGCCACCGAACGCAAATTGGCCTACGCCTGGACTTTGAACGGCGCAGCCCAATCCAGCACGACTCCTGACCTGACTTTCACGCCGAACAACGCGGGCAGCTTCAGCGTGCAACTCACCGTCACCGACACCACTCCGCCGCCTCCTCCTATGGAGAAGCCGAAGAACTTCCCGCTGCGATGCTGGAGCACGCCTGCTCCTCCGCCGCCGGTCGCTCCCGTAACCGCCTCGGCCACTGTTACTGTGAATGACTCCGGCCCGACCATCAGCAGCGTTACCGCCACTCCGACGGAACTGGCTTGCGCTTCCAACACCACTGGCGTCCACACATCGAACCTGACCGCTACCGCTACACCTTCTGCTTGCGGTGGAAGTCTCACCTATAAGTGGACCGTCAGCGAAGGCAGTGTCGCCAACAACAGCAGCCCCAACGCCACCTTCGATGCTTCTACTCTGAACTTCGAAACCGGCGCCCAGGCACAAAGCAAGACCGTAACGGCTACGCTCACCGTAACCGACACGACCGGCAAGATGGCCACGCAGAACACCACTATTACGGTGAACTGCCAGCCCACCTTCGTCCGTCTCGACGACGTGATCTTCGCCAAGAACAACTCGCGCGTCAACAACTGCGGCAAGCGCCTGCTGATTGACGACGCAGCTTCCAGAATGGCTAGCGGCGACTACGACATCATCCTCGTAGGCCATCGCGACACCGACGAAGAAGCCGCTGCCAGAGCCGCTCGCGTCCGCAAGGGACGTAAAGCCGCTCCCGAAGCCGGTCTCCCGCTCGATGAACAGCGTGCCCTCAACGCCGCTGCTGTGTTGAGTGGCGGAACCGCTACCTGCAAGAACGTCGATCCGTCCCGTATCAAGATCGACTGGGTTGGCACCGACCAAACTTCAGAAACCCGCCCCGGCCAGTGCGGCACTTCGGCAACGAAGGCCACGGAACGCAAGGGTTCGGAAGTTAGCGAAGCCGACAAGAACCGTCGAGTCGAGATCTACCTGGTGCCTCACAACAGTGCCACCATGCCTCCAGCCGTCAAGGAAGCCAAGCCGCTGCCTGACAGCATCATGAAGGCTCTGGGTTGCCCCAAATAGACCTGCATTAAGCAAAAACAAAGGGCCGGACGACTACCAAGTCGCTCCGGCCCTTTTTCTTTCCTCCAGACTTGGGACATTTCTGCTGGAGTTGTGCGACTGAAGATTGACGCGGATGGGGCTATTCCTGCGGAGTATGCTATGATCCTCTACTTCACGATCCAAACCAATGCAGCGACACATAGCTAGCGTTTACCGCCCTCCCCGACCTGTCATCCTCCGACGCATTTTTGCCGTTCAAATTACTGGCTGACCACAGTCCTCAATGAACCAAGCCACCGCAACCCAGCGAACCTCCGAATCTCCAGCCGCTCCGATACTCGAGCCCGTTAAGACGATACGCTTTCTTGGACTTGACCTTCACTGTGTCTCGTACCAGGAGATGTTCGATCACTTTGATCGCTGGATAGCGGATTTAAGCCGCGGCCATAGCGTAGCGCTCATCAATGTAAACTGCTGTGTCTCGGGTCTACTGGATCGGAAAGTTCGACAGATCTATCAGAATGCCGATCTTCTCGGACTAGACAGCATGCCATTTTTATACGTGGCTCGGCTTTTGGTGAAGAAACAGAGCGACCGGCTTTATGCTCCCTCGATGATGATGGAGACTGCCAACGTGGCTCCTGCCCGAAACTATCGGTTTTACCTCTATGGTGGATCCCCAGGCGCGCCGGAAGCCATGGGCGCAAAGCTGAAGTCAGTCTCGCCCGCGCTTACCATTGCAGGCAGCTTTTCTCCGCCTTTCCGTGAACTCACCAAAGAAGAGGACGATGCTGTCTGTAAGTCCATCCTCGCTTCAGGGGCGAACATCGTCTGGGTTGGTTTAGGTTCTCCTAAACAGGATGCCTGGATTGAGCGCCACCGTGAACGGCTCCCGGGCTGTGTCCTTATTGCTTCAGGAGCCACCTTCGATTTCTTTTCCGGCCGCATCAGGCAGGCGCCCGTCTGGATCAGAAAGGCCGGCTTCGAGTGGTTGTACCGGCTGTTCCAGGATCCTGTGAGACTGTGGAAGCGATACACCGTTTACAACATACTCTTCCTTGGTGCTCTCTTCCTTGAGAAAATCGGTGTTCTGCGCCTTGGACCCGACGCTAGCCAAACCACTCCAACAACTCACTGACCTTTTCTACCTTCAACAACCGAGGATGTTCTCCCGGCACGTCCTCGTGCTCCAGACTCCACGTCCTCGGATGCGGCACATAAACCGCATTCATTCCGGCCGCCAGTGCCGGGTTGATATCCGATTTTGGCGAATTTCCAATCATCCACGTCTTAGCCAAATCGAATCCATTCGACAGCGCCAGTTGCTCATAGGCCGCGCGATTCTTCTCCTTCACAATCGCCGTGTGACTGAAATAGCGGCCAATCCCCGACCGGTCTACCTTTATCTGCTGCTCATCTTTATCGCCCTTGGTGAAAATGGTCAGCCGGTGTTTTTCCGAAAGCTTCGCCACCGTCTCAGCAACACCCTCAATCAACTCCATGGGCTTCTCCAGAATTGCGTAGGCAAACTCCCTTACACGATCCAGTTCAACCTCGGAAATCTCACGCTCCGCCAGGTGTTCGAAGCATGCCGCCAGATTCTTCGCGAAATTCTTCGACCCATACCCATAAATACGAGCATTCACCATCTCGATTTCATCCAGCACGGCCCGCACCTGTGGCTGGGTCATGCGCGAATGCGCCAGATAATCGCAGAAATTCTCAAATGCCTCCTCAAAATAGATGTTGTTTTCCCACAGCGTATCGTCTGCGTCGAACACCAATTCCTGCGGCGTTTTAATGATTTCCATTGCCGCCCGCTTTGGCGTGTCCGTTCAGCGGGGCAACTCGTTTCGCGAGAGTAATGCGCTGCTGCTCCACAATATATTGCGGAATTGCCCGCACCAGGAACTCCAACCGCTTCACCTCCGAACGCAAAGCCAGCACGGTCTGCCGCTTCTCGGTATCGTCCAGCAGATGTCCCATCTGGAAACTAAGCCTGCCGCCCTCCAGTCTCTGGCGTTCATCCGCTTCACTTTCTACCACGCCCTCCAGTTTCAGTAACTGCCTATAGGCGACCGATGCCCGCTGTTTCAGTTCCTCCGGCACTTCACTGAAGTCGATGTCGTCGAAGAACTCCACTTCCGCCTGCAGATAAGGCTTATCGTCGTTTATTTCGGCAATCCGGAAGCGCCGTTGTCCAATCGCCAGCAAGTCTAAGCGGCCGTCCTCATAACGCCGCATAACGCGCCTTACGCTGGCCGTGCAGCCAATATTAAGGGTTCCCTCGTCCTTCGCCAGCACCACGCCGAACTCGGTTTCCGCCTGGATAACCTCACTCATCATCTGCTTGTAGCGTTCTTCAAAAATATGCAGCGGAAGCGGCATAGCTGGCAACAAAACCAGTGATAGCGGAAATAATGGAATCAGCTCCGTTGCCATGTCTTAATTATGACCGTTGCATCCGGGCGACCGATTTATATTTTGCCAGGCGATATACTGGTTCGCAATTGACATGCTGATCGCGCTGCCGGGTGGCAATTAAAGATGACGCTGAAGCTCAAGCGCACCCCCGGACTTTATCTCGTCGGCTTTATGGCCAGCGGGAAAACCACGATTGGCCGCGCCCTCGCCGATGAAATCGGCTGGCCTTTCGTCGATATCGACACCGAAATCGAGGCCCGCGAAGGCAAAAAAATCTCCGAAATCTTCACCGAACGCGGCGAACTGGCTTTCCGCGAAGTTGAATCCGCCGTCATCCGCTCCCACGTAAACCACATCGAATCCGGCCAGCCCCGCGTCATCGCGCTCGGCGGCGGCGCCTTCATTCAACCTCGCAACTGGGACCTGATCATCAACAATGGCGTTACCGTCTGGCTTGACTGCCCGCTGGACACCGTGCGCCGCCGCCTGGGCGACGACAACACGCGCCCGCTGGCGGCCAATCGCAACGGCCTCGCCCAGCTTTTCGAAGACCGCCGTCCCCTGTACGCCCGCGCCGACTACCGCGTTCCTGTTGATACCGACCATATTCCCGCCATCATCCAACGCATCCTGGAACTACCGCTGTTTTGAAACTTCAGCGCGACGCATTAGCCATTTTTAAAGCAGCCCTCGCAGCCGCCGATGCCAGCGAAGCTGTCAAGCGCCATCTTAAAGACGCACTGCCCCGCGGGTCTTTTCACCGAACCTTTCTAATAGCCATCGGCAAGGCCGCCATACCGATGGCCGCCGCTGTGCAAGCGCTGCTCCGCAGCCGCCTCACCGCATCCATTGCCATCACCAAGCACGGCCACGCCAGTTCCAAACTCAAGAATACGCAGGTCTTCGAAGCCGGCCATCCCATTCCCGATGAAGCCGGTCTTGCCGGAGCTAACGCCGTCGAAACTCTCCTCCGCACGCTCAACGCCCAGGACCTCCTCATCGTAGCTATAAGCGGCGGTGCTTCCGCCCTTTTGACCGCTCCCGCCGAAGGCATCACGCTAGCGGCAAAACAGAAAACCACCGACATGCTCCTCCGCGCCGGCGCCGATATCTTCGAACTGAATGCCGTCCGCAAACATCTCTCACGCTTGAAGGGCGGCCGTCTCGCCGCACTCGCTTATCCCGCCACCGTCGTCAGCTTGCTCCTCTCCGATGTCGTCGGAGATCCGCTGGATATCATCGGCTCCGGCCCCACCGCACCCGACCCTGGAACCTTCGCCGGCGCCCTGAACGTCCTCGATAAATACGGCCTGCGCGCGAAGGTGCCGCCCGCCGTGCGTAAACACCTCGAGACCGGCTTGGTGGAAACTCCGAAACCGGGAGATCCGCTATTCAGCCATGTCCATAACGTCATCGTCGGCAGCAATCGCCTCGCACTCGACGCAGCCGCAAACAAAGCGAAATCCCTCGGCTACCGCCCGCTGATTCTCTCCAGTTGCATTCAAGGGGAAACCAGGGAAGTGGCTCGTGTTCACGCCGCTATTCTGCGTGATGCTCCTCCGAAAACCTGCATTCTCTCTGGCGGTGAAACCACCGTAACCGTAAAAGGCAAAGGAAAGGGGGGCCGCAATCAGGAATTCGCCCTGGCGCTTGCTCTGGACATCATGGGACTTCCCGGCGTCGCCGCACTGTGCGCCGGAACCGACGGGACCGACGGACCTACCGACGCCGCCGGAGCCATCGTCACTGGCAACACCATCAGCAATGGCGCCGCCGCCCGTGTCTACCTGCATCACAATGATTCGTACCCGATCCTTCAGGATCTGGGCGCACTCGTGAAAACCGGACCGACCGGGACCAACGTGATGGACATCAACATCATGCTGGCCGGTCAAAGAAGCTAAGCTCGTTATCGCCCTGCCGCAATACTCGCACCCGTTTCAAAGGCCCGTAAGCCTCCGCCATGCTGAACCGAACAGCATGCTGCGCAATCACTAACTGGCACCCCGTCGCCGCCAGTGCATTCATCGCGCCCTGATACTCACCAGCCTGTTCATAGGGCGGATCGACGAAAGCAATCTGGCACTCATACTTGGGAATCAGAGACGTGGCCGCACCCCGCAGTACGGTCACTCGATCGCCCACTCCCAGCGATTCGACATTCTCCCGGATGACTGACAAAGCATGCGCCTGCTTCTCCATCAGAATAACCCGCGCCGCGCCTCTACTCAGTGCCTCCAGGCCAACTGCCCCGCTTCCAGCATAAGCATCCAGAAAAACCACTCCGCTAATCCGCGGCATCAGAACACTGAACAACGATTCCCGCAATCTGTCGGGAGTCGGCCTCACCATGGTTCCGGGCACCGACTTCAACTTACGGCTGCGAAATTCCCCTCCAATAATCCGCATAAGGCACATCAGCCGACCTGAACCAGCCCATAACGCCGCTGCCAGTGTTCCTGGATATATTTCACTACCGCCCGCATCTCGTCTGGATTCCGCTCCTCCAATAGCCGAGCCGCCTCCGTCCGCGCCATCTCGAGCACATCCGAATCGCGCATCAAATCAGCCAGCCGCAATCCCGGAATGCCCGACTGCCTGGTGCCGAAAAACTCGCCCGGCCCGCGCAAGCGCATGTCCATTTCGGCGATATAGAAACCATCGTTCGATTCCACCAGCGTTCTTATCCGTTCACAGGCGATATCGCTCATCTTGCCCGTCACCAGCACGCAATAACTCTGCTGCGCCCCGCGTCCGACGCGCCCTCGCAACTGATGGATCTGCGCCAAACCAAACCGCTCCGCCTGCTCAATCACCATCACCGACGCATTCGGGACATCCACGCCCACTTCAATCACCGTGGTGGCCACCAGGATTTTTGTCGCGCCCGTCTTGAACTCGCGCATGGCCGTTTCTTTGTCGCCTGCGCTCATGCGCCCATGCAGCAACCCCACGGCGACGCCCGGAAACACTTTCTCCGACAGATGCATAAACATCTTTTCCGCCGCTTTGATCTCGGCGCTGCTCTCGGTCTCCTCAACCACCGGATACACTACATAGGCCTGCCGTCCCGCCCTCACCTCTTGCGCAATAAAGCTATAAACACCTTCCACCGCGTTCTCCATCACGTGCTTCGTTACAATCGGCTTCCGTCCCGGCGGCAGCTCATCGATGGTCGAAACATCCAAATCCCCATAAATGGTCAAAGCCAGCGTTCGCGGAATCGGAGTTGCGGTCATCGCCAGCACATCCGGCTGCTCGCCCTTCCTTATTAACTCCAGCCGCTGGCGCACGCCGAAACGGTGCTGTTCATCCACAATCGCCAGGCCCGCATTCGAAAACTTCACATCCTCCTGCAGCAGCGCATGCGTCCCCACCGCCACCTGCGCCCAGCCGTCTTCAATCAACTGCTTGATCTGCCGTTTCTCCTTCGCCCCGGCCGACCCTGTCAGCATCACCACGCGATAGCCAATCTTCTCCAGCAGCCGCCGGAAGTAGGCATAATGTTGCGCCGCCAAAATCTCGGTTGGAGCCAGCACCGCCACCTGATAGCCGTTCTCAATGGCAATCACCGCCGCTTGCGCCGCCACCATCGTCTTGCCGCTGCCCACATCGCCCTGCAGCAGCCGGTTCATGGGATGCGGCCGCTTCATGTCGTCCGCTATCTCCTGCACCACCTTCCGCTGCGCCCCCGTCGGCTTATACGGCAGCATTAATTTAATCTGCTCCCGCACCCTCGGCGTAACCGAAAACGAGATCCCGCTTGCCTCCCTGGCCTTGTTCTTTTTAAACGCCAGCCCGCACTCCAGCCAGAAGAACTCATCGAAAATCAGCCGCGTCTGAGCCGGATGCCTGAACTCATTCAGCAGCTTGATCTCGGCATCCTGTGGCGGATTGTGTACCCATGTAATCGCCTGCGCCAACTCCGGCAATTCCATTCGCCCGCGCACGCTTTCCGGCAGCGGATCGTCCGGCAACTGCACTTCCCCCAGAATCCGGTTCAGCAGGCTCCGAAACACCCGCGTCGAAATCTTGCTCGCGGCTTCGTACACCGCCACCACGCGCCCGGAGTGCAGCGTCGCCTCCCCATCTTCCTCGTCCGAGAGAATCTCCACCTCAGGCTGCACCATCAAGCGCGCGCCGCTTGCACGGTCCCACTCCACCTTCCCGAAGATTGCCACCCGCGTCTCCGGCGTTAAGCTATCGGCATAGCGCTCGCCATGGAACCACCGGGCAAGAAGTTCCGCGCCGGAACCATCCTGAAAAACAACTTCAAACAATCCCAGCGCGCGCCGCTTGAAACCCGACATCTTCGCCGACGCCACGCGCGCAATCACCGCCGCTTTCTCACCCGGCGCCAGTTTCGCGATGGTTTTGACATTCCGCCTGTCCTCATACCGGAACGGAGCGTAATACAAAAGGTCCGAAATCGTCGCCAAACCCTTCGCCCCCAGCATGGCGGCACGGGCCGGCCCAATTCCTTTTACATACTGCAGCGGCGTGTCCAGGTCCAACTCATTAGCCTACCTTTTGCACACTTCGCGATAATCTTGGGCAAGCCATGAAGTTCCAAATCTTGATCTACGGGCTAATCGGCGGCGTCCTGATCACCGTCCTCAAGTGGACCGAGTACCGCTTCCTGATCGTCGAGCACTCCGTGGAAATTTACGGCGGACTCATTGCCGCCATCTTCGCCGCTCTTGGAATCTGGCTCGGGATCAAACTCACCGCGACCCGTCGTGTGCCCGCAGCCGCGCCCCCGGTGCTACCCTCCGTCTCGACCAACATGACCCGCCGAGAGGTCGAAATTCTCGAACTTATCGCCCTGGGCCTGAGCAACCGTGAGATCGCCGAGAAGCTCTGCGTCAGTGAGAATACGGTGAAAACACATTGCAGCCGCGTTTTCGATAAGCTGGGGGCCAAACGCCGCACCCAGGCCGTTCAATTAGGCAAAGAAATAGGGCTACTCCGCTAAAATCACCCGAAAGAATGACGAC
>PLRJ01000012.1 GCA_003163855.1 Bryobacterales bacterium | reverse complement strand
CGAAAACGTTTTCAAAATCATCCCATTGTTTGGTATCCAGAAATCTGTAATAGCGGGCCTTCAACTTCTTGATCTCTTCGATCGCCACGAGACGCTCAATATCGGTCATCGACGGACCTTCTTCTCCAAATCGATTGCCATGATGCGGGGAAGAGCCATTTGGAACTACGCGAAGTTGGGCTTCCGCTTTTCCAGAAACGCGGAAAGGCCTTCGATGAAATCCTGATGCGACACGCAGTCGCCGACCCGTCTTGCTTCGTGCTGCAGGGCTTCGCCCATGGTGGTGAGGGGGGCTTCATTGACGAGCTGCTTGATGCTGTTCAGGGACGTGCGCGGTTTCGCCGCAATTTTGGAAGCAAGTTCCAACGTCGCCGATTCAAGGTCGGCATCGGGGACGACCTGACTGACCAGCCCGATGCGCTCCGCCTCCATTGCGCTCATCGGCTCGCCAAGGAGCATCAGTTTTTTGGCGTGGCGGGGACCGACGAGGCGGGTGAGGTTCCAGGTCACGCCGCCGTCCGGCAGCAGACCGAAATTGATTTGTGTCGCTGAAAAAAACGCCGTGTCCGAGGCGATGATCATATCCGCCGCCAGGGCCATGGCCAGCCCGCCGCCGATGACGCCGCCGCGCACGCTTGCGATGATGGGCTGCGGCATCCGCTCCATGAGCTGGGGAAACCGGTTGCCATCGCGCAGAACACGTTCTTCGAAAAGGCTGCGGAGATCGCCGTTTGACTGATCGATATCCGTCTTGAACGCTTTCATGTCCGCGCCGGCCATGAAATGCTTGCCCACCCCGCGCAAAATGATGCAGCGAATGGCCGGATCTTGTTCAATTTCACGCAGATGGCGCACAAAGACGTCGAGCGAGGGGGTGTTCATCGCATTGCGCAGCTCGGGCCGGTTGAGCACCAGGTGCGCGATTGGCCCATCCAATTCCTTGATCACCCCGACGGTCATTCGCTCAGTCATTCATCCATTCCAGTGATTTGTGTTTGGCTGCGGACAGCCATCGAAATGACCTCAGTCGGCGCCGCTTTCACAAGGGGCGCGCATGGTACGTCGCGAAATGGATGCTAAAATTTGTCCCAGGCGAGGTAGCAGATCAAGCTGGACCCCAGGACGAACAGCGTAAAATACAGAAGATGGACCCATACTGGCAAGAATTCGCCCGCCTGCCCATGGGACTCTTCGTGGCGACTGATCGTGTATTCGCGGTTGCCTGAAAGGGACGCGATTTCAGTGTATTCATAGGCAACGACCTGGCTGGAATACTCCTCCATGATGGCCTCTTTTCGATGGTTTGGACGTTATTGTTAAACTAAATTACGGTAGGCCGCGTAGATAGTCAAGATGCTTACTAAAATGGATGGCGTGTTGCGGCGCGGCCGGGGGGCCGCGTTTTATAGTGATTCCCTTTCAGGGCTGTCCGGTTAAGAAGCGAATAGATTCAACTGGTTATCGGCGGCCTCATCATCGTACCTGTTTTACCGAGGCTAAGTGCCTGTTCTATAAGGATTTTCTCGAACAGCGTGACCGAAAATATCTGTAGCAATGTGTAGAGCGATGCCTCCAGGCCGAGTCGCTTTTTCACAATCGCGACCAGGACGTAAACCGAAACCGCAATCCAGATTTGTGTCTTCACGGCGTTTTCCGACGTGCCAAAGAATTGCTTGATTCGCAAATGTTGCTTTATCCACTTGAAGAAAAGCTCAACCTGCCAGCGCTGCTTGTATAGAGCCGCAATGGTCAGCGCCGGAAGGGTGAAGTTGTTGCTAAGAAATACAAGCGTTTTTCCCGTTTCTGTGTCCTTGAATCGGATGCGCCGCAATTTCTCTGGGTAATTCTGTCCGGCATAAAAGCCGTTCAGAGAGATCGACTGGTCGCAGATAATGCCGGACTCGCGATCCACTGGAGCCGAGTAGACCCGGCGCGCATCCATGTTTACCTTCGCTCGCGTGACAAAAAACGCGCCGGCCTGGTGCAATGTATAGAGGCGCGTGAAATCGACATAGCCACGATCCATGACATAGATGGCGCCAGCTTCCGGGAGCAGCAGGTCAAGCGCATGAACGTCGTGTAGCTTGCCATCAGAGACGTGGATAAAACTCGGAATATTGCCGCGCAGATCAAGCAGGGTGTGCATCTTCACAGCCCCCTTTGTTGTTCTGAAACGTGCCCATGGGAACACAGACAAACACAAGTCAATCGTCGTCGAATCCAGGGCATAAACGGTGTTCGATAAGTCCAAACCGAGATCCTCGTTGACGTACAACTTCCGAGCATGAGCAATTAACCGCTGCGCCAGTTCTGCGTAAATCCGCCAATCACGTGTTTCGTTTGCATCGGCAAGTGTCGAACGGCGAACTGGTTCGCGAAAACCCATATGATAAAGCTTCGATGCCTGTACGGATAGACATGTCTCGATATCGCGCAGGCTCTCCCGATACGTGAGTTGGGCAAACGCCATGGCACGATACTGCTCGCCGCAGCAAAGCGTCCTTACCCGATCGTCGCCTCCGTACCGCGCGGCGATTCGAGCAAAACTGCTCCACGGCAGAAAATCCATAAGCTGAGCAAAAAGCGTCTTGCCGGCGTACATTGGCCATCCCCTCGGAAATCCTCCGAAAAGTGCCAGAATCAGTTCAAGTCGACACCAGGAAATTTCGCCCGGAAAGCCGCAGAAAATAAGACTTTTCTGGGAAATCGTTTCAAGTTAACCGGACAGTAGTGATTTGCGGTGATAAGAATGGAGATGAGATAGATGGTCTTACTTTGAATCAATCACGATATTCACCGCGGCCGCCGCGCAAAAAGATGATCCGCGGAGCCTAAGTTCGGCCGGATATTGGTTACTTTTTGGCAAGAACCTAAGGCCCGCCGCTCAACCACGTACAATTAAATAATCGCAACTTGAAAAACAATGGCCCGGCCACGAGGTCTTTGCAATGGGAAGCGACTCTTCCAATAGCGGGGCTGCAATATTGGCCCAGCGACTTAGCCGTGCACACGCCACCATTTTCATATTTGTTCACGAGCCTGTGGAAGATCTTTTAAATGCATCAACGGACATCTCGCCGTTCAGCCGGCGTCCTTTGTGCAGCCCTGCTCATTTTCATCTCAGGCTGCGATAAAAAAACACCGCCGCCGGCACCGCCCCCGGCGCAGATCGGCTTCATCACCATCAAGACCCAACCCGTCAGTTGGACCACGCAATTGCCAGGCCGTACGGAAGCTGAGATGACCGCGGATGTCCGCCCGCAGGTCAGCGGCCTGATCCAGAAAAGACTGTTCACCGAAGGCAGCGACATTACCGCCGGTCAGCAGCTTTATCAGATCGATTCGGCAACATATCAGGCAAGCTATGATACGGCGCTCGCCACCCTGGCCTACGACCAAGCCGCGCTGACGACAGCGCGCATCAAGGCGCAGCGCTACCGCCCTCTGGCCGCCGCGCAAGCCATCAGCCAGCAGGATTATGACGATGCCGCCGCCGGTGCGGCCGAAGCGCTCGCCAATGTCGCCTCCGCCCATGCCAGCGTCGAACAGGCGTTGATCAACCTGGAATACACCAAGGTCCGCTCCCCCATTTCCGGCCATATCGGCGCCTCCAGCGTCACGCCCGGCGCGCTCGTCACGGCCGACCAGACCACCGTGCTCGCGACCGTCACCCAGCTCGACCCGATCTATGTCGATGTCGAGGAGCCTTCGACGATGCGCCTCCAACTACAGCAAGGTTTCGTAAACGGTGACCTGAAGAAGGATGCCAAGGGTGACGTGCCGGTCGGGCTGTTGCTGGAAGACGGCAGCATGTACA
>PLRJ01000010.1 GCA_003163855.1 Bryobacterales bacterium | reverse complement strand
GGCAGCAGATCCTTCATGTTGCTGATCTTCTTTTCATGGATCAGAATGTAAGGCTCATCGAGCACCGCCTCCATGCGATCCGGATCGGTAACAAAGTAGGGTGACAGGTAGCCCCGGTCAAATTGCATGCCATCGACGGTTTCCAGCTCGGTAGTCATCGTCTTCGACTCTTCCACCGTAATGACTCCGTCTTTGCCGACTTTCTTCATTGCTTCCGCTATCACATCGCCGATAGTGGAGTCACTATTGGCGGATATGCGCCCGACCTGGGCAATCATATCGCCGGACACAGGTTTGGACAGTTTCTTCAATTCTTCCACTGTCAGTAGAACTGATTTGTCTATGCCGCGCTTAATGGCCATCGGGTTGGCGCCGGCCGTTACAGCCTTCACACCTTCGCGGAAGATAGCCTGCGCCAGTATGGTAGCCGTTGTAGTTCCGTCGCCCGCCACATCCGAGGTTTTCGATGCTACCTCGCGCACCATCTGCGCACCCATGTTCTCCAGTGGATCTTTCAGCTCAATCTCCTTGGCTACCGTGACGCCGTCTTTGGTAATAGTGGGGGCGCCAAACTTCTTGTCGAGAACTACGTTGCGTCCCTTGGGACCCAGTGTCACCTTGACAGCGTCTGCAAGCTGGTTTACACCGCGCAGAATTGCCTGCCGCGTATGGTCACCGTAAATAATTTGTTTTGACATTTGATAATTTCCTAAAGTCTTTCGCGGATCAGGCCGCTTTTTCCGATTGTGCGGTTGCGTCCAAAACACCCAGCACGTCATCCTCGCGGATGATGATGTACTCGGTTCCATCCAGCTTCGTCTCGCTGCCGGAATATTTCCCAAACAAGATTCGATCGCCGGCTTTCACGTCAAGGGGAACCAGCGTTCCATTTTCCAAGCGCTTTCCGTGTCCCGCAGCGATAACGGTCCCCTCCTGCGGCTTTTCCTTTGCGGAGTCCGGGATGATAATTCCATTCCGGGACGTTTCCACTTCATCACTCCGCTTCACCACCAAGCGGTCATATAAAGGTCTAATATTCATTTTGCTTCCTCTTTTCACTCTTTATTTCACTGATCTTTCCAGGCGGCTGGACTTGATCAATCCGAATCGGCTGTCCTGGCCGATCATCCTGCGCACTTGATCGCTAATTTCATTCCAATCGTGGATGAAGTAGCCTGCCTGTGTTCTGCTCATTACTTCATCTCGCTTTTCGTCGAGAATGCTAAGAATTTCTTCCGTCTGAATGCGTTTGGTTCCACTCTGCTTCAGAGCTACATTTCGAAACGATTGGCCAACCCGATCGAATTCATCGCCTACCATCTCTTTGATGCGCACTGCCCATTCGATTTGACTTGGAGTTCCGGTCATAGCAGGCTCGCCGGCGCCGCCATCGTCTTCCCAACTCTCAAGTTCTTGGCGTAAAGAGACACATGCCTTCATTTTCCCTCGGATGTAGGCGGCGCTCCTCGTAAAGTAACCTCTTCCGCGGGGCCGATGAACCTGAGTGTCTTCGCTCCGATATATTTGCAGTTGCACGTGTTGCGCCAACAACCGCTTTCGTTGCAGCGATTCACAAAGTGAGCCGCTGCGCGAGTGACAGATTCGACCACATACGGTCAACTGACCAAGGATGGTCAGTAAGTTCGAGGCTCGCTATAGGTCCTGGCGAGATATCCCGAGCTTTCGCATCATCGCATTTAAGGTAGTCCGGTGCAGTCCCAGACGCGTGGCGGCTGTAGTGACAATACCGGCGCTTTCTCGAAAAATACGGATGATGTACTCGCGCTCAACTTGTTCAAGTGTCGCGATCCCCTGCCCCGCATTGGACTCCAACTTAATTTCTGCGAGGGGAGCGCGAAGATTCTGGCCCGTGGAAAGAATGACTGCCCGTTCAATGAAGTTCTCCAACTCGCGGATATTTCCCGGCCAATGCCAGCTCTCTAAAGCAGCCATCGTTTCCGTCCGAATCTTCTCAATCTTCCGGCTCATCTTAGCCGAATATTTTTTCGTAAAGTACCGTGCCAGCAGAGAAATGTCCTCCGGCCGCTCGCGTAGCGGCGGAACACTGATAGGAAATACTTTCAGCCGGTAAAAAAGATCGCTTCGGAAGAGTTTATCCACCATCATTTGCGCCAGGTCCCGGTTGGTTGCTGCCACCAGCCTGACATCGATGGGAATCGTTTTCGTCCCGCCTAGCCGCTCAAACGCCTTCTCCTGCAAAGCGCGCAGCAGTTTGGGCTGTAACTCCAGCGGAATATCGCCCACCTCGTCCAGAAATAGCGTGCCTCGATGCGCCATCTCGAAACGGCCTATTTTCTGGGTAAGCGCGCCCGTAAAGGCGCCGCGCTCGTAACCGAACAATTCGCTTTCCAGCAACCCCGTGGGTATTGCGGCGCAGTTCAACGTAATGCACGGCATGTCCCTGCGAGGACTGAGGCGATGGATAGCACGGGCTACTAACTCCTTCCCCGTGCCAGTTTCTCCCATTATCAGCACAGTGGCATCGGTCGGCGCGACGACCTCAATAAGCCGCATCACGCGCTTCAAAGCTGCGCTGCTCCCTACCATCTCTTTGAAGTCCTGCTCCACCTCGGTCGTAAGGCCATCAAGGCTCTCAACCTTATTCCGGACTTGTAAATCCCGTACAAAGGTGATCCATCTGAAGGGACAGAGTTGCAAAATCGCGCTTGCCACTTCAACGGGAATGCGAGTGCCGTCTTTCCTGATCAGCTCTTTCTCATAGGGGGCCGACGCTCCAAACTGCAACTCCTCTTCATGTGCATGTCCATCCAGCGGCATAAACTGCTTTGGTGTCAGATCGGCCCAGTTCACCTTACCGTCTAAGAGATCGGCACGAGTGTATCCAACAAGCTGGAGAAATATATCGTTTGCCTCCGAAATGCTTTCAAATTCCGCGATTGCAATACCCGCCACTGCCGACTCAGCAGGCAGTGCGTGGCGGCGTACGCGCATCCGGCGCGACTTCTCGTCTCTTTCATGACAATCGGTGAAGTCACGAACCACTCGGGCATAGCCTCTCAACTCTCCGCTTTCGTCCCGCACTGCGGCCATAATGACGTTGGCCCAGAAGGCGGAGCCGCTTTTCTTCATTTGCCAGCATTCGGTGCCGAGATGAGCCTGATTTGCTGTTCGCTTTAATTCCTCCAACAGCTTGGCACGCAGCGTTTCGGCCGAGTCCGAACCAATTCCCTGATAAAGAAAGCTGATGTCGCGTCCAACCGCTTCATGCGTGGTATAGCCGTACATGCGGGTGGCTCCCGCGTACCATGCGGCAATAGATCCTTGAGCATCCAGCAAGTAGAGTGCGTAGTCTTGCACCCAGGCGGGAATGGCGTTTGCACTCGAATTGTCAGCTTCCGTCGCGTCAATCTGCTCACCCAATACAAGGACATGGCGCACAGGAAGAACACTCTGCTTAGCCGTGTACGTTACTGGGCGCGGGTTACCGTCGGGGCCAACTACTTGCATGGTCCCGGTTTGTTCACCTTCCTTAAGAAAGTTCTGCCAAAGCTCAGGCACCATGGGCCGAAATTCCGGCCCTGCAAAGTCTTCTATTTGTTGCCCGACAATCTGCTTTCTGGGAAGCCCAAGCAGCTTAGCAGCGCCCAAACTAGCCTCATGATAGCGGCGGTCGTTATCGACAAGCAATATGTGCAAAGACGGATTAAAGGTGATAGATCGGAATAGCGACTCAAGCTGGCGCGGACCGTTTTCCACAAGCCAAGTGCAAGGTTGTGGTGCAACCGCCGTTGCATTTAGCATGCGCTTCTCCTTTGTTTCTTCCATCCAGTGAGCCAAGCGGCCTGGAGAACAAAGATTGTTCTGCAAACAGGGAGACTAAGATAACGGCTGGTCCAAGTCTAACACCAAAAAGCGAGTGACGGTATCTTGGACTGACGATATTCGGTCAGTAGACCGAGCCTCTAATTCAGCATCGCTGCCAACAGACTCGCCAGAGGAACGGTTGCGAAACCGGTAGCGTGATCGGCTAACCCATAAGGAATGATCAATACACCGTCGTGTAACAGAGCACCGCACGTATAAACGACGTTAGGGACATATCCTTCTCTCTCGCTCTGATTCGGCGTAAGCAACGGCTCTCGAAGCCGCCCAATCACTTTAGTAGGGTCGTCGATATCCAGAAGAAATGCGCCAAGGCAATACTTTCTCATCGGTCCTACTCCGTGGCTGAGCACCAGCCACCCAGCGTCAGTCTCAATGGGCGAGCCGCAGTTACCCATCTGGACCAGTTCCCATGGACTTTCAGGCTTCATAACGACAATGCATTCATACCAGAAGTGGACGTTTTCGGAAGTCATAATGCAGATATTCTCGTTATCTATCCGGGACAGCATAGTGTAGAGACCATTGACCTTTCTGGGAAACATTGCCAGCCCCTTGTCACGCGCCGCGGGGCCATTCAGCGTGATGAATCGAAAGAACAAGAAGTCTGAGGTCTCGACAAGCTCCGGCATCACCACTCTTCCATCGAAGGCGGTGAAGGTAGCAAAGTAGATGTAAGTACCATCGCTCTTTTTGAAATGCACGAAGCGCGCATCTTCAATGCCGTTCCGCTGGGAAGGCGTGGCCGGAAAGATGATCCGCTCACAAAGCAACTGATCGGGTTCGAACTGGACCTCATAGTTCGACTTGGCCAGCATCCAGATTCCCTTCTTCGCGCTCTCGCCTTCCACCGATAACGTACCGCCAATTCTGCATGTTTCCGCTTTGAGGGCCGCGCGAAGATCGTCCAGACTAAATGAGTCTTCCAATCCAGCGAGAATTTGGCTTGAAAAATCCCCATTCAAGCCAAGTTCGGAGATTTTTTGCCCGAAAAGAGCTTTCTCGTACTTGGCGCTTGGCACTTGGCGAGGCTCAGTGAGATAACCCGTCGCAGCGAAGACTTCAATCTTCTGATCGGCGTGAATCACTCCCGTTCGAAACGTAATGGAGGAAATATGCCCTTCTCCGGTCGCGCGCAAGCTCAAGATAAAGCGCAACTCACCAGGCTGCAGGTCGCTCTGGTCAGGATGGGGAACGATAGACGGATTGAACAACGCTGCGGACTCTAAGGAATATTCAGCTAAGAAATAGGAGCCGATCAATAGCTTTCTTTCCTCAGCGATATTGCTATCAATACCGGCTATTTCGTGAATTTCGCCGAAACGCTCCAGAAACGATTTGCGGATCTCGCGATGCCGCCGACAGAATTCAGCGCAAACTGATTCCAGCACTGGCTTAACCTGTTCTTCTGGAAGCGCCATGATCCTGGCAACAATGCCCCGGACTCGTTCCGAGTCGCCCGGGTTGAAAGGCCTCAACAGAACTCGCGTCTGGTCGGGGTTGAGAATAGGAGGAACGCGTTCAATCTCAAGATGCATTGGTAAAAGCTAGCTCTTTCAAATTGACGGGCTCTGTAAAACTAGTCAGGATATTGTGCGCCTGCCGCATTTCAGCTAACGAGAGCAGAAAAGCAAGAGTAGATTCCGCTCCCTGATTGCTGTTCACCCGATCCACATGCAATCCATCACGGCAGCCACCGGTTTCGGCACTGTAAACCTCCAAGCCGAGATCGTTCGAACCTAAGAACCAGTCAAAAGCATCTTGCGCGCGTTCGTACCACCAGATGTCGGAGGTGGCGCGATAGGCTTCGAGACAAGCGGAAATTGTGGCTTGAGCCTCAATGGGTTGCTGGTCGAAAGTCGCCATGACACCACCGCGCCGGTAAAATCCGTTGCTGCCAATCGGTCGAAAGTGCCCCTCTTCGGAGGTCTGCAATTCGGCCAGCCAGCGGAGAGAGGTCAATCCGCAATCCAGAACCGCCTGCTGCCCGGTAGACTGACCGGTCACTATCAAAGCGTGTGCAAGTTTCGCGTTGTCGTACGAGAGTGACTCTTCAAACCAATGCCAGTCGGGGCCGGAAACGCTCTCATAAAGCTTCATCAGCCGGCAGGCGAGCGTGTCGCGAATCTGTTTTACCATGCTGTCGCCATTGAGCCTGCGCAGATATTCATGGATGCCGATCAGCCCGAACGCCCATGCGCGCGGAGATGTGAACCCGAGCAGCGGCGGAAGCGCTTCAGCAAACAGTTGGCCGGCCATCATTTGGAAACTGCGGAACGGAGACCGTCCTACACCGATACCCAGGGCCCAAAGCGCCCTTCCCTGACAGTCTTCCGATCCCTGTTTGTCTACCCACCTGCGGTCAAAACTAATGTGATTGTGGAAGCGTTTGGTTTCAGGGATAAAAGCATGATTCAGGAAAGCAGCGGATGTGGTTGCCAAATTCCGCATGTGATCGTGGTCTTCTCCCAATTCCGCCAGCAGCACCGACACAATGAATGCCCTGGCATTATCGTCGGTGCAGTAACCTTCTGAGAAGTTAGGCACACTGAAATTGGCGTGCTGAAAGATCCCTGTCGAGTCGGTCATTCGCGATAGATGGCTCAAATTCATCTTGGGGAGTTCGCGCGGTGTCTGGTCGAGAGTCCTGATAGATAAAGACTTTCGCGAAGGTGCTGCAACTTCCAGCCGAGCGGCTGCAAAGGAACGCATGTAATCTTCGGCCACCGTGCTCCAAATCATGTCTCGCCCCAGTCTGTAGGCGGTTTTTCGCATGGCATTCCGGCGCGAATCGTCGCGCAGCAACTGAATCACTCCATTTGCTATGGCGGGTGCATCGGCAAAAGGCACCAAAATGCCGCGGTCGTCAGCCAGCAGTTCCGAGGCGTGCCAGTATGGCGTGGACACCACTGCCTTACCGGCTCCAAACGCATACGCGAGCGTTCCCGATGTGACCTGTGCCTCGTTCAAATACGGGGTCACATAAAGATCCGCGGCCCCTATGAATTCCTTCAGACTTTCTATGTCAACGAATTGGTTATAGAAGATGACGTTCTTATCAATCTTGTTCTTCTTAGCCAGAATTTCAAGACTGAGCCGGTATGCCTCTCCTTTATCCCTGAGTTCGTTCGGGTGAGTGGCTCCGAGCACGATATAAACCACCTCCGGGAACTCTGCCAGAATGCTGGGCAGAGCGTTCAGCACATATTCAATGCCTTTGTTCGGTGAGAGTAAACCGAACGTGAGCAATACAACTCGACCTTCCACTCCGAACTGGTCCTTAAAGTAAGCCGGATCGACAAACGCCACATCTGGAATGCCGTGGGGGATCAAATCCACCTTCTTGGATGGCGCCCGGTAAACGCTGTCGAGCATTTGCTGACCGCGCTGAGTCATCACCACGAGTCGGGTAGAGTATGCGAGCAGGCCTTCCATGACCCGGCGTTGATCGATATTGGGTTCTCGGAGCACAGTGTGCAACGTTGTGACCACCGGCATTCGCAGTTCACGCAAGAACGCAAGAATGTGGCCCCCGGCGACCCCTCCAAAGATGCCGAATTCATGCTGAAGGCAGACGACATCGACATTGCTGATGTTGAGAAAGTCAGCTGCGCGCAGATAAGACGATAAATCCTGCTCCTCGATCTCAAAGCGAACGACTTCCGGATAATCGTAGCCGGCCGAAACATCGTTAACAGAAACGGCAAGACACTGGGTTTGAGGATAGACGCCGGCTACGGCTGCTAATAAGTCGGAGGTGAAGGTTGCAATGCCGCACTTGCGCGGCAAATGATCACCAACAAAGGCGATCTTGAGGATCTTGGAAGTTTCTTTCAGATAGCCCTTTCGGTCGTGCAATAGACCCAATGAGCTTATTAGTGAAGCATGTGAGTGGCCGTTCCCCAGAGTATGCAACTCATATATTTGTCCGCGCCGCCGCATAACGTCAGATGACCGTATTTGGTCATCCCGTGCGCGTCTGGTCGTCGGCCCCAAACATGCTCAATCAGATCACGAATGGATTCTACATGAAAAGTCTTCCGGCGCCGGTGACTTGCCTATTTGTTGATATCGGCGGTGTCTTGCTCACCAATGGCTGGGATCACCACGCCCGCCGTCGGGCGGCAAAGAACTTCGGCCTCGATTGGACGGAGATGGACAGCCGTCACCGGCTCAACTATGAAGTTCATGAGGAAGGCAAGCTCTTATTTGAAGACTACCTGGACCGCGTGGTCTTCTATCGCAAGCGACTATTCACAAGGACTCAATTCCGGAGTTTCATGTGTTCGCAATCGAAGCCCTATCTGGAGATGCTGGAACTTATTCGTCAGGTTAAATTCCGGCGCGGAATAAAGATAGTGGCTGTAAGCAATGAATCGCGCGAGTTAAATGCCTATCGCATAAAGACCTTTGATCTGGGTGGCTTCGTCGATACGTTTGTCTCTTCCTGCTACGTTCATCTCCGAAAACCGGACATCGAGATCTACCGGCTTGCCCTTGACGTATCTCAAGCGGCGGCTCAGCAGGTGGTGTACATCGAAAACACGCCGCTATTCGTAGAGATCGCCGAGGGTCTGGGAATACGCAGCATTCTGCATACGGATTATAAATCGACGGCGGCTAAACTTGCGGCGCTTGGATTGTCATGAGTGAAGCATATCTGTACCCTCTGTTTTTCGAACCTATCTACCAATACCGGCTGTGGGGTGGGCGCAAGCTGGCTGACATTCTCAGCGCTCCGATGCCGAACGGACCAATCGGCGAGGCGTGGATACTCAGCGATCGCGATGACGATGCCAGTGTTGTTTCGAACGGCGAACTGAAAGGGCGGACCATCCGCCAGTTGATGACACAGTTTCCTACTCAGTTGATGGGGAGTCTGGCGTCTCATTTCTCTCGCTTTCCACTCCTGCTCAAGTTTCTGAATGCGCGCGAAATGCTTTCGGTACAAGTCCATCCCTCGGGCAAGATGGCGAAAACAGAGGGATGGGTCGTCCTGGAAGCCGGCGCGGATAGCCGCATTTACGCAGGTTTGAAGTCAGGCACGACGAAGGAAAACCTGCAATCGGCTGTGACGGACGGAAAGGTGGAAGACCACCTTGTGGGCTTCACTCCAAAATGCGGAGACGCCGTATTCATTCCTGCTGGGACGGTGCACTCGCTGGGTGGGGACATCGTGGTTCTGGAGCCGCAACAGAACAGTGACGTCACGTTCCGGCTCTATGATTGGAACCACATCGACCCAAATACCGGGCAACTGAGACCGCTTCAGGTAGCCGACGCACTTGCCTGTATCAATTTTCAGCAGGGCGAGATAGGTCCGGTGGTACCCGTCGTTGAGGGTATTGGTTCGGTGACTCGCGAACGGCTCTTCGTAGCGCCTCCGTTTTCGCTATGGCGCATCAAGAGTGCATCCAACTTTGTAGTTGGTTCCTCACTTACCCCGCACGTTATCGTTTGCATCGAAGGCTCGGGCCTGCTGCAGCATGCCAGCGTTCAATACCCAGTTAAGAAGGGGAATGTGGTGCTGCTGCCTGCGCAAGTTGGCATTTGCACTTTCCATCCAAAGAACCCAGTGAATCTTATCGAGATCGCACTATGAAAAAGCTCATTGTTTTTGATTTAGACGGTACGCTCGCCGCGAGTAAGTCATCGCTTGACGGGGAAATGTCGTCCCTGATTCACAACCTTCTAGCACTGATCAGAGTGGCTGTGATTTCCGGGGGCGATTGGCCCCAGTTTCAGAAGCAGGTCCTCAGCCATCTGCCGCAGGATGCGTCTCTCAGCAATTTGTCGCTGCTCCCCACTTGTGGAACAAAGTTCTATCGGTATGCGGGCGACTGGACAAAGATTTACTCGGAAGATTTCACGTCGCCTGAAAGCCAGCAAATCACCGACGCATTGAACCAGGTAATTGAGCGCACGGGTTTCAAGCCGCAGAAGTTGTGGGGGAAAGAGATTGAAGACCGCGGCAGCCAGATCACCTATTCAGCTTTGGGCCAGCAGGCGCCCCTAGCAGAAAAGGTTGAATGGGATCCCTATTATGCGAAACGAAAGAAGATGAAGGGGATGCTGGACAAGCTTCTTCCCGAGTTCTCCATCAGGATGGGGGGCGCAACGTCCATCGATGTTACTAAACCGGGTATTGATAAAGCATACGGCATCAAGAAGCTGAAGGAGATCCTGAAGATTCAACTGGAAGAGATGATTTTCATCGGAGATGCTTTGTTCCCAGGCGGCAATGACTATCCGGCAGAGGAAGCGGGAGTGGTCTCCATACCCGTTAAGGAGCCTGAGCAAACGAAACGGGTTATCCAGGCAATCATCGCCTGTTTCGGCGGCGAGCAGAAATGCGTGACAGTATGAGCGGACTGCAGTTGAAGCGTCTGGGAATGATCATGCAGCCGGAGGCAGGCAACCCGCAGGAGGTGGAAGGCGTTCTGAATCCCGCTGCGGCTAGAGGCCCCGACGGGCAGCTCTATCTCTTCCCGCGCTTAACAGCAAAGGGTAATTACTCGCGCATTGGCATTGCCAGAGTGAAGTTTAATGCGGCAGGCGACCCAGTGGGTGTCGAGCGGCTCGGCATTGCACTGGAGCCTGAGGCCGATTATGAGCGCAGACCTGGCGGCGGCGGCGGATGCGAGGATCCTCGCGTCACCTTTGTGGAACCTATCAAGCGATATGTCATGACCTATACGGCGTTTTCACCTCGAGGTCCGCGAATAGCGCTTGCCATCTCACAACACCTGTTTCATTGGAAGCGGCTGGGACTAGCTCACTTTGGCCCATATGGCAAGACCGAGTTTGAGGATGTAGACGACAAAGATGCCAGCATCTTCCCGGTTGCCATACCTAATCCTTCCGGAACGCCGGAATTGGCGATCATCCATCGTCCACTCTTCCCTGGAACTCGTCCGGAAGAAATAGCCCTTTGTGCCGCAACACGCCAGCTTGACCTTGACCGGGAAAGTATCTGGATATCTTACGCACCGAAACTGGAGGAGAATGGCGAACCTGATCACGTCGAGACGTTCAGCTCTCACGATCGGCTAGCGACTCCAGTATCTCCCTGGGAACATCTGAAAATCGGAGGCGGCACTCCACCCATCCTCACGAAGCATGGCTGGCTAGTGGTCTATCACGGTGTCAGCAATTTAGCCGATTCAACTAAGCTTTGCTACTCGGCTGGAGTCATGCTGCTATCGAAGGAAGATCCACAAATAATTCGTTATCGATCAGTCAATCCTGTATTAGCGCCAACTCTACCACAGGAGCGTGACGGGACTGTCGCAAATGTGGTATTTCCTACCGGCATTGACCGCCGCGACGATATAGGTTCACCGGATCGCTTTGACGTTTATTACGGGATGGCCGACAGCCGAATTGGGGTTGCGCGTCTAGATCTGCCGGAACACTTGCCTGACTCCTGAACGTCAACTGACCGTTGACCGTCGTTTTCCATTGCGTGATGGAGAAGTTCGGAGTATTGATAGCCCTGTTAAGGCAGTAGGGCACTGAAGTGCCTGTACATATGCAACAAGAAAGTGAGCTGGAGTATGCCTGGCAGAATTGTCTCGCCGCCGCCGTCGTCTAACCATAACCATGATGTAGGGGCGCGCTATGAAACCAAGGCTCGGGGGATGGCCGTACTGAATTCCCCCATGTTGAATAAAGGAACTGCGTTCACAGCTCAAGAAAGAACCGCCCTCGGGCTGACCGGTCTGCTGCCCCCGGAAATCAGCACCTTGAAGTCTCAGGTAAAGCGCGCCTATATTCAATATGAAAGACTTCCGGACGCGCTAAGCAAGAACATATACCTGACGGCACTTCACGACCGGAATGAAGTTCTGTTTTACCGTATTTTTTCGGAGCACCTGCGCGAGATGATTCCAATAGTCAACGATCTGACGGTTGGGATGGCGATGGAGCAATATCATCATGAGTGCCGGCGGCCGAGGGGAGTTTACCTGTCCATCGACCACCCTGACGGGTTAGAAGAAGCTTTCTCGAATTTCGGAGCCTCGGCGGGCGACATCGACCTGATTCTCTCAACTGATGCGGAGCAGATTCTCGGTTTAGGTGATTGGGGCGTTGGCGGAATAGAGGTGTCTATTGGAAAGCTTGCCATCTATACGGCTGCCGGTGGGATAGATCCCACTCGAGTCATACCCGTGATGATCGATGTTGGCACTAACCGGTCCAGTTTACTGGAGGACGCCACGTATATCGGCAACCGCCATGCACGTATACGGGGCGAGCGGTATGACTCGTTTATCGACGCTTACGTGCGCGTAGTGAGCAAACTCTTTCCCAACGCTCTGCTGCAGTGGGAGGACTTCGCTCCAGGCAATGGGAGGCGGATTTTAGAAAAGTACCGGAATCGCATTTGCACTTTCAATGACGATATGCAGGGTACCGGGGCGATTACGCTGGCCGCCGCTATCTCCGCCGTTCGCGTCTGCGGCACGCCTTTACGAAATCAGCGAATCGTTATTTTCGGCGCAGGCACGGCAGGTATTGGCATCGCGGATCAGCTCTGCGACGCGATGGTACGAGACGGGCTCTCCAGCAAGGAGGCTACAGGCCGATTCTGGTGCGTGGATCGCAATGGACTGATCTCAACAGACATGGCTGATCAACTAGCCGATTACCAATTAGCTTATGCCCGTCCCGCTGCTGAGCGAGAGGGGTGGAGACGCGAAAAGAACGGCAGCGGAATCAGCCTGGCAGAGGTTGTGTCCCGAGTCCGGCCAACGATGCTGATTGGTACATCGACAGCGCCGTGCAGCTTCACCGAGGCCATTGTCCGAGATATGGCCTCGCACGTCGAGCGACCCATCATTTTCGCGCTGTCTAGTCCTCCGACTCGAGCAGAGGGAATTCCAGCCGAGCTGATTGCCTGGACCAACGGCAGAGCGCTGGTCGCCACTGGCAGCCCGTTTGTGCCTGTAACCTTTAAAGGAATTACGTATGTTATCGCTCAGGTGAACAATGCGATGCTCTATCCAGGATTAGCTCTGGGCGCGATTGTAGCGCGAGCGAGCAGGATCAGTGACGGCATGTTTGCCGCCGCGGCGAGTGCGGTCTCGAGCATGGTGACAGTTCGTCAGCCCGGCGCGTCACTTCTTCCAAGTATCGACGACTTACGAGTGGTTTCCCGCACGGTAGCGGGAGCAGTAGCCGAAGCAGCAGATGCGGAGGGTCTGGCTCGAGCCAAGCTCACCGACATTGCAAACCAGGTCGAGAGGGCGATGTGGGATCCCTCGTACCGGGCCATTATTGCGTCATGAGAGGGGAAAGCAGCACATGGTCGAGAGACTGAAACAGAGTTCGGGCGGCGTGATCGGCTTCAAGGCAGTGGGAGAACTGACGGCCGAAGATGTTACAAATATGGAGCAGCAGATCCGCTTTCTGATCGACTCCAAGCCGAATCATCCCATAGGGATACTGACTGATTTGTCGGAGATGAGTGAGATGGATCTGGAAGCCCGCTGGCTGGAAATTCGATTCCTGCAGAAATATACCAACCACATTGCGCGCATGGCGGTTGTGGGCGCTCATCCCTGGGAACGTGTTAAGAGCTTGTTTGTGGTGGCTTCGGCGTTATTGCAAGCTGAGACTCTGTACTTCGACGAGACCCAGATGAATCAAGCGTGGCAATGGATTCGGACCAGCAAACATGCAATGGAGCCAGGGCCACCGATAATCTCCGATTCGACGGGTTTGTGGAAGGACTACGTTCCGGAATATTTATAGTGGTCTAGACGCAGTTGTGGCGCTGGCC
>PLRJ01000112.1 GCA_003163855.1 Bryobacterales bacterium | reverse complement strand
TAGACGCAGTTGTGGCGCTGGCCGGGTGGTGCATGAGAAGTTCGAGGGGTTTTAGGCGGCTTGGTGACGTGTCTTGACGTCCCTTGCCGCCTCCAAAGCCTCCGGATTGTTAGCTGCCGTACGTAAAGTGCGGACGATTTTGCAGTCGATGTCTACCTGACGAGCTTTGACGGTGATTTCGTGACGCTGTTTGCGCTGCTCGACCTGCTGGCAGAGCTGCTTTTCCCGTTCGAACCCAATTTTCTCGGATCTCTTTTCAGCTCTTAGCTTTAGCAGCTGGTTGAAGCAGGCATTATAGGCGCGTTCGTGCTGCGATTCGTAGCGCATGAAGAGTTTCATCTGTTCGATGCGGAAGGTTTCCTTGTCGTTGAGGATGTAAGTCTGATAAGCCAGCGCGCGCAGACGCATCCATTCGTGCTGAGCCATACGTTCGACGATGGCTCGTTCGGCTTTGCTTTCATGCGCGACGTCGAATTGTTGCAGAAGGCCGCAAAGGAGAAGGTTATACGAGGATGGGTCCTCCTGATCGAGAAGTTGAAAGCCGGCGAATTGGGAGAGGCGGTGAGAGGCCCGGTTCTGCGACGAGGCGGCCTTACCTTCAGCCGTAACAGGGCCGGAGGATTGTTGCGCGTTGAGGCGGTTTGCTTCCATTTGCGCGCTGGAGGCGTAGCGAAATGTTTCCATACGCGTTCAGTTTCCGGGGAGAGGCGTTCGGCCGGCGGGCAGGAGGGGCGGTAAGTTGTTGCGTGAGTGGGAGATATAAAGTTGAATTTTTGTGAATGAGCCACGGCGGGTTCGCGGCAACGGGGATGAAAGCGGGTTGAGAAGGGCGGAACGGTGGCCTCGGGGCGAGGGTTTGGGCTTTTCGGACGGGGCAAAACGCTGGGACAGCCAACGAGCCTGTCGGAATGAAATTCCCAAACTACAAAAAATTAGTGGTTGTAGATCGGCAAGAACTCGCAGGGCGAACGTTTCGATAGCGATTTCGCCGGCTAAACGCGGTCCGGTGGACGCCAGGAGCGAAAAAAGCCCGCTNNAGCGGGCTCGGCGTTGGTGGGAAATAGCTTCGTAGTTATTGTTCGCTTTCGGGAAGGCTCGTGCCACAACTGGACCGTTCGGCAGCAGAGCGAAAACCGGCTAGGATGAGCCATGTCCTTTCAGCAGAGGTAGTTCACGGATGCGCTACTATTTGGCCACTAGTTTGCA
Organism: Bryobacterales bacterium; assembly: GCA_003163855.1. Classification (GTDB taxonomy): domain Bacteria; phylum Acidobacteriota; class Terriglobia; order Bryobacterales; family Bryobacteraceae; genus Bog-105. The sequence goes on along the minus strand of PLRJ01000112.1, from coordinate 8,770 downwards.
GAAGTATGGACGAGGATCCCCATGATCAATCGCGTGCTTAGTTATGCCGGTGGTTTGTTGGGCGACCTACGGGTTGCAGTGCGCTCACTGGGCCGAGTTCCCTCGTTGTGGGCCACCATCGCTCTGACGCTGGCGCTTGGTATTGGCATGAACACGGCTATTTTCAGCGTGGTGCGGGGCGTGCTGTTGCGCCCGTTGATGAATCGCGATGAAGATCGACTGATTTACATCCAGCAGAGCGCGCCCGGCCTGCAAGTGAGCAACGCGACGTTCTCCATTCCCGAGATCACTGACATAGGCGCCCGGCTGAAGACCATCAGCAAACTCGGAACATTTTCCACGACCGACTTTTCCGCGGACGGATTTGGCGAACGGCGTGAAATCCATGCGGGCGTGGTGGATGGCGCCTACTTTCAAGTCATGGGGCTGAAGCCGGTGATGGGCCGCCTGCTGGACGAGCGAGACGATGGGCCGAATGCCGCCGGGGCAGTGGTGCTGACATACAAATTCTGGGCCACCGTATTGCATTCCGATCCGAAGGTGATTGGAAGGGTGGTCAGGCTGGATAGCATGATGGAGACGCGCTCCGCCACCGTGGTGGGGGTGCTGGAGCCGTCGGTGCCTTATCCAGCGGAAACTGAGTTGATAGGCAATATCGTCACCAGTCCGCACCATTTGTCGGCAACGATGGTGCAGGGGCGCGAGCATCGTATGACCGATGTATTCGGCAGGCTGGCACCGGGGGCGAGCCTTAACTCGGCGCGGGCTGAGCTTCGCACGATTTATGCAAGCATGACCGCGGCGCATCCGGAAGTTTACAGGCCTCAGCATCACTTCCAGATCAACGCCCGGCTCTTGCGCGACCAACTCAACTCACAAGCGAGCACCATTTTGTGGTTGTTGTTTGGGGCCTCTGGACTGTTGTTCATCATTGCCTGCTCGAACGTCGCAAACCTGATCCTGGCGCGGACGCTACGCCGTCATTCGGAGTTGGCGGTTCGCGCCGCGTTGGGAGCGAGCGCGGCAGCCATTCGGAGGTCGCTGCTGGCCGAAAGCTTAGTTCTATGCGGCAGCGGAGGTTTGGCCGGCGTGTTAGTGGCCATCCCGATGGTGACAGTACTGGCGCGCTATGCGCTGCGATTCTCCGTGAGGGCAGCCGATCTGACGGTCGATTTCGGCTTGCTTTGGATGGGCCTGGCGCTGGCGCTGGCAGCGGCGGTGTTTCTGGCCTTCGCGCCACGCCTGCCGACGGACGACAGTTCGCGAGGGCCGGCACTCACTAGCGGCGCGGGCCGAGTGACCAGCAGCAGCCGGCGCAGAATTCGCATTTTCACCGTTGTGCAAGTGGCCGCGTCCTTCTTGTTGCTGGCGAGCGCGGGTGTGTTGCTGACCACCTTGCATTCGATGCAGACAGCACAGCCGGGCTTTGAAACCGGGCACGTGCTGATTGCCAACCTGCCGTTGATTTCCAATGGCCGAACGGAGCAGCAGGTGGTGCAGTTCTACCAGGAAGCCCAGCGCCAAGTAAGTGCTTTACCGGGAGTGGAAAGCGCCGCAACCGCCATGTGGGCGCCATGGCTCGACAGGCGTTATCTGAACTTTACTTTGCAGTTCGCAGTGGAGGGCCGTAAGAGTGATAGCGGCAGCGACGACCTGCGTGCGCGATTCCGCTTTGTTTCGCCGGGCTACTTCTCGACGCTGGGGATTCCATTAATAGAAGGGCGTGACTTCACGGAGGCCGACAGGAAGGAGTCGGAACTGGTGGTGGTAGTCAGCAAGAGCGTTGCGCAGCAGTTGTTCCCAGGGCAAGACGCTTTAAACCGGCACGTTCTGTGGACGGATCCTTTGATCAAGATCGCCGGTATTAGCCCTCATTTCCGGCGGATTGTCGGCGTGCTGGCGGACGTAGACGATGCGAACATTCTTCCGCAACACAATTTGACAATTTACCAGCCTTTCGCACAGGGCCCTTTGTTCGGTGCTTGCCTGCTGGTGCGCTCGGGAAAAGATCCGAGCGGCCTGATCCCCTCCATCATAAAGACGATTCGTAGCGCAGCCGCGACTCAGCCGGTGGAACACGCCAGCACGCTGGAAGATGTGAGGACCGAGGTGCTGGCGAACAACCGTGTGAATGCGATGGTGTTCGGCGGGTTTGCTGTCCTCGCTCTGGCGATTTCGGTAATTGGCATTGCGGGCGTGCTGGCTTTCTCGGTGAGTTGGCGTACACGCGAGTTCGCGATTCGGCTGGCGGTTGGCGCTCAACCGCTGAGGATTCTGGCTAATGTGCTGGGTGACGGAGCAACAACGGCTGGGATTGGCATTGCGGCTGGTGGTTTAGTGGGTTGGGGATTATCACGGCTGGCGGGCAATTATGTTACGGAACTTCAGTTACCGGGGCCGGTACCGTTAGTAGCAGCGGGTGCGGTGGTGATTGCGTCGGCGGTATTAGCATCGGTGGTGCCGGCCGTACGCGCTGCGCGCGTGGATACGGTGCAGGCGCTGCGGGCTGACTGAGAAGAGGCAACTAAGTTGCCAGGATTGGCTAGACAGCCACTCCGCAGCCTGGAAAGGCCGCCCTACCAGTTCAGGTTTGCACTCTAGGGGCCGATTCGCCTATTCTTAGCCGTTGTAGATGAATCACGAGACGATTGACCATGTCAGCCGTTGCGGACTTCATTTCAAGATCGAAAGTATGCAACTGGCCGCTCAAGCGGTGATAAAAACAGAATGCGGCGAGCGCCGTCACCAAGCCCAAGATGCCGGGGACCATCGCTTCTGATACTGCTGCGGAGATGCGCGCCAGTTCACACGACCGCGAACCGCACATGCTTCCGAACGATCTAAACAGTCCGATGACCATTCCCAGGAAACCGGAGAGAGCGGCCGTTGCGGAGATAGACGCCAGGCTCATCAATCCGCGCTTCATGCGTCTGCGAACCTTGGCGGATTCAAGGCGCGCGGCGGATTCAGCGCGTTGGACGACGTAAGGTAAGCGGTATTGGGCCATAGCGTCAACCTCTCTTAGACGCCGCTTTCAGGGCCATTGTTCCCGCGGACTGAGAGCGCTAATTTTCGCCGATCATCCGGCAGGAGACTTCGGTCACCCTGCCAGCAAACATGCTGATACGATCCTCTGGGACTTCACCATGGAGAAGGTTATTTAGCGAAGACTTTCGTGCTGGGACGATATTATCGTGTCCCCGCGTTGGTGGCGTATTGCGCTGAGATAAAGGCAGGCAAAGGTGCCTGCCCCGCCAAACAAGTCCTGGCTACTACTGAAGTCCTGGAGACCTAGTGGCTGTCGCGGTGCTGGTCGCGCCATTTCCAATAGTTAGCTTGTTCGCGCTTGGAGGCTTTAGCCCATTCGTGGTCTTTGATGTGTTTCTCTTTCAGATAGCGGTGCCACGACTCATTTTCGCCGTCGTTCCACTGGTGAACGGGCGGATGTTCCTGGGCGTAGATGGTGGCCACGGGGGTAAGCAGGCAGAGTGCTATGGCCATTGATCCGAAAACTTTTTTCATGTTTGCTCCTTTGTAACGGAATGGGCGCCGTTGGGGTGGCCCTTCCGTGCAGTGGACGCGCCCGGGCGAATCAAAGTGACGGTGTGGCGAAGCATCTGAGCGGAATTTAATGAAACGAATCAGACGAGGACGCCTTTGCGCCTGGGCATGCCTGCTACCGCCTGGGCGTGATTAATGGCGGCGGTTAGGGAGACTCCCCCGATACAGTTACCGATCAGCGTGGGCAGCATGTAGCCCCAGGCGACGGCGAACCAGCTTTTCGCGCCCACCATTACCAGAAACAAGACTTCGATGGAGCCAGCAATGATGTGGGTTAAGCTGGCCAGGCTGACGATGTAGGTGACGATGATGATGATGGTAAGGCGGCCGGTGTCGATGGCGGCCAGCATCCACACCACCATGGCGATAAGCCAACCAGCGAAGATGCCGCGCAGGATGGCCACGCCGAAGGTGACGTCGGCTGCCTCCTTGGCAAGGGCGAGCATGGCGGAGCGGACCTCTGGCTGGAACATCGGCGTGGTGGCGACAACCCAGGCGAAGAGGTGTGCTCCGGCGAGGTTGGCCACCAGCACCACCGACCACAGCCGCACAACATTCCAGAAAGTGGACCAGTTGCGGCGAGCGAGAAGCGGGATGATGGCGGTTAGGGTGTTTTCAGTAAATAGCTGCTGGCGGGCGGTGATGACGATGACGAAGCCGAGAGGGTAGCCGAGGCGCACCAGCAGAGGACGCCATTGGGTATCGGGCAGATAAGCGCGAAACAAAGCCATGGCTACCAGAGAGAAGCCCATGGACATGCCGGCGGCGAGGGCCGACCAGGCAAGCGCGGCAAGGGGCCGGTTGAGTTCCTCTTCGCCGTCATAGCGAATGGTCTCGTGAACGATTGTTGCTTTTACGGAAGTGCGGTCTTCCGCTTCCTGCTTTTCACGCTCGTTCAGTTCGGGAGCGCTTACTTCTTCGTTGGCGGACTCACTACCGTCGTGGAGCAGCACACAGGTAAGAGTGCGTTCAGGCCAATTTGGTTTTGTTTAAAGGTAATTCGCGGATGCGCTTGCCGGTAGCGGCGAAGATGGCATTACAGAGCGCGGGCGCCATGGGAGGCACGCCGGGTTCGCCGACGCCGGTAGGAAGCGCTCCGCTTTCGACCAAGTGGATGTGTGTCTCGAGCGGCGATTCGTTCATGCGGGCTACGCGGTAGTTGTTGAAGTTGCTCTGCTGGATGCGTCCATCGGCGGCGGTGATCTCGCCCAGCAGCGCGACACTGGTGCCGAAGACGGCGGCCCCTTCAAATTGCGCTTTGACGCGGTCGGGGTTGATGGCGCTGCCGCAATCAACCGCCATGTGAACGGTGGGGATGCGGAGTTTGCCGTGCGTGTCTACTTCGACTTCGACGACGGTAGCGACGTAGGTGAGGAAGCTGCGATGCGCGGCGAAGCCCCAGGCGTGGCCGGGCGTGGTTTTACGATTGGCCCAGCCGGATTGATCGCGCGCGACTTCTACAACTTTTCGTAAGCGGCCGGTGTCGAGCGGATACTGCGTTACTGATTTGCCGTAGTTGGAGTATTTCGCGTGCTGGGTAGTGAGATCGAGCGTGCGCGGTTCGCCCAATGCGGCCAGCCAGTATTCGATGGGGTCCTGGTTGGCGGCGTGCGCCAGTTCGTCCATGAAACATTGAATGCCGAAGGCGTGATAAATGTTGGCAACAGAGCGCAGCCAGCCGATGCGCACGTGGGCTTGGGCGGGTCCGTTCTCAGCCTGAAAGTTGGCGATGTCGAAGGGAACGTCGAGGAAGCCGAGCGACAGTTCGCCAGTGCCGTAGGTCTCCTTGGCATCGAAGATGGAGCCTATGGGCGGAAAGGCGACGCGCTGCAACCAGGCGGAGGGTTTACCGGTTGTGTCGAGGCCGGCCTTGAAGTACATGGCTGAAGTGGCGTGGAAGTAATCGAAGTGGACGTCTTCTTCGCGGGTCCAGGAGACCTTGACGGGCTTGCCGAATTTTTTGGACAGGATGGCGGCTTCGGCGACGTAGTCGGGCTTGGATTTGCGGCCGAAACCGCCGCCCAGCAGGGTGACGTGACAGGTGACGTCTTGCGGTTTCAGGCCGAGGGCTTTGGAAACGGTGGTGAGGACTTCCTGCGGATTTTGTGTTGCGGTCCAGACTTCGACTTTGCCGTCTTTGAAGTGGGCCAGAGCGGCGGGCGGTTCCATGGGCGTGTGCGCCAACAGCGGCGTGTAGTAATTCGCTTCCACTGTCTTGGTAGCGGTGGAAAAAGCGGCATTGACGTCGCCGGCGGTGCGGACCACCTGCTGTGGTTTGTTCACAGTTTCGAGCAGACTTTTCTTGTAGAGAGCGGAATCGAAGAGGGCGTTGGGTCCGGATTCCCAATCGACCTTCAGTTTTTTACGGCCCTGGGAGGCGGCCCAGGTGTTCTCGGCAATGACGGCCACGCCGCCGAGGGCCTGAAAGCCATAGGGCGGCTGGGCGCTTTCGATGGTGAGGGTTTGGAGAACGCCGGCTACTTTTTTAGTTTCGGAATCGTCGAAGCCTTTCAGCTTGCCGCCTAGAACGGGCGAACGTTCGATGGAGGCGTAGACCATGCCGGGCAGGTGAGCGTCGAAACCGTACACGGCCTTGCCGGTACAGATGTCGTTGAGATCGACGCTGGGGACGCCTTTGCCGATGTAGCGGAACTCGCTGGCCGGGCGGAGGTGGACGTCTTCCGGGTGCGGCATCGGCTGACGGGAAGCGGCTGCGGTGAGTTCGCCAAAGCCAGCTTTACGGCCGCTGGCAGAGTGCACCACTTCATGATCAATCGCTTTGCACTCGGCGGCGGGGACGTTCCATTGAGCGGCGGCGGCACGTTCGAGCATGAGGCGGGCGGTGGCTCCAGAGGCGCGCATGATTTCGTAGAAATCGCGGATAGAGCAGGAGCCATCGGTGTTTTGCGAGCCGTACAAGGTGGCTTCGCCGAGGGCCTGCTGGACGCGGACGCGATTCCAATCGGCGCCGAGTTCGTCAGCCAGCACCATGGGGAGCGTGGTGCGAATGCCGGTGCCCATTTCGGAGCGGTGGGCCACGATGGTGACGGAGCCGTCGGTGTCGAGGCCGACGAAGACGTTGGGTGTCCAGGAGGAGGTGCCAGCCGTGTCGGCTTCGGGTTCGAGAGTGGCAGAGTTGGCTACGCCTCCGGCGAAGACCAAGGCTCCGGCGGAAAAAACGGTTCCCAGGAAACCGCGGCGGGTGGCTAGTTCGATGCGGCTGCTTTGTTTCATGCCGTTACTCCGGCGGCGGTCTTGATGGCGGCGCGAATGCGTTGGTAGGTACCGCAGCGGCAGATGTTGCCGGACATGGCTTCTTCGATTTCGTGATCGTTGGGATGGGGTTTGGTCTTCAGCAGGGCGACGGCTTGCATGATCTGGCCGCTTTGACAGTAACCGCACTGAGGAACGTTGTGCTTTTCCCAGGCGAGTTGAACGGGGTGGTCGCCGGCGGGACTTAAGCCTTCGATGGTGATGATTTTTTTGCCTGCGAGAGTGCCCATGGCTTGCAGGCAACTGCGCTGCGCTTCGCCGTCGATGTGAACCGTGCAGGCTCCGCACAGGCCCATGCCGCAGCCGAACTTGGAGCCGGTTAATTGCAGCGTGTCGCGCAAGAACCAGAGAAGGGGCATTTCGGGATCGCCGCTGTATTCATGCGACGAGCCGTTTACGGTTAGGCTGATCATGTTCTGTTCCCGTTGGATGTTGTGAAGACTAGTTTAGCGTTAATTCAGCGGGGTTTCGCAGGGCGGAAAAAGTGGCGACGAAGTCGCCTGGAGTGGCTGGAAAGCCACTCCGCAGCCAAGAATGGCCGCCCTACCCGGACGCAGCTTGGGTGCGGTCTTGAGCTGAGCAGTTGCGTTGGAAGGTGCCATGGTTTTAAGCTGATTGTGCCGGTGAAGCGGAGACGGGCAATGCTGGCGATGGCTTTGCCGAGATCCGACGTAGGACCTGTCGAGTGAATCGGTTTTGCCATCGCCGGTCGACGAGTTCAGGCAGGTTGTGGCGGCAAAAACCAGTCAGTCCCGGTTTTCCGCTGTAATGCGCTTTGGGTTGCCTACAGTTAGCGGACCTTGATTGCGAGGTCTATCGTCTCGTGGTCGATGGCGCCGCTTTGCTGCAGGAGCTTTGCAACAAGACCGGTCCAACCGGTCTGGTGGCTTGCGCCCAGGCCTTTGGCCGTGTCGCCGTGAAAATATTCGAAGAACAGGACGTAGTTCTTGAAGCAGATGTTTTGCTGATAAATCTTGCTGTCGCCGTAGACCGGGCGGTTGCCTTTGACGTCGGGCAGAAAGATGGAGGTCAAGCGTTGGGAGAGCTGGGTGGCGGCGGCGCCCAGGCTCATGAAGTGGCCTGAACCGGTGGGGAATTCCACCTTCATGGATTCGCCGAAGTAATAATCCAGCCGCTGCAGGGCTTCGACTATTAAGAAATTCATAGGGAACCAAATGGGTCCGCGCCAGTTGGAGTTGCCGCCGAACGTGGCATTTCTGGATTCCGCCGGTTCGTAGGAGATTTGGAAGTGCGAGCCGGCGATATCCAGCTTGTAGGGATGGTCCTTGTGATAGCGGGAGACGGAACGGATGCCGTAATCTGACAGAAACTCGGATTCGTCGAACAGCTTCTGCAGAATGCGCTCCATGCGTGATTTATTGACAACGGAAAGCAGACGCCGTCCGGCCACACCGCCGGCGGTCATGGAAGCGAGGCCGGCGGTCAGATCTTTGCGGTTGTCGATGAACCACTGCATGCGGCTCTTGAAACCCTGATGTTCATTAATCAAGTCGGACTCAAGGGTGTCGCAGGCAAACAGCGCCACCAGGCCGACTAGCGACTTGACGCGCAGAGCGGTGCGATCGCCGTTGGGGGAGCGCAGGCGATCGAAGTAAAAGCCGTCCTCTTCATCCCATAAGCCGGTGCCTTCGTTGTGATTGATGGCATCGGCGATGTAAAGGAAGTGTTCAAAGAACTTGCTGGCAATGTCTTCATACACCTTGTTGAAGGAGGCAAGCTGAAGGGCGATCTTGAGCATGTTGAGGCAGTACATGGCCATCCAGGCGGAGCCGTCGGATTGTTCCAGCAGCCAGCCGCTGGGCAGCGGGGCGCTACGGTCGAAGATGCCGATGTTATCGAGGCCGAGAAAGCCGCCCTCAAATATGTTGGCGCCTTCGGAGTCTTTGCGATTCACCCACCAGGTGAAGTTCATCAG
>PLRJ01000034.1 GCA_003163855.1 Bryobacterales bacterium | reverse complement strand
CGCTTGGGTCAGCTCCAGCATCAAGCAGCAGCGCAATAATGCGGTCATGACCGTATCGCGCCGCGCGATGTAGCGCCGTGCCCATTTGGTCCAGCGCATTCACATCAGCACCTGCCCCAATCAGCAACCGCGCCACTTCCACATTTCCGATGTTCGCTGCTCTACAACCAGAGCCATGTTCAAAACATCTGGTGATCGGCTTAGCGCCATGTGCAGCGGGCTTTGCTGACTATTGTTCAGCGCATTCACATCCGCACCGAAGTCCACCAAAGCCTTGATCACTTCAAGCTGTTGATACTGCGCGGCAACGTGGAGAGAGTATCCCGTAACACCTGATCTAGAAGACGGATTTTCCGTCACCACCGCATTAGCGAAGGATGGATCACGTTCCAGAAATGTTCGGACAATGGCAACTTCGCCCTTGGCAATAGCCTCGAAGAACTCGTGAGCTAGCAACAACCAGTCTTAGCCAGCATCACTTCATCAATCTGAATCAGCGTCGGATACTTGCCCGTGTAGCACGCATAACAAAACCGCCCCGTCTCATCGGCAACCGACTTGCTCANNACGATCTTGCGGCTGGTGGTGCCACGCACGATCGAATCGTCCACCAGGATCACGCGCTTGCCTTCCAGCAGATGGCGCACCGGATTCAGTTTCAGCTTCACCCCGAAGTCGCGAATCGCCTGCGAGGGCTCAATGAACGTTCGTCCCACGTAATGGTTGCGAATCAACGCCTGTCTGTACGGAATGCCGGATTGAGAAGCATAGCCAAGCGCGGCAGCCACGCCCGAATCAGGCACCGGAACAACCACATCCGCTTCCACGGGATGTTCCAAGGCCAACAAACGCCCCATCTTTTCGCGCGATTCCGCCACCGGCTTGCCAAACACAATGGAGTCCGGCCGCGAAAAGTAAACATGCTCAAACACGCAATGCGCGGTCTTCTGCGGCGTGGTGTAGAACTCGCGAGTCATGCCCTCTGGCCCGACAATCACCATTTCCCCAGGCAGCACATCGCCCACGTAGGTCGCATTGATCAAATCAAATGCGCAGGTCTCAGAAGCAAACACTGTTGCCACCGTGCCGTCTTCCAGTTCCAGACGGCCCATGGCCAGCGGACGGAATCCATGCGGATCGCGCGCCACAATGATGCGGTCTTCGGCGAGAAACACCAGCGAGAAAGCGCCTTCTAGTTCCAACAGCGCATCGCGCAACGCACCGGCCAGCGTGCGTTCCCGCGAACGCGCCACCAGATGCAGCACCACTTCCGTATCGCTGGTGGATTGAAAAATGGAACCATCATCTTCCAGGCTGCGGCGCAGTTCAATCGCATTCGTCAAGTTGCCGTTATGCGCAACCGCGACCTGGCCCTTATTACAGTCCACAGAAAGAGGCTGAGCGTTCTTCAACGAGGTATCGCCCGCAGTCGAATAACGCGTGTGCCCAATCGCGATGTTGCCGGGAAGCTGGTTCAGAACATCTGGAGTAAAAATATCCGCGACATGGCCCATTTTCCGAGTGCAGTGAATGCGATGCTGAGCACTGGCAGCGGCAATGCCCGCGCTTTCCTGCCCGCGATGCTGCAGGGCGTAGAGGCCGAGATAGACCTGACGGGCCGCGTCCGGGTGGCCGTAGACGGCCATGACGCCGCATTCCTCGCGGAGCTTTGGGTCGTCTTCGACCGAGATCGCCAGTGAAGCTGAACCTTGGCTGCGTTCAGGATGACAAGCGTTGTTTTTCAGGGATTCCGAGAGTTCGGGGACGCCTTCGACGCCCTGGTAGAGCATGGTTGCCTCGACGTTAGCGCTCAAGCCGATACCTCTTCGTAGATAGCCGACTCAAGGGCTGCTGCCCAAGGCTTGCGAAGTTCGGAAATTGAGCAATCGATGAGGACTTCTGCATGTTCATTGGATGTTTCTGACGAAAATCTGACTTCAATCTTTTCAGCGATGGTCTCGCCAATTTGCCAGCATGAGAGCTCGGGATAGCTGAAGACCAGATCGTCGATCTTCTCTTTGTTCTCCGGGCCGCAGGTCAAAATGACCTGTGTGGCGTGTTCGCCGAACAGCGCGAGAGCCGCCGGTGCGTCGGGGACTGGAATCACGCCGACGTTGGCTCCGATGGAATGACGGAAGGAAGCCTGGGCGATGGCCGTTGCTATCCCGCCGTCCGCAATGTCGCAGGCGGAGGAAATGAGGCCCTGTTCGGCGAGTTCGGCGAGACACTTATGCAGCTGCCACTCCGCTTCGAGGTCGAGGTAGGTGGGCTCTCCCCAGAGTTCTCCGAGCACCTCCTTGGCGAATTCCGAGGAACCGAATTCGGCAAACTCGATAGGGGGAACACCGGCTCCCATGCCTTCGCCGATGAGAAGCACCAGATCCCCGGCCTTCTGGAAATCGGCGGGGACAGCCTTGGTCACATCGTCCAGAATGCCAACAATACCGATGACCGGCGTGGGATATATGCCGACGCCTTTGGTTTCGTTATAGAGGGAGACATTGCCGCCGGTGATCGGCGTGCCCAGCGCGGTGCAAGCTTCGGCGATGCCGTCAATGGCTGCCGAAAGCTGGGCCATAATCTCAGGTTTTTCCGGATTGCCGAAGTTGAGACAATTGGTGGCGGCGACGGGAGTTGCGCCAGTGCAGGCGACTTTGCGGCATGCCTCGGCTACGGCGTGCATTGCGCCCAGCTTGGGATCGAGATAGCACCAGCGGCCGTTGCCGTGCGTGTGGCTGTTGCGGTGGCCATTGGATTTGCCCTCAGGGGCTAAAGCCCCTTGCTCTAAACATGGCTTCACGGACGGGCTGAAGCCCGTCCC
>PLRJ01000046.1 GCA_003163855.1 Bryobacterales bacterium | reverse complement strand
GCCGGACAGTTGCTGTTGATGCAACGGCTTGCCGATTCCCCTTCTTCACGCACCACAAAGGAATGCCCTGTTTGCCATGGCCATGTGGTGCGTGAAGAAGGGGAATCGGCAAGCCGTTGCATCAACAGCAACTGTCCGGCGCGGCTGCGGGAGACTTTGCTGCATTTCGCTCATCGCGGTGTAATGGATATCGACGGCATGGGCGATGCGCTTGTGGATCAATTGCTGGCGCGCGGCATGGTGCACAGCGTAGCCGACATTTACCAACTAACGGAAGCGCAGCTGCTGGGGTTGGAGCGCATGGGTAAGAAGTCTGCTGCGAAGGTCATCGCCAACATTGATGCCTCGCGCACACGGCCGCTCGCGCGTGTGCTTAATGGCCTGGGAATTCCATTCGTGGGTGAACGCACGGGTCAGCTTTTGTCCGATCATTTCGGCAGCCTGGATGATTTGGCTGCAGCTTCGATGGAGCAGTTGCAGGAGGTGACCGAGGTGGGTCCGAAAGTGGCCGACTCCATCACCCAATTCTTCGCTGAAAAGCGCAACCGCGACCTGATTGAACATCTGCGAGCGGCACGGCTGCAATTTACCGCTCCGAAGGTGATGAAGCAGGAGGGAGTTCTCACCGGCAAAACCTTTGTGCTGACCGGTACTCTGCCTACCCTCACGCGCGAAGAAGCAAAAGAGCGGATTGAGTCGGCGGGCGGCAAAGTAGCCGGATCAGTAAGTTCCAAGACGCATTATGTGGTCGCCGGCGAAGAAGCGGGTTCGAAATTGGATAAGGCGCGAGCGTTGAATATTCCGGTGCTGGACGAAGCGGCATTATTCGCTATTCTGGATACTGGAAGTTGACTGTTGCTGAATCCCTTTGTTCACCCTGTTGCGGCCTGGCAGGCGTTTTTCCATGCGCTTGTTGCCTATGGTCCTTCAGGATTATTCGTGCTGGCTATCCTAGATTCGGCTGGAGTTCCTATTGTTGGTGGCGTTGATGTGCTGCTGGTTGCCGTCGCTAGCTCAACACCTGCGAACGCTTATCCTGCTGCCTTGTGCGCGCTGTTAGGCTCTATCGGTGGAAGCTTAATCCTGTTTTTCCTAGCGCGTAAAGGCGGTGAAGTATTTCTGGCGAAGCAGATCTCTAGTGGTCTAGGGAAGCGGCTGCACAGTTGGTTTCAACGTTACGGCCTGGTTACGGTGTTCGTGCCTGCCCTCTCGCCCGTCCCGTTACCCATGAAAATCCCCGTTTTCTGCGCCGGCGCATTGCAGATACGGACCGAATATTTTCTTCTGGTCCTCTTAATTGCGCGGGTTATCCGCTATTTCGGATTGGCATTTCTGGCGCGTGAGTATGGGCAGCAAACATTCACTTACCTAAGCCGGCATGGGTGGCAGGTTGGATTGGCGGCTTTGGGTGTGGCCATCCTAACGATGCTGGCATTGCGCTTATTCCAAAGGCGCGAAGTAGCTTTAGGCTATCCGCAGTAGGATAAACCGCAGGAAGATTATCAGCGGCAGTCTACAACAATTTTGACATATGTTCGGTCTCTTCAAAGACAAAGGAACGGGCACTGTTTCGTTCGAAGAGCAGCTTAAGGTTCTTGCGAAGGGCGGTATTTCACTTCATCCCAATGTGCTGTCGGAAGCGCTGTTACAGTCCTTCTCGCGCGCTGAGTACGAGAAAGATCCTTACCGCCTATTACTCTGCGTAATGGGTCAAGAGGCGGAAGAGCAATCTCAGGTTGGCGATTCCGGTTTTCCCAGCGACTGCATCTGGCACTTCGATACCGAATGCATTGAGGACCACGGTGCCTATGTGGCGATTGCCAAGCGGCTAAGCCTGATGGCGCAGGGTACATTTCCGCTTCAGCAGATTGAAGACTATGTGGACCTGGACAAGCCTAAGGCGTGGCTGTCATTCAGCTTGAATGGGCAGGTTCACAAGTGGGATGCCGAGGTGAATGACGATTGGGTTGACGCCGGCATACTGTCGAAGATGGCCCAATTGCTGGAATCGAGTAGAGCGGGCCGGCGCTTCACGTACGTTGAATTGGAGGGTCAGGACTGCCTGATTGGATGCTCCACACCGCAGGAGCAGGAATGGCTGGAAGCCAAGACCGGCCTTACATTCCAGTGGCTCAACTAAGCATTTTCGTCTTTTCTTCGCTATGCTGAGAAGGTGTCTTATGTTGAGCTGCATGCACGCACTGCCTTCTCATTTCTGGAAGGTGCGTCTTTGCCGGAAGAACTCGCTTCGCGATGCGCAGCGCTGGACCAAAACGCCATTGCCATTACCGACATGCATGGCATGTATGGTGCTCCGCGGCTCCATTTAGCGGCTTCCAAACTGGGGCTTCGAGCCTTGATTGGCGCCGAAGTAGGCACCGTAGAAGGGTGCAGGTTTACCCTGCTGGCCGAGAGCCGAACCGGGTATCAGAATTTATGCCGGCTGATTACGCGCACTAAACTGGGGGACAACAGTGGCGGCAAGACGGAGAATCCGCATGCCAGCGATGACGAATTTTCGCAATATGCGAAGGGTTTAGTCTGCCTGAGCGGCGGCGACGAAGGACCCCTGGCACATGTATTTCGGGACACTTCTGGTCCGGATGCCGCAGCGCTGGCAAAAAAGCAGATTCATCGTCTAACTTCCATTTTCGGTTCGCGCAATGTATTTATCGAACTGCAGCGGCATAACCGGCGCAAACAGGAATATCACAACCAGGCTTTGATTGAACTGGCGCACAGCCTCAGACTTCCACTGCTGGCCACCAACGGCGTAACACATGCAACACCCGAACGGCGGGACCTGCAGGATGTGCTTACCTGTCTTCAGCACAAGATAAATATTGCCGAAGCCGGAAAGCTGCTGAACTTTAACAGCGAACGGCACTTGAAAACCGCGCGTGAAATGAAAACGCGCTTTGCCGATGTGCCGGAAGCGGTGATCAACACAGTTGAACTTTCCCAGCGCCTGCAATTCACCCTGCAGGATCTTGGCTACGAATTTCCGCGCTATCCAGTGCCGCCTGGAGAGACCGAAATGTCGTACCTGATGCAACTGGCCGATGCGGGCGCGCGCAGGCGCTATCAGCCTTATTACGATAAAGCGCGGCTGCAGGTGGAGCGGGAACTGGCGCTGATTGCGAAGTTGAACCTCGCCGGTTATTTTTTGATCGTCTGGGACATTGTCGAGTTCTGCCGCCAGAACAACATCCTGGTGCAAGGGCGAGGCTCGGCTGCCAATAGCGCGGTTTGTTATTCGCTTGGCATCACGGCGGTCGATCCGGTGGGAATGGAACTGCTGTTCGAGCGCTTTCTAAGTGAAGAGCGCGGTGAGATGCCGGACATCGATCTGGATTTGCCAAGCGGCGATCAGCGGGAACGCGTCATCCAGTACGTTTATCAAAGATACGGCCCACTGGGCGCGGCAATGACAGCCAACGTGATTACCTACCGGGCGCGCTCGGCTGTGCGCGATGTAGGCAAAGTATTAAGCTTCGATGCGGAGCAGATTAACCGACTGGCGGGGCAGATGGCCCGCTTTGAATGGAAAGATCCGCAGGATACGTTGGAACGGCGCTTCCGCGAGCAGGGTTTCCGGTTGGAGGATCCACGGACGCTGAAATTCTTCTCGCTGGTGAGCGAGATCATGGACCTGCCTAGACATCTAGGGCAGCATTCCGGCGGGATGGTGGTTTGCCAGGGACAGTTGGATTCCATTGTTCCGCTGGAACCTGCTTCCATGCCGGGACGCGTAGTTGTTCAGTGGGACAAAGACGATTGCGCCGACCTGCACATTATTAAAATCGACCTGCTTGGACTTGGCATGATGGCGGTTCTGGAAGACACGATTACGCTGATCAGCCGGCATTACAAAAAAGATGTCGATCTGGCGCATCTGCCGGCGGACGATCCGGCTGTTTACGATTGCCTGCAAAAAGCCGACACGGTAGGGCTGTTTCAAGTGGAGAGCCGCGCGCAGATGTCCTGTCTGCCACGCTTGAAGCCGAAAGTCTTTTACGACATCGTGGTGCAGGTTGCCATCATCCGGCCGGGTCCCATTGTCGGCCAGATGCTGCATCCCTACCTCAAGCGGCGGCAAGGTCTGGAGGAGCCTGTATGTTTGCATCCGTCGCTGGAACCAGTTTTAAAACGAACGCTAGGTGTGCCGCTTTTCCAGGAACAGTTGATCAAAATCGCGATGATTACGGCCGGCTTCAGTGGCGGCCAGGCGGAAGAACTGCGGCGCGCTTTTGGCTTCAAACGATCGGAAAAACGCATGCGCGAAGTGGAGATTCAACTACGCGAAGGCATGCAGCGTAACAATATTACCGGTGCAACGCAGGAGCGCATTATTCAGGGCATTACATCGTTTGCACTGTATGGCTTTCCGGAATCGCATGCGGCTAGTTTTGCGCTGCTGGCCTATGCCAGCGCTTATTTGAAGTGCCACTATCTGGCCGCCTTCACTACCGCCATTCTGAATAATCAGCCAATGGGTTTTTACTCGCCCGCGACGTTAGTAAAGGATGCGCAGCGGCATGGTCAGCGCTTCCGTCCGGTGGATATTTTGAGGTCCGATTACCTTTGTACTGTTGAAACGGATGGCAGGCAGATGTATGTGCGGCTGGGCTTGAACTACGTGCACGGGCTGAACACCGCTACCGCCAAAGAGTTAGAGCGACAGCGTAAGCAGCAGCCTTTTAACGGCATGCGCGACATGGTGCGGCGCGTTCCCGGTCTGCAAAAAGATGAGATTGCGGCTCTGGCTGAACTAGGCGCTTTGAATGCACTGCCGAAAGAGAAGGCAGACCGGCAGCGCCGCGGGGCTTTATGGCAGGCGCAACTGGCGTTGCAGCCGGTGGGTGAGTTGTTGGAAGCCGCGGCGGACGATGGCACGCCGTCACCTTTGGCGCCCATGAGCGGACGCCAGCGCACCTATGCGGATTTCAGTAATAGCGGCTTGAGTATTGGCAAACACCCGATGGCGCATTACCGCGAACGCTTGCGCGGCATGGGCATGATGGACGCGGCCACCGCCAAGGCGCAGCGCAATGGCATGGTGTTGGAAGTGGCGGGATGTGTGATTACACGCCAACGTCCTGGCACGGCCAAGGGTTTTGTGTTCTTAAGCATCGAGGATGAAACCGGCATTATGAACGTGATTGTGCAACCGGGGTTGTACGACCGATGTCATCAGACTGTGAATGCGTCGCCCTATTTGAGGATCAAAGGAACTCTGCAAAGCACCAGCGGTGTGATTTCGTTAAAGGCCGGTCATGTGGAGGAGTTGAGTTTTCAGGAAGCGGCAGTGATGTCTTCGCATGATTACCGTTAGTAATCATGCGTCATGTAATTCAGAAGCTCGGCTGCATTGACAACCGTCACTCCGCACCGATCTGGAGGAAAATGACGCCGGTTTCCCGTTACGAGAAAATCAGCCCCGGCAACCCGTGCGCAAGCCACAAACTTCTCGTCATCCAGGTCGGCGAGACCAACCCGAGCCGAGTCCGGTACAACGAATCTGCCTTTCTGATGGAGAAGCCAAATCAGCGCATCCACTTCATCACGTGGAAACGAGAACTTCTCGCGTAAGAGCACGCTCTCGTATTCGAGAAGAATCTCGTCCGGGAGACAGGGAATAATCTTATCTTGCGCAATGGCCAGTACTATTAGTGCTTCGTTCCCAGAAGGTGAGAGAAGCGCCGAGACGAGAACATTGGTGTCAATGACGGCACGAATCACCGCTCGTGTTCGGGGTCGCTTTGCCGTTTCTCACGGCGGTAGCAGTCGATTTCAGCCTGGATATCGTCCGGGGTGAGCCTGTCCAAGCCTCGCTCATGAGCGCCCTTCCAAGCCTTTTGCAACCACTCTGGAACTGGCGATATAGCGCGAACACTGATGGCTTCCTCTTCGCGCACATGGCGCCCGAGTATGCTTTCGATAGCACCTCTCTGGTCGGGCGATAGATCTTTAGCATTGAGGATCATAGAACGGGACCTGATTTCAGTATGATGAGTGCATCGCGGGATTTCAACACTTGCACGCTCACCGAAAGCACCACTTTGCCCGAACTGATCATGCTCGAACGGATGACTTGCGGCTGCGACCTGCCAGCATCCGTTGTTCAGCGTGCCAGTCGACCTTGCGCTTTTCCATGTGGGCACGTGATTCTTCCGCCGACACACCTTCATGGAGAAGCTGACGTGTCATCGGCTCGCCAAGGCTAAGATGATGTTTCTCGCCGAACTCCAACATGCGACGAACGGCTTCGTCGCGCACCGATTGTTAGGAATCTCGCTTTTAACCGGTGCAGCGGCGTCTTCTACGACGCTGAGGACATATTCTTCCAACGCCATACCGCTTGCCCGCGCTTTTGACAGGAGGCCAGGTTCCATGTACTCAGTGTAAGACGCAACCGCTCCCTCCTGCGAGGATGAAGAGAACACAAATGAACCGCCGACAATTTCTTTTCACCACTGCAACAAGCGGAGCGACTCTGGGCGCGCAACCACAAGCGTCTCGCAGACGGCCCGTCCCTGCTACAGTCGCCGTACCCATGCCGTTGGAAGAAGCCACCATATCCGAAATCTCGCGACAGATGGGCTTTGGCCTTCTCACCTCCGAAGGCCTCTGTTCCCAATACCTGCAGCGCATTCAAGAGTTCGATGTGAAAGGTTCACAGTTGCGCTCGGTGATCGAGAAGAATCCGGACACTTTGGATACAGCCCGAGCGCTCGACCGCGAGCGTAAAGCTAAAGGACCACGCGGTTTTCTGCATGGAGTTCCGGTGCTGATCAAGGACAACATCGACACGGGCGACAAGATGCAGACCACCGCCGGGTCGCTGGCTCTTGTGGGTTCGCCCGCAGGTCGAGATTCTTATGTTGCCGACCGGCTGCGTGCGGCTGGCGCAGTCATCCTCGGCAAAACGAATTTGAGCGAATGGGCTAATTTCCGGTCCACGCGTTCTACCAGCGGCTGGAGCGGCCGCGGCGGTCAGACGAAGAATCCCTATGCGCTCGACCGGAACCCTTGCGGCTCCAGTTCGGGCACGGGAGCAGCCATCGCGGCGAACCTTGCGACCATCGGGGTGGGTACCGAAACGGATGGCTCGGTGGTTTGTCCCTCCTCTATCAATGGACTGGTAGGCATCAAGCCTACGCTGGGACTGATCAGCCGGAAGGGCATTATTCCGATCGCCCACAGTCAGGACACCGCCGGACCCATGGCGCGCACTGTACGCGACGCGGCGATTCTATTGGGTGCGCTTACCGGCATTGATCCGAACGACCCAGCCACCAGCGCCAGCGATGGCCATTTCCTGAAAGACTACATGCGCTTCCTGGATGCCGGCGGACTTAAAGGCGCTCGGCTCGGCATAGCGCGCCAGTTCTTTAATTTGGGCCCACGTGTAAACGCTGTCATGGAGCAATGCATTAATGCTATGCGCCTGGCTGGAGCAGTGGTGGTCGATCCAGTCGAATTTCCCAGCATTGACGCCTGGCAGAAGACTGAGCAGCTAGTGCTGTTGTACGAGTTCAAAGCAGATCTTAATCAGTATTTGGCGACGCGAAATCTGCCTGTGAAAACGCTTGCGGACATCATCGCTTTCAACAACACTCACCGGGCTGAAGAGATGCCCTACTTCGATCAGGAGTTGATGGAACAGGCGCAAGCAAAGGGCGAATTGACCAGTAAAGAGTACTTGGATGCACTTGCTCAGAATCTTCGCCTTACACGCGCTGATGGCATCGACGCGATAGTTACGAAATATCAACTTGACGCCATTGTGGCTCCCACCGCCGGTCCTGCGTGGCTGACTGACCTGATAGATGGCGACCACGTCGAGGGCGGTTGTTCGTCGCCGGCAGCGGTGGCCGGTTACCCGCACATCACTGTGCCTGCGGGCTTTGTATTCGGACTGCCGGTAGGCATTTCCTTCTTTGGCGCCGCCTGGACAGAGCCGAAACTGCTGCGAGTCGCTTATGCGTTTGAGCAGTTGCATCAGACACGTAAAGCACCTCGTTTTCTGCCTAGCGCGGATTTACATGCCTGATTACTGCCGTTTGTTGCATCCAATGAGACAGTTATGGCAGATAAACACAGAATCGTGATTCTGGGAGGGGGCTTCGGCGGCCTCTATGCAGCACAAGCCCTGAAATACGCGGACGCTGATATTACGCTGATTGACCGGCGAAACTATCACCTTTTCCAGCCGTTGCTTTACCAGGTGGCGACTGGATCGCTGTCGCCGGGCGAAATTGCCGCTCCCATCCGCGGTGTTTTAAGTGAACAAAAGAACACAACCGTCCTGCTGGGTGAAGCAGTAGACATCGATCCGGCCGTCCGAAGCATCACGCTTCGCGACGGCGGAGTGGTTGTTTACGATTCGCTGATTCTTGCCACTGGATCGCAAGCCAGTTACTTTGGGCACGACGATTGGAAGACCTGGGCCCCTGGACTGAAGACGATTGAAGATGCCACGACAATGCGGCACAAGATTCTACTCGCCTTTGAAGCCGCCGAGCGAACATCGGACGAAGAAGAGCGGCGCGCATGGTTGACCTTTGTGATCGTCGGTGCGGGGGCGACGGGCGTGGAACTCGCCGGCGCGTTGGGTGAAATCGCAAATCACACCATGAAGCATGACTTCCGGTCGATTCACCCACAGGACGCCCGCATCATCATCGTCGACTCGGGCAAGCGAGTGCTGCCGGCTTATGCGGAAGATTTATCGCATTCGGCAGAAGCGCAGTTGATCAGGCTTGGAGCGCGGGTGCGAACCGGTTTGAGCGTGACGTGTGTGGACGAGAATGGCGTGTCGCTAAAGACGGCCAGCGGCGAGGAACATATCCGCTCCCATACAGTGCTTTGGGCGGCAGGAGTCGCAGTAACAGATTTCGCCCGCACTCTTGCCAGAAAGACAAACGCCCCGACAGAGCGCTCCGGCAAAATAAAAGTTGCGCCTGATCTGAGTATTCCGAACTTCCCGGAGATCCGTGTGGTGGGCGATTTGGCATACGTCGAGGATGATAAAGGCAAGCCGCTCCCCGGCGTTGCGCAAGTCGCCATGCAGTCGGGTTCCTACGCGGCAAAATGCATTCTGAGAAAGATAAAAGGCCAGCCTGAATGCAAGCCGTTCAAATATTTCAACAAGGGTGACATCGCGGTGATTGGACGCGCCTCCGCTGTGGCCAACGTCTTCGGAATCCATCTAAAAGGTCTGCCTGCGTGGCTTGTCTGGCTCTTCATCCACCTGATGTACATCGTGGAGTTCCAAAACCGCATGATGGTGTTTATTCAGTGGGGCTTTCTCTATTTGACTTTCAATAGAGGAGCGCGGTTAATAACCGGGTTCGCCGCCACACAAGGAGTGAAGGGTACCCAACCGCTGGAGAACTTGGGCGAGTAAATGGCGCCCGCGCAAATGCTAGCCTAGGAAATCGAGAACAGAATGTGGCGATGGAATTATTCATCTCGACGGCCGAGGGAACGCCAACTAAGGTTGAGTTGGTTGAGGGATCGCTGAAGCTTGGCCGGTCGGCCGACAACGATCTCGCCTATCCTGAAGATCCCTGGTTATCGCGCTTTCATCTTTGCTTTGATCTAAAAGGGGCCGATTGGTTCGTGCGCGATTGCGCCAGCCGCAACGGCACTATCTTGAATGCCAGTCAGGTTCGTGAGCCGCAGCGCATTAAGGCGGGTGACCGAATCTACGCCGGACATCTGACCATTGACGTGCGCGAGCAAGTCAGTGACACGAAGCCTCCGGTTATCTCGTTTACCCAGAGTGACGGCGAGCGCATCACGCGAGAAGCCACTATAGTTACCAGCCTGGATCGGGTGCTTGGCAAGTCCGGACCTTTGCCTGTCGCCAGGCCCGTTCCTTCGCTTAGCACTGCTCGCGTAGTGGGAGCGCTGATCAGAGCCGGACAGGAGTTGGCTCTGCATCGGTCGATGGAGGGTCTGTTCGGCATCATCCTCGAACTTGCGCTTTCGGCGGTAGAGGCCAAGCGCGGCGTCATTATGACGCTGGAAGATGGCGAGTTAATCGTGCGGGCCAGCCAGGGAGAAGGATTTTTAATCAGCACCGCGGTTCGTGACAAAGTTATTAAAGGCAAGTCGTCATTGATCATCAGCGACGCCCAGCTCGATGACGCGCTGCGGCAGCAGGAAAGCATCGTTATGCATCGGGTGCGCAGCATGGTGGCCGTGCCTTTGCAGACCGCCGACCGCGTACTGGGGCTCATCTACGTAGATAACGGTTCAGTGATACGCCACTTCTCGCAGGAAGACCTGGAACTGCTGACGGTGATGGCAAATGTCGCCGCCATCCGGATTGAGCACGCCCGCCTGGCTGAGGTTGAGCAGTCGGAAAAGTTGATGGAACTGGAGTTGAATCAAGCCAGCGAAATTCAGCAGACGCTATTGCCCACCGGAGCTCCGCATTATGAGGGGTACGACCTGGCTGGCTCAAACATCAGTTGCCGCACGGTAGGAGGCGATTATTACGACTTTATTCCTTATAAGGATGGGCGTCTCGGGCTGGTAGTCGGCGATGTCTCGGGCAAAGGTATGGGTGCGGCCTTATTGATGTCGAGCTTGCAGGCGCGCGTTCAGATGCTGCGTGAGACGACGCCGGAGCCGGACGTGGCAGTGGCAACGCTGAATCGGAGCATCGCCGAGCGCTGTCCGGTTGGCAAGTTCATTACCTTCTTCTTTGGTCTTTTGAATTGCGAAGATGGAACGCTGACTTACAGCAACGCTGGGCACAACTACCCTGTGGTGTTGCGCAACAACGGGACGGTGGAACAACTGAAAGGGAATGGACTGGTTCTGGGATTGTTTCCCTCGGTGCGCTATGAGCTTAAGCAGGCGAGGATTGAACGCGGCGAACTGATGGCGCTGTATAGCGACGGCGTGACGGAAGCGAACTCGCCCGAGGGAGAAGAGTTTGGCGAAGAGGGATTGTCGGAGTTTCTGCGCAGTCATCAGTCGCTGCCATGCGGTGAAATAGTGAGGGGCCTGGTGGAAGAAGTGCGAGCTTGGCACGGCAGCAGTTCATTCGCCGACGACTTTACGCTGCTGCTTGTTAAACGACTGTGATGACTACTCTTCGACTGTTTACGTTTGCCCTATCTATTTTGTTTTGTACGCCGATGATGGCTGAGTTATCCGGCGCTACAAAAACGGAATTAGACGAACAGATCGCGCGAACGCTGGCGGCTTTTGGCGCACCAAGTGTCTCGGTCGCGGTGGTGCAAGATGGGCAACTTGCGTATGCGCGGGCGTTTGGCAGCAGCGATACCGAACGTAACAAACCTGCCACCATCCAGACACGTTATGCGGTGGGATCTATCAGCAAGCAGTTCACCGCCGCGGCGCTGTTGTTGGCGCAGGAGCAAGGCAAGCTTTCCATTGACGATCCAGTGGCCAAGTATTTTCCGGATTTGACGCGCGCCCGCGAAGTAACTATTCGCGAGTTGCTGTCGCACACCTCCGGCTACGAAGATTACGCACCGCAGGATTACATCATTCCGGCCTGGACCAAACCCACTACGCCGCAAGCGGTAATGGATACCTGGGCAAAGAAACCTTTGAACTTCGACCCCGGCACAAAATGGCAATACAGCAACACCAACTATGTGATTGCCGGTTCCATTCTAGAGAAGGTTACCGGACAGAGCCTGGTTGCCTTTCTGCAGGAGCATATCTTTAAGCCGCTCGGCATGTCCTCGGTTGACGACTGGGCGGCGCCGGATGCTCTGGAAGCTGCGGCTTACACGCGCTATGCATTGGGTCCGCCGCGTCCAGTGGCGCGCGAAGGCTATGGCTGGTACTTCGCAGCCGGTGAACTCTCCATGACGCCGTCCGACTTGGCTAAGTGGGACATTGCGCTGCTGCGGCGCCGTATTCTTTCACCTGCTTCTTATAAAGAGTTCACGCAAGAGGTGAAGTTGAAGAACGGGACCTCCACGCATTACGCGCTCGGCCTGTTCCTGGGCGACATGAACGGCACGCCCATGTGGCAGCACAGCGGCGAAGTGTCCGGTTTCCTGGCATCAAACGCGGTATTCCCGGAAAAGAACGCGGCGGTGATCGTTTTGTCCAATGAAGACGGTGTCGACTTGATTGGCCGTGTGTCGAAGGACACCGCTGCGGCTTTGCTGGAGCCGGCCAATGCGGAGACGTTGAACGAGACTGAGCAAGTACGGGCAGTACTGGAAGGGTTACAGCACGGAAAGATTCAAAGGGAGCTTTTCACTAGTGACGCCAACTCTTATTTTGGCGACAATGCTCTTATTGACTATCAATCATCCCTTGCTCCGCTGGGCAAACTTTTGCTGCTGCTGCGGGAAAAAGCACAATGGCGTGGCGGCATGAAGCACCTTTCCTACCGCGCGCACTTTGAGCGGAACTCAGTCAGCTTGAATATCTATCTGCAGCCGGACGGCAAAATCGAGCAGTTTTTAGTGGAAGAGCAGTTCTAAAACCAATCAAAATATGACAATCCTTCATGTAATTATCCTTGCCATTGTGCAAGGCTTAGCCGAACTACTGCCCGTTTCCAGTTCCGCCCACGTTGTTGTAGCCGAGAAACTTATGGGGCTCGATCCTTCGTCCCCACCCATGACGCTTTTGCTGGTGATGCTTCACACCGGAACCATGTTTGCCGTTATCGTGTACTTCTGGCGGCAATGGCGCAACACGTATTTCCGAACCATGCCGGCGTTTAAGCACTTTGCCTGGCTGATCATTCTCGCGACGGTGCTGACTGGCATCATAGGTGAGGCGATTCAAAAAATCATCGAGAAAACGGCATTCAAGAACGAGCCGCATGCCGAGATTGAATCGCTGTTCAGTCACCTGGAACTTATAGCCCCCGCGTTGGCGGCGGCTGGAATCCTGATCTTCCTGGCAGGCGTGCTGGAGCGGCGCAAAACGATTACGTCTCTGGCGGACGCGCCTGAAATGACGAATAAGCAGGCCAGCATCATCGGCATCGTGCAAGGCCTGTGTCTTCCGTTCCGCGGTTTTTCCCGCTCGGGAGCCACCATTTCGACGGGCATGTTAAGCGGGGTGACCAAGATACGTGCCGAAACGTTCAGCTTTGCGCTGGCAGTTGTTTTGACGCCGCCGGTAGTGGTGCGCGAGAGCCTGCGCCTGATGAGAGCGATGAAAGCCGGCGAAGCAACGGACCTGCAGTCCTCTGTTTTGATGAGCGCGCTTGGCGCGGTTTTCGCCTTCCTGGCTGGCCTGGTGGCACTGAAATGGTTGAGTCAGTGGTTGGAAGGCGGCCGCTGGTACCTCTTTGGCATCTACTGCATGGTGGCGGCTTGCGTGGTTTTCTGGCTGCATCTGCAGGGCTATTAAACGGTTAAAAGGGGAATCCAAGCTATAATCGCTATTGGAGTTCCCCCCTTTGAATTTACGAAGCTTTGTGCGTCTATTCGCGCATATTCAGCTCCTTCCGGTGCTTGAAAACGGCGAGGAGACCACCTTGGTTGGCGGCCAGGCTGTGATGGAAGGCGTGATGATGCGCTCGCCGCACAGCTATTGCGTGGCTGTCCGGCGTCCCGATGGCGAAATTGTCACGCAGGAAAGTCCGCTGCCCCGTCTTTCCGACCAGCATCCCATTTTCAAGCTTCCCGTGCTGCGCGGCTTGGGTACGCTGGGTCACGCCATGTGGCTTGGTATGAGAGCCTTGAAGTTCTCCGCTGATGTCGCCATGGAAGCGCTGACCGGCAACAAACCGCAGGCCAAGAAGGAAACCGGGTCCGGCGCCATGGCATTGCAGATTGCGTTTTCCTTGTTGTTCATGATCGTGCTCTACAAGTTTGTGCCGTTGTATCTTGCCACCCAGATCGGGCATCACTTTAGTACGGTTGGTAGCCGGCTGTCGGTAAATCTGATGGATGGCGGCCTGCGGATCGCCATTTTCCTCGGCTTCATGTACCTGCTGTCGAAGATGAGCGAGATGCATCGCGTGTTTGAATACCACGGAGCCGAGCACAAAGTGGTTTTCAATTTTGAGTCCGGCAAACCGGTGAATATCAGGAATGCGCAGAGCTTTGTTACCTGGCATCCGAGGTGTGGAACCAGCTTTCTGATGGTGGTTTTAATTATCTCCATGGCGACTTACGCGTTCCTGCCCATCGACAGCTTCTGGTTGAAGTTCGTGGCGCGCATTGCATTGTTGCCGGTGATTGTCGGTTTCAGTTATGAAGTAATCCGCTACGCTGCCAGAAAGCGGAACGGCCTGATGGCGGTGTTGACTGCACCCGGACTCTGGCTGCAGCGTGTGACGACCCAAGCGCCGTCGGACGCGCAAACCCAGGTGGCTATTCATGCGCTGGAGCGCGCGATGGAATTGGAGAAATCGCAAGGCGGCGTTCTGGTTATTGCCTGAGCCTGCCTGCTGATTTAATACTGCGTGCAATATTTTGATCGATTAGAAGAAGCGGAGCGCCGCTACAACGACCTGACCGCCAAAATGACCGACCCTAAGGTGATTTCCGATTCGGATTTATATCGGAAGACCTCGAAGGAACAGAGTGACCTGGCGGAAGTGGTCGCCAAGTTTCGCGAGTGGAAGCGCGCCACGCAGGAGTTGGGTGATGCGCGGCTGATGCTGACTGAGTCCGATGCGGACTTGAAGCAGATGGCGGAACTGGAAGTGGCTCGGCTGGTTCCCGAAGTAGAGCAGATTGAGGCAGATCTGCATGTTATGCTGCTGCCGAAAGATCCAAACGACGAAAAGAACGTGGTGCTGGAAATCCGCAAAGGCGCTGGCGGGGACGAGGCTTCCTTATTCGCCGGCGAGGTTTTCCGTATGTATTCGCGCTACGCGGAAGAACTTGGCTGGAAAGTGGAAGTAACGTCGATGAGCGAATCTTCCGTTGGCGGCTTGAGCGAGGTGATTGCGCTGGTAAGCGGTAAGAAAGTCTACAGCAGGTTGAAATATGAGAGCGGTGTGCACCGTGTGCAGCGTGTTCCGGCAACTGAAACACAAGGCCGCGTGCATACATCGACAATCACGGTTGTCGTGATGCCTGAGGCGGATGAAGTGGACGTGCATGTGGATCCGAAAGACATTCGGGTGGACACGTTCTGTTCCTCAGGGCCTGGTGGACAGTCGGTAAACACAACTTACTCCGCGGTTCGTCTAACGCATTTGCCAACCGGCACGGTGGTTTCCTGCCAGGACGAGAAATCGCAGATAAAGAACCGTTCCAAAGCCATGCAGGTGCTGCGCTCGCGCCTGTATCAGATGGAAATGGAAAAGCAAATGGCCGCCATTGGAGCCGAGCGTAAAAGCATGGTGGGGACGGGCGACCGCAGCGAGAAGATTCGCACCTATAACTTTCCGCAGAATCGCATTACGGATCATCGCATTGGATTGACTCTTCATCAGTTGGATCTCACGATGCAGGGGCGCCTGGAACCGGTGATTGAAGCCGTCACCAACTACTACCAAAGTGAACAAGCGCGCAACGGAAACGCCGCCTAAGTTCCTAACTATCGAAGCCGCGCTTCGGCAAGGCACAGAACTGCTGGAAAAAGCAGCTGTTGGAGTTCCTCGCCTGACGGCTGAGGTTTTGTTGAGCCACGCTCTGCATCGCGAAAAAGTCTACCTGTATGCGCATGCTAACGACGAACTGACCGAACTTGCCTGGATTCATTACGGGCGCTATTTGAATGAGCGGCTGCAAGGCAAGCCGACGCAGTACATCACACATCGCCAGGAATTCTATGGCAGGGATTTTTATGTTGACGGGCGCGTGCTGATTCCCCGCCCTGAGACTGAGCATCTGGTGGAAGCGGCGCTCGGCCATCTGCCTGCGGAGCGTGTTTTAGATATCGGCACGGGATCAGGCGCAATCGCTATATCGATTGCGGTTGAAGCCCAGCGAACGGTCTTAGCGTCCGACATTTCTTTCCCCGCGCTGGAAGTGGCGGGCAGAAACGCAGAAACGCATAAAGCACGGGTGCAGTTCTTGCAAGCCGATCTTCTTGAGGCAGTTGCGCCGGCGTCTATCGATCTGCTGGTCTCGAATCCTCCGTACGTTCCTGGAGCGGATGCCGCCAATATGCAGGTGGAAGTTCGCGAATGGGAGCCGCGTGTGGCTTTGTTCGCCGCTGACGATGGCTTCCTGATTTATCGCAAGCTGATAAGCGCCGCCGAAATCGCAGTCAAACCGGGTGGAAAGCTGATGATGGAGCTTGGTTATCGTTCGCTGGGCGGTGTTTCACAGATGCTGGCCGCGCGCTGGACCGATGTAAAAGTAATCGCGGATCTGGCTGGATTTCCACGCGTGATTGCCGCCACGTTACGCTCATAACAGGCTTATGCAGCGCATTGTCTGCCACGTAGACATGGACGCGTTCTTCGTTTCGGTGGAAGAACTGTTCGATCCGTCCCTAAAAGGCAAGCCGGTTGTAGTGGGCGGCAAGGCTAATCAGCGCGGTGTGGTGTCGGCGGCATCGTACGAGGCACGGAAATTCGGCGTTCATTCCGCTATGCCGCTGCGCACGGCAGGGCAGTTGTGCCCGCAGGCTTTGTTTGTGGAGGGGCACTTTGAACGCTACCGCGAGTATTCGAAGAAAGTCCTCACTGTCCTGAACCGGTTCTCGCCGCGCGTGGAGATGGCGTCTATCGACGAAGCGTATCTGGATCTAACTGGAACCGAGCGGCTGCATGGTCCGCCTATGCAGATGGCGCATAAGTTGCATCAAGCGATCGGGAATGAAACGCAGCTCAACTGTTCGCTGGGAGTGGCTTCGTCGCGCCTGGTGGCCAAAGTTTCGTCAGACGCCGCGAAACCGAATGGTGTTTTATTTGTCTTGCCGGGGCAGGAAGCGAAATTCCTTGCGCCACTGAATGTAAGGACAATACCGGGCGTCGGCAAAAAGGCTGAGGCCCAACTGAACAAGCTGGGTATTCGAAAAGTGGGCGACCTGGCTAAGCTGGATGAGAACTTTCTGGCTGCTCATTTCGGGAAATGGGGATTGGCGTTGGCCGGTAAAGCCAAAGGCGCGGACGCCGGCGGCTGGTTTGATTCTGAAATCGGCGCGGCCGAAGATCCAAAGTCCATCAGCCACGAACATACGTTCGACCAGGATGTGGAAAATCGCGAAACGCTCGAGACCACGCTTTTGAAATTGTCGGAGATGGTGGCGAAGCGGCTAAGGGCGCAGAAACTTTATTCAAAGACGATTCAACTCAAGCTTCGTTATGAGGATTTTTCCACCTTCACCCGGGCGCATACGCTGGACCACGCCACGCAACTGGATCAGGAAGTGGCGGGCGCCGTAATTTCTCTATTTCGGCAAGCGTGGGACGGGAAAACTCGCGTTCGTTTGTTAGGTGTGCATGCAGGTACGTTGCAGACAGTGGAAGGGCAGATGAGTCTGTTGGAAGAGCCGCATACTGCTCGTTTGCGCGAGGCGTTTCGATCCATCGACCACATCCGCGACAAGTATGGCGCGGCCAGCATCGCGCTGGCAAAAACGCTGAAGGCTAACCTCAGGGAGCGGCTGCACGACAAGAAGCCGGATTAAGCTCCTCGAACCAATGCCGCAAAAGATTCGGGATCGAGGCTGGCGCCACCCACCAGAGCGCCATCGAGTTCCACTTCATTCATCAAGCCCGCAATGTTTTCCGGCTTGACGCTGCCGCCGTAAAGAATCCGGACCTGCTGCGACGCTTCTTCGCCAAAACGTTTCGCAGCTTCCTCGCGCATCAGCTTATGCGACGCGGATGCGATTTCAGGCGTGGCCACTTTGCCGGTGCCGATAGCCCAAACGGGTTCATAGGCGAGGACGACCTGGGCGAATTGTTCCTCGGTAAGACCGGCTACGCCGCCGGCGAACTGCTTGATCAGCACCTCATCGGTCTTGCCTGCTTTATGATCCTCCAGCTTTTCGCCCATGCAGATAATGGGCTTGAGCCCAGCAGCGAGCGCTGCCTGCGCTTTCTTCAAAACTTGCGAATCGTTTTCGCAAGCCACCACATGACGCCGCTCACTGTGGCCGATCAGCACCCAGGTAGCACCCGCTGCGCACAGCATGTTTGCCGATGTTTCGCCTGTGAATGCGCCTTCCTTTTCCCAGTAAATATTTTGTCCGCCGATTGCGATCTGCGTGGAGCGAGTCGCCTCGGCGGCCGAACAAATGCTGATAGTCGGAGGAAAAACAACTACATCGCAGTTGCTGGTTCCCACGACCATGGGATTAAAGCTTGAGAAAAAGGCCGCGGTCTCCTGCGGGGTCTTGTACATTTTCCAATTGCCCGCCATGATGCGTCGTCTCATAAATCTGAAGAAGTAGAACTTATCCTTTCTGGATATTGGGTAAGAAACTGGTGCCGGCTGAAATGGCGGCGCCAAAATTAGCAGCGACGGTTTGGCCGATATCGGCGAGAGAGGCGCGAACTCCAAGGTTTACGCCGGCGCGAACGTTATAGCCGTAGACTAGCAGGGGTGTGAATTCGCGCGAATGGTCGGTGGAAGGCGTAGTTGGATCGCAGCCATGATCCGCGGTGATAATGAGCGCGTCGCCTTGGCGCAGATCAAGCTCAGGCAGCCAGCGGTCAACCTCTTCCAAGGCTTTGGCGTAGCCGCTGACGTCATTGCGATGTCCGAAGAGCGAATCGAAATCGACGAGGTTAACAAAGATAAGACCGCCGGGCTGCTCGCGCATCGCCTGCACAGTTTTTTGCATACCGTCGGCGTTGTTTTTTGTGCGGACAGAATTAGTAATGCCGCGGCCCAGGAAGATGTCGGCGATTTTGCCGATGGAATAGACGGGTACGTTGTGATGGTGCAGAACGTCCAGCAGCATGCCCTGCGGCGGCGGCACAGCGTAGTCGTGGCGGTTGGCGGTGCGGCGAAATGCGCCGGGCTCGCCTTCAAACGGGCGCGCGATGACGCGGCCGACTTCGTTCGGACCGGAAAGAATGTGGCGCGCAATTTCACACTGGCGGTAGAGTTCGGGCACCGGGATGACCGATTCATGTGCGGCAATTTGAAACACGCTGTCGGCTGAGGTATAGACAATGGGCGAGGCGGTTCGCATATGTTCCTCGCCCAGTTCGTTGATGATTTCGGTTCCAGACGCGGCTTTGTTGCCGAGCACGGTGCGTCCAATTTGCGATTCGAATTCGGAGACGATGTCGGGCGGGAAGCCATTCGGATAGACCGGAAAAGGCTTATCGAGAATGACGCCGACCATTTCCCAATGGCCGGTTGTCGTGTCTTTGCCGGGGGAGGCGAGCGTGCACTTGCCGTACGCGCCGGCGGGATGTTGCGGCCGGCTAAGGCCCGCAATGCATTTTATGTTTGCCAAACCCATGCGGCACAGGTTAGGAAGGTCCATGTGGCGGCGGCGCGCAATGTTGCCGATGGTGTCGCTGCCTTCGTCGCCGTAAGCTTTAGCGTCGGGCATGGCGCCGATGCCTACACTATCCAGCACAATCCAAACGATGCGTTGAAAGGCACTCATTGAGCCAGAAACTGTTCTTTCAAACGAGCCGCACGGTCGCGCACCAGGTGCATGAAGGCGGTGTGCTCGGCGATGCGGGTTAGTAACGGAACGAACTGGGCGGGAGCGGCAAGCTGCTTGTTAAGCCAGAGTGACTCAATCTGACTGAGGGAATCGTTCACGCCGAGTTTGTCGAAATGGACGGTGCGGTCCAGATCGATAAAGGCGCGCTCGGTTTCGGCTATCTGCTCGAAGTGCTCCAACAATTGCTGAGCGTTGGGATCAATCGAGTAGTTAAAGACGGCTTCTGTCACGGCGCCGTCATCGGCTTGATAACGAAAGGTTTTCTTGCCGGTATTGGCAACTTTTAGTCCGGATTCAAGGGTGCCTTTGAAGTGATTCAGCTTGCCTGCCATGTCGAAAACCAAGTCAACTTCGGCTTGCGAGAGCTTGGCGCGCACGGGATTGTCGTCGGTCACGGCTTCCTTATACTCGAGTTCGCCCGTGCGTGCAATCTGCAGGGAACAGTAAGCCGGAACGCTGCCCGGGAAGCTCTTAGTAAAGGTTACGCGTTCGGCGGCGGCCAAGGTCAGAGAAAGTAAAAGCAGCCCGGCCAACTTCATCTAAGTGCTCCTACGGCAAGCGGCATCACCACGCGGGTGCCATGACAGATGGCCACGGCGAGGGCGTCGGAGGCGTCGAAGGACACGAATTCCTGATGAATGCGCAGCAGCGATTGCACCATCATCTGAACCTGCGACTTTTCGGCCCGGCCGTAACCAACAACGCTCATTTTTACTTCGAGAGCCGAATATTCACTGACCGGCAGTCCGGCGTCGGCGGCTTGCAGCAGAGCCACGCCACGGACATGAGCCAGCTTCAAAGCCGATTTTGCGTTGATGGAATGAAAAACATCTTCGATAGCCACGACATGCGGCGCGTAAAGAGACAGCGTTTTGCGCAACTCGTCGGCAATTACTTTGAGCCTTTCGCAAAACGGCTGATCGGGCTTGGTGCGTATGACTCCAGCGGCGACGAAGCGGTGAGTCCGGCCGTCGGAATCAATGATTCCGAAGCCGGTGCGTTCGCTCCCGCAATCTATACCCGCTATTCTCATGAACTAGAAGCTACTACGCGAGTGCTTCGACGTCTTCGTCTACTTCGTAGTTGCCGTACACGCTTTGCACGTCATCGTGCTCTTCAAACAGGTCGTAAAGCTTCAGCATGGCCTGGGCGGTTTTGCCCTCCAGCTTGATGGTGTTCTTGGGAACCATGGCGATTTCAGCCGATTCCGTCGGTATTTTAGCCTTTTCCAAGGCTTGCACGAGAGCTTCATGCGCTTCAGGCGCTGAGAGAATTTCCCAGGTGCCATCGTGATCGCGAATGTCGTCACCGCCGGCATCCAGGACAATCGCCATCAACTGATCTTCGGTGGCGTTGGCGCCATCGACAAAGATCTGGCTCTTGCGCTCGAACATCCAAGCTACGCTGCCCACTTCGCCCATATTTCCACCGTTCTTTGAGAACATGTGACGGATCTCACTCACGGTACGGTTCCGATTATCGGTTGCGACATTTACCAGGACGGCGGCGCCGCCGGGCCCGTAGCCTTCGAAGAGGATTTCGTCGATTTGACCGCCTTCGAGTTCGCCAGTGCCGCGCATGACAGCGCGCTTGATGTTTTCAGCCGGCATACTGACGGCCTTTGCCGCTGTTATTGCGGTGCGGAGGCGTGCATTCGAATCGGGGTCGCCGCCATTACGCGCGGCAATCATGATTTCTTTGATCAGGCGGGTGAAAACTTTGCCACGTTTAGAGTCGAGGGCCGCCTTTTTGTGCTTGATTGTGGCCCATTTACTATGTCCAGACATCGAAAAACCTCAATTGACGAGGATATCAAAGTGGGCGGGATTCCCGCGTTAGGGTAGCCCGGGGGCCGACCCGGGTCAGCCGCGGACAAGGGAGTACGCGCCGGAGAATTCGGGGTTTCTGGCTGGAGATTGCTCTTGCCCTCGAGAGTTTTACCGCTTCCATTGTTTTCAGGTGCATGGTCCTGCTGTACCCAAGGTTCCAGGCGGATGTTCCGGCGGGCGCGGAAATTGGTTGCAGGTGGTTGATTTGGTAGGAGAAAAAATAGTTACGTTCGCGGTCACTCGGGTTTTGGGTGGAAGGGGAACGAGGGAATGTGCTTCCAGAGTGCTCGCCTTAATGCGCGTGTTCGATACTCCAGACGGAGCCTTGCTTGGTGAGCACATAGGTGACGATGGATGCCGGGTTCTGGCGGGTTGAGCCGTCGGAAAATGTCTCACTCGCCTGGCGTCGGCACACGACAGTTGCTTGCTTGCCGTCGATTTGCGGTTCCATAACGGGGGAGATTTTCATGACCACGGACTTGACGGGCGCGAGCTGCGTTTTCAGTTGATGGATATCGAGGTCGTGCTGAATGGAGGCAATCTGCTTGAGATCTTTGGCATTCCAGGCGGCTGCGAAACGATTAAGGACGTCAAGGACGGCGGCGGATTCGGCGCGGTTGGCTTCAAGCGAGGAGATTTTGCCCATCGCCCTTTGCGCCTCTTCACGATGGCGCGACAAAGGGTATTTGGCGATGTAAGCTTCAATCGCCTGGCGGTTGTCTTTAGGGACGGCCTGCCAGGCATTCTCTTCCTGACGCTGGGCTTCGGCCTGGGCGCTGCGTCGATCGAGATCGGCGGCAAGCGCGGTTGCCGCGGAAGCATGCGCTCCGCTAGGGTGATTGGCCAGGAAGGCGGCTACGGCTGTTCGGTTTGAACGGTCGAGGGTATTCCAATCGTCATTCTCGGCCAGCAGTTGCAGTTGATCGCGGGCCTGGGTCGCGTAAGGGCTGTCGGGATAGGCGGTGACGAAGGCCTGGAGTGAATGGGCATCGTGCTTGTCAGCGTGTTGCCAGGCGGTCTGCTGGACCTCCTGCGGCGCGGGCTGTGCGGCGACCGCAGGCTTGGACGGAAGCGCGGCGGATGCCGAAGCTTCGACATGTTTTTCCGGAAGAACGCGGGCGTCGGTGGATTGCAGTTCGACATCGCGGCCGGTGAGCGTGGCGGCTTCTCCGGAACTGAAAAAGCGCACGAACTCTTTGGGGGTAAAGCCTTCGCGAGTAAGTTCGACGGAGTGCTGGCCGGGGGCGACTTCGGTGATCAGGGTTCCACTCTTGGGAACTTCGCCGAGTTGCTTGCCATCGAGACTGACCTGGATTCCTGGCTCGGCCGAGCTGATCTCAAGAGCCGCGGGATTTGGTTTTAAGTGCAGATCGAGGCTCATGCTTCCGCCGGGATTGATGGTTGCGGTTACCGGACCGAAGTCGGCGTAGCCGGGATGGGTGACACGGATCTGATAAGTCGCCGGGGCTAGAGCGATTTCGGCTGTAAGGGCGCCGCCTGGTAGTTCATATTTCCGCTGATTGATGAGCACCGACACATCCGGAACATTGGCGTGAACCCGCAGGGAACCGGGTGTGATGTCGGCCGGGACAGCGGTTTGTTTTTCGGAATCGTCGTGAAAAGCCACCAGGCGAATGACGAGGAACAGCATGGCAGCCACGGCGCAGATGGCTAAGACGTAACGGAGCGAACGACGGCCGGGAGGGGGCCCGATATCAATGACAGTTGAGTCTACGCTGGCATCTGCAGCGGGCTCGTTTGCGACTGAAGTAGCTGAAGCATTAGCAGCGGAGGTTTGGAGAACCTCCGGCATGAGTTCGGCTGGATGATCAGTGACGGCTGGCCGGTCAGCGCGATCATGCAGCTTGGCTTGCCGGATCGCAGCGACGATCTCTTCGGGTGCGGCACACTCCGGCTCAATCAGCGGGACCAGGTCAAGGGCTTTTTCGGCCGATTGCCAATCGATGGCAGCGATGGTCTTCGCGAAGAGGTGGAGGACACCGACAATACGGTCTTTCAGAGCGTTGTCGAATGGCAGCAGGTGGAACGCGTCACTGAAAGACTTAGCGGCGCCTTCAAAGTTACCATCTTTGAGCTGCTCTTCGCCGCGCTCTACGCGGTTGCGAACCTCAATGGCTTTGGCGCGGAGATCGAAGTCAAGATCCCACAATTCAGACGAATCAGGAAAGCGGGCGGCTGCCTTCTTGATGGCAGCCTGAGCTTCGGCAAGCGGGCCGCAATCCACTAGTGCGCGAATGTGTGCAAGGGCGGCCATCTGGCTGGAAAAGTCGGCGGCTTTGGCTTGCACTTTTAGGCCGAGGAACAAAACGTGGTTCGGCTTCTGGCGTAGGATGTTGTCGCAATGATCGATGCACTCGGCAATGCGATGCTCATGCGAAGCATTAACAGCGGAACGGCAGGCAAAGACCTCGGTCTGGATCTCGGTGAGGGCGCTTTCGAATTCAGGATCGGCACCGTACGGTCCGACTTCAGCCAGGCTTTGCGAGAGGATGAGTTCGGCTTCGGCGGGTTCAGTGGCGTTCAGCAGCTTGTCACGCAACGATAGCAGCCGGGCGAGGCGTGTTTCGCGCGGGTTGTTGTGGGCGGCTGCTTCGCGCAGTGCTGCTAGGGACTCGTCGAACCGCGAGCCGTTCTTGGGAGAGTTTAAATCCGTTAGCAGGGATTGGTGAGACGGGTCGAATTCAGAGTCTTCCATACTGCTTGAGTTAGTTACTTAGTGCGGAACGAAATAGATACTGTAAGTTGTCGTACTTTTCTGCTTGTTGGTAATGTTTTCAGAGCAGTTCTCTCTCAAGACGCAGTTACTCTGCGATTGTATAGAAAGTTAATGAAGAATTCATTCTTTTATTCAATTCGCGCATTGATCGGTGTATCTGTCCTCTCCTTGTACACGGCTAATGCTCAGGTTGATGCCAATGCACTAGTGAAGAAGATTCAGGATGAACTTTTGGGCAGCTTTCCTCCGCCGGACGGGAAAGTAGATGCCAGCGCACCGCATGGCGAGATGCTGCAAGGCGTTATCGACAGTTCGAAAATCTATCCGGGGACGGAGAACCACTTCCAGGTCTACGTGCCGGCCCAGTATGATGCGGCTAAACCCGCGTGCCTGCTGGTTAAGCTTGATGGCTTTGGCGCTTATGAGGGCACGGTGCTGGACAATCTGATCGCTAAGAAGGAAGTGCCGGTGATGATTGGCGTCGGTATTTCTCCCGGCACGATTTGGAAGGATCCAGCTGGGACGGCTGAGCGGCGGGCGCTGCGCTTCAATCGATCGTTTGAGTTCGACAGCATGAACGATCGTTTTGCAAATTATGTGCTGAACGAACTGCTGCCAGCGGTAGAGAAGATGAAGACGGCGGATGGCAGGGCGATTCGAATTTCGCCGAATGGCAATGATCATGCGGCTACAGGAGGCAGCACGGGCGGCATTGGATCGTTCACGCTGGCTTGGCTGCGGCCGGATCAATTTACTCGCGTGTATTCGGTGATCGGGACCTACGTTTCGATGCGCGGCGGCAATGAATACCCGGTTTTGATTCGCAAGACTGAACCTAAGCCGATTCGTATTTTTCTGGAGGATGGGTCGGCTGATGCGTGGAATCCGCTGTTTGGGAGCTGGTTTGACGCGAATTTGAATATGGAGTCGGCGCTTACGTTTGCCGGGTACGATGTGGCGCATGCCTGGGGCACGCATGGGCATGATGGCAGGCCGGGGCAGGTGATTTTTCCGGATGTGATGCGCTGGTTGTGGCGTGATTATCCTGCTCCGGTTGCGCGCGGGGTATCGCGGAATAGCACGATGCAGGAGATTAGTTTGCCTGGGGAAGAGTGGAGCGCGATTCCGCAGACTTTTCAGCGGGCTGAGGGTTTGGCGGCTGATGGGAAGGGAGAGGTTTATTTCAGCGATGCTTTGGCGTTGAAGACGTATCGCGTGTCGGGCGAGGGGGCGGCGGCGGTGTTTCAGGTTCAGACTGGATCGATTGTGGCGCAGGCGTTTGGACCGGATGGAACGCTGTATGGAGTGGTTCCGGGTCTGAACAAAGTGATTGCCACGAATGGGCAGGGTCGCTCGCGGAGTATTGCGGAAGGAATCGCCGGGCGCGGGATTGTTGTTACCCACGCGGGCGACGTGTTTGTCAGTGAGGCCGGGACGCATTCCGATATGCCCAGTCGGATCTGGCGTATTCGGAATGGGCGTAAGGAAGTGGTTGATCAAGGGCTGTTGTCGGCATCGGGCGTGGCGTTTTCGCCGGATGGCGGCTTGTTTTATGCGGCGGAGCAGAGTACGAAGTGGATTTATAGCTATGTTGTTCAGGGCGATGGCAAATTGATAGATAAACAGCCGTTTTATTGGCTGCATACCTCGGATGTTGCGGGCGACAGCGGGGCGCAGGATATGGCTGTGGATACCCATGGGAATTTGTATGTTGCGACGAGTATGGGGGTTCAGGTTTGCGATCAGAATGGCAGGGTGCGGGCAATTCTGCCGTTGCCTAGTCCGGCGGCACCGGTTCGCGGGATTTGTTTTGGCAGTCAGCATTTTGATGTTCTTTATGCGACGGATGGGCGACGGGTTTTCATGCGACGGATGAAGTTGAGCGGCTTTGCTCCTTGGGCTGCTCCTATTGCGGTGCGCAGCCAGGGTGCTGGTTGAGCCGTTTGGGCGCAGTACGGGTGCTGGCGTAGGCGGTGGGATTGTGGCGCGGCCTAGGCGGCGGTCTTTTTGTCAGTTCGGCTGCCAGTTCCTTGTTCAGATTTTGCAGAGTGAGGCGAAAAGCGGCGGCGAGGTCTTCGAAGGGGACCCTGATGTGGCCGGGAAGCGGGGCTTCCATGGTTGATTTCACTTCGTTTTCGATTTCGGCGGCCTGGGCACGGGCGTTGGTGAGGCGGATTTTGGCTTCGTGGGCCTCTTGTTGGCGTTTTTGCGATTCGAACCCATTTTGTTGTTTGGACTGTTCTTTGCGGCCAGTTTCGAATTCGCGTTTGGCCCGGTAATAGGCTCGTTCGTTGGTGGTTTGGTAGCGGAGATAGAGCCCGAAGGTTTTGTGGTCGAGTTCGGCGGTCGCCAGCATTTTGTCTTGGAGGGTGATGGCTCGTTGCATGAGCCAGAAGTGCTGGGCCATTGAGTCTACGAGGCGGCGTTCGGAGTCGTTCACGGGTTTGTGTTCGTCGTAGAGGCTGGAGACGAGTTGCTTGAATTGGTCGGCGTCTTCCCAGAAGAGGAGGCGGAAGGAGCCGGCGAGGCCGTGGAAGGTTCGATTCTGGGAGGATTTTTCTTTTCCAGCGGTGGTGGTGGGGCCGGTTGAGTGTTGGGCGTTGGCGCGGTTGGCGGCTAGTTGGGCTTCGGAGATGGTTGAAGTCGTGGGTTGCGGCTCGGCGGCGGGGGTTGGGGCTGCTGATTCTGACGATTCAGCCGGAGATGGAGTGGCGGCGGCGGCCAGTGGAGGTTGGGGTTGTTTGTTTCCGGCTTTGCGGGCTTCGCGCTCGGCGGCGCGGCGGATTTGACGGGGCGTCATTGTGTGAGTGGTCATGATTTTGCCTCTTCGGAAATAGAAATGGCCCGCAGGGAAGGGTTGGAAGCCTTCTCGCGAGCCTGCCGGAAGATAGCATGGGGTGGGGGTTGAAACGAACTGTTGGGTTTTTAACTTATGCGGGTAAGTGGTTTATATTGTTTGGTTTTGGGTTGTGGAAAAGTATTTTCTTAGAGCTGTGAACGGCCCACGGCGAGTTCGCCGCAACTAGGGATGAAAGCGGGTTGAGAAGGGCGGAACGGTAGCCTCGGGGCGAGGGTTTGGGCTTTGCGGACGGTGCAAAACGCTGGGACAGCCAACCCGTTTCGGCCTCGACCGTTTGTTTGTTTGCTT
>PLRJ01000141.1 GCA_003163855.1 Bryobacterales bacterium | reverse complement strand
GCCCACGGGGTTGTTGTAGACCCCAAAACACACCATGGAATAGCCAGCAGCAAGCCGGTGGTGATGTTCGACAGCGACACCCTGAAGCCGATCAAGACCATTGAGGTTGAGGGCAATCCTGATGGTTTACTGTTCGATCCTTTTAACCAACGCGCGTATGTGTTGAGCCACGCCGCGCCCAACGCGACGGTAATCGACATGAAGGATGGATCGGTGCTTGGAACCATCGATTTGGGGGGCGCCCCCGAACAAGCCGCAAGCGATGGCAAGGGTCGCATTTATGTGGACATAGAGGACAAGGATAATGTTGCGGTGGTGGATGCGAAGACCATGCAGGTGACTGCGCACTATGAGTTGGGTGGGAGCAAGACACCGGCTGGGCTGGCGCTGGATGCGAAGCATGGTGTTTTGTTTGTAGAGTGCCGCAATCCATCGGTAAGCGTGGTTATGGATGCCCGTGATGGGAAGGTAATCACCACGCTGCCCATCGGCACGGGCGTAGATGGAGCGGGATTCATGCCGGAAACTAAGGAAGCGTTCAGTTCGCAGGGGGACGGCACTCTGACCGTTATCAAAGAGAAAAGTAAGGGCTCGTTTGAGATTGAGCAGACGGTGAAGACGATGCCATCGGCCAAAACGATGACCATCGACAGCAAGACAGGGCATATTCTGCTGATTGGGGCTGAGTTTGGGGCGCCGCCGCCGGGGGATGCTCCGAAAGGACGTCCGCGGCGCGGCCCGCTGGTTGCCGGATCTTTCACGATTCTTGAAGTCGGCAAGTAAACCGGGCGGTCAAGTGTCACAGCATAACTTTCCGCAAAGGTATAGAATGCTGAGCAACGCGCAGAACCAGACACATTGACGCCCAAGTTGGACGCCATAGCCGTTTTGCGCGTGCTGCTTGAAAGGAGCAGGACCCAAGATGGTTAGAAAAATGAGATGCGCAGGCATAGGATGCGCCGCTTTGTTGTTGATGGCGGCGGCGGTTTCAGGCCAAACCGCCTCGCTGGACGGCACCTGGCAAATGGACAGCGCCAAAAGTCATGTTCGCGATGGCCGCTCAGTCACCTTCATCATTGCCAGCATGGACAACGGAATAAAGATGACGGTGAAGACCAAGAAAGGCGACGCAGAGAGCGTCACTGAATTTAGCACAAAGTTCAACGGCAAAGCCAGCGACTTCGCCGAAGGCGACCACAAGTCGCAACTGACAATGTGGTGGGATGGAACGAGCTTGAACGCATCGAAAGAGAAAGGACCGGCTGACGATGTCACCGCGATGTGGAAGTTTGAATTGAGTCCCGACAAACAGACCATGACGTTGAAGATCAGCCACTATGAGCCGGCCGCAGACGACGAGACCCTGGTGTTTAACAAGAAGCCGGCTTAAAGGCTGCTAGCCTTATCGTCAAGCTTCTTTTTTGCGTCCTCGATGGCGTCAGTTAAACGGACGACATCCTGCGGCGAACACTCGGCGAGATAGGCCATCATACCCTCGATCCAATCGCGGCGGCCTGGCGGAATGCCGGCAGATAGTTGAGCGCGAACTTCGGATTCAACATCGGCTAGCGGTGGCCGATTCAGCGTATCCTGCACTGCTTCGACGCTGATGGCGTTGCGGCTGGCGACGGCCTGCAGGATATCGTTCGCAGTCACTGTGCGACTGCGGGGATGGGCATCCAATTCTTTTTTCAGGGCGTCGAATTTCTGGCGTTGGAAGCGCTCTTCGTTCAGCAGTTGTACGACCAGGTCAAGCTTGCGGTCTGCCGAGGCGCGGTCTTGACGCCGGGCGAGCGAGCGCATCTGCCTTTGGATAGCGGCGAGTTCCGGAGGCAATTTATCGCAGCGAAGCTTCACCAGCGTGGCCGCATCGTCGATCAAGTCGAGCGCACGGTCGGGCAGTGCGCGATGGCGCAGAAAGCGGCCTGATGCCGCTACCGCTGTTTGTACCGCTTCCTGCGAGATGGTGACGCTATGGAATTCTTCAAACTCGCGTTTCATAGCGGCTATTACTTCCACTGCATCTTCATCGTCTGGCGGCAGAATGCTGACCACTTCGAAACTGCGCGCCAGTTCGTCGTTCCGCTCCAAAGCCAACCTGAAGCCGAGCGGCGCTCCGCTCGCGATGATCTGCAGCTTTCCGGTTTTGAGGTAATTGGCCAGGGGTGCTAGATCGTGGCGGACGTCGAAAAGTCCTCTCAAATAGAGAATAGGACCACCGTGCTGGCTGATCTCGAACAGGCGCTGCGCCAGCGATATCTCACCGGAAGCTACATTTGGGGCGCGTTTCAAAGCGAGCGCCAGTTCGGAGGCTTCGACCATCAGGATGTGGCGTTCCTGCAGATCGGCAGGCGCATCGTCTTCGGCAATGCGGCTTGCCAGCCCATGTACCAGGGTTTCTTTGCCAATGCCAGGCTCGCCGAGCAGCAAGGCGTTGTTCCGGGTCCTTCGGCAGAGGATCTGGATTAATTGTTCGAGTTCGCGTGCTCGACCGACCAGCTTTCGACCTTTTTGGACGCGCACTTCGGCAACCAGATCGCGCACGCGCGTGATTTGCGGCAGACCCTTTACTTCGCTGGATCGAGCGCGGGCTGATGAGGATGCCTCTTCTTCAAGGCGCGGGATGGTGACACCGTTATCGGTAAGGATGGACGCGGCTTTACTTTTGCCCTCTCTGAGAACTCCAAGAAAAAGATGTACCGGGCTAATGGAGGCTTCGCCAAGGCGCTCCGTTTCTGCGGCAGCGTAGGAGACCACGCGAGTGCAGTCGCGGCTAAGGGGCAGATCTTGCATCGCCACGACGGCACGCTCTTCGACGCCTGGCGGAGCATTTCCCAAGAGACTTTGGCGGACGGCTTCTACCTTCAGGAGGGATTCAAATAGAAGCATCGCCAAGGCCAGATCGGCGTGGAGTAGACCGGCAACGAAATGCTCCGTCTCAACGGCAGGGTAGCCATGCCGTATGGCTTCCATGCGCGCGATCCTCAACGCTTTTCTTGCGCTGCTTGTATAGACCTCAATCATGCCGAAGTTCCAGGCTCCTCAGCATTACAGTCTATCGGTTTCTTTGGGCCCACGGGACGCAGCTCAGGCGCCGGCTTCGTCGTCCATCTCTTCAGGCAACTGCGCTGCGTGCTTGCCTGGCACTAACGGCCCCGGCAGGCTTCTTCTCCGCGCCTTCAAACTCACGCATGAACGTCTTCGGTTTCTGGCCGTAAACCTTCTCCGCCAAACCCAGCGCCTGGTTCTCCAAACGCACTCGATCCCGCGTTATTCGCTCGCGCGTCTCCATCGCCAGCACGGCCAAGTCGCCGCTCTGCGGCAGTCTATCCGCCAGAACAACAAAATTATGCTGCCGGCCAATACAATCGCTCAGTTCCTTTAAGGCCGTCAGACGCTCCTTGAACCCGCCGCCGCTCAGAACCCGAAGCTGATACCAATGCGACTTCGTGCACTTGCGGAGTTCATGAAACTGGTCCGCGCCGCGTCCGTTCGCAGCTGCCTTCCAAGCCATTCGGGCCTTCCGGTAGCCGCCTAGCAGATTGGGCTCCATAGACTGCGGCCAATTTTCCACCCGCTTCTCCGCCGCGGCCACTTCTTCGCTCGCCTGCCTCATCACCTGCGCCCAATCAGCCCCCTGCTCCAGGTCCAACTGCTTGCGCACAAAGTCCGCACGCACCGGCGCCAGCTTGCGCACCAACCGGTGCTTCTTGGCAAACTCGTCGAAGGCTTCCACTGTCGCGTGCGCATCGCGCAGTTCCGAAAAACGGCGGCCCAAATCGCGCAGCCGCCGGTTCTCTTCGCTATAGGCCGCACCCAGATCGCGCTTTACCAGGCGCAGCAAAGCGCGGACCCTTTTCAGACCCTTGCGCGCATCGTGAATCTCTTCTTTCAG
The DNA here is from genome assembly GCA_003163855.1 of Bryobacterales bacterium. Taxonomy (GTDB): domain Bacteria; phylum Acidobacteriota; class Terriglobia; order Bryobacterales; family Bryobacteraceae; genus Bog-105. The sequence continues at coordinate 3,721 of PLRJ01000141.1, read as the reverse complement.
ATCCTTGCCTTCACGCAAGCGATCCGCAATGAAGCGGAGTTGCTGTTCCGCAACCCGCTTCAATCCGTCAGGCAACATTCAACCGGCTTACGAGTGCCCCTCCTTCGGAGAAGTAGGCGCCACATTGGGCGTATCGCCGCCGCCATATTCTTTCGATGCTTCCTCATCGCGTCCCAACGATTTCAACGCCGCCGAGGTCACATGCTCCACCGTAAGGCCATAGTTCTTCATGATCGTCTCGCCCGGAGCCGACGCGCCAAACGTGTCCACCGAAATTATGGTTCCCTCGTCGCCCGCATATTTGGCCCAGCCGAAACTGGTCTGCGCTTCCACCGTCACGCGCTTCTTAACTGCCTTCGGCAGCACCGATTCGCGATACGCCTCGTCCTGCAGATCGAACAGGTAAAAGCTCGGCAGGCTCACCACACGGGCTTTCACCCCATAGCCCGCCAGCTTTTCCTGTGCCTTCATGCACAGGCTTACTTCCGAACCCGTGCCGATCAGCAGCACCTCCGGCGCTCCGCCATCCGCTTCCGACAGAATGTAGCCGCCTTTGCTCACGTCTGCATTCTTCGCCTTGGCCCGGCTCAAATGCGGCAGATTCTGACGCGACAGTGCAAACACCGTCGGACCATCGTGCTGCATCGCGACCATCCAGCTTTCCGCGGTCTCCGTTGCATCCGCTGGCCGCATCACGTTCAAATGGGGGATGCAGCGCATGCCCGCAATCTGCTCCACCGGCTCGTGCGTAGGTCCGTCTTCTCCAACGCCAATGCTGTCGTGCGTGAAGACGTAAAACACCTTCAGCTTGCTGAGAGCGCCCAGCCGCACCGAAGGCTTCATGTAGTCCGAGAAAACCAGGAACGTCGCGCTAAACGGAAGGATGCCGCCGTGCGCCGCCATACCGTTCACGGCCGCGCCCATGGCATGCTCGCGCACACCGAACGCCACGTTTCGTCCCGCATAACCCCAAACGCCGCCCACCGCGCCCGCCGTCCCAGGACCGGCGAACTCCTCCGGCTGAAAATCGCCCATGTCCTTCAACGCCGTGTTCGTCGAAGGGTTTAAATCCGCCGAGCCGCCCATCAGGTTCGGAATGTTTTTCGCCAGCGCGTTCATTACCTGCCCGCCCGCCGCGCGCGTCGCCAGCGGTTTATCTTCCGGCTTCCACTTGGGGATGTCCGCCGCCCAGTTCTCAGGCAGTTTGCCGCTCAGCATCAACTCCAGCTCGGCGGCTTCGGTCGAATACGACTGCTTGTAGCTATCGGCAACTTTCTGCCATTCCTGCTGCGCCTTTGCGCCTTTCGGAATCGCCTGCCGGAAATAGTTCACCGCATCTTCAGGCAGGTAAAACCGCTCCATGCTCGGCCAACCCAGTGCCTTCTTCGCGGCTTGCAATTCTTCATCGCCCAACGGCTCGCCATGCGATTTGAACGTGCCCTGTTTCTTCGGACTTCCATAGCCAATAATGGTCTTCACCAGAATCAGCGAGGGTTTGTGCGTCTCCGCCTGCGCTTCGCTGATCGCTTTGGCGATATCTTCCGTGTCGTTCCCGTCATGTACGTGGCGGATATGCCAGCCGTAAGCTTCAAATCGCTTGCCCACATCTTCGGTAAAACAAAGGCTGGTGGAACCCGCCAGCGAAATGTGGTTATGGTCGTACATGAAGATCAGCTTGCCCAGCCGCAGATGCCCGGCGAGCGAAGCCGCTTCCTGCGTAATGCCTTCCATCAAATCGCCATCGCCGCAGATGCCGTAGGTGTGATGGTTGAAAAGTTCAAATCCGGGCTTGTTGAAGCGCGCCGCCAGCCAGGCTTCCGCAATCGCCATTCCCACCGCGTTGCTAAATCCCTGGCCTAACGGTCCCGTAGCGACTTCCACGCCAACCGTATGTCCGCGTTCCGGATGCCCCGGCGTCTTGCTGCCCCACTGCCGAAAATGCTTCAACTCTTCCAGCGGCAGCTCATACCCCGTCAGGTGCAGCAAACTATAAAGCAACATCGACCCATGTCCGGCCGATAAGACAAAGCGGTCGCGGTCAATCCAGTTCGGATCCTTCGGATTGAACTTCATAAACTTCGTCCAAAGCGTGTAGGCCATCGCGGCCGCCCCCATAGGCATGCCAGGGTGACCGGAGTTCGCCTGCTGAACGCCATCGGCCGACAAAAAGCGGATCGCGTTAATGCAAAGCTCTTCTAATGTTTGTGTCTCGGTGGTAGGCAAAATGTCCCTCTACTAAGTCCAGAATCTCTGCGAAGCCTGACTCTTCTCAAAAGCCGCGCCTCTAACAGGTTACCCCTTGGCCGGCGTGGCTCGTTCATAAGCGCGCCGGAACCATTGCTTCTGCTCCTTCGTCAACGAAGAACCAAGAGGTACATCTATCCGGTGCGTTATTCGGTCTTTCTTCTCATAGCCGCCGGTCGAAATCAGAATTCCCTCAGCCGCCAGGTCCCCCAAAGCTAATCCTAGATGGATCGCGCTGCGATTCGGCGCCTTCACCTGCGCAAAGACATGCTGGCGGTAAAACGGCACCATGGTCGCGCATGGGCAGGCCCGCACGTCCACTCCCAACCCCAAACCAAAGTGCAAGATCTCCTCATACAGTTGCCGCAGATTTGCCTTAGCACCGCTGAAAATCTGATCCACTAGATCTTCGGGCTTCAGATAAGGCGCCGGGCTCTTGTTGTCGGCCTCGTCCAAAATCAAGCCGATCGTGGAAAGACCCAGCCCGTGTTTCTCTTGCAGCCACTTTCGCCGCTCGGCCACGCTCTCTACGCCCGACTTACGCAGCAGCGCCTGCCACTCGTCCATAGTCTTACCCGTGCGCTCAGGCAAACTCTCCAGCATCGCCTGCCAATGCGCAATGCTCGGATGCGGGCTGTAGGGGGATTTCTTCGTCATAGCAAATGAAAAGAGCGCCGCCAACTCCGTTGAGTTCGCGGCGCTCTTACTAAGATTATGCTGCTTAGTTGATGCTCTTGCGTGTAGCTTTCGCTTCGTCGGAAGCCTTCTTTGCGGCCTGCAGTTCTTTCGCCTTGGCGAACTTCTTCTGGAAACGGTCAACACGGCCTTCCGTGTCCACCAGTTTCTGGCGGCCCGTAAAGAACGGATGGCAACTGGCGCAAATTTCAACACGCAGGTCACCTTTATGCGTTGAACGCGTCCCGAACGTTGAACCGCACGCACAAACTACTTTTACTGCTTCATAAGCGGGATGGATTCCTGCTTTCATGGTCTTTCCAATCCTTTCAATCGCAAAAAACGCGCAAACATAAGGTTACCACGGTAAACGCGCTCCTTTTTTGGATGCAATTCACTCGAGGCACGATTCACGCCCTCTAGCCGACAAATTTGATTCCGGCTTGATTGTACTGAGTGGAAGCGCAATACCGCCCCACCAGAGGCGGCGTGGGTTCGTCGCCACATCGTCTTCTGTTCAGTCACGCGGAGGTCAACGCCATCGTAAACCCGGAAAGAGGAGTGCGAATGCAGGAGCTAAAGCGGTCACAAATTTCCAGATTTATTTCTCCCACCAAATCAACCACATACCAACCCCACCCTTCCGGCTCTCCGCCTCCAGCCCCGGAGACTGAAGCCGAAAGGATCTTCCTATGGCCACCGAAAAACAACTCGCCGCCAATCTCCAGAACGCTCAGAAAAGCCCCGGACCCATCACCCCCGAGGGCAAGTTCATCTCCTCCCACAACGCCGTCAAAACCGG
>PLRJ01000044.1 GCA_003163855.1 Bryobacterales bacterium | reverse complement strand
TCAAGATACCTCCTGGTAGGTAAAAAGTACTAAGCTACTGTGGTACTGAGTATACTGGTACTTACCGGAGAAATGCTAGTAAAAAATGAGGTTTTCCTGAAAATTTTACCTGCTTCAAAGTAAAAGCTGTGGAAAACTTCCGGATTGTTGGCTCTGCAACTTAGCGCATTGTTGACTGAAACACTGTAGGGAGTTGTATTAAACCGGACGTTCTAGTACTGACGAAGCCTTCCTGTGATGTGCCGTACGTAACGGTGAGGCGCTTCAGAACCGCGATTTCGTCGCAGTTCTGAAATTTAGGACATCGCAAGCAGTCCTTCCAGGCTTTCAACGGCAGTTCCCCGCGCTCTACTTCCTCAAAACCCAGGCGCGCGAAGAATTGAGGAACGTAAGTGAAGGCGAAGATGGCCTCCAGATTGTTATCCACTGCTTCTTCTTCCAGCGCGGACACTAAGGCCCGCCCGACGCCTCGGGTTTTTGCCTCAGGCAGAACCGCCAGCGACCGTACTTCGGCGGTTGTTGGTGTATAGAAATGAAGCGCGCCGCATCCGACCAGATTTGCGCCATCGTAAGCAACGGAGAAATCGCGGATGTTCTCCGACATCTCAAACTCCGTTCGGGGCAACATGATTCCATTGGCAGCGTAGGAGTTGATCAACGTGAGTATGGGCGGAATGTCGCGCATACCGGCCTTGCGCACGGCGGCTTGGGTCAAGATAGACATGTTAGTGGCTCGCTCCCTGGGGCTGCGGAATGTTCAGAAGACTGATACGCGTACCGCACAGCGCTCCAGCGAGAAGGTCGCGGCAGATATTGGGAGCTTGCCCTGGAGCTACGACCACTTCAGACAATCCACTTTCTAGAGCCCAGACGGCCGACTCAAGTTTCGCCTGCATTCCACCACTAGCAATTCCGTCCGCAATAAGTTGGCGAATCTCTACTTCGTTCAGATAAGAGAGCGTACGCCCGTCGCCGTCTTTTACACCGGGCACATCGGTGAGAAAGAAGAGCTTGTCGGCTTGCCAGCCCACAGCGCAGGAAACCGCCATCTGGTCGGCGTTCACGTTATAGATGTGCCCTTGCATGTCAGCCGCAAGGCAGGCGACAACGGGCAGATAACCGGCATGCACCAGCAGATTGAGCAGCGTTCCATTGCTGGAGATTGGTTTGCCCACGAATTGGAGTTCGGGGCTGAGTGGAACGGCCTGGGTGAGTGAACCATCGACGCCAGAGAGGCCAACGGCACTGCGGCCCGCAGCAATCACCGCGGCGACCAACTGCTTGTTCACGCCACCCGCAATTACCTGCGTTACGGCGCTGATGACAGCTTCATCCGATACTCGCAAGCCTTTGACAAACTCACTCTTGACCCCGCGTTCTTCGAGATAACGCGTCACCTGTTTGCCGCCGCCATGAACCACCACCAGTTCGCACAAACCAGCGAGGGAAGCAAGCTGCCGGGCGACATCGGCACGCTTGGCCGGTTCGTCCAGCAGCGTTCCGCCCAGCTTAATCAGCACCTTCACAGCAGCGCCTCCGTCTCCGGAAAATCAAGCAGCAGGTTCATGTTCTGAATGGCTTGGCCGGCGGCGCCTTTCACCAGGTTATCGATGGCAACCACGATGACAGCGCGCTGGCTCTCCGGTTCAAAAACGAAGCCAATGTCGCAGAAGTTGGTGCGCTGCACGGAGCGCAGATCGGGATATTTGCCCGGCGCATATAAGCGTATGAACGGTTCGCCTTGGTAATAGTCTTCGTAAATAGCCAGCAGATCGACAGCCTGGTTGATGCGCTCGGTACGAACGTAGATGGTTTCCAGAATGCCGCGATCCACCGGCAGCAGGTGCGCGCTGAAACTGAACTCGCGTTCGCCCAGGCAGGAATTCTGCAACACTTCGGCCACATGGCGATGTGTCAGGACGCCGTAGGCATTGAAGTTTTCGGTAACTTCGCTAAAGCTGGTGGTAAGCGAAGCTTTCCGGCCAGCCCCGCTGACGCCGGATTTTGCATCGCATACTATGCCGCGCGAGCGATCCAGTACCTGGGCGTCAACCAGCGGCCGCAGGGCAAGGTTGGCAGCGGTGGGATAGCAGCCAGGATTCGAAACCAGCCGCGCCGGAGCGATTTTTTCACGATAGAACTCCGGCAGTCCGTAGACCGCTTCGGCCAGAAGTTCAGGGGCGCTGTGGTCGGCTTTATACCAGCGCTGATATGTGCCGGCGTCGCGGAGGCGAAAGGCGCCGCTGAGATCGATGACCTTCGCTCCGGCTCCGAGGAACGGACCAGCCAGGTTCATGGAAACCTCGGGCGGGGTGGCGAGCAAGACTAGGTCGAGTTTTTCAGCACCCACAGCCTCTGCGGTGGCTGGTATGGTGGTGGGCAGTTTCTGGCCTAGAGGCCCGACGCGAATTTCGGAGTCCGAGCGGTGTTCGAGAAGAAAGAGGTCGACACCGGGGTGGCGCGAAAGCAGGCGGACGAGTTCCGCACCGCTGTAGCCACGAAAGCCGACGACACCAACGCTGTGCCGTTTTGAATTATTATTCACTCTAATGAATAATTATACCATCCGCCGATGGTACTTGCTTGCTACACCCTTGTTAGTTGCGCGCCGTGCAGGAGTAACTGACGCTACCTGAGATGGGGGTGGCGAAGTTGACGGTGAACGATGTTGTGCCGCTATAAACTATCCAATGGCGGTTGTTGGAACCCATATCCACTTGCGGCTTCACCAGGCATTCCGGATGCGCACTATAAACTCCCAAAAACGTGTAAGAAGCTGAAGTCGCGGCCGATAGGGAAAGTTCTCCGCTAAGGTCGGTATTCGTGGCTACCCCGGAGCGCAGCGACTGGCCCGACAAATAGCCGGCGCCGCCGCTATCCGCCGCGAGGTAGAGGTTCGAAAATGGAGTATAAAGGCGGCTCGCTCCCAGCGTGTAGTGAACAGCGTTTGAACCAGCGCCTATGGACCAGCGAGCATTGGATTCGTCGTACTGAAGAAAATCGTAGTAGAGAGAATTCGCGGCGGCAAAAATGTTTTGGACGGAGCTGCATGAACCCGAGCAGCCCACCCCGAATGTCCACTGATCTGATGGCCGGTCAAAGAACAAGCCATATTTGGATAGGCCGAGGATATGGATGCCAAAGGGCGATGCGAATGGGCCGCCATTAACCTGATAAAGCGAAAGCGGCGCGTTGTTGGCGAGGGCAAGCATCGTATCGCTGCCCTGCAGCGGCGAGTTGTAGTTGAAGCTGAAGTTGTGAGCATTAGGCGCAAGGTTTGGATAGTAGGCTTCCACCACATTGTTGCCAGCGTGAACATCAAAAGCGGGATAAAGGAATTCGGCAACCGAATCACCCGCAGTCCACGATACGTTGTTGGGACTCAATGAAAGTGTGTTGCTTACGCCGCCACCCTGCTGCACCGAGAGAACCTCCGCAAAGGGATACATGACATAGCCATTGGCGGACGTGGCGTTCCAGCGGCTCACCAGTTGCTGGTAGGCGCCTGCGCCGGCAACCCACATGATGGCCGATGTGGCTGATGTAGAGGCGAGTAGGGGCCAAGCAAAATGGAGCGTGCCGGTAATTGTCTGCGTGTGGGTTGTGTAGGTGGCGCTGGAAACGTTGTCCGCCGTTAGATCAAGCACGTAACCGCAAACCCCGCCGCTGGATAGGGTTGAGGCCGCTGTATGAATCTTGTTGAACGTCGCGGTAAAACTGGTGGCGGTCACGGCGCTGGGATACACCATTTCAAACGAGTTAGGATCGCCGATGCAGACCAGTGTTGAAGTGGTGATTAGGCTGAGCGATCCGGTGGTAAAGCTCGCTGGGTTTACGGTCACAGTTCCAGGCGCGGAAACATTGGTCCCCAATTGCGCGATTACTGCCGAAACCGGCCACGAGGTTCCCCTACCTGTCAGAGTCGTTAACGCGTAGGACGCGGTCGTGATGTTGGAAATGCTTCCGGCACTTAGGGTCCCGGCATTTGTTTTTACCAGAAAGCGCCGTGCACCCTGGGTCAAGGCGCCTTGCGAAGGAAGAACGGTCAAGCTTGTAGCGGCGGAAGCAGGTGTTCCGATGAGAGTTCCGGCATACTCGACGCTGCCCTGCGCCATGTAGTTATTCTGCGCCAGGCAACCGGTGTCGCCTTGCGCATTAACTCCGCCGTAGCAGTAAACATGATTTGAAAGGCCCGCGACATTGCCGGTGCTGGCACTCAGCGTGAGTAGGTTCGCGGTTAGATGCTGACCCGGCGTGTACGAGTTGTCTTTTGCCAGCATTGGGGTCCACTGCGTTTTGTTGGCATAGCCGAGCGCGGAGTTCTGCTGATTGTTACCTCCATCGAACGAGTTCTGGAGAATAGAAAACGTAGCCAGATCGGCGTTGGGCTTGGCCTTACTGTAGTAGTCGTAAATCCAGCCATTCGGCGTTGTTATAAGCCCTATGTGGAAACCAGCCGCATTCACCGCCATCCTGGCATCGCCAAACCGGCGATCAAAAATGGTGATATTCCCCGCTGTTGTCGCCGCGGCGTTCGCATTGGAAGGATCGTAACTGTAGCCTGGGCTCAATTCAGTGGTGCCGTAGCTGGGCGGAACCAGGATGGAGCACGAAATAGTCTGCCCACAATCGGCAATCGCGTTAGCAATTCCGGTAGTTGCGGCATTTCCATGGTCGCGCGAGCTGTTTATGTCTCGCAACTTGACCTGTGCAAAGGAACCCGTCACGGCTGAGTTAAGCGTCGGCATTTGCGGCGAACTGAGGCGCGTTTGCGCGGATGCGTTAACTGCAAAGCAAGCAATGACGGCAACCAGGGCAAATCCCCGAACTTTTTCGACGGGAGTGAGCGGGATGATTTCTTTTAGTAGCAAAACGCTGAATCCTTTCATTTACTCGCATGCGGCAGGCGCACGGCAAGCTAACGGCCTAATTATTGTGTGGAGGCTGTTGGCCAGGAAGGCAAATTTCTCTGCAAAGCATTGAAAATAGGAAAAATAGAGTTTTGCGCAGTGGCGTGATCGGCCATTCTGGGGTTTTCACAGAGGCCACTTGACGAGTTCCAATCACTTGGTAACAAGGCAGTTTTCGGTTGCTCAGCTTGTTGGAATCCGTTTGGCTAAGAACTCTCGTCGAAAACAGGAGAAAGCGCCTTTGCGGGCATATCCCGGATATCTATTGGCCTGCTGCGATAATGGCGGAAATGTCAAACATCTCGAGGCTTCTGCCCGTTGCCTTGCTCTTCTGCTTCTGCCCATCCGCAGCGCTCCTTTCAGCACAGACCGGCGCTTCCCCTGATTGGACCAAGGCCAAGCCCGAGATCCTTGAACGCTACCGCGCGTTGTTACAGATTGATTCGACCTCGGGACACGAAACCCTGGTCGTCGACTATCTGAAGAAGGTGCTGGAAGCAGAAGGCATCCCGACCCAGACATTTGCAATGGAGCCGAACCGTGCCAACCTGGTGGCGCGCCTAAAGGGAAACGGCTCAAAGAGACCGCTGCTGATCTTCGCTCATACCGACGTCGTCGGTGTCCAGCGCGAGAAGTGGCCGGTGGATCCATTCGGAGCGGTGATGAAGGATGGCTACGTTTGGGGACGAGGAAGTAAAGACGACAAACCGGTCCTGACCGCCAACCTGATCACGTTTCTAATGCTGAAGCGCATGGGCGTCAAACTGGATCGGGACGTCATCTTCATGGCCGAGTCGGGCGAAGAGGCCGACACGGTCGGTGTTGGCATGAACTACATGGTCCGTGAGCATTTCAAAGACATCGAAGCTGAGTACGCCATGACCGAAGGCGGCGGTGCCACCATCGAGAACGGCAAAGTGACGCGGGTAAATATCGGCACAGCGGAGAAACTGCCGGCGCGCGTGCGCCTTGTGGCCACTGGTACGGCAGGGCATGGATCGGTTCCGCGCATGGATAATGCGTTGATCCACTTGGGCGCAGCAGTAGAGAAGGTCGGCCGTTGGGAGACACCGATGGAACTCAACGACACTACGCGCGCCTACTTCGAAAAGCTTGCCACCATCAGTACTCCCGAGAAAGCCGCTCGCTACAACGCGCTGCTTAGCGGACCGGCGGCGAGCGGCCCCGCGCAGGCGTACTTGCGCGAACACGAGCCGGCACTTTACTCGATGCTGCGCACATCGGTGGTGCCCACCATGCTGAAAGCCGGCGTCGGCCTGAATGTCATTCCGTCTGAAGCGGAGGCCACTTTGGATATTCGCGCCGCCCCTGGTGAGAACCTGGACGATTTCTTTACCAGCATGGCCAAGGTGATTGACGATCCGGAAGTGAAAATTGTGCCTATGCCGCGCATGCGTCCGCCTTCGCCCGCTGCGCATCTGGATAACGAGATGTACCGCGTTCTGAGCAACGCTGCTCAGACCATGTATCCCGGCGCAGTGATTCTGCCCTCCATGTCTACCGGCGCCAGTGACAATTCCCAACTCCGCGCCCGCGGGATTCAGTCCTATGGCGTCGGCCCCGCTTCAACCGAGTCCGAGGCGCTCAATTATCCCGCGCACGGTGATGTTGAGCGTCTGGCCGAATCGTCGCTGTATCCCTTTGTACAGTATGTCTGGACCGTAGTGACGGGTGTCGCGGCGCACCAGTAGCGGAAAGGGCGCGGCTGCGTGACATTTGCCGGAGATCTTAAATACACGCCGTCCGCAAAGCACCCTTGTTCTTGGCGGATAGCGCTCTCGACTTCAGCCCCTATTTCCCGGCTGCCTCGCAAGTCATCTCCAGCCCCACCGCTTCGCGCCGTTGAAAACCCTTCCAAAACAAATTCCCAGCCGCATCCTTGCCGCTGCTATATTCTCCGTTATCCCGCTGTGTGGGAGGCGCCTGCCACTTCCCGTCGTTCGACTTCTCCGGAGCCACATGCAGAAACACAGCCTTGCTGGAGTCGCCCTTCAAATACAAATCCAGAAACGCCGTAATGAAGTGCTGGTTGATGGAAGTAATCCGTTGTTTGCGCCAAGCCGGCTCATCGAACGCCTGCGTCAATGCGAATGGGAGAGCGACATCGCCGGGCGGCGGATTCCCACCGGTATTGTGCCGCGCGTTCTCGTACACCAGGATGCAGCGCTCGGAGTGTACGGCCTGCTCAAATGCCGGACGAATACCGTTTGTATAGTCGGCTACATCGTCCTTATCGCCGGCAATGAATAGCGAGGGCACTCGAATGCCAGCCAGTCCCTGCGCGTCCCAGGCTTTGTACGGCGGCTGGTCACCCCAGGGAGCAATGGCGACAATCGCTTTCAGCTCGCTTATGTTGCGCGCCTTGAACTCGGCGGAACTCGCGCGCAGATCTTTCAGATACCCGCCAGGAACAATGTTCATCAGCGCGCTGCTATCGCTGTAACCCGCACCCGCTGTCGTAAGCGCGCCATAGCCGCCCATCGAATAGCCAACCACGGCGACATTCGACGCATCCACCAGACCGTGCAAAAAGTTTTCTGCTTTAGCGGCCATTTCGCTAACGCTCGCAATAGTGAAAAGCTGGTCGCGTGAACGGTTCAGCAGGGTGCTCTCGAATCCGCGCATACCGTCGAACACGGAATCGGTGTGGTCGATAGCGGCCACCACGTAGCCTTTAGAAGCCAGGTTCGAGGTCAGGTAGGACAGAAAGTAGCGCGATCCCGGATAACCATGCGAAACAATCACCAGCGGGAAAGTCTTTCCATTAACAGGCGCGGCATCACGCAGCGCTTTATCGCGAATCTTGATGGTCGCGCCGCCGCCCGGCATCGGCATATCGTAGACGGTCTCTTCGCTTGCGCCAGGCGGTATGACAGCCGGGTACCAAACTTCAATTGTCAGGGGGCGGTCGTAGAGCGGCGCTTTGCCGCTGGCCTTGTCGATGTGGAGGATGTCCACTTGCCCGGGATGCACTAATTGCAGTGTCCGAACTCCCACGCCGTAACTACCGCGAGCCGCCAGTTCGGGCGCATCAGCGGGCGGCACGCTAAAGTAGGTTTGGCCGAAAGCGGCTGCGGCGATGATCCAGCCGGCGATGACGATTTTGATGGGCACAGTCTGCAGTGTAGTAAAAATGCTTTGCCGCCGATAAGATTCTTTGCTGGAAGAATCCGTTCTCGAGCCAAAATCTGCTGCAGCCGACCCGGCTAAGCCCGCTCACCCGCGGCGAGGTAATCGCTTCTCGCCTCCCGACCTGGCGAGTCTTTCGGATACTGGTCTTCCGAACTCCTTAATCGAGCAATTGATCCTTAAGTTTCTTTATTTCAAGGGTGACTTGCGCGGCGGAGATTTAAGCCGCTCCATGGGACTTCGCTTCAGTTTGATTGATCCCTTGGTCGAGAGTTTCAAAGTCCAGCAACTTGTCCAGGTGAAGAGTTCACTGGGCTTCGGACCCATCTCGGCTGTCCTGTCGCTGACGGAAGCCGGGCGCAGGGTGGCGCGCGATTACCTCGACACCAACCACTATATTGGTCCGGCGCCAGTACCTATCGATCAATACACGCGCGCGGTACAAGGGCAGCGGTTTCCCCCTAAATGGCTGACGCCCGAGCGTTTGGCAAAGGCCTACTCGCATCTGATCACTACCGAAAAGATGCTGAACCAGATTGGCCCGGCGTTGAGTTCAGGCAAGTCTCTGCTGCTCTACGGACAGCCCGGCAACGGTAAAACACAGATGGCGGAAGCGCTGGCGCGTGTGGAAACTTCCGAGATCTATGTGCCGCATGCGCTGGAGTGCCAGGGCAACATTATTCAGCTGTTCGACCCGGTGTATCACCAGCCGGTCCAGTCTGACACGGAGACTGCTGATGGCAACTACGATCTTCCCTCCGATAACCGCTGGGTCCGTTGCAAACGTCCCTTCATCTCGACCGGCGGCGAGTTAGACATGTCGATGCTCGATCTTTCCTGCAACACCACGTCGAATATCTACGATGCGCCGTTCCACCTGAAGGCTAACAACGGAATTTACCTGATAGACGACTTTGGCCGTCAGAAGGCAACTCCCGGGGAAATCCTGAACAGATGGATTTATGCCATGGAACGGCGTATTGATTTCCTGTCCTTTATGAACGGAGGCAAAATAACTGTCCCGTTTGAGACGTTCCTGGTATTCTCAACCAATCTGACCCCGGAAAAGCTGGGTGATGAGGCGTTTCTTAGGCGAATTCAATACAAGGTCCTGCTACCAAGTCCAAACGAGTTTGAATTTGCTAGGATCTTTCGGGATTACTGCCAGAAGCAGGGTCTGGATGTCAGCGACAAGCTGATTTCTGACTTTATCGAGAAAGAATATGGAAGCACCGGAAGGAAATTCCGGCGCTGCCACCCTCGAGATGTTATTTCTCAGGCGATCGACTACATTCACTTCAACCGATTACCCTATCAACTTACGGCTGAGTTGTTGAACGAAGCTTTTGCTAGCTGCTTCATTTCGGCCTCGGAATTAAGCGACAGCTAAAGAGCGCAAAAGACAGAAGGCCGCGCCTCCGAAAGATCAGGAACCGGTCATTAAAGGCCGCCAGCCTCAGGAAAGTGCTGCTTCTGCTGCGGCAACGCTGCCGTAATGGACTAGGAAGCTATGCACATTTGTCATCTCAAAAAGCTTCTGCAGTCGCTCGTTGGCGTTGACAATCGCGTATTTTCTCTGTGAGGCTTCGCACGATACATGCAAACCAACCAGGCTGCCCAAGGCCGCTGAGTCGATGTAGGGCGTTTCCGATAAGTCCACCAGCATAATCGGCGGAAACGGCTTCTTTCTGGTAAGAGCCTGAAAATCAAAAAAGTTATTCATCGTCAAGGCTCCAACTACTTTAATGATCTGCACCTTGTCCGAGCTTCCGTGTGACACGTCAAGGCGGACGTTCTGAACTGGATTATGTTCCATAGGGTAGTCTAAACTGAAACCTATAGTTTATGGTTCGTCTATTGCAGATGAGTGACAATCTGCGAACCGCCATGAATATCGTACTGAAGTATAAAAAGCCGTAGCTGTTCCCTGTGGCTGGCGCGATAGGCAGCGTAATCCTGCACAATGCCGCTGTCGGCTGCGTGCAACAGCACAAAAGGCTCCAGCATGTGATTGTCCGACAGCATCAGCAGAGTGCTTAAGTTCGCATCCAGTTTGGCCGGAGGAATATTCAGCTTTCGCAAGGCTTCGACGGTCCGCTGCAGACTTGTCACCTCTTCCGCCAGCGAATGGCGGTACTGCTTCTCGCTGGGAAACGTTTGATGAAACTGCGTGGCTTGATAGCTATGCCGTCCAAGCATGTAAGGAAGCCAGGCGGCGCGCCCGGTTCCATCCTCGCTCACTGACCTCGGGTCGAAATGCTCGTTCACCAGCGGCCGTATCAAGTGTGGGCAGTACACTTCCGCATGCGTCATTTTGGCCCAGCGGGTCAGCCCGTCCCAGGATGATCGCGCGTAGGGCCATGCCAGGATGCCATCGATGAACCGGTCGCGCGCCAACAGCAGTTGATTTGAATTTAAAAGCGTGTTGCCCCAATCGGCATAGGCCGTCTCGCGGTTGGGATTGATCTTGATCGCCTTGTTAAACCAGGCGCCCGCGGCGTTATCGTTGCCCAGGCGCTGTTCGGCTTCGCCGGCATAGAGTGCCGCATCATAAAAAGTCGGGTCTGCGTTGGCCGCCGCTTGAAAGCATTTCAGCGCCGATTGGAAGTCGTTCTTGGCTTGCGCCGCTACACCCTGTTTCAAGAGATCCACCGGATCGGCAGGAGGAGCGGCGCTTTCAGCCGGGGCGCCCTCGAAGAGCTGACGCAGTTTTTCAAGCATCATCAGCACATACGGACTGGTATCTCCCAGCGCCTTAGCCCGCATCAGTTCTGCATAAGCGGAGCGTTGAAGAGCCAGTTGCTGCGGCAGTTTATTCCGAGTGGCCGATTTGGCTATCAGCCCTGCCGCGCGGCGCTCGGCGTAAAGAGGTTCTGACGGATCGTTCTTGGCAAGGGCGGTATAGAGCGGAAGCGATTCAACCAGTTTGCCCTCAAGAAACAGGGCATCAGCCTTCTGCCGATGGTCGCTTTGGCGCTGCGCCTGGGGCGGCGGGGTTAAAACGGGCTCAAGACCCGTGTCCTGAAATCGCAGGAACGCCGCGAGGAGTAAAACGGGCCACGCGGACAAAACAATCATGGACGTTGCTCTGCCACCATGATCCTACATATCGGACCCGTTCAGCCGCTTTTGACTGAGTTTTACTTGACGCAGAGCATCAGCGGCTGAACGGCGATGGCAAAAGCTTAGAAGAGGAACTTAGCCGACATCTGGATGATGCGCGGCGCACTGAAGCTCGTAATCTGCCCGAATTGCGCGCTAGTGATGGAAACCGTAGGATTGCTCCAGTTGCCGTGATTCACGATATTGAAGAAGTCACCGCGAAGCTCGAATCCCACGTGCTCGGTGAGCATGAACCGGCGATCAACCGCCATGTCGATATTCCATGAACCCGGTCCAACGATGGACTCGCGGCCAGCGTCGCCATAGGTACCAGTCGCCTGCTTGGCGAACGCGGCTGGATTAAACCACTCGCCAAGCGTTTGCGTTGTAGGATAAACGTTCAGCGGCAACACCACGTTTGGCCGGTCCTGCAGTTGCCCGGTTTGCGAGATGTCCGTGCCGCCATCGGTTGGAGTAAGCGGCGAACCGCTAAGCGCGGTAAAGATGGGGGAAATCTGCCAGTTGCCGGTTACCTTCTTCAGCAAGGCATTGCCTACCGCGGGGCTGGTGGCAACCAGCGAAGCAACCAGATTCTGGCGATGGTCATACACGCAGCTGCCCTTTTCCGCATCGCGATTGTTCGGATTCTGATACAGCGTGCCCGCCAGTTCCCCTAGGAAATCGACTGTGCTGACGCAATGCGACCAGTTGTAATTCACCAGCAGCGTGAAATGGTTGGCGAAGCGATGCTGCACCGAAGCCAGCAGTCCGTTGTAGCTGGATTTGCCGCCGTCGTCCGCTTGCACAATGCTGCTGTAGTATTTGCCGATAGTCGGATTCGCCAGATAAAGCAGGCGGCGATTGTTCGTGCTGGCCGTGCTGCCGGGTATGTAGACCGCGGGATTGATATCGCGCGCGCCCCAGATGTGATCCGTGGTGTTGCCCAGATAGTTCATGGTCAGCAGCCAGTCCTTAGCCAGTTGCCTTTGATAACTGAAGTTCCACTGGATCATATAAGTGGGCTTCATGTTGGGAGGAATGCTGACGTAGGTGCCGCCCACCGGGAAGATAGCAGCGCCGGGAAACGGATCGCCGCCCGGATATCCAGCCCAGGGGTTGGAAAACGGACCTACCGGGTTATTGATGGTCACCGAAGAAGCATACGGCGGATTGGTGGTCCAGCGCTCCGGGAAGAACAACTCGGTTGTATCGTGCATTAATGCGCCAGCCACGCGGATCGTCTGTTTACCGTCACCTGCCGGATCCCACACCATTCCGGCCCGGGGCGAAGTGGTCAGCCAATGGGAGTTGGTAAATTGTTTGCCGTTGGCGTTGCCTGCATCTTTAGCGAACAGCAATCCGGCCGGAGCGTTTGGATATTCAGTGCTGACGATGCCGGCGTTGAAATTAGCCAGGTTGAACTGATTGCCGCGGCTGAAAGCGTCATACGCCGGCAGCGAAGGCTCCCAACGAACACCGTAGTTGATAGTGATCCGCGGCGACAGGCGAAAGGCGTCCTGCGCATAAGCGCCGAACACAGCCTGGCGCAGAGCGTCGGGGTTCGCGTTGCCTTGCACATATTGGCTCATTCTGCCCAGCAGGAAGTCAGCCAGGGCGTCGCCTGTAATCGCACCGCTGAAAGTGGTGATGCCATTCACCTGCTGGTTGTTGGCGATATTCAGTTGCAGCCGGCGCGCATCCACGCCGAACCCAAATTGATGTTTGCCTTTGATGATCGATACATCGTCCGACAGTTGATAGGTGTTGACATCGAAATGGCCTGGCGCGCAAGTGCCGCAACCGGCCCCTATGTTGTAATTGCTGACGCTGAAATCGATGAAATTCGGCAGCACCTGGTAAGTGTTGATGCCGACGGTAGAAGGGCTAATCAGATTCGGCGCGGCGCCACGGTTGTCGCGGCGGCGATCGAAAGTAGCATGGAAGGAGTTCAGCGTTGTCGGGCTGAATGAATAGGTGTCGCCGACGGTTGCTGTTTGCGCGCGATCCTGATTACCGGCTGTCGTCGTGGTTAGCAGGTTGCTTCCGTTGAAGGTCGTCTCGGCCTCATAGTCGTAGAGGTAGTAGCGCACATAAAGGCTCTGCTTCTGGCTGACAATATAGTCCACACGGCCAATCCACTGGTCGTCGGGATTATTCGCTGGAATGCCATACAGAACCTTGCCGCAGGGATCCGTGGTGCTGGGCAGATAATTCTGGGCGATCTTCAGCGAAGCCGGATCGAACAGCGAAACCGGAATAATGTTGCCGGCGAAAGTTCCGCCACTCGGATTCTTCAGTTGGATGCCGGTGCTGGATGACAGGCAGCCGCCGCTCAGGTGCGAAGCGTCCAGCGTTGAGAAGTTCCCGCTAAGAACCGTTGCGTTCGGCACGTAGCTGATGGTGCTGGGCGGATTGCTGCGCTGCCGCGTGCCCTGATAGCCGCCGAAGAAGAACAACTTATCTTTAAGGATGCGGCCACCGGCCACACCGCCGTATTGACTTCGTTTCAGTGTGTCCCGGGCATTGGTGCCTTCCTGGCGCGCATTCAAATCGCCGTTGCGCAGGAATTCGAATAGATCTCCGTGGAAGCCATTTGTGCCGGATTTCGTGACAATGTTCACCACTCCGCCCGGATGCAGTCCAAATTGAGCAGGCAAGGCGTTGGTTTCGACGCTGAACTCCTGCAGAGCGTCGGGGAACGGCACCGGCAGGTTCACGTTGCTGAAGGCATCGTTATTGTCGCCGCCGTCCAAAAGATAGTTCAAGCCATTAGCCTGGCTGCCGGCTACTGAGAACGTGCCCGAACCGTTGGAGCCCTGAATGTTCTTGCTGCCGGTGAGGTCGCCGCCGGGGGGGCTCGTTACCGCTACCGCTGCCCCCGTCAAAAGAATCAACTGTGTTGGATTGCGTCCGTTAAGCGGCAGATCCACCACGCGCTTCTGATCAATGACTTCGGAGAGCGCGTTGTCTTTCGTCTCCACCATCTCGGCGTTGGCTGTAACGACAACTTTTTCCGTGATGGAACCGAGTTGCATAGTCACGTTCAACTGCACGTTGTTCGCAACCTGCAGCGTTATTCCAGACTGTACGTAATCTTTAAAGCCTTTACTTGTGACCTCAAGTTGATAGGCGCCTACGGGCAAGTTAGGCAGTGCGTATCTGCCTTGCGCGTCCGTTATAGTCTGGTGTACCTGCTGCTTGTCGGTCTCAGTAATCTTCACTTGCGCGCCGCTGAGCGGTGCGCCGGTCTGATCCACCACGTAGCCATCCACCTCGGCTACGGAAACAGCTTGAGCGAAAACGCTGGCTGGTTGAAAGAGAAACGCGCTGACAGTTAACAGAGTGGCAGCGGAAATTATTCGGAAACATCCCGAAACTGAAAACAACATGGTTCGCCCCTGAAATCGGCCATAAAGGCTCGATGTGAGGCAAGTATATCAGCTAGGCTGATCTGGAAAAGGTCAGAATTGCTAAAGAAAAGTTTTAGGAAAACTATTTAAAGCTTACTACCTGGAGACGTCTAAGCTACGGTTTGTCTGTATCCGCTACGATACCGGAATGCGATTGACGGCTACCGCTTGCTCTCTTTTAATCTGCGTTTTCGCTCCGCTCTTGCAAGCCAAAACACGCCCCATCCCGGTAAAGGTAGTCGTTGTGGCGCTATTCGAGCGAGGCGCGGACACAGGCGACGCTCCTGGTGAGTACCAGTTTTGGGTGGAGCGTAACAAACTAAACCGTGTCATTACGTTTCCGCAAGGCAACCACGACTTGCGTATGAACGATAAAGGAGTGCTAGGCATTCTCGCCGGGGTCGGGACGGCGCGGGCAGCCGCGAGTATCGAAGCGCTCGCTTTGGATCCGCGGTTCGATTTAACTAAAGCCTATTGGCTGGTGGCGGGTATCGCCGGAGTGGATCCGCAAGATGCCTCACTCGGTTCAGCCGCCTGGGCCGAGTGGGTAGTTGACGGCGATCTGGCTCATGAAATCGATGCGCGTGAAATTCCAGCCGATTGGAAGACCGGCTATGTGCCTCTGCGCAAAACAACACCGTACGAAGAGCCACGCGCGACTACCGATGCCGGCGAGTATTATCACCTCAATCCGCAGTTGGTCGATTGGGCCTTTCATCTCACCGAGCAGGTGGCCCTTTCCGACACCCCTGCGATGCAGGCCGAGCGCGCTCAGTATCGGCAGCCTAACGCCAGGCGCCCACCCTTTGTCTTGAAAGGCGACGATATCTCTGCCTCTACCTTTTGGCATGGCCGGTTGTTGAGCGACTGGGCCAACGATTGGGTGAAGTATCACACCAATGGCAAAGGCAATTACGTGATGACTGCCATGGAAGATACAGGCGTCATGCAGGCGCTGACGTTTGTGGCGCGCACCGGACGCGTAGACTGCAACCGTGTTTTGATTTTACGCGCCGCCAGCGATTACGATCAACCTCGGCCGGGCTTGACCGCGGCGCAGGGCCTTGCCGAGAACAACAAGAGCGGTTATACCGGCTTGGTTCCTGCGCTGGAATCGGCCTGGAGAGTCGGCAATACCGTGGTTGAAGAGATTACCAGTAAGTGGAACGTTTATAGAGACAAGCTGCCCTAAGCCGAATTAGCGTTCACCGTATCGCCGGGCACATCAGTCTGTACGGCACGTAACTTCCACACGCACCACGCCACCAAAACCATGTCCGCCACTTGCAGCGCAATGGAAAACCCATCCTCAACCCCCTCAGGCAGCGCCGATCCAGATGACTTGACAGAAGGTATGATCAGGGCCAGCAGACAGTTAATCGCTTCGATAACCAAGGTCAGTTGAAAATACCGGAACCAGACGCGCGTATTACTGGGAAGATCCCACGCCAATGCCTTGCCGCTCCGCCGCATGACCCACAAAAAGGCCAGCGCCGCCGCCACCGAACCGGTCCAGACAATGACCGCCAACCGTAGCAGGTAGCCAATCTGGTCGTTGTCTTCGCCGGAGGTAAACGCCGCAATTAGCAGGCCCCACAACGTGATGAAGATCAGGCTGCCAATCGTTCGCGACATCGCCATCTGGCGCGTCTTTTCAACCAGGGGCTTCGCTTCCTCAAACACATCCCAGATCGCCAGTGGAAAAACGACCGCGTAGAGAAATTTGGAAAGGATCACAACCCGGAAATACCGCTCGGATTCCGGTCCTAACGCCACACCAACCGCATCGTAAAACAGGCTCAGGACGGCCGCCAGAGTGATGAACATGTAGGTTCGATACAGCCTTAGCCCCAAGATACGTAAAAGCAACAGCGCATCTAAGACTATGCTGGCTCTTTCCAGCCACAAGTTAATTTGACTCAACATTCGCTATCTCTATTTGACCGCACCACACCGCAAAGGGCGGGGCGCTTGACGCCGTGCCCGTCTTGCGCGTCTTACTTCACAAGGGCGGCCCTTATTCCCAGCGGCCGCCCCCTTCGCGAACAGGCAAATAGCTAGATAGTCGCAACCGGCTGAATAACGCTCAGATCGATGGGCTGACCGGTTTCGGTCAGTTCATCGGCCAGCGCCTGCGATGTCGCTTGAATCACCATGGATGCCAGCGCCGCATAGGGTCCCGTCGTTGGAATAGCACGCGCCACGGCCGCCGCAATCTCCAACTCGGTAAGAATGTCCGACACCGTGACGTTCGATCCAGCCGCCCGCTGCCGCAGCGTTTCCGCCCGCTTGCGAGTCGCTTCAATCAACGCCGGCGAAGCGTGCATATCGGTCTGGAATACATTTTCCAAAGCCACAATACTGACGGTCAGATTATCAATGGCAACCGTTAACTCAGCCTGGCTGCCCGTTTGCACGCGGTAAAGCGCATAGGCATTGTAGGCACTCGCATAGGACGCTGCGGCTTCATTGAATTCAGCATCGTAGCTGGGATAATTGGTCGCAATCTGCGTGCGCAACGAAGTCAACGCTCCGTGGGCTAATGTCAGCGTGTCAAACGACGCGCCGTCAAACGCATTAAGTTGATTAGGATGGCTTGCCTGTGTGCCACAGCCGGTCGCCAGCAGGCAGCAAATCACAGCGATACCAGTTAAGAAGTTAGAAGTTTTCATAAGTGTGAACTTACGTCGCCAAGGCTAAATGTGGCTGTGCAGATGCCGGCCTTCGATTGCTTCTAAGCTAAACATTTTATTAGTGTTTAGCGATTTTTTTCAAGTTGTGACCGAGCCCTGCGCGCTAGCCCACGCCTTCACCTCGCTCGCCCAAAGGCATGTCGGCGCCGGTAAAATAAGACTCCACCTGACCACTCACTTCCCAAAACAGCCAGTGCAACGGCTTGCGTGACTTACCTCTAGTGCAGCCGTCGACAATGTTAAACGCCAGGAACAGACTCCAATCCTCAATCGCGTGTATCGGTGAGATTCTGGCCGGTCCGCCCGATATCGTTGTGCTGAGTCAGACTGTACGCGAATGTAACGGCCGGGGGTTTGCATCGGTGCTGCCGGCGACCCCGCCTTTAGCGACAAGACCGATGACGCCTTGGTCTCCAAGCGATTCCAACTCACTTAGTAAACCGGTAGTGTCGGTCGGATGCCGGGGCTTAACGTAACCTGTTTGCCTACTGCCGCGTGGCTGTTGTTGCTCCAGTTAGTAGCGTTCAATCCGGTTGGTTCATAGGGGATAACCGCCGTTGAATACCATCATGAATGCCATGATGTTGTTGTCGCGTGAATCGTTTTGCGTGGAGTCGAAGGTGCCGCCAGTGCAGAAACGGAGCTTTCAATCAACGGGTTGGCGCCGGCGAGGTCAGCGCTGACATGCCTGTACACTTCAATGGACTGAGGGCTCGGGACGTTGGCCACTTGCTAACAAGGAGGACGCAGATTGAGACTGGCGCGCGTGATACTGTTTACGCCTCAGATTGAGGCAATGGCAGAATTCTACTCGCAGGTGCTTGGCCTCAAGCAGATTGCGGAGGAAAAGGGTTGGCGTGAGTTCGCGGCTGGCAGCACAACAATCGCACTGCACGCCGGTCCATCATCACCCGGCCGTAAGGGACCAAAGATTGTCTTCCACTCCAATGATGTGGCGGCGTTGCGGGAAACGTTGGTAGCACGAGGGGCGAAATTCGGCAAGGTACGGCAGGGAGAAGTATACTGTCTGTGCGACGGCAAGGATCCGGACGGTAATCCCATCCAGTTGTCCAATCGCTGAGTTCGAAAGCGCGCAGGTTGCTGCCGCGCGCCGCCAAGGAACAGGGCAACTCGCCAGCTCTCTCAGCGGGGCGTTTGTTACTGCTGCCGTCATGCGCGTTCCTTAGAAAGCCCACTTATCATGAATCATTTTGAATGTTTAATTCCGATTCTGAATGTGAGGGATCTGGCACTATCTCTCGATTACTATGTCAACAAGCTTGGCTTTACTAAGAAGTGGGCTTGGGGCACGCCGCCCACTTTCGGCTGCATCATGCGGGGCAAGGTCGAGATTTTTCTCTGTGAGGAAGGTCAAGGCCAAGCGGGGATGTGGATGTCGATTTTCGTAGATGATGTCGACGCAGTTCATGAAGAGTACAAAAAGAGCGGTGCCATCGTTCGTCTGACGCCCACGAATATGCCTTGGGGCACAAGGGAAATGAATGTGGAAGATCCAGACGGTCACCGCTTTCGAATGGGCAGCCACTCTACCGGACCGGCAGACGAGGATGGGCTAAAACGCTTCTCGGCAATTGGCGGCTAGGCTACTCTGTCCCGAAAACGCCCCATCTTGCCGCCTTCCCGACGCCCCTTGGCACACTCCTCCGAACCCTGATCCTTCGAAAACTCCAGTGCCATGTTCCTGAACCGCCACCGCGCAAACCGCTGGGACTGCCACGGTTTTGCGCGGTGGTGGTTCTTGGGTACTGGGGGCGGCTTCTACTTCCTGAACGGGCAGGGGCCGATGGGCGCGGGCTTCGCCATCGCATCAAAATTGGATTTAACAGTTGGCTTGGCTAAGGGATCCATGTTGCTCCCATCGCCGCCCTTGACCTCCAGCAGTGGGATGGCGCATTCGCTGGCTGTCCTCGCTAAAGAATTGAGGGCGCTCCGCAGATCCTTATCGTTGCCGAACTTCAGGCTGAACCCCTTGGGCTCTGCAGCAGGTCTCACTCCAAGCGCCTGCTGAACGGCATTATTCATCGTTTTGGCGGTAAATGCTTTTACGCTCAAGTCGGCTTTGGCCAGCGCCACACCTAAGGCAAGTTCAGGCAGCATGTTTTAACTCCTGTGACGTTAATTTTATCCGCTTTAGACGAATTTGCCGCAGGCCCGGTTAGCAGGTGAAACAAGACCCTCCCTAGCGAGTCCCACTTACTTGGAGCCCAAGTAGAATGTCAAACCAAACCACCGAAAATAGCGACGAAGTAAAGAAGATTGCGGAAATCATCAAGGGCATCAAGTTCGCCATGCTGACCACCGCCAGTGAAGACGGCACCCTGCACAGCCGCCCCATGGCAACCCAGCAGGTAGAGTTCGATGGCGACCTCTGGTTCTTCACCAGGGAAGATACTGGTAAGGTTTCGGAAGCCCAGCAGCGCCATGAGGTAAACGTAAGCTTTTCCGATCCAGACAAGGGGAAATACGTGTCCACTTCCGGTGCCGCCGAGGTCGTCAAAGATCGCGAAAAGATGAAAGAACTCTGGAAGCCAATCTTCAAGACCTTCTTCCCGCAAGGCCTGGAAGACCCGGAACTAGCGCTGCTGAAGGTAAACGTCAGCCAGGCGGAATATTGGGATTCAGCTTCTACCTCCATCGGCCGCGCTATCGATTTCGCCAAAGCCTATATCAAGAAGGACGCCAGCAAATTAGGCGACCACGCGAAAGTCGCGTTGAAGTAGCCTCACTTTTCAACTGGTTTTCCCGTTTCGAAGCCTTCATCAAACGAAACCACAGAGCCGCATACTGTGACAGCGAGGTCCTTCTTTGCCTTGAAAGGAACAAGATTCCCCATTCCAATGCGCAGAACCTCCACAACGGCGCCATCGGCCTCAGCAACATAAGTGGAACAGGGCAGTTGCCCTGTCCGCCTCCACTTGCCTTTCTCAAAGTGCAGATCGCTAAATTTCTGCTGAACGTAGCCCAGCGTGTCAGCGCCTAAACTGCGTGTGGAAAGCAGCGCAGCCAAAGCCACTGCCAGCTTAACCGTCCATGTTCTTCGCATGTCGCGGATGGTATCACCAGGCACCCTGTTTGCCGCCGATCCACCAAACCAGCCCAAGCGTTGCCGTGTTCTGGTTATTCTTCAGAATCCCCTGCGTGTTCGTATAAAAGTAAGGCTGATTCGAAAAGTCGCGCCGCCACTCTCCCATCAGCAACAGATTGCTCGCCACGTTGTACTTCGTGGTTACCGTCGCTTCCTTCACAGCCTGCGTAACGCCTGTGTACAGCCCGCCACGGTCGGAAAGATATTCGGTACGGCCCGATAGGGCGAACTTCGGAGTGAATTGATATTGCGTGTAGAGCGTAAACCCGTCCGTGTGCGCCGGAGCTGAGAAGCTGTAATTGCGCTCAATGACGTAGTCCGCTTCGGCAGCCAGCGTCAGCTTCGGCGTAGTCTGCCAGGTAACGTAACTGTCAAAAATGTGCAACTTGCCCGCTGGTGGATTCAGAATCGGCTGGAAGGGAACTCCCTGCTCGGTGGGCAGCCCTGCTGGCGCCCCGCCGTTCGGATAGAAGATAACGTCAGGATGCTCCTGCCCCAGGTAGTAATTCACATTCCAGGTAATCGTCTTCTTCGGCTGGATGGTAAATCCGATGAACTGATCTTTAAAACCATTGAAAGGCTCGGTCTGTTGCGTTCCATTCACCGTCCAGTAATTCACCGCGAACTTATCGCTGAACGCATAGTTCGCACGGATCCCCATGTGATAGAAGGGGAGGAAATCAAACCAGAGTGAACGCGAATAATTGAACTGATCTTTCGTGTAGTTGCCTTCAAGTCCTAGCGAACTCGCGAACTTGCCGAAATCCACCGTCAGGCCTTTGCCGATGGGAACAACATAGGTGCCATACGCCTGAAAAATATTCCGGTAAATGCCGGGGCGCGGCTCATTCACGCCATTGCCTTGCAGCGTGGCGGTAGCTTGCCCGTATTGAAAATCCAACCGCATGCCAAACCGTTTGCCGTTTGCCGGATCAGGCGCGTTTTCAAAAACCAGATCCGCCTGATTCAGGCTGAACGCGTTGCTCTCGACGTCAAAGGCGCGCAGCAGATTCACGCGGCCGATGGGCTCGTTGAAGTTGTAGCCGTAGTAACCGTCGAACAGCAGATTTACGGTAGTTCCGTGCAGAAAGTCAGCCGGCGCAGGCGCGGCAACAACAGGCGCCTCCTGAACCGGCGCCGCCGCAACGGCTTTCCCAGCCGCAGGTTCTTTATGCTTCTCAAGCTCATCCACTCGCCCTTGTAACTGCTTCACCAACGCGCGCAGTTCATCCACCTGCGCTTTAAGATCCGCCTCGTCCGCTCGCAGGAAAGCAGGTAACAACAAGGTGACGAGCAATAGGAGTCTTTTCATGATTGTTTAGACTGTCTCCAGCTCAACTACATCATGTAAGTTATCTGTATGCCAAAACAAAAAATTCGATGGATGGTCGTCTCGGCTCTGGCCGCCATCTTCCTTGCCAGCCTCGCCATGGCGCAAGATAACAGCGCGCTGCTCGGCAAGTGGAAGATGACATCGCAGACTGGCCAGGACGCGGTCGTTTGGAATCTTGTCCTGAAAGAGATGGACGGCAAGCTGATCGCGATCCTCGCCTCCGACCAGGGCGAAGCACCCGCCAAGGACTTTACCTACGAAGGCGGCGTGCTGAAGTTCAAGGCTCCCTACGATGGTGTCGACTACGCGATTGAACTTAAGCTTGTTGGCGCCGAACTGGATGGCACATGGTCCGGCGGCGACAACTCCGGCAAAACACACGGAGTTAAGGCTACCTAAAAGGTGCTGAAAACAAGCGCATGGGCGCTATTGCCTTGCCTTTTGCTGTTGGCAATTGCCGGATCGGGCCATCAGGATGAACCCAATCGTTTTTGGACTGCGCGCTGGATTGAGGTTCCGGGCGCATCCCCACACGGTTACGGCGTCTATCATTTTCGAAAATCATTTGATCTGCAAACAAAGCCCTCCGTTTTCGTCATCGACGTCTCGGGCGACAACCGTTATGTGCTTTATGTGAATGGCAAGCAGGTTTCCTTTGGCCCGGCGCAGAGCGACTTGGCCCACTGGCGCTACGAACACTTGGACATTGCTGCGCAGTTGGAAGCCGGCAGGAATGTACTGGCTGCAGTCGTTTGGAACGACGGCGCCAACGCCGCCGTGTCCCAGGTCTCAAATCAGACCGGCTTCGTTCTGCGTGCTGAAGCCGCTGAAAACAGCCTGGTGGATACCAATGCCAGTTGGAAGTGCAGCATCGATTCGGCCTATACCGCGCGTCCCCTATCCAACAATCAGCGAACCGGATATTGGGCTCTGGGTCCAAACGAAAACTTCGACGCGGCTCAATATCCATGGGGCTGGCAGAACATTCCGTTTGATGATTCATCCTGGAAGCCGGCTCATAGCATTTCGCCCGCCGCTGCCAGGTTCGCCCGCGATTCTCCCAACCGTTGGATGCTTGTTCCGCGCGAAATTCCCTTGGAAGAGCAATTGCCCGAGCGTCTGCAGCGTGTCCGTCGATCCGATGGCGTTCCCTTTACCGATGCGTTCTTAAAAGGTGCGAGCCCCGTCACTATTCCCGCCAATACGCAAGCGTCCTTACTTGTTGATCAAGGCCATCTAACCACCGCGTTTCCTGAAATGATTTTGAGCGGCGGCGCTGCTTCCCAAGTCACTCTGCAATACGCCGAGGCGCTCTTCACCGAAGTCGAGCATGGCGTTGTCAAAGGCAATCGCAACGAGATCGAAGGAAAAATCTTTCTCGGACCCTCTGATGCCTACACTGCTGATGGCGGCGATCATCGTCTCTACCGCCCGCTTTATTGGCGAACCTACCGGTACATGAAGCTGGAAGTGAAAACCGCCGCGCAGCCGCTGGTTATTGAAGACCTTCGCGGCGTCTTTACCGGGTATCCGTTCCTGCGCAAGGCCCAACTGCAGTTTCCCAAAGACGCGGCCGATGCCGAAACTCAGCGCATACTCGAAACCGGCTTTCGAACTGCGCGCTTGTGCGCCCATGAAACCTATATGGATGGGCCGTTTTACGAGCAGTTGCAATACGCTGGCGATTCCCGCATCCAAATGATGGTCTCCCTGTACACATCGGGCGACGCGCGATTGATGAAAAACGGCATTGAACTGCTGAATTCGTCGCGAACATCGGAAGGAGCCACATATAGCCGCGCTCCTTCTACATTGCAGCAATACATTCCACCGTTTTCCCTCTGGTGGATCGGCATGGTTCACGACTACTGGATGTATGTGGACGACCCCGCCTTTGTGAGAGACATGCTTACCGGCGTGCATGCAGTTTTGGATTTTTACGCCCGCTACCAGAAGCCCGCTGGATCGTTGCTGCGCATGCCCTGGTGGAACTTTGTCGATTGGGTGAAGGAATGGCCAAACGGCGAACCGCTGGCTGATTCGGATGGATCGTCAGCCGCGGCGCTTGATCTGCAACTGCTGATGGCTTATCAGTGGGCCGCCGATTTGGAGAACAGCTTGGGTAGCAAAGCGCTGGCCGCCGAGTACCAGGCAGCCGCAGCGAAATTAAGCGCCACCGTGCTCGCTACCGACTGGGACGAAACGCGTGGTCTATTTGCCGACCAGCCCGCCCACACTTCTTTTTCTCAGCATGTGAATACGCTGGCCGTCCTGGCGCACGTGACATCGCGCGATCAAGGCAAAGCGATCATGCAGAAAGTGTTTGCCGATCCTTCGCTCGCGCAATCCTCCATCTACTTCCGTGCATACACAAATGCCGCGCTGAATGAAGTAGGTCTTGGCGACAAATATCTTGAGGTTCTGGGCCCATGGCGCGAGATGCTAAGCCAGGGTTTAACCACCTGGGCCGAATGGAACGGACCCGATGCGCGTTCCGATTGCCACGCTTGGGGAGCAAGTCCTAATTTCGAACTCTTCCGCACCTTAGCCGGAATCAAATCCGGAGCCCCCGGATTCTCGCGCGTGCAAATCAGTCCAAATCTCGGCAGGCTAAAGCAAGTTGTGGCAACCATGCCGCATCCTAAAGGCGAAATTCACGTCAATTTGCAGCGCAGCGACTCCGCATTAAGCGGCGACATAGTCCTTCCCCTAGGCATCTATGGAGACTTCATTTATGCCGGTCTACACCGCCCTCTAACGCCCGGGCTCAATCACGTCCAAATCAGCTTTAAGTAATTATCAAACGTGGCCAAGAGCATCGACAATCGGCTTTCGCGAAGCTCCCGATGCCGGAAACAAAGCCGCCCCTGCGGTAAGCATCGCCAGCAGCAGGAAAATAACCGCCATCGTGCCCGGAAGAATGTCGACCAGCAATGGCACCCGGTCGGAACTGCCCGGCGGAACGTAGCTAACTCCCATGGAGTTCACCACAAACACCACAATCAAAGTGATGATGAAGCCGACGGCCACACCGGCGGCCGCCAGCAGCAGCGCCTCCACTGAAAACAACGCGACTATCTGGGGCCGCTTCATACCGAGCGCCCGCAACGTCCCAATCTCGCGAGTACGCTCAATAACCGTCATGCTCATGGTGTTCACCACGCTCATAATGACGACAATCACAACAATGCTGAATATAAAAGAAAAAATAGTATCAAACAGCGTCTTCACCTGCCGGTAAAAGGCCGACAGTTCCTTCCAATCGCGAATGTCCAGCGAAAAATTTTCAGCCTTGAACAGCCCTGCCAGGCGCGCCCGAACCGGCTCAACCTCGTCTTCGTTCTTTAACAGCAGGCGAACCCGGTCGGCGCCATCCACGTCGTAAAGCTTGCGCGCCATTTCCAGCGGTATGCGCAGAGACTTATCGTTGGTAGCTGCCGTCCCGGTGTCATAGAGGCTGTGCACATCCACATCTATCGCGTTAGCCTGTCCCGAAACCGTGTTAGTGAAAAGTACAGCACGCGAAGAGGTAGTAAGACTCAGCAGTTTTGCCAAGCCACTGGAAACACAAATTCCCGCTGGAAAGTTCGGGTCCAGAATACCGCCGCGATCAAGCCTGAACGACCCGCGAATGGTGGCTTCTTTACGCGCATCTAGTCCTTCCGCGATAAAGATGGTAGAGGCATGGCCGTTCGTCATCATCCCGCTTACGGCGAGTTGCGGAGCCCAGGTCACGGTCTCAGGTTGCTTTTCCAATATCGATCCCAACCGCGCTAAATCAGCGTTGCTCAGCAGATTGTCTTCCGGATTCAGGCTCGCATTGTCGAAGAAGCCATGCCTGGCAATGGTCAAGTGAGCCAACCCTTCGCCGCGAACCGCCTGCAGCATCAAGCCGTGATAGACATAATGAATATAGCCGGAAAACAAGCTGATGGCCGAAAATCCGGCGCCCACCGCGGTCGCCGTGAAGAGGCTTCTGCGCCAGTTTTTCAGGATATTACGAAGTCCGATAGTCAGATAAAACACTGCCAACCTCCTGCGGCGCAACCTGGCCA
Source organism: Bryobacterales bacterium (assembly GCA_003163855.1). GTDB lineage: Bacteria > Acidobacteriota > Terriglobia > Bryobacterales > Bryobacteraceae > Bog-105. Next base: position 68,373 of record PLRJ01000044.1, on the reverse strand, counting down.
TCCTGCAAACGAATTTTCCGGGTCACCGTTTCCAACAAACGCGGATCGTGCGTAGAAAAGATGAAGGTTACGTTCTGCTGGCGATTCAGATCCTGCATCAACGACAAAATTTGACCGCTGGTCACGGAATCAAGATTGGCCGTGGGCTCGTCGGCAAGAATGNNGCGACACGCTGCCGCTGGCCGCCGCTCATCTGGTCGGGACGCGCCTTATGCTGTGCGGAAAGGCCCACGGCGTCAAGTTTCAAAACCGCCTTGCTCCGCGCCTGTGCCGGCGATTCACCGCGAATCTGCAGGGGCAGCATTACATTCTCCAAGGCCGACAATACCGGTACCAAATTGAAGTTCTGAAAAATGAACCCAATCAATTTGTTGCGCAGCGTAGCCAGCGACGAATCGTCCTGCGTTCCTATTGCTTCCCCGGCGATTTTTATCTGCCCCGACGAAGGCGTATCCAGCAGCCCCATCAGATTTAGCAGCGAAGTCTTGCCGCTGCCCGATGGTCCCCAGATGGCCACGAAATCGCCGCGCTCAATGTCGACAGTCACGTTTCTGAGCGCGGGAACGACTGTTGCGCCCAGCTTATAGTTCTTGCAAATGTCTGTACACTCAACGAGCGGCATGGACAGGCTCCGGAATCTGCGGCGCCGCAACCGGCACTAGCGGCGTATAAGGCGGATAGGCAAGAATGATGTCGCCGCTGGCAAGCGGCCTGCCTGCTACAACAGCTTTCACCTGGAACGAAATAATCTCTTTGCGCTGCAACGCTACTTTTGCTTCCAGCTCAATAGTTTCGCCCGGCCTGGCCAGATCCACATGCTTCACTTTCGCTTCCGCCAGCACGTTGTAAGGCGGATGGGGGAAGGCCAGGAATTCCTCGATCGACAGCTCCCACAACAGGATGCCCTTGTCCGTATAGAACAGCAGGTTCATCAGGGCACCGCAGCACTGCGCCAGTCCTTCCACCACGAAGGCAGGCGGCATGGAGGGGTCGCCGGGAAAATGCGCCTGCACATAGGGATCTTCAAGCTTGACTCTCTTGCTTCCCGTCAGTTTTTTCTCTGCCGGGCAATAGTCGGTCACATTTTCCAGCAGCGACATTGGATATTTGTGCGGCCTGAATAGATCCAGCTGAGCTCCGCTAACGCTGAAGTGGCCAGGCTTACCAGGAATCTCATTGGCTAGGTTGGTCATACTTAGTTGACTCCGTAATCTTGTTCAAGTGCGTATCGTCCACCATCGACAATAAGCGTCTGTCCGGTGATAAATCGAGCATCCGGTGAGGCTAGAAATGAGATGAACGTGGCAATCTCCTGCGCCGTGCCCCAGCGGTTCATGGGAATCTTTGCGAGCGAATCCGCTACCACGGACTGCGAGAGGCTCTCACTCATTTCGGTGGAAGTAAAGCCTGGAGCGACTATATTCACGCGCACCCCAAACGGCGCCAGCTCGCGTGCAAGCGAGCGAGTGAAGCCTATCAGCCCCGATTTTGCGCTGCTGTAATTCACCTGCGAAATACGCGGCGAAAAAGCCGAACCCGAACCTATGTTGACTATCAGCCCACGCTTGGCGCCGCACATGCGCCGCGTAACCGCTTTAGCGCAATAAAACGCACTGTTGAGGTCCGTGTCTATGACGGTATGCCAGTCTTTAGCGGTCATGGTCATCAGAGCGGAATCGCGCGTCACGCCCGCGTTATTCACCAGGACATCCACGCGCCCGTTGCTGGCATAAAGACTCTTAAACCATGCGTCCACCTGGTCTGCCCGGCTTACGTCAGCTTGAAAGAGTTTGCCTTGGCCGCCTGCCGCGCAAAGCTCAGCCAAGGCGGCTTGTGCCTCGGCTTCGTTCTGCCGGAAATTAATCGCCACAAAAGCGCCTTTCAGCGCCAGTTCCAGCGCAATAGCGCGCCCAATGCCGCGCGACGCGCCTGTCACAGCAGCCACCTGCCCTTCCAACGGACGAGCAATCAACTGGTAGCTCCGGCGGCTCCGCGCAGGGAATCAAACCATTGCAGGGTGATCTGGCCTTTGACAGTTTCTTCGTTGTCAACCGTGCCGCGCACGCGAAAAGTATAGAAAGGATCTTTGCGCGTTATCAACTGCGTTTCTACAATCATCGTGTCGCCTGGAGTGACGGGCAGTAAATGCTTCAAACGGCTCTCGGCTATGAATATACGCGCAACGCCCTTGCCTTCAATCACGTTTAGTAGCAACGCCGACATCTGCGTCGCTATCTCCAATTGAAGAATGCCGGGCAGTAGCGGAAACGTGGGGAAATGTCCCTGAATGAGTGGTTCGTTGCGCGAGATCACTTTCCTTGCCACCAACTTGCCGGCAACCGGATCAAGCGAGTGCACACGGTCAATCATTCGCATTGGATGCCCATACGGTGTGGGCGGGTTATTGAAGTCGATTTCTGCAAAAGGCATAAGCTTTACGAGCCGTACTCCGCTTCTACTGCGCCCCGGCCGCCGTCCACGACAATGGAATGTCCGGTGAAAAAGGAACAATCGTCCGACGCCAGAAACGTCGCCACCGCAGCCATCTCCACGCCCGACCCCCAGCGCCCAAGCGGAGTGACTTCAAAGGTTTCTTTGATGAACTCCGGATCCAGTGTCACCGTCATATCCGATTCAAAAAAGCCAGGTGCAACGTGGATGACGCGCACCCCTTTTCCCGCCACTTCCCGCGCCAGTGAGCGTGAAAAACCCAGCAGGCCGGCCTTACTGGCGCTATAGTTCACCTGGCCGGGCATGGCAACCAGCGCCGATCCCGATCCAATATTGAGAATCACGCCTTTACGCGCCGCGCACATATTGCGGATAACCGCTTTGCTGCAGTAAAAAACTCCATTCAAGTGCACGTCCATCAACTCCAACCAGCTCTGTGGGCGCATCATCATGAAATATTCATCGCGCGTGATGCCGGCGTTGTTCACCAGCACATCCACTTTCTTGTAGGTTTTGAAGATATGCGAGAACATGGCGTTCACTTCGTCCGCTTTGCGCACGTCAGCCATAGCAATGGCGCCGTCGCCGCCCGCTTCTCGCAGCATGTCAAGAGTCTGCTGCGCGCCTTTTTCTTCGCGTACATAGTTGACTATGGTAAACGCGCCCAGCCGGCCAAACTCAAGGGCCATGGCGCGGCCCAGCCCGCGCGACGCGCCCGTTATCACCGCCACTTTATCCTTCAGGCTGATTGAGTCCAACTGTTCTCCTCATAATAGTTTTCGCGGAGTGCGGCAAAGTCGATAGCGCGGCCGCCCGGCCGGTCGAGAAATTGCGAACGATAACCGCGCCCCGCCCAGTTCGCGCGCACAAAACTTGTCAGTACGCGTCCCGGTCCAAGCTCCAGCGTCGCCCTGACGCCGGCCTGCCAAAGAGTATCCAGAGCATCATTCCATCGCACTGGATGGTCAATCTGCGCGCTAAGTGAAGCTCGAATTGCTTCCACGTCCGTCTCAAACCTTCCGCTGGTTCCCAGGCAAACCGGCACAACGGGCTTGCGCAACTCTACCTTCCGCATCAGTAACGCAATCTCGCGCGCACTGTCGCTGGCAAGCGGCGAATGCCACGGACCATCTATCGCAACCGGTAAAACCGCCGCGCGTTCTCTGGATAAAATTCCCTCGGCCGCATTGATATATTTCGTCGCACCCGTGAGCGTGAAATCGCGCGCACTATTGACGGCAGCTACAAACACGCCGCCGTACATCGGTGCAGTCTCTGGCCTTCTAACGAACGTCACCGCACGGCTGGACCATTCGCCTTTAGCCGCATTACGCGCCAGAATTGTGCCGCGCTCACTAACCAGGTTCATTGCATCTCTTAACGAAATACATCCCGCGCAATACACTGCTCCAATTTCGCCCAGGCTATAACCGGCAACTGCATCCGGCTGCAGCCCATCCGCCTGCAGCAGCAGTGTATGCGCCGCTTGCAGCGCAAAAATGGAAGGCTCCAGGTAAGCTGGATTTCGCAGCAGTTCTTCCGGGCCGTTTTCAATAACGTTTCGCAGCGGCAATCCAGAAATCGATTCAGCCATCGCGAGCACGTCACTGGCCGGCGCTAGCTGCCAGATGTGCCTGCCCATCCGTGTATACTGCGAACCCTGCCCCGGGAATAGCCACGCGCGCGTCATGGGCGCGCCGCCTCGGTTGCAATAAACTGCAAGCTGCGCTGATTCTCAATGCCGCGAACTCGATAGCTCGCTTCATCCGGAATAATGCGGCGCATCAAACCGCGCAAAACTTTGCCCGGCCCTACTTCAAGAAACAATCGCGCTCCTGCAGCAAACATCGCTTCAATACTCGCTTGCCAAAGCACCGACGATGTCATTTGAATGCGCACTAATTCTTTGATCCGCGCCGCGTTTGTCTGGGCTGCGCCCGGCACATTCATAAAAACCGGACAGCGCGCATGCCGAAACTCCGTCGCATCCACCACGGCGCGAAAACTTTCCGCCGCCGGCTCCATGCTGGGGTGGTGCCACGGACCCGCAACCACCAGCGGTACAAGCTCACCACCAGCCGCGGCTATCTGCGGTGCAAGCGCTGTCAACGCATTGTTCGGGCCTGAGACCACAATCTGATCAGCCGAATTCAGGTTCGCGATGCAAACCGGCGCGCCAGATTTCTCAATCACTTCTTGTAGCGGAACGGGCCCGACACGTTTTACCGCAGCCATACCGCCCTGCAGATGCTGCGCAATATCCTGCATAAGCCGTCCGCGGGCCGTTACCAGCCGCAGGCAGTCGGTGACGCTGAAGACTCCAGCGGCGCACAAGGCCGAAAACTCGCCCAGACTATGCCCCGCCACCATGTCGGGATGTAATCCTGCCTCGCTGAGAAGATGCGCGCAACCAAGTGACATTGCCGTCAGCGCAGGTTGTAAGACATCGGTCCGGGTGAGTTCCTCGGCCGGCCCTTGCAGACAAATCTGCCGCAGCGCAAAGCCACTGATCTCTTCGGCCTCGGCCACTATTTCCAGCGGTCGGCCTGCGCGCGACCACAGGTCTCGGCCCATACCCAGATACTGCGAGCCCTGACCAGGAAACAGCCAACTTGTTATGGTGGTTTGCTCCATTAAGTCCCCGTGTTGCCCGCTGTCAACCCGCCATCGAAACAAATGGTCTGCCCGCTCATGTAACCGTTCTTCAACGCAAGAAACAGCATGAACTTAGCCACCTCCGCCGCACTGCCCCAACGCCCCACCGGCGTTTTTCGCGCCAGCGTCTTTTCTGTTATCACTCCCTTGGTCTCGGCCAAATCCACCAGCCCAAGTTGAATCGCGTTGGTGCGAACACCCGCCTTGCCATACTTAACGCAAATCTCGCGCGTGACACCGGTGATAGCGCCCTTCGACATCAACACTGCCGATTCAAGCGGGCTGCCTTCATACAGCGCGCCCAGGTACCATTGGTTCACAATCGCGCCGCCCGCTTTACCCGCCGCCATTACATCGGCAGCGGCGAAGTTACGTTCAAGCAATTGCTGCGGATAAGCGAAAACAGCTGCCGCGGAAGTCTCAGGTCCAGGTATGAAAGTGTTAAAAAGGTAATCCAGCCGCCCATACACTTTTACCGCCTCACTAACAACATCGCCATTTGAAGTCCTTGCAGGCAGCGCTTGCACTTGGGCACCCGCCGCGCCAAGCCTCGCAGCAGTGGCTTGGCAGGCAGCTTCGCGTTCCGGCTCATCGAAGAGCACCATCCGCACATTCTGCGCCGCCAGACCCGCTGCGATTTCATCGCCGATTGTAAAGCCCGCGCCATGCAGCAACGCCACGGGAGAATCATTCGTCATAAACAGGTTTCTTTCGCTCGGCGCGACAGCACGACCAGCGCCATTGCCTGGCTGCTCACCGACGACAGCGATAACTGAACGTCATCAGCCTCAAAGCCCGCCAGCACACGTCCTGTTTCTCCGGAAACAGCTAAACGCGGCGTTGAACCAGTGCGTTCTAAAACTTCAATATCAGGCCAGCGCATCCCCCTGGCAAGTCCCGTGCCCAGCGCTTTCAGCAACGCTTCTTTGGCCGCAATCAAAGACGCATAAGCTCGAATTCGAATCCTCTTGACGGATGTCGATGAAATTTCCATTCGCTCTCTCTCACCCAAAATGCGCTGCCGGAAAATATCCTCATTTCGAGAGATCAGTCGCTCCACGCGGTGCCAATCCACCAGGTCGATGCCTACGCCAACTACCGGCATCACAGACCCAGCACCACGGCGGCGTTGCGGCGTCCTTCCGTTGTTGCGGTTACTAACTGCTTCGTGAATACACCGCTAATCATGGGTTGTCGCACGGGAAAAAATTCACCTGTCTTGAGTGCATGCAGCGACGCAGCCACCTGAAACAGACCGCTGGCCGCTTCCGCTAATCCCAGGCCAACGTTCGCGCAGCCAAGCGGAGTCTCGCGCGGAAGCACCTGTCTCACCGCCTGCAACTCTGCCTGATCATGCTCCCAAATACCGCTGCCATTGCCATAAACTCCCGTGATGCCGGCGCCGCCCGACGCGTCGATTGCCTGATGAATGGCATCCGCCAGCGAACATTCCTTTTGATTTGCGCTTAGCCCAACGCCTTCAATGTGCGCCCGCACTCTGGCGCCGCGAGCTTTGGCGAAATCAGTGCGCTCTATCAGCAGCGCTACCGCGCCCTCGCCCAGCGTCGTTCCTGGCGATCGGCAATCATACGGTTGCAGATAGCACCCATCGTGGCCCGCCGCTAGCCAGTTCATTTCCTTTAATGAACTTGCCGTCCCAGTGCCGATTTCATCCGCGGCCACCACCAGCAAAGCGTTTTCGCTCGAACTATTCTCAAGATGAATACAGGCATGCGCTAAAGCGTGCAGACCGGCCCCTATGCCCTCCGCAATCGTGCCCCCGTAGCCTTTCACTTTGAAATGCTGGCTGATAGCGCTCGCTACCGTGAACCTGCCCATGCGCACAACCAGCTTGCCCATTGTCTTACGCGCCTGTGCATTCGATAGAGCTGCCGCGTACTGGCTGCGCGCGGCCGCGCTGCCCCGGCTCAGTCCCACCATGACACCCAATCTGCGCATGTCGAACCCATCAGGCGGGAAGTTTGCACTCTCCATCGCCTCCATCGAAGCGGCTAGCGCAAACCGCTGCAGCAGCGTTAGCTTACTTCCTATGCGCCGGTCGCTGGCATCTTCAGCCAGCCCGGCGAAAGCCGTCTTTGTGTCCTGCCAACGCTGCGCCAGCCGGATGGCCGACTTTCCTTGCCGCAAACCATTAACAAAGCAGCTGAAGCCGTGCCCGAACGCTGAAACCACTCCGATCCCAGTAATACAAAGCGCCGATTTCTCAACCGCCGGGAGTTCCGCTGTATTCGACTTTCCGAAAATCAGGGCAACGTTCGAACCTCCGAAACCCACCGAACTCGCAAGCACGCGGACAGCCTCCGATTTCCGCGCCTGGTTCGGCACATAATCCAGATCGCAACCAGCCCGCCGCCGCACGAAGTTCAACGTCGCCGGAAGCAAGCCATTCTCAAAGGCGATAAGCGCCAGCCCTAGACCGATCGCCGGAGCCGCCCCGTTCGCGTGTCCCACGAACGACTCCAAAGCTGTAACCGGCGGCACCGGACTAAATACTTGCCTGCAAGCTATGGTCTCGGCCGCGTCCTGGTCGCGATTGGAAGTGCCATTCGCTTTAATCCAGCCAATGGAGCCACTCTCCAACGCGGCGGCGCTTAGCGCAGCGACAAAGGCATGAAGCAGACCTTCTCCCGAAGGGTCCCCACCCACCATGTCGTAGGCATCCTGAGTCACTCCGAAGCTAAATAGCTCGGCATGCACCCTCGCCCCGCGTGCCACCGCATCGTCCTGCCGCTCCAGCACAAAGAACGCACTGCCTTCACCCACCGTAAGCCCAGGATCGCCGCTAAATGGCGAGCAAGGCCCAACGCTGCAAAGACGCATGCTATCCATCGACTCGTGATTCACCTGCGAAAGGCATTCGGCGCCGCCCGCCACCACCACGTCGCAGCGTCCGCTCCGCAGCAGATGAAGCGCCTGCACCAGCGCCAGCCCGCTGCCTGCCGACGCGCTGCTGAACATAACAACAGGTCCGCCGGCATCAAGCGCCGCCGCCACCGCCGCCGCCTGTTCATGCGGCTGAAAGCACAACCGGAATGCATCTTCCGTTGTGTTGTGAGTTAATCCCGCACCGCTCGCTCCTACGCTCAAGCCAATCCGCTTCCGTTCGTACAGGCCGCTCGGAACATGGGCGTCTTCCCACGCTTTGCAAGCCGCAGCCACCGCCATTCCAGCCGTTCTATCAAGCCGCTCACTCGGCGATGCGAAACCAGCAACTTCCCCCGCAAACTTGCCATGCAAATGCGGAATGCCCGGGCAATCCATGGGCTTCAGTCCGCTCCGTCCCTCGCGCAAGGCGCTCAGAATCTCAGCCGCATTGCAGCCTATGGGACTCAGTACGCCCAACCCGGTTATCGCAACTCGAACGGCTCTAGACATCCGTCAGGCGCTACTGCTTGAAACTCCAGTCAACAGTCTTGAAACTGTCCTCCTGCGGGCGGATTTGTATGCTCTTATTGAAGATAAATGGCGCTGAAACGGTCTTGAGCGTGGTCCCGTCCACCTCGTATTCGCAACCGACATACGCATACTCACTCGACATCAAGGCAAGCCCTATTGGGGAGTTCAGAGTCCAGGAATAATCGGCTGCAACCAACTCACCAATGTGCGCTCCCTTGTAGCAGACTGCGCTGCCTTCGACCGGCGCTTTTTCACCCTCGATCTTTACTCCGATCAGCCTCCGGGAGATTCCTTCCTCCATGCACTTCTCCACTGCGTCCCGGCCCACATAGTCGCCTTTGTCGGTGCTCACTTGAACTCGGCAGTTCAACTCCAGAACGTTCTTGGCCGCTGCGCCTTCCTTGAACACGTTGGTAAAGCGGTTCTCAAGTTTGCACAAATCCACAACCTTTGGCCCGCAAGGTGCCAGATGAAAGGGCTGCCCGGCTTCCATGAGTCTTGCACGAAGCGCGGCGCCGTCTTGCGCGCGACATTTCAGAATGTAACCAAATTCCCCTGTCTTACCCGCTCTGATGATGTCCACCGTCAGATCGCCCATCTTCTGGTCGGTCATCGTCTCCAGGTAACGGAGACCCAGAATCCGCACGCCGGTCAGTTCCTTCAAGACTTCCCAGGCGAAAGGTCCATCCACACCAAGTAGACAGACTTCAGGACCCAGATCTCTAGCCGCGGCCCCCCGCGCATGCTCTTCAATCCACGGCAACAGCGACTCACCCTGATTCGTCTCTGCAAACACCACAAAGCGACCGCCCTGATTCCAGATAAGGACATCCGCCAGCAGCGAAGCATCCTCTTTCAACATGTAGGTGCAAAGTGCGCGGCCTATAGGCAGGCGCGTCATGTCGGCCAGTGTAATCCGATTCAGGCTGTCGGTAGCCCCTGCACCCGACATCTCGAAAACCTGGTAACTCGAAAGATCGGTGAGTCCCGCCCCCAGCCTCAGCCGTTCGTATTCTTCTTTGTTCTGCATTGTGTAAAATCCTGTGTCACCACGAGTGACGTAAGTACTTAGGCTGCTTGATGCGCTTCTACCAGGTCGGCAAGAGTGTTGATGGTTCGCAACGGAGCTACGTCCCCTTCCGGAACTTCCACACCGAAGCGGGCTTGCATGCCAATGATGATCTCCATCGAATCGATGGAATCCAGTTGCAGACCGCCGCCGAAAAGATAAGTGTCGTCGTCGATATTTTCCGGGCTCGCCTCCAGTTGAAGGCGGTCAGCCAGTTCCTCTTTAATTTCAGCCAGTGTCTGTTTGCGGCGATCGATTCGTTCCTGTAATAGTGCGTCCATAATTCTCCTGAAGAAACAATTCCTAATGCGGATAGTAGTGCAGCGGGATATTCATCGTCATTTCACCTGGCTGAGTCTTGAACAAAGCCGACTCGAAAGTCGGTGGTCCGAACAGTGGCATATGCGGATTGTTGGAGGCGCCATAACCTTCCCGTGGCATACCCAGCAGATTTCGATCCATTCTCCCGTTCTTATTCTCGTCGTGCATAGCAATCAAGGCGTAACCACCGGGCTTGACATCTTTCAACTCGAATTTGGCCTCTCCATTCTCAATCGGCGCCTTCACTTTCTGAACGGCCTTCTCGGGATTGAGTGGGTATCCGTCTTGACTCGAATAAAGTGCGAGAAAACCTTCGCCCTTTGCGCTGCGAAAACCCGTTACTGTCACTTTAATATCGGAACAAGCGGCACAATCGCCCGACTGCCACGTGCCCCAGAGAAAAGCTACCAAGATGATGTAGTTCATAGTTTAATGTAAAAAGATCCGAAATCCGAGTTGCGCTTGGTAATGCAGATACCGGGAGTACTCTGTGTCTACTGAACCGTTAAGACCGGCAAAAACGGCGATTACCTGAAAATGATCGGCCGCATTCCATGTAAGATAGGCCACACCCTGCCCGCTATGGTCCTCTGCATTCAACGTGTAGCGTAATACGACATCAAACCTGCCTGCCACCCCGTTACGCTGGTATTGGCCAAATGCATAGTTGCGGCGCAGTGGACCCGTTCCGGGATTCGACGTAAGCGCCAGTTGTTGCGCAGCGACGCCCGCTTCAGGGTCTCCCATGAGGTAGGTTCCTGCAAGCGCCTGCGCAGTTTGATAAAAGCTGGTCGCCACCGTGCTGCTGTATCCCACCGGATTATAAATATACTCGCCAGTCCATGTGCCCGCTCTCGAGTCCGTATAAGCCAAGCCTCCGACAATCGTACGCGGCGCTAGCGAATTGTCCAACTTCGTCTGTGCGTATCCCACAAAGTTCGAAGAGTCTACTGGATAATAAGCTGGATTGCCTTCTTGCGCCGAACCCTCCACATAGATTCGGAGGCTCTGACCCACCGTAATCTGGCCATAACCTCCGATAAATTTTCTGTGGCCGAAAGGACTCGTTAGCCGGTTATTATAAATTCCGCTGAGTAAGAAGCTCTTTCCGTTGTAATCTACCTTGACGCCGCCGGTCGGCACAAAGGGAAGAAAATCTGGAGTTCCGCGCCGCAAAGCCGTGTTGGCGATGTAAGTGACCGAGAACTTTGAGCCTGGCTGCCAGACGATTCGGCCAAAATCACGGGCGCCAATCTCAAGCAGAGGTGTATTCCGGCCGTTATCGCGAAAGAACGGATTACTGGCCGGCACCGACATCGACGGTCCCCACATCGGCACCTCACGACCGTAGGAGAGAGTGAGCCAGGGACTGGCTTGGAGACGCACGCTCCACTCCTGGAGGTAATAGTCCGAGTTGTGGCTCGAAACGCTCAAGTTGTGTTCGTAATCGATGCGCGGCTTGGCGCTAAACGATAGGATTGAGTTTCCCAGCTTCAAATCCGGCCGCAGAGCGGCATGAAAGTCCTTTTGCGCAAAGTCGGCTAATTGGTTGTCCGGATTAAAAGGGCTGTTACTGCGGAAGGCGTTGTAGATTCCGTAAGCCAGAATTTGAGTTGCGTAACTAAAATGCCATGGGTCCGATTTCTCGGGCTGAACGCTCTGAGCGGTTTGTGGTTGATCAGTACTTGCCTGGGGTGCAGAAGGCTGAACGGTTTTTCCCGCCTCTGGCGCCGGCGCTGGAGGAAGAGTCACCAAGCTGATTGAATTTGGCGCTGTAAACGCTGCTGCCTGCACCGGCGGGGGAATGGAGGGCATCACAGCGGCAGGTAAAGGTGCCGCTCTCACGGAAAACGTAAGTTTCGTCGGCGGTAACGCTGGCATCGACACATTCGCATCGCGTTCGGCCGCGGCTATGTCCGGCTGAATGTCGGCGCTCTCAAGTTTGTCCTTTATTAGCTGCTTTGCGCTGCGCGACAAAGCGTTCCGTTCTTCCCGATAAAGCGGAATATTGGGATCTCTCTTGGCCGCTTCTGTATAGAGGAGGTACGACCGGACAATCTTGCCCGCCTCCAGGCTCTGCCAGGCTTTTTCCGCCAGTTCCCTGGCGATGCGAACATTGCTGCGCACCAGTTCGGCATTTCGAATATCTTCAGTGACAGTGTCAGCTGCGCGAACGGATACTGACAGCATTAACACCGCCATTAAAGGTCGAGTTGTACTAGCGAACCAGCAAATCGACATTGAACTCCGAAGGGGGAATGTTAGCCACGCGCACGTCCGAGTAATCAAGAGTCGTTACGTTCCCTTCGTTCAGTGCATCGGAAATGACCATCCTGCTGACGAACGGGATCTGCGTTCCTTTGAAGGAAATGTGGTTGTCGTAATCAAATGTTGCGCTCTTAAAAAGCTTGCCGGAGATAGAGTAGAATTCGGCTTTTACACCCAGATTGCGGCGTAGTGACACCCAATATTTGATTTGATCGTAGGTCACGCCCTTGTTGGCGGCCTGCAAATGCAGAACCACGCACTTGTCGTCACCGCATGCTTCTTCGCGCTCAATGGTGGCAGTGTAATCGGCAGCATAATTCGTGGCGGCAATATCGCCATTCGCGGCTTGCCCACTAAGTTTTTGCCTCGGAGATATAGGTACAGGACGCTGCACGCCCGGTTGCGAAAACCACATGTTCTTGCCACTCATCAGAAGTTTTTCTCCACTGACCCGTGCCGGCGCGATATATTCCACCAGGCTGTTTTCACTAACAGCCTTCACGATCAGTTCGCTGTTTTGCTTCTTACCGTTTTCGACGGAGGCCACCTTGATTCTCCATGAGATGCCCGGAAGACCTCCGCCTCGAGCGACATCGCTCGATTTCAGAATTCCTTGGGCGTCCGGCCCCCCTCCTGCGGCAAATAAAGCGCAGGCAATGCAGCATAACGAAAGAACAGGTTTCATTTTTAGTTTGATCGACTCAGCACCACGGCAGCGTTACTGCCCGAATCCGAACCCGCGGTCAGTAGAACATTCCTGAAGTCCGAGCGCACTGGCTCCCCTTGAACAAAATTCCAGTTAGCGCCTGCCGAATGCAAGCTGGCGATTGGATACGCCTCGCCATGTTGCAGGCTCAACGCGGCCGCCGCCAAGGAAAAGCCCGCCGAAGCGGACTCAGACAGGCCCGTATTGGGAAGCACGCAACTCAGCGGCACGCTCGGCTTGCAGACCTGCGCCAACGCCCTTATCTCGCGGCCATCCTGACAAGACGATCCGCTGCCGTGTCCATATATAAGATCAATGCAATTCGGAGTTAGACCCGCCTCTTCAATGGCCGCAAGAATCGACTCGGAGAAGCGCACGCCGCTCATCTGTAAGCCGCCTCCATGCTCGCAGTCCGAACTCATGCCGTAGCCGCATAGGCAAAGGTCGGATTCGTTACTGCCGCTTGCGCGCTTCTCAAGCACAAACGCCGCCGCGCCTTCGCCCATCACCAGGCCCGGTGAAGTTGAACTATAGACCATGGCACGGCCCACTTCCTTGCCACACGCGAGCTTTCCAGAATCCTCCAGAAGGCGAAAGAACAGTGGCGACAACTCATCCGCCAGTACCACTACCATTGCCTGCTGAGTAGGATTGCAGCGCAGCAATTCAAAGGCGTGAATAACCGCCTGCAGTCCGCCTGCGGTGGCGGAAACCACCGTCGACGCTGCGCCACGCAAGCTAAACATCTTAGATACGTAGCCGCCCAGCGAGCTCATTACCAGGTTCGGAAAATGCAAAGGTCCGGTTTTGTCCCACGCGCCACCCATAGCGCCAGACATCGCGTTTTCGAAACTATTAACCGCCCCGCGGGTGGTGCCCACCACCAGACCGATTTTTGCGCTATCGATGCCGCGCTCGGTCAGTTTGGCGCTGGCCAATGCTTCCGCCACGGCTACCGCCGCATATTGGAAACACAAATCGGCGCGGCGCAGATTCAGCGTTGGAGCAATCTTACGAGGCTGAAAATCTCGCACCAGTCCAGCAACTCGGGACCGGCACACGGACATGGTGAATCGATCAATCGGACCAATTCCCGAGCGGCATTGAAGCAAGGATTCACGGAAAGCATGCATCCCGATCCCAGCCGCCGATACGACCCCCATGCCGGAGAGCACAATGGGTCCAGCTGGCTCGGATCTCGAGGGCGCCATGTCTCGCATGCGCCCGCCCATGACAACAACGTTGACTCCTCCGAATCCGGCCGACTGTGCCGAGAATCGATGAATCTCCGAAGGTCTGGAATGGTTAGGAATATAATCCAGATCGCAACCAGCGCGCACACCGCAATAATTAGCGGTAGGCGGAAGAAATCCATACCGCATTCCCATTATCGAAGCGATCAAACCCATTGCGCCCGACGCCCCTAGCGTGTGCCCCGTAAAAGACTTTACAGAACTCGCGGGCGGAATGCTCGCTCCCCCAAAGAAACGCTTAAGGGCAATCGTCTCAGCCGCGTCATTCGCTCGAGTTCCCGTCCCATGGAGATTCGCATAGCAAAACTCGCGCTCAAGTCCCATACCTGATCGGTTGGCCGCCATTTCAAGGGCCCGGACCAAGCCTTCTCCCGATGGCTCCGGCTCCGTGATGTGATAGCAGTCCCATGACGATCCGCCACCGTATAACTCCGCCCAGATAGCTGCGCCCCGTTGTTGCGCATCTTCCAGCCTCTCTAGGACGACAACCGCCGCGCCTTCCCCCAAAGAGATGCCAATACGCTCGCTGAAAGGACCGCATGCTCCGTTCGAAACAGCGCCCAGGGCTTTAAAACCCGCGTGCGTCAGTTTAGAAAATCCATCCATGCCGCCGGCCAGAACGCAATCTACTTTGCGCGAATGCAGCAGATCCATCCCGTGCAGAATAGCCGCGCTGCTTGAACTGCAGGCCGTAGAAATTGTCAGAACGGGTCCGCTTACTTTCAGGCAGTGCGCTACAAACTCCGTCTGCCGGAAATGGGGAGACGTATCGAGGATACGTCTTGATGCTTCTGCAGTTTCAAATGTTTGCGGATTCTCTAGACAGTAGTCTATTTGTGAACGCCCGCCGTGGCTGGTCCCCAGGATTAAGCCAATCCTCGAACCATCAGGCCGCTCCGAGTCCGCGGGAAACGCTTCAGACCACGCGGCTAACGCTGACTGTAGAGCCAACTTGCCCGACCGGTCGATCTTTTCATGAGGCAAGTCACTGCCGGCGTCCAAGTGAGCCATTCCTGCCCAGACGCTTTGCCCGACGAATATTCCCAGGTGCTCGGCAATGCCCGAACACCCGTTCCGGAGATTTTCTGCAAATGTACCTGGATCATTTCCGATCGCGGAACGAACACCGATGCCAGTTATGCAGATGCGTGTACTCATCAGTGTGCTTTATTGCGGCAGCCCTAGCACCAAAGCGGAGTTATTTCCCTTCTCCGATCCACCGAAGACCAGCGACTTTCGAAAAAACGCCGGCGTCTTTACTGCTCCGGGCGCCGGTGAGTAGACTTTTTTGTCAGTCAATCCGAGAGCGCCGAGAGCGATCGCCGCCGCGCCCGAACTTGCAATTCCCATACCCAGCAGACTGTTAGGCAGACTCACGGGTATCGACTCACCGAGAACTGACTGGAATGCAGCCTTCTCAGCAAAATCATAGGCCGGGCGTCCGCAACCCAGTCCTACCGCGAAGTCGATGTCGCCCGGTTTTGTATCTGCGTCGCGCAGAGCATCCCGCATACATCTGCTAATCCAATCGGAATCCACTGATTCCGCAAAAATATTGCTGGTATTGTAATTGGCTCCATATCCGAGAATCTCGGCATAGATCCGCGCCCCGCGCGCTTCGGCACTCTCCAGCCGTTCAAACACTAGCGCAACACTCCCCTCACCAAGAACAAACCCGCGCGAATCTGAATGATACGGACCAATGCCTTCAGGTTGATCGGCTATCAGTCCCAGCAGATCGAGGGAGCGGAAGAGCCATCGCGATATTTCATCCGGTGCCACCACAATTACTTGATCTTCTTTATCGCTGGCGCGCAGCATTTCAAACGCGTGGATTGCGGCCGGCAATCCCGCGCCCACTCCGTCAACAACCGTGCTATTTATTCCCTTGAGAGACAGTGTCTGACACACTTGCCCACCGACTGTAGACATAACAATCGACGGGAAATACTTGGCACTGACGCCTTCCACGCCTGCCTCGGACAGATTTTTCTCGAAGGCTTCCTGGGTTGAAACCGGTCCCGCCGCTAAACCCAACACGGCTCCAATTCTCTCGGGGTTTACCGGACGCGTTGTCAGACATGCATCAGAGTACGCTAAACCTGCTGATACACAGGCGAACTGGTTAAGCAGGTCGAGCCGTCGCACATCCAACGTCGGAGTGAGTTGACGCGGCTTGAAATCTCGTACCAGCGCGGCGTGCTTAGTCAGGCAGTCATCCACGCTGAAGCGTTCCACTTTGCTGAAGAGCGGTCTGTTGGCGTTCAACGCGTTCCTTAACTCCGCGACGCCGCACGCGGCCGGCGAGACAACCCCAATTCCTGTAATTACAATGCGGGAAACCTCGCGCGGCGGCCTCGCTGGTACAGGAACACGCCTTCCCGCCACCACTGTATTTACGCCGCCGAAAGCAGCCGAGTTCGAGAGAAAGAAATCGATCTTCGCTTCTCGCGCCTGGTTGGCTACATAGTCTAAGTCACAGCCGGGCCTCGGCAGTGTGTACTGCAGTGTGGGCGGAAGAAAACCATCGCGCGCCGCCAGCAGGCAGGTAATAAATTCCAGAATCCCAGCCGCACCCAGCGTGTGGCCAATGAACGATTTTGTCGAACTCGCGGGCGGTGGAACTCGCTTGCCGCTACACAAATCGGTCAGCGCCAGGCTCTCGGCCGTATCGTTGTCACGCGTTCCCGTTCCGTGCATGTTCACATACGTAATGTCATCAACAGAGGCATTCGACCGCCTTAAAGCTGCCTCCATAGCTCGACGCAAACCCTCGCCCGAGGGGTGCGGAGAAGTGATGTGATAAGCGTCACTCGTGCTTCCATAACCTGCTAGTTCGCCGTAAACCTTCGCTCCTCGTTTTTGCGCGTGTTCAAGTGTTTCCAGCACTACAAAACCCGCACCCTCGCCAAAACTGACACCGACATTGCTGCTGAAAGGGGAGCACGGTTGCTGCGCCATGGCGCCAAGTGCGTAAAACCCCGCGTACGTGATAAAAAGTAAGCCGTCACCGGCGCCGACCAAAACCACATCGGCCTTGCCGGCCTGGAACAGTTCAAAAGCGTAGGCGAGTGCCGTGGAACTTGATGCACAAGCAGTCGATATGGAAGCATTCAAGCCATGGATATTGAACTCATTAGCCACCGCCAGCGTCTGCAGATGCCGCACCGCTCCAATATCGCGGCGCGCCCTGTCCACTTCCGAGAGGGCCTCACTTTCCCCGGCCCTGTACGCACCCGATCCAATTCCGTCGATTATCGCAATCCGATCTGAAGGCATCTCGCTTAAATTGATGCCCGAGTCATTTACCGCTTCT
The DNA here is from genome assembly GCA_003163855.1 of Bryobacterales bacterium. Lineage (GTDB taxonomy): Bacteria > Acidobacteriota > Terriglobia > Bryobacterales > Bryobacteraceae > Bog-105. Next base: position 50,917 of record PLRJ01000044.1, on the reverse strand, counting down.
CGCGCTGCTATAAGTGCGAACTGGGTGGTTCGATCGAATGTACGCGCCTGTTCCTCCGAGAAATATTCACTCGGGTCGTAAGCGATCTCTGCGGCGTGTTTGACCTTGTAAGTTGCAGTGTCAAATAGCGATATAAGTCCGACACCGGAGCGTCCAAGCCGCAGGCTCTCAGCCATCTCCGAAGAATTTTTTCCAATAGAGCTGAAACTGCCAACACCTGTGACCGCGACGCACACTCCCGGTCTTTGCATTTAGTTACTCCACACCTTGATTAACGATCAAACCAATATCGGTCCCGAATCGATTTGCATATTTAAGACAGAGCCGAGAAAATACAACTCTCGCCACGTGGATCTGTCTCGGATAAGTTTCTCAAGCGTAGATGAATTTGAGGTAAGCGGCAAGCTATTTAGTTCTAGTACGCCATCGCTGCCTTCAATGAATTTAAGACCTTTGGATTTGTTAGCCTTTGGAGGTTGATTTCACAATGTTCGCCGGATCTAACCGGACCCTCATCACATGTGCAATCTGCGCGTTCAGTTATCGAACTGAAAAACGTCAGGAAGACTTTCGGTAGCATCGAAGCCCTTGCGAATCTTAACCTCTCGATAAATAGCGGTGAGATCTACGGTCTCTTAGGTCCGAACGGCGCAGGAAAGTCTACAACCGTAAACATCATCTGTGGCTTGCTTGCGCCTACCGCGGGCTCAGTCACAGTTGCCGGCTTTAACGTCGAGACTCATCCTCTGGAAGCCAAGCAAGCCATTGGTGCAGTACCACAGGAACTCGCTCTGTATTCGGAGTTGACAGTCCGCCAGAACCTCGCGTTCTTCGGTCGACTCTACGGCCTTCACAGATCCGAGCTCGAAGCCCGCATCAAACGCCTTCTGGTTATGGTACGTCTGGAGGGCCGAGATCGATCTATCGTCGGTACTCTCTCCGGCGGCATGCAGCGGCGCTTAAATATTGCTGCGGCACTACTGCATAAACCCGCCATCGTGCTGATGGACGAAGCCACGGTAGGTTTAGACCCGCAGAATCGGGCTAATATACTGGAAATCGTTCAATCGGTTGCGGCCGGCGGTGCCGCGGTGCTCTATTCAACTCACTATATGGATGAGGTGGAGCAGATTTGCGGCCGCATCGGCATCATTGATCACGGAAAGTTATTGGTTGAAGGTACTCTGACCGACCTCAGGCAGCAAGCAGGCGGCAAAGAAGTAGTTACTCTTCGTGGCAGTTTCGATCCTGTTAAAGCTGCCGCGGCATTCACCCTGCGGCCAACCGAAGCCATAATCAAGTCATCGCTTGAAGAAATCGTCTTGAACCTCCAGGGTGCCGAGGGTCGCCTTACACAACTGCTTAGCGAGGCTGCTCGCGCCGGCGATGTGCGCGAAGTCTCTATGAACCGCCAGAGTCTTGAATCTCTCTTTATTCAACTCACTGGCCGTGACCTGCGCTCATGAGGGAAGCTCTTGTAATCGCCAATCAGTACTTTCAGAGAATACTGCGTAAACGTCTTCTCCTGGTTTTCCTTCTCGCAATTCCATTCACGTTGCTGCTCGCCGAGTTCGCTGCTTTTGGACGAAAAGGCGGCAATTCCCAGCTTGCTTCTGTGCCGGTCCGCTTTGAGCCTCAATTTCGCTCCGAAATTTCCAATCGGTTCGCTCAGTGCCTGGGGAATCAGCCTGGGCATCCGCTGAGAATCTCGGAAACGGACGGCGACCTTTTGACCCTCTCGGCCGCTCAACCAATTTCAGCTTCGCTGAATGCCAATGCGGATCCAACCAAGGCGCTCCTCGAGATCAGTATTGCTGAAATTTGCGCCTCCCAAGTGACCAGGGCACCCTCCCCTTTGTCGATAGAGCGCGAGACACCACCCGCCGAACCATCTGCCGCCAAAAACAACTTCGTGGCCACTTTTTTCCCTGGTCTGGCTCTTTTCGGAGCTCTCTTCATAAGTCAGTCGATGGCGGCGCTCATCTGGCGGGATCAGGAACAGTCCGTCCAGCGGCGCCTGCTTACCCTGCCGGTCGCCCCCTCCGTGCTCGTATTCGGTCCTCTGTTCTTTCTTGCCTGTGGAACAACCGCGACATTGGCCTTGATCATGGCTGTCTGCGCACTAGCCGCCAATCCCGCCAGTCTTGCCTCTCCTGCTTTCTGGGCGCTTATCTTTGGATTCGGTCTCTGCGCGGCCGGTCTGCAACTGGCCATTGGCCTCTTGTTCCGCACCCAGCGGGCCGCTCAGGCAATCAGTGCTTCCGTAAACGTGATGCTTGCCTTCTTTGGCGGCGGATTTGTGCCGCTTTCGGCTTATCCTCCGTTTCTTCGCGCCGCCGCCTACATATTGCCCAATGGTGCAGCACAGGCGGGCATGTCTGAAGTTTTACTTGGGCTTGGCAACCTCCGTGAATTTAGCCTCTGCGCAGGCACAGTATGGCTGTGGGCTGTTGTTCTAGTCGGCACAGCCATCATCCTGCAGGCGCGCCGGATGCGCACCCCTTAGTATGTGGAACGCTCTAACCATTGCCGGGAACGACTTGGCCTGTTATGCGAAAAACCGGATGGCAATTTTCTGGACTTTTCTCGGTCCTGCAATTTGCATGTGGTTCTTCGGTTTTCTTACGCCTGCCGGTCCGGGTCTCGCTCCGATTACCGTCGTAAACCACGAACCGCAATCTCAACTAGCGGCAAATCTCATCACTTCGTTGCGGCAACACGGCCACGCTGTCACTCTCAAAGATCGAGCCTCCACAGCTCTCTGGATCGAGATCGTACCGCCAAAAGTTATCCTCCATACCACGCCAACTGAGACTGCAGACGAGCGCTCACTCTATTACGAGATCCAAGCCGAACTCGAGGCCTCTCCCATCACTATCCATACCACCGGCGACTACCAAGCCGTTGGAGGTTTTCAGCGAACCGTCCCCGCCTATCTCATCATGTTCTTGACCATGAATCTCTTGATGTCGGGCGCCACCTTCAGTCAGGAGCGCGCCAGCGGCCGTTTACGAAGATTACTCACCGCCCCCATCTCCGCCCTCAGCATAGTAGCGGGCCGCCTTGCCTCGCGTCTTGTTGTTGCATGGGTCCAAATGCTGCTTCTGTTCTTCATCGGCGTTTTTGTCTTGCGCATCCATTGGGCCACTCACGCCGCCAGCCTCATTCTCGTTCTATCGCTTTACGTTCTTGCCATGGGCAGCGTTGGAATTCTCATCGGCGCGTGTTTCCGCGACCCTGACCAGGCTTCTGCCTTTGCCATGTGGGGCGCTTTAATTCTGGCTCCCTTGACCGGCCTCTGGTGGCCTGTCGAACTCATGCCCGCACTGCTTCAGAAATTGGCGCATTGGATTCCTACCGGCTGGACCATGGAAAGCGTGAACTCCATGTTGGCCTATGGCAGTGGACTTTCACAGTTCCCGCTCGCCTCAGTAGGTTCGCTTGCTGTCGCCGCCATCGCGATATTCTTCAGTACGCGCCGCCTCACTGCACTCACCTAAACCGCGATGCTGACGCTCGCCGCCACCCTCGCAGTCTTCGCTTATGGGTTGAACTCCGCACTCCTTGGCGCACTGCTACCTTCCTATCCGTTGACATCAAGCCAGCAAGGCTTCGTCGGCTTAGCCAACGCCTTGGGCTTGATGATGTCATCAATGCCGGCGGGCCGGCTAGTCGATTCCAAAGGCAAGAAGCCCGCCCTATTACTGGGCCTCGGACTCATTTTCGCGGGCTTATCGGCTGCTTCCCACGCCAACCAATATGTCAGTCTCCTGTTGACCTACTTGGTGCTCGGCCTGGGCGGAGGCATCGTTACAACCGGAGCTAACGCCCTTGTGTCCTCAATTGCGCCGCGACGAAGAGGCGAAGCTCTGAACTTCCTGAACCTCTTCTTCGGCCTCGGCGGCGTCGTAACCACTTTCGCCGCCAGCTATATCCTCACTGCTCATCAGCTTTGCTACGCAATCGCCTCCGTTGCCGCTCTGGCCTTTAGTGTGAACGCGTTAGTCACCATGCCCGCGGCATCCAATCGCGCTAATTTGCAGCCAACCGACATCATGCGGTGGCTCACTCAACCTAAGTTGATAATTTTCTCGCTCCTGCTATTCTTCTATGTCGCCTGCGAAGTCGGCGTGTGGAACTGGCTAAAGACCTACCTCATGATCTCGGCCCGATTCTCGCCATCTTCCGCAGGTGGCTTAGTCAGTTACGGCTTTGCACTTGGCATTCTACTCGGTCGGCTCGCCGCCTCTCGCATTCCGCCCCGAGTTCCAGGCATATCCATCATTTTGACCGCGGGAGTCTTAATATCCATCACAACCTTCGCCATCCTGCAGCTAAACTCAACACTCGCGCTTAGCATCACGGTATTCGCTACTGGACTTGCGATGGCGCCGGTTTTCCCCACAACTTTGGCGCTGATCGCAGATGCCTTTCCGCGCGGTGCAGCCACCGCCATGGGTATCGCCATCACCTCAGGCTGGCTGGGTCTAGCCGTAAGTTCGCCCTTCATCGGACACATCGCTGCTGTCACTTCGCTTCGACAGGCATTGCTGCTCCTCCCCGCTTGCAGCGCCGCCATGGTACTAGTCACCGCAGTACTTCTGCTGACTCCGCGAACAATCACTACTCCCTAGCTTTTAGCCTCGCAATTGGCATAGACTCTTACAAACTGTAAATTACAGTACACCGAAAAAAATATGGCTCTCTTTTGCTCAAACTGTGGCACGCAAGTGCCCGGCTCTTTTTGTCCCAACTGTGGGACGCCCGTCGCCGCGGGCCCTGTCAACCCTGACATTCCTCATCCTTCTGCCGGCTACGCGCCCCCGGCACAAGTTGTCGGTACCGGAGGTCTGGAGCCGCATGTCGCCAGTGCGCTTTGTTACGCGCCCTTTACCATCGGTTTGATCTGCTCCGTTCTCTTCTTGGTCATTGCCCCATACAACCAGAACAAGTTTGTACGCTTCAGCGCGTTTCAGTCGTTGTTCCTGCATTTGGCGCTGTTCGTCTTATTTATTGCCCTCAGCATGATTCACTTGTTTCTGGTCGCCCTCATCCACGTGCTGTCACTGCTCTTCATCCCGCTCTATCCGCTGCTCTGGCTGGCAATCATTGTGCTGTTCCTGTTCCTCATGTACAAGTCTTTTAACAACCAGCAGGTAAACCTCCCGTTCATCGGCAATCTCGCCCAGAAACAGGCTTAACCGGAACCTCATTTCACACGTCTCATACTGAAAGCTGTGAGACATTGTTGTACTTTTCTCTTGTTGGCCGGTTTTCTGGCCAGCGCCGACGATCTGACCCCGCGGGTCGGCTCGGTCGAAGTTTATGGCGCGCGCAAAACGCCCGTTCAGAAGATTCGTAAAGCCCTGAACGTGAACCCGGGAGATTTTCTCCCCAGCCGCGAGCAGTCGGAAGACAGAATCAATAGCGTCGCCGGCATCTTGGCGGCCCGTGTTGAAGCTGCCTGCTGCACCGAAGGCAAGATGATCCTCTACGTAGGGGTGGAGGAGCGTGACGAGCCTCATCTCGAGTTTCATCCAGCCCCAACCGGCACCGACGAATTGCCGCAAACCATCATCGGCAACTACCGCCGCTTGCTTGATGAAGTCGAAGACAGCTTACGCGGCAAGAACGCCGACGAAGATTTAACTAACGGTTATTCGTTGATGGCCGATCCCGATTGCCGCAGTATTCAGAAAGGTTTCGTCCAGTCCGTTCCCTTGAACCTGCCCATTCTGGCGAAGGTGTTGCGTGAATCATCCGATCCTGAACAGCGCGCCGCCGCCGCTTATCTCTTGCAATACACGCCGCGCGGCCCGCGCACCACCAGCATCATGATGGATGGCCTCCAGTGGGCGTTGCGTGACGAAGAAGACATCGTTCGCGACCGTGCCATGAACAGCATGCGCGCTGTAATCGTCGGCGCCAAACTACATCCCGATCAGGCAGTGAAGATTGAGCCGACATGGTTAATCGAACTGATGAATTCCGTTGTCTGGTCCGATCGTTTTCACGCCAGCCAGGCCCTCGCCGAAATAACAGAGACTCGCGATCCCGAAACGCTGGCTTTGTTGAAGAGCCGTGCCTTGCCATCCGTGATTGAAATGGCGCGCTGGCACGATCTCAAGCACGCCCTACCCTCATTTATCCTCGCAGGCCGCCTGGCCGGATTGGACGATAAGCAGATCAAGCAGGCCTGGCTGAGTGAAAACCGCGAAACTGTGATCAAGGCTGCTATAGGCACGGATAAGAAGAAAGCGAAGAGTTGATTCAGCTAGCCAAAAACGGCTTTGCCCTTTCTGTATCATCCATCTTCACTTGCTCCGCTTCTTCTTCGCTTCCTGAAGAAGGACTCTCGCATAAACAGCAGTCGCTGCAGCGCAAACACCGCTGGCACAAGTGATTGCCGCACGCATCTTTAGTACAGAACGTGCAAATACGGTGCGATGCCTCACCGCAAATTGAACAGGCGAACGTAGTTGTTTCCATTACTTGCTCTAACGCTTCTTTGGGGCCGGTTCTTTGCTGATCATAGCGCGGCAGCGCTGCGCCTCCGCGTCGGCCACCTTGTAATTCTGCTCCGTGCTCGTCGCCAAACTCTCTATGTAGTCGCGAAAGCGTTCGCGCGCCGAAAAGTTCCTGGCGATCAACGCGCCCAGTTGGTCAGCCGTCGCTCTATCGGCATAACGCCGTATGCCTTCCTCCAACGAACGGGATGTTACTTCCAATGCTTCCAGACGAAAGTAATTATCTAAAGCAAGCGAGAGCGAATCGCTCTTCTGAAGCAGCATCTTCGCCGTCGTAACCACATCCTTATTCTGCTGGACTGCTTGCTGCCATTGCTGTATATAAACACTCGACGCGCCCTTTGCGATCCAATCCTGCGGATGCAGACCGTTCAAAATCGGCTGAAACTGTTCGTTGTCTTTTATCAGGCCGTCGATAATAATGCGCGCGTCCCACGGGTTTTCAACCCCCGCGATCGCCGGTAAATTGTTATTGGAAGGAGCTTGTGCTCGCGCCGCCTGAATCATAGTCGAAACCAGCGCGGCAGCGAAAAAAAAGTGATAAAAAGTGGCTCGCTTCATGCGTATTTATTGTAAGTTGCCGGCAAAAAACACGGGACCAAGTTGCCTCGGTCCCGTGTTCGTTCGTTATTGATCGCTGAATTTAACGACGTCCGCCGCCATGGAAACCGCCGCCAAAACCGCTATGGAAGCCGCCTGCGATATGCGCTGTGCCGCCTACATAGCCGCGATACCCCGCGCGCAATCCGCCATAGTAGTGCCAAGGGTGCCCATAATAGCCTCCGTAGTAACCGAAGAAAGCCGGCGAATAGAAGCCAAAGCCAAACGGGCTATACAGGTAAGCGGAAGCAGGCCAGAACCCATAGAAGTTCATGTACGGATCCCAAAACCATCCGGGACCCGCTGCAACATAGTTGTTGGCATATTGCGCCGCCGTCAAATTTTCCTGTGCTTCAAGGTGGCTGCGAGCTTGGCTCCAAGTGTAGAGTGGCGTGTCCTTTACCAGGCTGGCGGAAAAGTCGGTCTTCTTGAAGGTGTCGCCGTTTGCAAATAGAATTTCATTGTCTTTGCCGATTTCCTTGCTGCTCACAGCGGAGTCGACCTTCAGTTTTCCATCCAGTACTCTCACCGCTTGGGCCGAGTCGTCGAAGTCATACAATCCGTTCTTCAGAACGTGTGCGCTGTCCCGATTCATATCAATACTCAGGTCAGTGCCTTTTATCAGTTGATCCACTTCCAACAGCCCCGATCCGCTCAGCAAACGGACACGGGCATTGGCCAATCCGGCTGATTCAAGCTGTATTTCACTCCCGTTTCCAAGTCGCAGAAACGAGCCCGGGGTGAGAAGAACCTCCGCGTATCCATTGCCAGTTTTCAGATCCTGGCCTGGTGCCAGCGTGATGGAACCAACTGACTGCTGCGACAGCGGCTGACCGTTCAGCGATACCTCACCTTCAACGTAGTTCACAGCTCCAGGTCCTGCCGGATTGTGATTCGGTTGATTGTAGTTCGGGTAACCGCTCGTCTGGGCAAGTCCTAAGGCCGCTGAGGCGAGCAGAACCATCAGCAACCTCGTAGTTGATTTTGATTGTGCTCTCATGTTTGTTCTCCTGCGTATTGGACGCATGTGAACAACATTACGATTCGAATACAGAAACGGTGTTTACAAGGGAAACTGCACTCGCGATGAAACTAGTTTGTTCCCTTCAATCGGCTCACCCGCCCGCCCGTGACTAGGTGACACCGCTGTCCATAGATCGTGTAATGGCTTCACCGTATAGCGATACAAAGAGCCGCGATCCAGCCGCCGCGAGAGTTGTTGGTTGCGCTCTACCAGAATCGCATCTACCGCCCGCACAAGCGTGGGCTCGTTACGCGGCAACAACAGATGCTGCACCTTTATCTCACCCTCAAGCACGTCGATGCGTACATTCGTATCTTCATCTACAGCTATGGAGATGAGTGCCGGAGCGCTCGCTGAGATAGCTGCCACGGGGGTAAACACACGCTGCTGCAGTTGCCCGGCCATCGGGTGCAAACGCACCCGCACGCGCCCGGCAACTACATCCAGCAAGTCGCCGGCGCGCGCCGTGTTCTGGCGGAATACAACTTTGGAGTTACTAAACATCTCGAATCCGCTGCCGCCCGCGACCACGAACGACGCCGAGCCATCCCTGCCGGTTGTGATAATTTGCCTTACCGGAACATGTTCGCCTTTAGACAGAGCCCAGGGCTGGCTATCAATCGACCGATTCACTTCACCCGACACTTCCACGGCGCGAGCTTCGTAAGGCTGCATTACGGCCGGGTCGGGAGACTGCGCCGCCGCATTCAGCGAAAGCATGGCAAAGGCGCAAATATAGGGGCGCATGAAACGATCATGACTCGGACGTGCCGCCCTCGCGCTGGGTTTCAGCATTAACTACGAACGTTTCTGCGGCGCTTCATTTTTCACAATTCCCGCCCCTTCTCTGACAGTCAATAATCGGTCAACCGGAGCATTCGCAATTTTCTCCACACTTCCGTTGGGCCAGCGAATATCTAAATTCACCGTCTGCGCCGTCCCTAATCCAAAGTGAACGCGCAAATCGTTGGCGGAATAAAAACTCGCCTGCGCCGTCACTTCCTGAGCCTGCATCTTTCCTCCATAATGTGCCGTCACCCGGGCCCCAATCGCGCTGCGATTCGATTTCACGCCTATCAGCTTCACCTTCAACCAGTGGTTCGTGCCGCTGACATCATTGCGCAGCAGCGACGGCGGCTCGTTCAAGTTCAGAATCAGTACATCAACGTCGCCGTCATTATCAAAATCGCCAAACGCCGCGCCGCGACTGGCGTGCGGAGTCGTCACACCGGTCCCCGCCTGGTCCATCAACTCTTCGAATTTGCCGTCACCCAGGTTGCGGAACAATATCCGCGGACTCTTAAACGGATAGTTCGGCAGAGTCTTCTCTATCTCCGGATATACACTGCCGGTCACCCAGAACAGGTCGGGGTTGCCGTCGTTATCAAGATCGAACATCCCCGCCCCCCAACTGATGTACCGGGTCTCAACCCCGAGTCCCACTGAATTGGTCACATCCTCAAAGTTGCCCTTGCCATCATTCCTATAAAGCACCGCTGTGTCATCCGCAAAGTGGGTCTTTAAAATATCGAGGTTGCCATCCAGGTTGTAGTCTCCGATTCCGAGGCCCATACCCGCCTGCTCCATCCCGTCCTCGTTTAAAGCGACCCCAGTCTCCAATCCAACGTCGGTAAAAGTGCCGTCATGGTTGTTTTTCAAAAGGAAACTCGGAGTCGAGTCGCAAGCCACATACAAATCAGGCCAGCCGTCATTATCGAAATCCGCCGCAACCGTCGTCATACAGTAACTGCCCTTGCATTTCGCCACGCCTGACTTCTCACTAACGTCGGTAAAGGTCCCGTCGCCGTTGTTGTGATACAGCGAGACATAGCCGGGCGGCAGACCTTTAGGTCCGCAGTTCACCGGTATCCCCTTCCAGTTGCAAAAAGTGCTCTCGCCCGGTTTCGGAATGCGGTTCGGCTCAAACTCAAGGTAGTTGGCGACAAACAAGTCCAACCGCCCATCGCGATCGTAATCGATAAAGGTGCAGCCCGCTCCCCAGCGCTTGCCTTCATGCAGCAGCCCCGAGTGTTCGGTCACATCGGTAAAGGTGCCGTCGCCATTGTTGCGATACAGCACGTTCTGTCCCCAATACGTCAGAAACAAATCGTCGTTTCCGTCGTTGTTAAAGTCACCAACGGTAACGCCCGATGCCCACCCGGTTCCAGCCAGTCCCGCCTTCGCGGTCACGTCGCTGAACGTGCCGTCACGATTATTCTTATAAAGCTTGTTGGACGTTCCTTCCGGCGCGCCCTCCAAGCGTGTACCGTTCAACAGAAAAATATCCAGCCAGCCATCGTTATCGAAATCGATGAACGCGCAGCCGCACGCAACCGTCTCGATAATGAACGTCTTGTGATCCGGCGGCCCGTAGATCAATGGTGCATGCAGTCCGGCCGCCGGCGCTATATCGGTAAACTTCGCATGAAAGGGCAGCCCGGAGAACTTCCCCTTCGGCTGTGGCTTCACAACCCGGGACGAAACGCCTTGAAATGCGCCGGCAACAGGGGCGGCCAGAAGACTAGACAAAACCGTTCTACGCGACAGGGTACTCAAACCAGCAGTCTACCGCCTTCATTCTTGCCATCACCGCAAGCGACAATAAATCTGAGACCTTGAAGCACGTTCTAAAAATCATCTGCGCCGTCGCCCTGGCCCAAGCCTCCTGGGCGCAAACCCAAACCGAATGGGCCGACAAGGCCGAAGCTTTGCTCCGCGCCGGCGATCCCCAACATGCAGGCGAAGCCCTGCGCAACGGGGCTGCCCAACCTGGCACCAGCGCCAGCGAAGACCGCCTGGGCTTCCTCTACGCCGCCGCCAGCGACCAGCTCGACGCCGTTGAGCACTTCCGAAAAGCTATCGCCCTTGACCAACGAAACGCTCTTGCTCACTACCACCTGGGCGTCGCGCTGTGGCTCACCAGGGATTCCGCCAACGCCATTGCTGAAATGCAGAAGGCCGTTCAAATCGAGCCTGCTAACTACGATTACCGTTACCGTCTGGGTTCCGGCTATTTCGAACTCGACAAATTCGACAGCGCCATTTCCGAGTTAAAAGCTGCCGTCGCGCTCGACCCCAAACACTCCGAAGCCTGGCAGGAACTCGCCGTCGCCTGCCAGCGCAAGAACGACTTGGCCGCCGCCGTCGAAGCAATGAAACAGGCCGCGGACGCGAACCCTGCCGACGACACGCTTCGTGACAACTACGCCGTTCTGCTGATTGAAACACGTAAGCCGGAAGAAGCCATACAACAGGCGCAAACCGTCCTCCAACACAACCAGAACAACGAAGCGGCACGCATGAACCTCGGTTACGCATATCTGAAAATGGGCGAGTACGCTAAATCAGAGCAGGCGTATCGTGAAGCTTTGAACATCAATAAAGACTCAGTGGCGGCCCATTACGATCTCGGCATTGCACTAAAAATGCAGGACCAGTTGGAGGCCGCGCAAAGAGAATTTCGCGCAGCCCTGGCGCTCGATCCCTCGCAAGCCGAAGCCCACTACACCCTCGGCATCACTAACTGGCAGCTTGGCGATTTTCCCGCAACCATCTCTGAGATGAAAGCCGCCCTCGCCATCCGCCCCCAGTATGCCGAAGCGCATTACATGATGGGCATCGCCTTGAAACAGAGCGGCGATCTGGACGCCGCCGTTCCTGAATTGCGCGCCGCCATTAAACTCGATCCCTCAACTCCCGGCCCCTACAATACGCTGGCGCAGATCCTGCGAATCAAAGGCGACAAAGCGGGCAGCGACGAAGCTTTCGCTATCGGTGCAAAGCTAAAGCGCGAAAAAGACGCCCAGCTCACCAACTCGCTCGAGCAGGGAATGCGCGGCGGCATCATGCCCAAGCCCATGGCAACCGGGACCATGAGTAAGCCGCAATAGCCGCTATGTTCTCGCGACGAACTTTTGTCCGTTCCCTCTCTGCCGCCCTGCCCGTTTTCTGGCTCGATTCACTGCTGGCCGACACCGGACTCGGCGTTCAGTTCATTAACGTCGCCCAAAGCGCCGGCTTGAATCAGAAAACCATCTTCGGCGCCGAAGCCAGCAACAAATACCTGCTTGAAACCACCGGCTGCGGCGTCGCCTTTGTCGATTACGACGATGACGGCTGGCTCGACATCTTCCTGGTCAACGGCACCCGCTTCGAAACCACATTTCCCAAGGGCGGCCAGCCGGTCAGCCGCCTCTACAAAAACAATCGCGACGGCACCTTTACCGACGTCACCCTGAAAGCCGGGGTCGCCCGCACCGGCTGGGGCCAAGGCGTGTGCGCCGGCGACTATGACAACGACGGCCATGTCGATCTCTTCGTCAGTTATTGGGGCGATTGCGCCCTCTGGCATAACAACGGCAACGGCACCTTCACTGATGTCGCAGCAAAAGCCGGTGTCACCACCAGAACCACCACCGGGCTCAAACGCTGGAACACCGGCTGCGCCTTTCTCGATTACGATCGCGACGGCCATCTCGATCTGTACGTAGCAAACTATATAGACTTCGATTTGAAGACCGCACCCTTGCCGGAGAGCGGTCCCTGTCTGTACGAGGGGCTTACCGTCGCCTGCGGCCCGCCCGGTCTCGAAGGCGGTAAAGACATCCTGTTCCACAATAATGGCAACGGCACATTTACCGACGTCAGCGCAAAGGCCGGCATCCTGAAGAAGCAGGGCACCTACGGCCTGGGCGTTCTGGTTGGCGATTTCGATAACGACGGCTGGCCCGATATCTACGTCGCTGACGATTCCGCCCCATCCGCCTTATTCAAGAACAATCACGACGGCACCTTTACCGACATCGCTTTGGAATCGGGCGTGGCCTTCGGCGCCGACGGCAAAACCCAGGCCGGCATGGGCGTATCCGCCGCCGACGTTTTCGGCAATGGCCGCCTGGAAATTCTAAAAACCAACTTCGCCGGCGACACTTCAACTCTCTACCGCAACCTCGGCAACGACAATTTCGAAGACATGACCTTTCAAGCCGGCCTGGGCCGCAACACCCGCTTCCTTGGATGGGGCGCCGCCTTTCTCGATTTCGATAACGATGGCTGGCCCGATATACTCACGTGCAACGGACACGTCTATCCCGAGGTTCGCGAGAAAGCCAGCGAATCCGGCTATCGCGAGCGAAAAGTGCTCTACCGAAACCTCGGCAACGGTAAATTTGAAGACGTATCACTGCAGGCTGGACCTGGAATTCAGGAGACCGTGCCGGCGCGCGGCTGCGCCATCGGCGACTTCGACAACGACGGTAACCTGGACGTTGTAGTGAACTGCGTTAACGACGTTCCCCAACTGCTGCATTGCCAAAGCACGCTGAAAAATAACTGGCTGGCGGTAAAGACCGTTGGCGTAAAATCGAACCGTTCCGGCATCGGCGCGCGCGTCTTGTGTAAGCCCGAAGGCGAGCACCAGCAGATGGACGAAGTACGCAGCGGCGGCAGCTACATTTCCCAAAGCGACCTGAAAATACACTTCGGCTGCGCAAAAGCAATTAAAGCAGACGTGGAAGTGCACTGGCCCAGCGGAATCATCGACAAACTGACCGGCGTGTCTGTCAATCAGGTCATCACCGTAATCGAAGGCGCCCACCATCAGTGAATAGCAAAGTCATATTCACTATCTCCCTGGCGCTGCTTGTCTGCTGCTAGCGACGCTCATGATGCAAGCTCTCGACCATCCGCGCAAGCAGCATAATTCGGCCCAATCGGCGGCTAATCGGGAATATCGCTGGCAATTTTCGGCTCAACCATCGGCTGGCCATTGGCGCTGTGGCGATATTGGGTCGACATGGCGTAAACCTGCCGCCGAGCCCGCATAATATTTCCCAATGGCCGGTGCGCGGCCAGCGCATGCCACGGATTAAAGGACAGCCTCTCGTCGAAATATAAACGCCGCTCAGCGCTGTAAGCGTTCTGCGGATGAACCGTGATGCTTGCCACCGGAAAGTAAGGGCTCTCGCTTTCCGGCCATTCGACAGAAGCGTCTTCTATCGGCATAGTCGTCAGATTGGTACAAAGTTGCACCCGTACTTCCCAGACGGCGGTCTCGGTCTCGAAGAAGCGAACAATCGTGTCGCGCAGTGCTGAGAAACGATCGCCGATAGCAACGTGCTGACCCGCAAGTTCACTGAGATTCAGCGACAACGGAGCAATGCAAACCTTCGCTATGTACTCGCCGTAGCGAATCGGCGTCTGTGTATAGAACGTTTCTCCCAGCGGGTGGGTTTCGGGATGGCCGAAACCAAGCAGAAACCCGCTCTTATGGCCGGTCGATTCAATGGCGCTTTCAGTAACGCGTGCAGCCGTGGAAACGATCTGCTTAATGGCCTGCGAGTCAGTCACATGATCTGCCAGCGTTTTAACCTGTTCCAGAAAGCCAGCCGCGTCGGGAGCGGAAAAAACAGGGGCATTCACGCAAACAAAGTCCTGCGTTGCGGAGCCCGCGTGTTCGGGCACCATCTCCTGGCCTTCAATGCCCAGTATTTTGATGGCCAGACCGCGTGGAGTGGAAATGCTGTCAGGCAGGATGTCGCCTGGATTCGTAGAGAAGCGCATTACCACCGGGTAAGCTTGTGACTTGGCGAATAGGCCTTGGCTGACCACGGCGGGCAGATTCTTATATACCTCGAATACGCCTTTCAAAAGTCCGTGGCTCTTAGCATGAACTGTGCGTGCGGCGTGGCGGCTCCGGTCGTTTAATTTTTCCGAGATGCCCCGCATAGCCGCGGTCAGTTCGTTGATGGTGTTCTCCTCGTCCAGAATCCTGACTTCAACCGAGTCGCTATAAGGAACGTAAAAGTCTGGAAGTGCGGTGGGGGCTGCTGATGACATCGAAATTAGAAGCGCAAAGGGCACGGCTGCGTCCCGCCAGGAAGCAAAGAACTCGCTCGCCCTTGTTTTGCGTGCCTTTCTTAAATGGTTTGAGGCAGGGCTCCGCCTATTTATTTCGAAATTTCCGTTGGATACGATTTGATTGATGAAACTGAACGCCGTCTTATTCTTGGCGCTTGCCTGCTCGGCAGCTAATGGCGCCGTCGTGCTCCCGAAGATTCTCGGAAGTCACATGGTGCTCCAGCGCGGCCAACCGATTCACATCTGGGGCTGGGCTGACGCCGGCGAGCAGGTTTCAGTCGAACTGAATAACGCAACCCAGACCTCCGCTGCCGGCCCACTCGGACACTGGAGCGTCTATTTGCCGGCAGAGGACGCTGGCGGTCCTTACAAACTGGTTGTTAAGGGCGCGAACTCCATCACGTTAGACGATGTCATGCTGGGCGATGTCTGGTTCGCCTCAGGTCAGTCGAATATGGAGATGCCGTTGCGCGGTTTCATCGGCAACGCCGTCATCAGGAATAGCGAAGAGGAAATTCGCAACGCCACCAATCCGAATCTCCGTTTCTTTCGGACGCCCACCCGTAGTTCGCCATTTCCCATGAACGATTTTGAGGCCGAATGGACTGCTTGCACGCCTGAAACAGCAGCATTGTTTTCCGCTGTCGGATACTTCTTCGGCCGTGCCATTGCCCAGGATCAAAAAGTAACCGTCGGCCTGATCGACTCCACCTGGGGCGGCACACCAATAGAGGCTTGGACTAGCATGGATGCGCTGGGGTCAGACGCCGCTCTGATGCCTGTGTTCGCCGAATGGGGCAAAATGACAGACATGCAGGAGGACTATTCGCGCATGCTAGCCGCCGAGAAGCGCGCCGACGACGAAGCGAAAAAGGCCGGCAAGCCTGCGCCCGTACATTCCTGGCATCCGCGTCCGGAAAGTTGGGAACCCGCCGGCTTGTACAACGGCATGATTGCGGCGGCCGTCAACTTTCGCATTAAAGGAGTCATCTGGTATCAAGGCGAATCAAACAGCGTACTGGCCCGCGCCAACTTATATGAACGAGAGTTCCCCGCTATGATTCAGGATTGGCGCACCAAGTGGCGCGAAGGCACTTTTCCCTTCCTCTTCGTGCAGATTGCAAACTATCACTCCAGCCCCGCCGAATCGTACAACACCATTCGTGAAGCCCAGCGCCGGACGTTGCAGGTAGCTAATACCGCCATGGCGGTGACAATAGACATTGGCGATGTGAACAATGTCCATCCGGCTAATAAACAGGAAGTGGGTGCGCGGCTCGCGCTGGCCGCACGGGCACTCGCCTATCACGAGAATGTTCAGTATCAGGGA
Source organism: Bryobacterales bacterium (assembly GCA_003163855.1). Classification (GTDB taxonomy): domain Bacteria; phylum Acidobacteriota; class Terriglobia; order Bryobacterales; family Bryobacteraceae; genus Bog-105. The sequence goes on along the minus strand of PLRJ01000044.1, from coordinate 34,578 downwards.
CCGATGTACCGCGAGACGAGCGTGGAAGGCTCCTCCATTCGAGTTCTGTTCGATCACGCGCAAGGATTGTTGTGCAGGGATGGGTCGCCGCCCGGCTTCGAGATAGCAGGCAGCGATGGAAAGTTTCAGCCGGCCAGCGCGCGCATTGAAGGCCAGACCGTGCTGCTAACCAGCCCGGATGTTTCGTCTCCGAAATTCGTGCGTTACGGCTGGGCGAATGCACCCGTGCTCGATCTGTTCAATGACATTGGCTTACCGGCATCTCCATTCACCTCCGAAGAGTACATCCCGAAAGTGTGATTACACGAAGAGAGTTCTTAGCCGCCTCTGTTCTGCTAACCGGATGCGGCCGTAGCCAGGTAATTCTAGAGGCTACTCCTCCGAAGGCCGACCACCGAATCGCTTACGGCACCGACCCAAACCAATTTGGCGACTTATTCCTGCCCACAAGCGCTGGACCCCATCCACTCATAATCTTTCTTCATGGCGGCTTCTGGCTAAAAGCATACGACCTTACGCACGCTGGCTTTGCCTGTCGGGCTCTGACATATGAAGGCTTCGCTGTCTGGAGTTTGGAATATCGGCGGCTGGGTCAAGCCGGTGGAGGCTGGCCGGGCACGTTCGACGACGTCAAACTCGGCGCAGCGCATATGAATGCCATCGCTTCAAAATATGGACTCGGTAGGAACAATGTAGTTACCGGAGGGCACTCCGCGGGAGGACAGCTGGCTCTTTGGCTGGCCAAACAGAACATCATCGATCTGCGCGGAGTCGTGGCGCTCGCCGCCATCTCAGACTTAAAACTCGCCTGGGAACTCAAATTGAGTAACGGAGTCGTCGGAGAACTTCTCGGTGGGTCTCCTGACGACGTTCCCGCCCGTTACGCAGCCACTTCTCCCTTGGAGTTGCTACCCATCGCGCCGCCGCAACGAATGGTGCATGGCGACGGTGACGATGTCGTGCCTTACGACATGAGTGAGACATTCGCAAAAGCCTCAAAAAACGCTATTCTGAGGCCCGTGCGAGGTGCCGGCCACTTCGACTTAATTGACCCAAGGTCCGCCGCGTGGCCCTTCGTCCGAGACAGCTTTAAGGAAGCTGCTAAAAGTTAAAACGCGCCGGTCGTCGTCTTGATGCTGACAGCCGGAACATCCTGGTCCTTCACAAACTTATTGAAGGCCGGGACATCCTTATCGAAGATACCGTTAAGTTTCTTCAACTGCCCGTTGATACCCGTGTCGATATCTTCAAACACCTGCTGTTCCTGCGATGTAGGCCGTGCGTCCGCGCTCTGGATAGCTGCCAGCAGGCTCGCCATCTTGTTATTCAGGCGGATCGGGAAGTTCAGCGGATCTTCACTCGCCCGATTCTTGGTCTGGTACAGCGCTTCCTCAACATCGGTCAACTCAGCCGCCAGCGCTTTAGCTTTAGCGATGACTTCCTTGTTCTCGATGCGCCCGGAAAGCTCCTCTATCTGCTTGCGAATGGCGCGTATATTGATGATGGCCTCGTGAGCCTGCGTAAGCTTATCTCGGATCTGGAGTTCCAACGCCAACTGACTCTGGAAATCTTCCGGAGTCGTATTGATCCGGGGATCCTTGCGAGCGTCAAACGTTTGTGTATAGCTCTTACCGTCCACAGTCAGTTTCACCGTATAGGTGCCAGGAATAATCATGGGTCCTCGGGTGCTCCCAGCCCACAGAATCATACCCGGAAAGCGCTTAGCATCTTCATAATGGAGGTCCCAGACAAAACGGTTCATTCCGGCTTCGGCAGGGATGCTGGTAGGGCCAGCGAAACGAGCCGCGAAGTCTTCTTCTTCAGAGGAACCGGCCAGCACTTCCTCTTTTTTCTGCACCTTATTAGTGAACTTCCGAATCAGCTCACCCTTCGAATCAAGAAACTCGAGCGTCGCCTCCTTCGGCTTCGCATCCAAATGGTAATAGATGACAGCACCGCTCGGCGGGTTTTTGCCCAGCGCCTCCGAAGCGGCACGTCCACCTCCGAAGCCGCCGCGGCTCCCAATGCGGTAAGCATCTTTAGGCTTGTAAAGCACAGGATTATCGGCAACCTGATACAGCACATTCAGATCGTCCAGTATCCAGAACGAACGTCCCTGCGTAGCAACCACCAGTTCATCGTCACGCTTCTGGAAAGCGAGATCCACCACTGGAGTCACCGGCAGATTGAGCTGGATAGGCTGCCACTTGGCGCCATCGTTAAACGAAACGTAGATTCCGGTTTCGGTGCCTGCAAACAGAAGTCCCTTGTGATTCGGGTCTTCTCGCACAACACGCGTAAACGACTGCGCCGGAATGCCATCGTTGATTCGCGTCCAAGACTTGCCATAGTCGGTGGTCTTATAAAGAAATGGTTCGTAGTTATCCAGCTTGTACATGGTTGCCGCCATGTAGGCCGTACCCGCGTCAAACGGGCTGGCCGCAATCGCGTTGATCTGAATCCAGTCGGGAATTCCCTTCGGAGTAACATTGCTCCAGTTCTTTCCCGCATCCTGCGTTACGTAGACCAGGCCATCGTCGGAACCGGTCCAAATTACACCCTTCTTTACAGGCGACTCATCGACGGTGAAGATCGTATCGTAATATTCCACCGCGGTATTGTCCTTGGTTATCGGACCGCCCGAAGGACCCTGCTTCGTTTTGTCGTTGCGAGTCAGATCAGGCGAGATCGACTTCCAGTTCTGTCCCTGGTTAGTGGAGATGAAAAGCTCGTTCCCGCCGGCATAAATCAAATCGGGATCATGCGGCGAAAACACGATGGGGAACGTCCACTGGAAGCGGTATTTCATGTCTTCCACGCCATGTCCCATCGGGTTATCGGGCCAGATGGTTACGTCTCGAGTTTGTCCTGTTCGGTGATCGTACCGGGTCAGCAGACCATCGTAGGAACCGGCGAAAACAACTTCGGGATCTTTCGGATAAGGGACCACCCAACCCGACTCACCGCCCCCCACCGGATACCAGTTGCCCTCCCCAATGCCGGGGCCGGAAGTGGTTCGGCTCATTGTCTTAACAGTTGTATTGTCCTGCTGCGCACCGTAAATCCAATAAGGAAATTGATCGTCCACAGCTACGCGGTAAAACTGGGCCGTGGGCTGGTTCATGATGCTCGACCACGATTTGCCGCCGTTCATCGAGATGATCGCTCCGCCGTCGTTGCTCTCAATCATCCGCAGCGGATCGCTCGGTGCAATCCAAAGGTCATGATTGTCGCCGTGCGGAGTCACGATGGGCAGATAAGTCTTGCCCGCATCCGACGACTTGAAGAATTGAACGTTCGTCCCATACACGACGTCCTGATTCTTCGGATCACAGAAAACGCGGTTGTAATACCATGCCCGCTGCCTCAGTTTGCGCTCGTCATTCACCTTGATGAACTTCGCGCCACCGTCATCCGATCGGAAGATCCCGCCGTCGTCAGCTTCAATCTGGACGAAAATACGATCGGAGTTCACGGGCGAAATATCCACCCCAACTGTTCCGATTACTCCTTTGGGTAAGCCAGGCGCGCGCGTCATGTCGGTCCATGTGTCGCCTCCGTCAGTGGATTTGAAGAGGCCCGAACCAGGGCCGCCCGATTCAAACACCCAGGGCTTGCGAATGACTTGCCAGAACCCCGCCCAAATCACGTTCGAGTTGTGCGGATCAAGCACGACGTCGATACAGCCGGCCTTCGGCCCGCGCGTGTATATCTGTTTCCAATTCTTGCCGCCGTCGGTCGTTTTATACAGACCGCGTTCCTCGTTCGGGCCAAAAGCATGACCCAGTGCGCACGCATAAGCGATGTCGGGATCCTTGGGATGAATGCGGATGCGAGCTATCTGCCGGGTATTTTCAAGACCCAGCTTCTTCCAGGTCTTGCCGGCGTCCATCGACTTGTAAATGCCGTCGCCATAGGAAACGTTACCGCGAATGGGCGCCTCGCCCATTCCTACATATAAGATGTTAGGGTCGGAATCGGAAACCGCAATGGCGCCCACGTCGCCCGTTCCGAAAGGCTGGCCATCGGAGATAGGCTGCCAGGAGTTGCCGGCGTCGGTAGTTTTCCATACGCCGCCACCGACCGAACCGAAGTAGAACACGTTGGGTTGGGAATCGACACCTGCAACAGCGGTTACGCGTCCGCCGCGAAAAGGTCCGATTTCACGATATTTCAGAGTTTTTAGAGTGCTTAGATCTTGCGCCGCTAACGTGGAGGCGAGAACTGCCAGGGCAAGAATTGTTTTACACATAGGTTCTGTTTAGGGGGATGGTACCACGTACCCGGGCACGGGTCTGTTTCGTGCGACGATGAGAGTAGTAGGAATTTTATGAAATTAGCGCAAGCTGCGATTTTCGCTCTGCTGATGGCAACAGCTACTCACGCTCAACAGGCGCAGGAAGCCGGCAACAACAAGCACCTCAACAAAAAGCATTCCAGCGCTAAACACGACATTGGAAGCGGCGCCGGCGATATTGGCAAAGGCGCAGGCAAAGGTGCAGGGCACTTAGCCGCGGGCACTGGCAAGGCTGCGGTGAGTTTGGCGACCTTACACCCGATTGACGCAGCAGGTCATTTGGGAACAGGAGCGGCCATGGCAGGTAAAGACGCTGGCGTGGGCGCGGTAAAAGGCACCGGCAAAATAGTAAAAGGAACTGGCAAAGCGCTTAAGCATTTGTTTTAGCAGCCCAGGGCACACTACTGCGGAAAACCGGGACTGACTGGTTTTTTGCCGCCGCGGCCTGCTTCAACTCCTCAAAACTCGAACGGCAAAAACCGAGTCTGTACCGGCTTTCCACCGTCCGAAACCTCACTAAATTGAGGAGCCTGCCTCTTCCGGCTCGACTAGATACAGCAGTGCTTCGTCCGCATCATACTCAAACAGCTGCGCATAGCGGCCCCAATCAACTAGCGTCTGAAATTGCCTTTGCGCTTCTGTTTCAGAAAAGTGCTCATCCAGAATATCCAGCAGGAATTCTTTCGTAATTCGTCCATCCTTCTTCTGGCGCATCGCTCCCATCACCGTCGACACGAATGGCACTCGCTTAATCAGTTGCTCCTTGAAGATCTCGTGGCTGCGATGTACGCCCGCTACCGCGAATTCGCGGCCCGCGCTGGCCAGCGTCACATCGCCATGCGCTACCTCGGCAAATCCGAGCAGAACTGACGCGTCGATAGCCGGCAAGAGATCGTCCACCTCCAGGCGCAAGCTCTCTGCGAGTTTCGGCAGATCCTCGCGGCCGCCGCGATCATGAATGATTTCGAGCAGTCCGCTTATACCGCCCGAGCGCGCATGCGGAAGCATGGGAAACCGTTCCGAACTTTTCGCTTGCGGCAGTTCGCCGACTGGCGCAGCCGGGTTCGTCATCACCGCGTAAATATAATCGACCAGTGCCACGAAGCGCGGACCCTTCTTGTCGCGAGGCCGCGCAATATCAACCTTCACCTCGCCTCGGATGCATCCCGGATTCGCACCCAGAACAACCACCCGATCGGCAAGCAATACGGCTTCTTCAATATTGTGAGTCACCACCAGAATACTCTTCGCCGGAAACGCTTTACGCTCCCATAAATCGCTAATTTCACCGCGCAGGTTCTCGGCTGTCAACACGTCGAGCGCGCTGAATGGTTCGTCCATCATCAGCACGTCCGGCTTCATGACAAAGGCGCGCGCAAACCCCACTCGCTGCCGCATTCCTCCTGACAGTTCCTTTGGATAAGCGCCTTCAAAGCCCTCCAGGCCAACCATGCTAAGTGCCACTACAGCTTCTTGGCGGCAAGTCTCCCGGGACACACCGCGTGCGTAGAGGCCCAGTTCCGCATTTTCCTGCACGGTAAGCCAGGGCAGCAAAGCGAAACTCTGAAAAACCATTGCGACGTCCGGATTGGGGCCAGTCAGCCCGGCGCCCTTCGATTCCACTTGGCCCTTGCTGGGTTGGATGAGCCCTGCCAAAATGCGCAGCAACGTGCTCTTTCCGGAACCGCTGCGCCCCAGCAGCGCCACCACTTCACCAGGCGCTACAGTGAGTGAAACATCTTCCAATACAGTCTGCTGCCCGCCCGCCGGCAAGGGAAACGTCTTTGAAACTTTCTCGGCACTTAGCAAGGCTGAATTAGATTCCATGTCGTCTACCAGCATCGCTCAGGCCAACCGGTATTTGCTCTCAGCGACATCGAATAGAGGTTTCCACACAATTCGATTGAACCCAACTACAAACACGCTCATCATCGCAACGCCTAGAACGATGCGCGGCCAGTCACCTTTGGCCGTCGCATCGGCGATATAGGCTCCCAGACCATTGGCATGAAGGGTGGTGTTTCCCCATGAGACCGTTTCCGAGACTATACTCGCGTTCCACGCTCCTCCGGAAGCAGTGATGGCCCCGGTAACCCATGAACCGAAAACTCCAGGCCCAATCAGCGCACGCCACGCTCGAACGCGGCGTAAACCGATGCTAGCCGCCATTTCGCGCAACTCATTAGGGATGCTCTGTGCGCCTCCAATCACATTGAACAGCAGATACCACTGCGCCCCCAGCGCCATCAACAGCATGCTGCCCCAGTTGAGGCTGATTCCGAATCGTATAAATCCGAGAGTGGCAAAAGGGAACAGAAAGTTGGCCGGGAACGATGCAAGTATCTGAATCAGAGGTTGCGAGAGGCGCGCCAGCTTCGGGCTGAAGCCGATAGCCACGCCAATCGGAGTCCACACAATAGTGCTGAAGATCAGCAGGGCGATGACACGGCCGCAGGTGGCAAGTCCTAGCAGAGCGGCATAACCAAACTCAGGGAGACCCACTGAGGAAACGACAAAATGGAATGCCGCAATCGACAAACCGGCCGTCACCACAATGACAACAGTATTGAAGAGCCAATCCTTCGATTTAGAGGCAACCCCGGCATGAGTCTTTTCATGAACCGCTGTGGCGCGGGTTAATAATTTATCGACCCAGGTCACCACGGGTCCATACAGCTTTTCCGCGTACCTTGGCAAAGATGCCGCGCGCCACAAATCCACCACCCAGAAGCGGCGCTCCTCGCCCGCACTCAATTCCAATTTGTATCGGTCAGCGAGAGTGACTAGCGGCTTCCAGAAAAACTGATCGATCATCAGAATCAGGATCACCATGGTGGCAATGGCCCAAGCCAGCGCGTGCATATCTTTCGCACTCACAGCGGCGGCCACATAGGAACCAATGCCCGGCAGCGTATATTGACGATTCAAAACGCTGATCGCCTCACTAGCCGCAAGGAAGAACCAGCCCCCGCCGAAGCTCATCATGCCATTCCACACCAATCCGATCGCGGATGAAGGCAACTCTAGCCGAGTAAATCGCTCCCAGGCAGACAGGCGATAGAGCGTTGCCATCTCATCCAGCTCGGTCGGCACGGAGCGAAGCGAATGATAAAACGAGAACGTCATGTTCCAGGCCTGTCCGGTGAAGATGGCAAACACAGACGCGGCCTCCAAACCCAGCAGGCTTCCTCTAAACAGAGCGATAAACGCCGTAACCGTAACGGAGAGAAAACCCAGCACCGGTACTGACTGCAAAATATCCAGCAGCGGCACCAAAACCTTTTCGGCGCGTCTGCTGCGCGCCGCCGCGTAGCCGTATACAAATGTGAAGACGACAGAAAAGAAGAGGGCAACGAACATCCGCAACGTTGAACGCGCGGCGTAATTTGGCAGGTTGCGCGGGTCCAGACTGACAGAAGGAATAATGTCAGGCGGGGCAAACTTAATCAGAGCCTGCGCGCCCAACCTGGCAATCACATAGAAAAGCGTCAGGGTGCCGAGCCCCACCGCCAGATCGGCCAGTCCAAAGCGTGGCAGATCGAATCGCTTGGGGTTAAAGAACGATGGACCTCTCCAGAGATTGAACGTCATGCAGGGGAAAGCGCGAATCCTGACGATAGCAGGTCCGCCGATGCGTTACTATTTGACCTTAGTCTTGAAATTGCATGCGCGTTCACGTTGTCGATTCGCACACGGGTGGCGAGCCCACCCGCCTTGTCATCAGGGGCGGTCCGCCGCTCGGCGCTGGCTCGGTAAGCCGGCAGTTGAGCGCGTTTAGAGCGCAGCACGACAGATTTCGTTCGGGCATTGTGAATGAACCGCGCGGGGCCGATGCGATCGTCGGCGGATTGCTATGCCCGCCCGCCAGCGCTGAGTGCCAGCTTGGAGTTATCTTTTTCAACAACGTTGGCTATTTAGGAATGTGCGGGCACGGGACCATCGGCCTATGCGCCACGCTGGCACAACTCGGTCAACTACCGCTTGGTGACGTCAACATCGAGACACCGGTTGGAGTGGTTTCAGCTCATTTACACAGCCTCACCGAAGTAACGGTTAAGAATGTCGCGAGCTACCGGCACAGAAAAGATGTCACCGTAGACGTTCCTGGCTATGGGACAGTGACCGGCGACATTGCCTGGGGCGGCAACTGGTTTTTCTTCGTGAAAGGCGACAGTCCTATACCGTTGCATCTGCGCTACCTTGACGATCTGACCAGCCTCACCTGGCGCATTAGGCAGGCATTAAAAAACACCGGCATTACCGGTGCTGACACGGCCGCGCACGGCAGTGAAATTGATCACATAGAACTTTTTGGACCTCCAGAGAGCCCGCAAGCGCATCGCCGCAACTTTGTACTTTGTCCGGGTAAGAGCTATGATCGATCGCCGTGCGGAACCGGTACAAGCGCGAAGATGGCATGCTTATATGCGGATGGTTTATTGAAGCCGGGCCAAACGTTTGTGCAGGAGAGCATCTGCGGCAGCCTGTTTCACGGACACGTCGAGGTGTTCGATAATCGAGTCATACCTTTTATTAGAGGCTCGGCTTTTATCACCGCGGAGTCGGATTTGAACTTTAATCCCGACGATCCTTTCTGCTGGGGTATTCCAGCATAAGATGCCTAACTGCGACGTAGCAGTCTTAGGAGCAGGCATTGTCGGTGCTGCGTGCGCGCGCGAGTTTTCCGCGTCGGGGTTACGTGTCATCGTGGTGGAGCCCAATGCGGTAGGCTCCGGCGCAACCAATGCCGGGCATGGCCACCTGGTTGTAATGGATGACTCGGCCGAACAATTTCTGCTGTCGCGTTATGCAATGAAGCTGTGGCACGAAATCCTCGAGGATCTTCCCGAGGATTGCGAATACTGGAAATGTGGAACTGTGTGGGTAGCCTCCGATGAGGAAGAGTTCGATTTCGCAGCCCGTCGGGGCTCGTTCTATAAGCGCCACGGCGTTCGCGCAGAACTGCTCGACAGCCGCCAACTGACGGCGCTGGAGCCCAATTTACGGGCCGGTTTGGCGGGCGGCCTGCTTGTGCCGGACGATTCATCGGTAAGTCCGCCGAGAGCTGCGGAGCATCTCATCCGCATCGCGCAAAGCCACGGAGCAACCTTAATAACTCAACGTGCGGAAAAAGTGGCGGAACACAAAGTGACGCTCAGTGACGGCGCCATTATTCATGCGGGCGCCATTGTAAACGCTGCGGGAGTGGATGCGGCGGCCTTTACTCCCGGGTTGCCTATACGATCTCGCAAAGGCCACATTCTGGCGGTGGATGCCGGTAGAAGCTTTGCCCGCCACCAGGTTATGGAACTCGGATATTTGAAGAGTGCCCATGCTGAGAGCGAGGCCGACTCTGTGGCTTTCAATGTCAGGCTCAATCGCGCGGGCGAATTGCTGGTTGGTAGTTCACGGCAGTACCGGGAGACGAACCCGAACGTCGAGCCCAAAATGATCGCATGGCTGCTGCGGCGCGCCATCGAGTTTATGCCGGCTATCGCCAACGCCAGACCTTTGCGCAACTGGATAGGCTTTCGTGCGGGAACTCCAGACGGTTTGCCCCTGATCGGACCCTGTCATGGCTTCGAGAAAGTTTTTGCGGCAACCGGACATGAGGGATTAGGAGCCACAACAGCTCTTGCAACGGCAAGACTGCTCACCGATGAGATTCTGTGCCGAACCCCGGAAATCGACCCGGCCCCTTACCTGCCGTCTCGATTCTTAAATATAAGGAATTAGCATGCCTGACACAAACACGATTTGGAGCGGAGTGATTCCCGCTCTTACCACACCTTTTTTGCCAGATGGGAATGTGGACCACGCATTTCTTTCCAAGCACGCAGCCTTAATGATTCAAAGCGGATGCAAGGGCATTGTTGCTTTGGGCTCGCTTGGCGAGGGGGCAACACTGACCAATGCCGAAAAGTTCGACATCCTTCGCACTCTGATCAGGACCCTTGACGGGAAGGCACCGGTCATCGGCAGCGTTTCGTCGCTTTCGACTCACGATGCTGTGGAGATTGCGAAGACTGCTGAATCGCTCGGCTGCAAAGGTCTGATGGTGCTTCCTCCCTACGTTTACACGGGTGACTGGCGCGAGATGAAGGCGCATATCAGTGCGATCCTTTCGGCGACGTCGCTGACCTGCATGCTTTACAACAACCCGATCGCCTACAAGACCGACTTCTTGCCCGACCAGGTGGCGGAGTTAATGGGGGAGCACTCGAACCTTAATGCAATAAAGGAGTCGAGCGCGGACGTAAGACGTATTGCGGCGCTGCGCAGCCTGGTTGGCGGCAAGTTGAACATTCTAGTTGGTGTGGATGACTTGATTGTGGAATCTATCTACGCGGGCGCTACTGGCTGGATTGCGGGACTGGTAAATGCCTATCCGCGCGAGTCAGTTGAACTGTTCAACCTGGCATCACAAGGGAAAAAAGAAGACGCGGCGAAGTTGTATCACTGGTTTCTTCCTCTGCTGCGCCTGGATACCGTACCGAAGTTTGTACAACTGATCAAGTACGCGCAGGAAGTTGTCGGTTTGGGGTCAGCAAGGATGCGGCCGCCTCGATTGGAATTGTCAGACGAAGAGAAAGAAGAAGTGCAAGTCTTAGTGAAGGTGGCGTCCGCAGAGAGGAGCCACTAGCCAGTGTCGAACCTTCATACAGACGCGGCGGTGGTAGATAAGAAGACCGGCTTTGTTCGGGAACTCGGGCTTTTTGACTCCTCCATGATGGTCATCGGCGCCATGATCGGCAGTGGCATTTTCATCGTTCCTGCGGACATGGCTCGGAACATTGGAAGCCCCGGATGGCTGCTGGTGGCGTGGTTGTTTACAGCCGTCGTCACTGTAGCCGCTGCGGTCTCGTACGGAGAGTTAGCCGCTATGTTTCCGGAGGCTGGGGGCATGTACCTCTATCTCCGCGAAGCTTTTTCTCCGCTGGTTGGCTTCCTCTATGGCTGGACGCTGTTCACCGTAATTCAAACCGGCACCATCGCGGCCGTCGCCGTAGCGTTCGCACGCTACACAGGAGTCTTGATCCCTGGAATCTCGGAGACGCAATACATCATCCCACCCGTTCATATCGGAAGCGGCTACGCGATTTCGCTTTCCACCGGGCAGTTGCTCGCAGTCATCGTTATCGTCGTCTTGACGTGGGCCAACAGCAAAGGTGTGCGCTATGGAAAGATCCTGCAGAACTTGTTCACCTCCGCCAAGATTGTCGCTCTCGCTGCGTTGATCTTGTTGGGTCTGATCTTCTTCAAGCACGATGCGATAGTCGCGAACTTCGGCAACTTCTGGACGCGTTCTGGAGTGACGCCACTGACTCCTTCCCTGACCGCTCTAACCTCGTTCGGCTTGTTTGTAGCTTTGTGTGTATCGCAGTCGGGCTCGCTCTTTTCTGCCGATTCGTGGCACGACATCACCTTTGCGGGAGGTGAAGTGAAAGATGCGGCCAAAACCATGCCGAGGGCGTTGGTGATTGGAACCGCTAGCGTGACATTGCTCTATGTACTGGCAAATGTCGCCTATCTGCTGGTGCTTCCTCTTGACGCAATCAAGACGGCGCCTGCGGACCGTGTGGGTTCCTTGATGCTGCAAGCGATTGTGCCCGGCGCTGGGAGTCTGTTGATGTCTATTGCAATTATGATTTCGACTTTCGGATGCATCAATAGTCTGGTACTGGCCGGCCCGAGGGTGTTTTATTCAATGGCCAATGACAAGCTCTTTCCCGCAGCCGCCGGCAGGCTGAACAGCGCGCATGTGCCTGGCTGGTCGCTCAACATTCAAGGTATCTGGGCATCTCTATTGATTCTGCCGCGAACTTATGACTCAGCCACCAAGACTTACGGCAACTTGTATGGCAACTTACTCGACTATGTCATCTCCGCCGCACTCATTTTCTATATTCTGACCATCGCGGGTGTAATTCGGCTGCGAATTACCAGGCCAGAAGCGGCCCGGCCTTATCGTTCGTGGGGCTATCCAATTGTTCCCTTGGTCTACATCGTCGGCTGTTCAGCCGTTTTATATTGTCTTTTCGCGTATCGAGCAGCAACCACTTGGCCTGGATTATTGATTGTGGTTTGCGGGTTGCCAGTGTACTACCTGATGAAGAGGCGTCAGGCATAACTGGCAGATATGCAACGGCGCGAGTTCCTTCAGGGAGTTGCTGCTTCGACGCTGGCACTCACGTTGGCTGCAAAGATTCCAGCAACCCCGCGACGCGCCAAAGTTTTGGTGGTCGGTGCGGGGCTATCGGGAATGGCTGCCGCCCTGGAATTGAAAAATGCCGGTTTTGAAGTCATTGTCCTGGAAGGAGACTCGCGGCCTGGAGGAAGAGTTCACACTTTACGTGAGCCGTTCTCGGATGGTCTCTACGCCGAGGCTGGCGCTGGCCGTATTCCCAGTACTCACGACCTGACGTTAAAGTACGTGCGGCAGTTCAACTTGCAGCTTGCTCCGTTTTATCCGGCTTCCGGGGCCGAGGTTTATTACATCAAAGGCAAGCGCCAGCGCGTTGACGCGGCGCATCCTCTAGATATGTCCAAGGTGGCTCTTTCTCTCACTGCGGCGGAGAGGCGCATTGGCATCTCCAAATGGGAAGCGAAGTATATGGACGGTGCGCAGCGTGAGGTGGGTCGGGTCTCCTCCAGGGATTGGCCCTCGCAAGCCGTCCTAAAGGCTTACGGTTCGATCAGTATTCAGGATTTCTTGCGCGCACAAGGTGCATCTGATGACGCGATCGAGATGCTGGTTTCCGGCTACCAAAGTGAGGCTGCTCTAGACTTTTTGCGCGACCTGGCTAGCCACCAGGCTCCAATGCTCTCAAAGATCGTGGGCGGAAACGATCTCCTGCCACGGGCTTTCGCCGCTAAGCTCTCCGAACAAATTATCTATGGCGCAAAGGTAGTCCGCATGGAACAAACTGGCGAGCATGTGAAAGTCAGTTTTATACAAGGCGGCATGACCCGCACACAGGAAGCCGACTACATTATCTGCGCCATTCCGTTTACTATTCTCCGTAGCATTGAGGTGAGTCCCGCTTTTTCAGAGGAAAAGCGGCTCGCCATTGAATCTATGACCTATGGCGCCGTGAGCCGTGTATTTCTCCAGACGCACACTAAATTCTGGACAAAAGAAGGCAACACTGGTTTCGCAACCGTCGATCGAGCCATGGAGATCTGGAATCCGACCTGGAATCAAAGCGGAAACCGGGGCCTGCTGATGGCATACGCTTATGAGCATCTGGCTAGAGAAATTGCCGCACAGACTCCCGCTGACAGGGTCACCACAATGCTCCATTACTTTGACCAAGTGCATCCTGGCGTTAAAGACAATTTCGAGGTTGGCGCCAGTTGGGTATGGGAGGAACAGCCTTTCACAAAAGGTGCGTATTGCGTCTATCAACCCGGAGAGCTGAGCACTATTCTCCCTGCTGCCATGCGGCCCGAAAAGAGGATTTTGTTTGCAGGCGAGCACTGTTCCTCGCATCCGGCTTGGATGCAAGGTGCGCTGGAATCTGGCTTGCGGGCTGCGGAAACCATTCAACATGCGAACTAAAATGTGACGGCTGAGGTATTGCCTCCGCACACTAAGACGCCGACTCGCTCGTTGGCGGAAGGCCGGTACGCTTCCGTCAGGACAGCCGCGAAGGCAGCGGCTCCGCCTGGCTCAGTAGCCAGTCGAACGTTGCTCCACAGCCATTTCTGCGAAGCAAGTATCGCCTCGTCTGGCACCAGAATGACACTGTCTATGTATTGCTGGGCCACCGGAAACATCAAGCTGCCAACGGAACGGGGCGCAAGCGAGTCAGCCGCAAGGCCGCCCGCCTCTGCATCGACGGGACGGCCGGCCTCAAGAGCTTTGAATAGCGTGGGCGCCGCCTCCGGCTCTACTCCAATGATTTTCACCCGGCCTCGGTACCACGCGGCAATTCCTCCGATGAGTCCTCCGCCTCCTACAGCAACAAGCAGCGTATCCAACCCTGGTGCCTGCTCTTCGTACTCGATTCCCACGCTTCCCTGCCCCAGCAGAGTTTCTACTTGGTCATAGGCATGAATGGCAAGAGCACCCGTCCGTGCGACCCATTCTTCGCTCGCAGCCAGCGCTTCAGCGTAGCGGCTGCCTGCAACCGTAACTTCACATCCCAGCTCATGCAGACGCGCAAGTTTAGCACTGGACGTCACAGTGGGAACAAAAATATGCGCGCGAATGCCAAGCTTCAAGGCCGCATAGGCAACCGCCACTCCATGATTTCCACCGGAAGCCGCTACTACACCGGCTGCCGGAACAGTTCGTGTCAAAAGATTAGCGAATGCGCCCCGCGTTTTGAATGAACCCGCATGTTGAAGGAGTTCTAGCTTCAACATCAGGGATGCGGACTCGAAGTCTACCTGCAGCACTGGAGTGCGGCGAATGTGCGGGAGGATCAGGCGGTAAGTCTCCTGAATTTGCGCCGGAGTCAAAGAGGGATGAATCATGAAGATTTACGTGTGTGCCAGAATCCGAAGAAGCAATGTTTCATACCTTTTCTTTTTTGTTCCTCTGGATGTTTGCCGCAACCACAACTCCCGATTGGCCGCGAGTTGAACAACATGCGACAGAACTGCTGCAACAATATATTCGCATTCGCAGCGTGAACCCGCCGGCGGATACAACCGCGACCGCTAAGCTGTTGCAGCACGAATTCGAACTGGCGGGAATGGAGGCCAAGCTATATACGAGCGCAGCCGGGGGAAAAACCAACCTGCTGGTGCGCCTGGCAGGCAGGGACCGAACCAAACGCCCGCTGCTGCTGCTGAATCATATGGACGTGGTTCCGGTGGACGCATCCCGCTGGAAGCATGATCCGTTCGGCGGCGAGATTGAGAACGGACTCATATGGGGCCGTGGCAGCTTAGACATGAAAAGCACAGCGGTCCAGCAACTCACGGCGCTGGTGCTGCTGAAACAACTCGGCATTGTGCCTCCTCGAGACATCGTGTTTCTATCGACGTGCGATGAAGAGACGGATGGCAGTAACGGCGCCGCGTGGATGATTAAGAATCACTGGGATGAGTTGAATCCCGAGTACGTTCTGGATGAGGGTGGAGTTGGCTCGCGCGATCTCTATACTCCGCATAAAACCGTTTTCGGTATTTCGGTGGGAGACAAACAAGTGCTTTGGATCAAGTTACGCGCCGTAGGAACCTCCGGCCACGCGTCTCAGCCGATTCCCGACAACGCCAACGATATTCTGCTTACTGCCATTGCGAAGGCGAAAGATTTTCCGCCATCCTCGAAACCCAATCCAGTTATTTCCGAAATGAAGACACAGATCGATTCGTTTTCGAATAATAAGTTCATGAATGCGATTCAGCAGAATACCATCTCGCTGACAACTCTGCGCAGCGGCCTGGGCGATCCTCCGAAAGTGAATGTGATACCTTCCGTCGCGGAAGCAACCCTGGATTGCCGGCTGCTGCCGGGACAGAACGCGGACGAATTTCTCTCGGATATCAAGGCACGGGTAAATGATCAAAGGGTAACTTACGAGTTGCTGTCTCATCCAGCGGATCCGGGGCCTAGCCGAACCGATACGCCTCTTTTTGCCGCATTGAAGAGCGCCATTCTCAAGCAGAACCCGGATGCTATCGTAGTGCCGGTGATTGTTCCCTACGGAACCGATTCACAGAAGTTCAGGCTCAGAGGGTCGATTGGCTATGGTCTGGAACCGATGGTTATAGATGCCGGCACGCTTGCCACTATGCACAGCGACAGTGAGCATATTCCGCTCGATCAATTTCGCGCTGGCCTGCATGTTTACTTTGATATTTTGACCTCGGAATGGTAGACGATCTAAATCGATTCTTAGCAGCGCAATCACCAGTGTTCAACCAGGTGGTGGCCGAACTGCGCCAAGGCAGAAAAACCAGCCATTGGATGTGGTTCATTTTTCCGCAGATAAAAGGACTGGGCAGCAGTTCCATGGCAAACAAGTTCGCTATCTCCGGTCTTTCGGAAGCAAAAGCTTATCTAGATCATCCTATTTTAGGACCACGGTTAGTTCAGTGCACCCAACTTGTCAACGGCGTTGAAAACCGATCGATCGACGACATCTTCGGCTATCCCGACAATCTCAAGTTTCGGTCGAGCATGACCCTGTTTCACCGCGCCGCGCCGGAGGAACATGCTTTTCGAATCGCTATCGACAAATATTTCAACGGAGAGTTCGATTCCGCTACAGATGACCTTTTGTAAAACAACCGCGCTTTTGTTTTTGGCTTTCGCTTCCATCAGGGCGCAGGACAAGCGGCCAGCGGACCTGCTCCTGTTGCATGGAACCGTGGTGGCAATGGATCAGCAGCGTCGCGTGCTGGAGGATGGAGCGCTTGCCGTTAAGGACGGATTGATAGAAGCAATTGGTCCGAGCGATAAAATCGCCTCTGCCTATCGATCCAACAAAGAGATTGACGCTCGCGGCGCCATTATCATGCCCGGTTTAATCAACGCTCATACCCACATGGCGATGAGTTTGTTTAGAGGCTTGGCGGAAGACCGCTCGCTCCAGGACTGGCTGCAGAAGTTCATCTTTCCCGCTGAAGCCAAAAACGTCACGGCGGACTTCGTCACTTGGGGCACGAAGCTTAGCATCGTCGAAATGATCCACGGCGGCACTACAACGGTGGCAGACATGTATTACTTCGAGGACGAAGTAGCGCAGGCGTTGAAGGATGCCGGTATGCGGGGTGTATTGGGTGAAACGATCATAGGTTTTCCAGCTCCTGACAACAAGACCTCGGAGGCGGCGTTTGCCTACACAGAGAAGTTTCTCACTCACTGGAAGGGCGATTCGCTGATAACCGCCGCGGTTGCGCCGCACTCCATCTATACCTGCTCGGAAAAGCTGTTGAAGGATTCGGCAGCGCTTGCGCGGGCCTATCATGTGCCGATTCTGATGCACCTGGCTGAGGCTCCCTATGAAATGGAGGTCAGCCGTCGTGAACATGGTTCCTCGCCGGTTCAATACCTGGCTCGGATAGGAGTTCTGGGTCCCGATTTGCTGGGCGCGCACTGCGTCTGGATGGACCAGGCTGACATCCAAAGCCTGGCTCACTATGGAGTGGGATGCTCCTACAATCCGTCGAGCAATATGAAATCGGCTGCCGGTCTTATGCCGGCAACTGAGATGCTGGCGGTCGGCGTAGGAGTCGGTATTGGAACTGACGGCGCGGCGAGCAACAACAATCAGGACATGTTCGAGGAAATGGATCTCGCGGCCAAGCTTCAGAAATTCGCCCACGCAGACCCTACCTCTTTGCCGGCGGAAGAAACTGTCGCGATGGCTACTATCATTGGCGCACGCGCCCTGCATATTGAGAAGCAGACCGGCTCGCTTGAAATAGGGAAAAAGGCTGACATGATCGTTGTGGACACAACCGCGCCTCACGCCACCCCCATGTATAACGTCTATGCGCAACTGGTGTATGCGTTGAAGGCAGCGGACGTGCGGACCACCATTATCAACGGCAGGGTCGTTATGGAGGATGGAAAGCTGCTGACGCTCGACGAAGCGGCCATCCTGGCAAAGGCGAATCAGTACAAGAAGCAAGTAGCCGGGTCGTTCACACACTGACGGCTTTTTCGGACTGCATCGGAATCCGGCAAGTGACATCTACCAGTCGCCACAACAATGCCCCAATGGCTAAGAAAGCGGCCATCGGTATCAGTGGAATGTTGTAGTTGCCGGTCGCTTTGACAATATAGCCAAAGGCAACTGACGACACAGCGCCGCCAATCTGTCCGGCTGTGTTCATGAAGCCAGAAACAACTCCTCCTCTCGTTCCCCCAATGTCGAGACATGAGGCCCAAACAACCGGCTGCTGAAATGTCACTCCAGCATAAGACAGGCTCAAGCAGAGGATAACGGCGAAGTGGCTGGTGGCGAATAGCGCGCACGTCATGCCGGCGGCGGCACTCGTTAGACCGGCCATCCCGACGAAACGCCGCGACCATCTGATCCCGACCCTCGCGACGAGCCAATCACAAGTGAGACCACCCAGGAGATTGGCGACGGCGCCGAACGCATAGGGCAGAGCGGAGAGTGACAACGCCTGCTCACTAAACGACCGGCCTTTTACCAGATAGGTGTGAAACCATGTCTGAAAGAAGCCCATAGTGTAGACGTAACCAAATGTCAGGCCCATAATGGCCCAGAGATCCCGGCTCTCTAGGATCGGCCGCCAAGTGGCGTGTTCTACCAGCGCGGGTTCGGCCGTGGACGGACGATCGCGATACTGCCAGAACCAGGCGGCTGCCCACAGCGCGCCGATCGAACCGAAGACAAAGAACGACATACGCCAGCCGAATGCCTGCTGAATGGGAAGAACCAGCAGAGGCGATAGTGCGCCGCCAATCTGACTGCACATCGTGAACAGGCCGAAGGCACGTCCCCGAGTCGCGGGTGAGAACCAATGGGAGATGGCGACGGAGGCGTTGGGAAAGGCGCCGGCCTCGCCCGCACCGAAGAGAAGCCGGACCAGAAGTAACAGCGGGTAGGCCGAGACTGCTCCTGTGAAAGCTGTAAACACTGACCACCACAGCACTATACGAGTGAGAATGGCGCGTGCGCCCAAGCGATCTCCAAGATGGCCGCTGGGAATTTCAAAGGCCGCATAACCCAGCAGGAAGACCGTGCCGACCCAGCCCCATTGCTCCGGCGAGATAGCGAGCGCGTCCTGCATGCGCGGACCGGCAACCGAAATACAGACCCTATCGAGGTAAGTAATGATCGCGAGCAGACAGAGAAGCAAAAGGTAGAAGTGGCGACGCTTCACGGGTAAACGATCTTACCGCGAACGCCTCACCTCGGCGACCCTTGCAAGCTAAAAACTAAAACGAGCCTGTAATTCCAGCGCCCGTCCTGCGAGTTCCTGCGTTGGCTGGCCGAACTGCGGATTGTCCACAAAAGTGCTGGCGTCACCAAAGTTGAAGGGAGCGAAGTTCTGCTGATTGAAGGCGTTAAAGATATTCAAACGAAGATCCAGTAGCGTAGCTTCGCCTAGAACCTTGTTCGGCATCTTAATCGCCTTGTTGATGCTGAAATCCACATCCTTGTACCAAGGTCCGCGAAACACGTTGCGGCCGATTCCCGGAGGCAGGGTGGTGAGTCCGGTCGGATAGGTATAGAGAAAGTAGGCTGAGCCACCGCCAGGAAAGTTACCGTTGGGCCGCAGGAAGGCGGAGTTTGATTGTCCGGTGAGAGCGCATGATCCTCCGTTTTCGCAAAGGTATTCATAAGGACGTGTAGGTGAGAGTGCCTCCCCGCCCGGAGTCAACTGGGCTTCGCCCGATTTCGGCGTCCAGGGAAAGCCAGTATGGAACGTAAATATGGTGTTCACTCGCCAACCTCCCAGAGCCTTTCCCATCCAGCCTTTTTGGTTGCGGAAAAACGGAAGCGCATAAAGAGCGGAGATAGTCTCGTTGTACTTAACATCGAAGTCCGATGGCCCGTATTCACTTTGAAAGTTCTGCGGATAGGTGGCGTTTGTCCCTTCTCCGGGTCCCTCGTACGACACGGTGTCCAGACTCTTGGCCCAGCGGAAGTTTTCCTGGAATTGTATACCGTTGGAAAGACGCTTGGAAAAGGTAGTGTTCAGTGCGTTGTAGTTTGAGTTGGCATCGGGAGCGATGTTGAAAATATCGGTAAAGTTTGTTGCAGCAAGGCCGCTGGATGGATACAGAAACTTTTGATCCACAATGTGCAGAAGGCGATGGTCGTCACTACCCTGGTAGCCAATGGTGAAAACGTAATCCTTTTTGAAGGTAAAATCCGTTTCAAAAGAGTAAATGTACGCGTAGGCCGTTGGAAAATTCTTCGGCACGGCATAAACCTGAACCGCCTCTCCATTCGGAGTGTTTGTGACTGGATTGATGCCCGTGGCTGTGGCTGGGTTGAACGGATAAGAATAGATCGAGTTGCTTGCTCCAAGACCGTAAACGATGGTTCCATTGGCAAACGGCGTTGCCGCGCTGCCGCAACAGAATCCAAAACTTTCGGAGGTAGGGTTGTCCTGCCGCGTAAGCGCGAGCAGCGAGTCCTCGGGGCGGTTGTACATGATTCCGAATCCGCCCCGCATCACCATAAAGGGCATGGGATTGTACGCGAATCCAAAACGAGGCCCGACGTTCTTATAGTCGGAGTTTTAGAGCTGGCCCACATGCTGAATAGTGGAATCAGTCAGATTGCCATAGCCCGGCCCTGGAAACCAATCGTATAAGTTGCCATTTTTCTCGGTCATCGGGCTGAAATACTCCCAGCGAACGCCAAGGTTCAAGGTCAATTTGGAGGTCGCTTTCCAGCTGTCCTGCAGATACAAGGCGTACACATGAGTCCGAAAGTAGTGTTGAGTGACGGGCGGACCTCCGACGCCTGGGTTACCTTCAACACCTTCGTATACCGGAGCGTCATTGGCAAAATTCCAGAGATTTTGAACGGCATAAACAGGCCTCGCGCCGCCGGCAAGGTTATCGTTATCTTGCTCGCGCCGCACTTCAACACCAATCCGCAGATCGTGATTTCCCAGAACTTTACTTACCGCATCTCGGAACTCATAGGTGTTCTGGGCGAACACACCTGGGCTTGTGTCACCTTGGTTGGCGCCATATTGAATCTGCGCCAGTGCGGGAAATTGCACATTGACTTGAGGTAGGGAGTAGTTCGTCGTCCCGGGATTTGCCAGTTGGTTGTAGGCAAACCGGGTGAAATTACCACGCGCTTCGTTGATCATGGTAGGAGAGAAGATGTGGGTCCAGATCGCCGTGACATCTTCGTTATTCGGCACCTGCAACTGATCCTGGTTAGGACGGCTGTTCGCGGTCGCTCCTAACTGGCGCGAATTAGTGATGTAGGTGCTGCCGGCGATCAGATCTTTATTCTGCGTCCAATCGATACGGCCGTTATACTGCCGCCCCGTGTTGCTGGTCGGTTCGGCCAAGTAAGCATCCTCCACATCGGGGATGCCATCCAGTCCTCCGCCCGCTGAATTCTGCGGCAAATAAGTTCCTGGCGTTCCGCCAATTGAGCCTAGGTCCAGTTCTCCATTGACAACCTGGCAATAAGGAAGCTGCCCGGTGGGGCACGAGGAGATGGGCAAAATCCCCGCTACACGAGGCGTGTTGCCGGGAGTACCGATGATCTTCGCGGCAATACTGTTCGGACGCTCGCTTAACACGGCTTGGTCGAACTGCGGCGTCTCTATGTAGGCAACCGGAAAACTGGTGGAGTGTTCGTGTATGCCCTCCAGCGAAAAGAAGAAAAACAGCTTGTCTTTCCTGATAGGGCCGCCCAAACTTCCAGCGTAGTTACGAAAGTTATTGTCTACCCTGGTGACCGGTATCGAGGGCAACGAGGGCTTGTTATAAGCGTTGAAATTGGGGTCCTGTAAAAGGAAGACGGCGCTGCCGTGAAACTGATCTGTTCCATTCTTAGAGATGGTTTCTATCTGCGCCCCCGAGTTACGCCCGTACTCAGCGGAATACGCGTTGGCGTTCACACGAATTTCTTTCACCGACTCCTGATTGGGTGTGACGACCGCCGCACCGCCCCACTGCAAACTATTCACGCTGACGCCGTCGATCATGTAGTTGTTGGCAGTGATCCGCTGACCGTCGGCCGAGATAGGCACCTGATTTTCCACTTGGAACAACGAAAAGTTGGACCCGCCAGGGCCGGCAGCGGAAGTGCCACCCGAGTTCGGAAGAGCCACAGACTGCCCGGCCCCGCTGCGCGCACCATCGCCGAATATTCCGGGAGTCAGCCTCAGCAATTCGTAAGGATCGCGGCCTACTTGCGGCAAGCTCAGTATCTCCTGCGTTGTGAGGGCGCGAGTCACATCGCCGTTAGTCGTCTCGATAGCGGGCGATACATCGGCGGAAACAGTAACTTCCTGGGTCAACTTTCCGGTCTGCATCGTGATATTTAGACTCTGCGTAGCTTCCGCGTTCACAGTGACGAGCGATGCCGTCTCTTGAAAACCCTTTTTAGCAGCCGTAACCGTATAGGTTCCGGGTGCGAGTTGCAGACAGTGATAAACCCCGCTGGCATCGGAGCTCGCGCTAATTTTTCGCTGGGTTTCGGTACTGGTACAAGTTACGGCGACCGCCGGCATGGCAGCACCGCTGCTATCGGTGATTGTTCCATCGATGGCACCTCGGAATTGAGCCATCAAAGGTAGTGAGAAAGCGCATGTTACGGCGGCGATCTTCGCGAAACGATTCCACGGCATAACCGCTAGACGGTAGCTTCGAAAAGATAGTGACACTAGTTAGGAGCATCTGCGATTGTTGCGAGCATCGGTTCGTTTCCGGATAGCTCGATGCATCAGGAAGCTGACACAACAGCGGCGCAAGCTTGAGTATTCTAACGAGCACGCGCAAAACGGTCGCGAGTGTCGACGTCCCGCCGAAAGGGCAGGCGAGTTCCGCTCAGGCGCAGCTCAGCCGCACCCTTTGCGCTTACTTTCAGATTCGATATCAACTCGCGGCTGATTTCCAGCTCAAGCGGCCTTTGTTTTGGCAAACTCGGGCGTTGAGGATGTCCGCGCCATTCGGACCTTTTGCATGATATCCGTAGAGATTCCAACTCTGCGGATCGGCCGGATCCGGATCAACTACAAGCTCATCCGGACTGCTGAATCTTCCCAGGGCACTGCCGAAACATCGGGCTTGAATCGCCATTTGGGTAATGCCAGTGTCGCTGCCGAGATTGCGATTGGATTATCCTCCCTAGCCGTTGTGCATTCGAACTTTCCGTCAGCCCGAATCTGACATCGAGAACAATGGTGCCGGTAATATCGACGCCCCTATCAACACCAGAAAGCCGAAGCGGTTCGAGCAGGGCGGCGCTTTAGTGCGCCACCGGGCCTACAACGAAGCCGGTATTTTGATGTTGTTCATCTGGAATGCGCGACTGGCAGCGCCGATACAACTCAATCCACTGATCGGCTACGAGTTCAAAGCGAAAGCCATTGACGCAGTGAGTTCGCGCCGCTGCCCCGAAACTTGTCAGGACTTCAGGCGTTAGCATCATCATCATCTCCATTGCCTCGCTGAAGTGCAAAGGCTGCGAGGGCGGAACGACGTAGCCGGTCTCACCATCAAGTACGATCTCAGTTGTGCCCCCGACGCCGGTCACAACGGCGGGAAGACCCATGGAGGCAGCCTCCAGCAGTGCAGCAGGGAGACCCTCAAGGACAGAAGACATGACAAAAGCGTCGGAAGCCGCGTACAACTTGAGAATATTTTCATGGGCGCCGACGAACCAGACCTTATCGTCCAAACGGCGTTTGTAGGCCTCGGCTTTCAATGCTTCTAAAAGCGGCCCATCGCCGGCAATCAGAACGACAAAGTCCCAGTCGGGAAGCAGGTCGATGGCCTGCAGCAGCGTCATGTAGTCTTTTTGCTCGACCAGTCTGCCCACCGCCAGCCAGGCAAATGTCTGATCGCTGAGGCCTAGTTCGCGCCGCGCCAATTGGCGTGCGCTGGCCGATGGGGCAAAATGATGAACATCTACGCCATTGGGAACAATCTCGAACTTATCGGGCGGAACAACGCCTGCCTGAACGTAACGATCGAAAGCCGCCTTACAAATGATGGTCGTCCTGTCTGCCAGAAAATCGGTTAATGAATACAGGAATTCCGTATGCCAGGTGGCGCCGCCCTTTTCTGAGGTTTCGCGCGGACTATGCGCGGTGCAGATCAGCACTGGCATCGGGCAGAACAGGCGTGTCACGCGCGCCAGCAGGTTTGCATGCACCGTGTGGCTATGCACAACGCTAGGCTTGAAATCAAGAATTAGCCGGCGCAGACGGAAGATAGCACGCGGGTCG
This sequence comes from Bryobacterales bacterium, assembly GCA_003163855.1. Taxonomy (GTDB): domain Bacteria; phylum Acidobacteriota; class Terriglobia; order Bryobacterales; family Bryobacteraceae; genus Bog-105. The sequence goes on along the minus strand of PLRJ01000044.1, from coordinate 10,412 downwards.
GCCACACCACCAATCATGCCTAGCGAGAAGACTTCAATGCCGTCATGATTAAGTTCCTGGACCCACTTGGCCGGCTTGATCATGCACACCACGCCCACGTGCCAACCGCGCTCTTTCAGCTCTTTCGCCAGCCGAACCACCTGCGCTTGAGCACCACCCATGCTTAGTCTGGTAACGATCAGCAGGATGCGGTTCACCTGATCGTGCGGAATTGGGAAAGCTTTTGACGCCACGTTATATCCAGATTTAAAATCGCGGCTTCGCGCGCAGCAAAACCACTATGCGGGCCTCATCGGCCAAAATGAGTCTGGACTTTAGTGCATCTTTTAAAGATTTGGTGAAGCAGGATTAGTCCGATGACTTTTCCGCAGCGACACAACTACTCTTCGGACTTCGTTGGATCCTGGTGGCGCGCCCGGTCCCCAGCCCTGGATTGAATCCCAGGCGGACCTTAAACGCGGTGCTGGCTAATCTTCATCATGCAGCGCCGCTAAGTGGGACAACACCGATAAATCTTCCAGCGTGGTAACATCGCCGGCCACCGCATTATTCGTCACAATTTCCCGCAACAGACGGCGCATGATTTTGCCGCTGCGGGTTTTGGGTAGCGCCTCGGTAAAGCGAATTTCGTCAGGCCGCGCGAAAGGTCCAATCTCATGCGCTATCCACTGGCGCAATTCTTTTTCCAGTGAAGCTTTATCCCAGTCGCCCTTCTTCAAGGTGACGAAGGCGCACACCGCTTGCCCGGTAATCTCATGCGGTTTGCCGACAACGGCAGCTTCAGCCACGGCCTTGTGATGCACCAGCGCCGACTCCACTTCCATCGTGCTTAGCCGGTGTCCGCTGACGTTCATCACATCGTCAACACGGCCCAATACCCAGTAAAAGCCCTCATCGTCGCGCCGGGCCGCATCGCCTGTAAAGTACGCTCCCGGCACTCGCGACCAATACTGCTCCTTGAAGCGTTCAGGGTCGCCCCAGATGTTCCGAATCATGCTGGGCCAGGGCTGTTTGATAATCAGGAAGCCTTCGCGGTTGTTGCCGGCCGGGCGGCCATGCGCGTCCACAATGTCAACCACCACGCCGGGCAGCGGAAGCGTTGCGGAGCCAGGCTTCAAAGTAACTACGCCGGGTAACGGCGAAATCATGATAGAGCCTGTTTCGGTCTGCCACCACGTATCTACAATGGGACAGCGATTGCCGCCAATAACGCTGTGATACCACTCCCAGGCAGCCGGATTGATAGGTTCACCCACCGAGCCCAGCAACCGCAGACTGGATAAATTGTGTGCCTCCGGCCAGTGATTGCCCTGCCGTATCAACGCGCGGATCGCGGTCGGTGACGTGTAAAACACAGACACCTTACGGCGTTCCACAATATCCCAAAGACGGTCGAAAGCCGGGAAGTCGGGAGCACCTTCATAGATGACGCTGGTGGCGCCGGCGGCAAGAGGTCCGTAGACCACGTAACTGTGGCCGGTCACCCAACCTATATCGGCGGTGCACCAGTAGATGTCTTTCTCCTGCAGATCGAACACCCACTTCATCGTCATCTGCGCGCCCAGCAGGTAGCCGGCTGTGGTGTGCAAAATGCCTTTGGGCTTGCCGGTAGTTCCGGAGGTGTACAAGACAAACAGAGGATGTTCGGAATCGAGTTCAACGGCCGGACAAGTTTCCGCCGCCTGCGTGCTCTCGCGCGTTGCATCCAGCGACGCATCCTGTTCATGCCACCAAACATCTCGCCCATCCTTCATAGCGATGGCTGAGTTGGTCCGCTTATAAGTAAGGACATGCCGCACGTTAGGGCAATCGTGCAGCGATTCGTCAACCGCGTCTTTCAAACGCACTTCTTTGCCGCGCCGCCAACCGCCGTCGGCGGTAATCACTAGTTGCGCATCCAGATCAAGTGTGCGGGCCTTCAGTGCTTCGGCTGAGAACCCTCCGAACACTACGCTATGCGTGATACCCAGTCGCGCGCAAGCCAGCAGAGAAATGGCAAGCTCGGGAATCATCGGCATATAGATCACAGCGCGATCACCCGCCTGGTAGCCCAGGTTCTTTAACACCGTCGCCAGCCGGCAAACCAGCCGGTGCAATTCCGCGTAAGTGATGATCCGTTCGTCGCCCGGTTCCCCTTCGAAAATCAGCGCCGGCTTGTCCTTGCGATCCGTTTCCAGATGCCGGTCTAAACAGTTGTACGAAACGTTGATCTTGCCGCCCACGAACCACTTGGCGAAAGGCGCCTGCCAATCCAGCGTTTGCGTAAAGGGCTTGAACCAGCTAAGCTGCTTTTCCGCCAGTGAACCCCAGAACGCTGCTGCATCTTCCTGCGCCTGTGTATACAGCGTGTCGTATTCCTGCCGGCTTTTGATGTTGGCCGCCGCTACAAACTCGTCACTCGGCGGATAACTTTTTAATTGACTCATGGGCGAAAGGTCAGTTTATCTCACGAGTCTGGATGCCGCCTTGCAGCGCTTCGGCCCACAATAGAGCTATGAATCTGCCTCGCACTCTGATAGCGTCTGGCGTATTGCTAATCGCCATCGGCGTGGTGTTGCTGCTGCTTCAGCGGATGAATGTGCCGCTGGGCCGCTTGCCTGGCGATATTGTTTGGCAGCGCCGTAATACGACAGTTTATTTCCCTTGGGTGACTTGTCTGGCTTTAAGCGCAATTGGCAGTTTGTTGCTTTGGCTTTTTAGCAAACGCTAAACCGCGGGCAACGCAGGGCTGCCCGCTCTTCGCTAATGGACCGTGCCCAAGCGGTCGAACGGCCAGAACACGAAGACAGCTTTACCGTAGATGAAGTTGCGCGGCACGAATCCCCAGGCCCGGCTGTCGTTAGATGAAATGCGATGGTCGCCCAGCACAAAATACTCATCCGGCGGAACCACCTTCGGACCATAAGGGCGATCGTCGCGATATTCCTCCGGTACATAGCTCTCTTCCAGTTTTCGGCCGTTTACGTGAACAATGCCGTTCTCCACCGATACCGTATCGCCTGGCAGCCCTATCACTCGCTTGATGTAGCTCTTCGTGGTGTCTTCCGGATACCAGAACACAACCGTGTCGCCGCGTTTTATCTCGCCCAGCCCGAACTTATAGCTGAACTGATTGATGAACAGCCGTTCCTGGTCGTAAAGGCTTGGCATCATGCTGGTGCCTTCCACCTTCACCGGGCGATAGAGGAACAGGATTACGAGGACTGCGATCAGGACCGAGAGCATCAAGTCCCGGAACCACGCCATGGTCGCAATCAGCGAGGATCGTGGCCTCGACGCATCCGCAGGAGTCGCAACCGGGTCGCTCATATTGGGAAAACCACCACTACCATTGAATCATTGAACGAACGGCCCCAATCTCTTGGTAAGCCGTTCCCAATTTTTGGACGAACAGTGGCGCGTCTTGGTTAGTCCGGCTGTTATTTACTTGACGGCCAGCTCTTTTTCCGCTCGCAGCCAGTCTTCATCGGGCGATCCGGGAGCGTAATTGCGAGCTACCCAGAACGAATGAGCTAACCGGGCTATGTCCTCGTGGCCGATTTCTCTTTCCTCTATAACAGTGGTGGCTTCTGCTGCAATCTCGGCTAATGCAATAGGCTTAACTGCTTTGACTTTTTCCGGTGCTGCGGAGTGGTGATGTTTTGGGGAGGCGGCGCTCGTTTTAGAAGCGGATGACTTCATCGGGGAAGACTTCGTTGCGCGCTTTTTTTGGACTACTTCCGCTTTAGGGGTTTCCACCGTTTCTAATGTCTTTGCCTTAGCGGATTTGCGTGTTGTTTTCGAAGTGTTTTCAGACTGCATAGGTGTTATTTTAGCTAGGCCAAACATTTTTGTCACCTTCTGTTTCCAACACGGCGCCTGTTCAAGCCACCAGTAACTATAAACCAGATATTTACGTATACTCATCAACAGGTGACAAACATACTTAAATGCCAAGGCCGGAGTGCGTCCTTGCGTTGCCTTGCGCCTGTTTGTCTGCTCGCCCTGATGTTTGCTTCCCTCGCGGCTCCTTCATACAGCCGTTATGCGGAGAGCGAAGCGAACGGCTTCAGGGAGCGAGCCATCTATGTCTAGTACGCGGTTAACGCTGCCGCCTCAAATGTTCGTGTAGAAGGGTCTGAACTTCGTGCTTTTTCTTAGTAGATTTGCTTTATTTCTGGGTTTAGCCGTCATCGCTATGGCCGATCCGGGCGGCCGCCAGGCCAGCGGCAGCGGCGGCACTGTGCAAGGTACGGTAACCGACCAATCCGGAGCGGCCGTCGCGAATGCGCATGTCACTCTCAGCAATGGTGTCACCAACTTCAACCAGGAGAAGCAGACGGGCGCCGATGGTACGTTCATCTTCACTAACGTTCCGCTAGGCTCTTATGGCCTGGTTGTCAGCAGTCCGGGCTTTGCTGCTTTTCGCCAACCGGTGGCCGTGCACACCTCGGTGCCACTGCAAATTCCCGCCCAGTTAGCGCTCGCCAGCGATAAGCAGACGGTTGAGGTAACGGCCTCTGCTGACACCGTCGAGAACGTTCCCTCTTCCCACACCGATGTCACACAAGGCATGCTGGCCAATCTGCCAAGCGGCGGATCGGCCCAGGGCTTAAGCGATGCCATCACACTCTCCTCCGGCGGAGTGGTGGCCGATTCCAATGGTTTCTTTCACCCGCAAGGCGACCATGCTGAGACTTCTTACGTTGTGGACGGACAGCAGATTAGCGATCAGCAGTCAAAAACCTTCTCCACTCAGCTTCCGGCCAACGCATTTCAAAGTATGGAAATTGTCACCAGCGCTCCTTCGGCTGAGTTCGGAGACAAAACATCGCTGGTAGTAAATGCGGTGACGCGCTCGGGTCTGGGGCAGAAATCGACGGCAAGTTTCGATACCCACTATGGATCGTTCGGGACTATAGGTGAAGAAGCAACGCTCGGAACCGGTAGTGCGAAGTTTGGCAATTTCCTGGTGGTCAATACCAGCCGCAGTGGCAGATTCTTGGATAGTCCGGAGTTCACGCCCTTTCACGACAAGGGCAACAATGAAACGATTTTCGACCGCGTCGATTACCAGCCCAACAACGATAATTCATTTCACCTGGATATTTTTGGGGCACGCAACTGGTTCCAGATTCCCAACACCTACGATGAGTTGGATCAGGACCAGCGTCAGCAGGCGAAAACGTTCAATTTCTCGCTGGGTTGGCAGCACACATTTAGCCCCTCGGTGTTACTGACCGTCAGTCCGTACATACGCCAGGATCGTATTGATTACTATCCCAGCGGCAATGTCTTCGCCGATACGCCTGCCACTATCAGTCAGAACCGGCACCTGACTAATTGGGGCACACGTGCCGATCTTTCTTATGCCAACGCCGTGCAGAACCTTAAAGTCGGGATGGACATTCGCCAGACGCGCCTGGCTGAAAACTTCTCCCTCGGCATTACCGATCCCGCTTTCAACGCGGTTTGTCTCACCGCGGGTGGCGATGCGGTTACCAATCCGGCCATTGTCAGCACCAGCCAGTGCGGCGGTGCGGGCTACCTGGTAAACAACAGTTTTTCGCCCGGTTTGATTCCCTTTGATCTGACCCGCGGCGGCCAGCTCTTTCAATTTCACGACAAGGGCAACATCAATCAACAAACCGTCTACGCGCAGGACGCCATCACCATCAAGAAGAACCTGACATTGAGCCTTGGCTTGCGCTTCGACGATTACGAAGGAATAACCACAGACAATCTGCTGCAGCCCCGCTTCGGTATTTCCTATCTGTTCAAGCCCACCGGCACCGTTTTCCGCGCCTCCTATACGCGCGCCATGGAAACACCCTACAACGAGAATCTTCTGCTCTCCAGCACAACCGGCGCGGGCGGTCTCGCCTCCAATGTGTTCGGTGCATTCGGATCCACGCCGCTGCGCCCCGGTCACAGAAATCAATTTAGCGTTGGACTCGAACAGGCGCTGGGCAAATATTTGCAGGTCGACGCCAGTTATTTTTGGAAGTTCACCAAAGACGCCTTCGACTTCGACACGCTCTTTAATACGTCCATCGCCTTTCCTATTGAGTGGCGTCAGTCGAAGATTGATGGTGTTTCCGCCCGTCTTTCCACTTCCAACATTCACGGATTTCAGGCTTACACAACGCTGGGTCACACGCGCGCCCGTTTCTTCGGCCCCGAAGATGGAGGACTTGTATTCAACTCGCCCCTGGACACCAGTGTCTTTCGCATCGATCACGACCAGGCTTTTCAATCCACCACCTTCCTGCGCTACCAGCACTCCAAAGACGGTCTGTGGGTGATGCTCACGTGGCGCTTCGATAGTGGCGAAGTGGCCGGTGCCGTGACAGACCTGCAGGATGCGCTGGCATTGACCGCCGACGAACAAGCCGCCATCGGGTTCTACTGTGGAAGCCAGGTGGCGACCGTAGTCACTCCCATCACATCATGCTCGGGCAACTATGGTGCTACGCGAGTAGTTATCCCCGCCGCCGGAACTTTCAATGCAGATCACAATCCCCCGCGCATTGCGGCCAGAAATATTCTGGACACCGGCGTTGGCACGGACAATCTTTTCCACAAAGAAAAATTAAAGACCACGCTTAAGTTCACCGTTCTCAACTTCACCAACGAAGACGCACTTTATAACTTCTTATCCACCTTCAGCGGAACTCACTTCGTAGCTCCTCGAACTTACGAGGTCAGTCTCGGCTGGGTCTTTAACTAAACGTCGGGCGTGAGAAAAGGCACCACTACACCTAACTGAACCGTTACAGGACCCGGCAGCGTCTTAAACACATCAGTCATGAAGCCGATTAATGCGTTTCAGTCCTGGGGAAAAATACTAGCTGGTAACATCCCCATGCTTTCCATCGAGATCACTCGCGAGTGTCCCCTGAAGTGTCCCGGCTGTTATGCCTACGGCGATTCGCACTTGGGTGAGGGCGCTCCGAACTTGAATTCGCTCAGCGACTTTCGTGGAGACGAGCTGGTTACTCGCATTTTCCAGTTGATTGATAAGCATCAGCCCTTGCATGTCTCGCTCGTCGGTGGCGAGCCGATGATGCGCCATCGTGAGTTGGACCGTGTTCTGCCCGAACTAAGCCGCCGTGGCATCAATGCGCTGCTCGTCACCAGTGGAGTGATTCCGCTTCCCAGGGAATGGAAGAATCTCCCAAAGGTCACAATCGCGGTGTCGGTGGACGGCAACCCCGAGGATCACGACATCCGCCGCAAGCCCGCCACCTACGACCGGATTCTTCGCAACATCGAAGGTCACACTGTCAATGTGCACTGGACCATCGTGCGGCGCAACATCGAACAGGCAGGCTATATGGATCGGTACCTCGAATTCTGGAGCGCCCGGCCCGAAGTCAGGAATATCTGGATCAGCACCTACACGCCACAGATCGATGAAGAGTCTCCGGAGAAATTGACCCCGGAAAGCCGCTTGCGTATGGCCGATTATTTCCGCGAGAACGGCCGGCGATTCCCCAAGCTGACCATGCATAACGGCATCGTCAATGCATTTCTCAACCCTCCGGAAAGCCCGGCGGAGTGCATCTTCTCGAAGCTCTCGGTGAACTACACAGCCGACCTTACGACCCGCGTAGAGCCTTGCGTCTTTGGCGGCAAACCAAATTGCGCCGAATGCGGCTGCTCCGCTAGCGTCGGTTTTCACTGGGTCGGAGGCATTCGCGTCGCGGGACCGCTGCACGCCCGCCACCTCGTAAAGGCGTCACTTGCTGTCGGCCGCACAGTAGGTAAGTTTTTCGAAAAAGGCGAGGGTCTGCGCTGGTCTGAACCCGCTCCTTCGCCTGCGCCCACTGGATTAGTCCAGATCGACCGTTAGCGCCACGGATACCTTCGTCAGATGACGGATGAGTAGCCAGGCGCGGCTGCGAACCTGGGTGAGCAGCAAGGCCTGGAGGCATGTTATCCTTCTGCCATCCGTATGACCGATCAGCCGCACGCCGACCTGGATTTCATCCGCGACACCTCCCCGGAAGCATTGTCGGTCTTTTATGAGATCCAACGGAAAAGGCCCGGGTGCCGAAAGCTGATTGACGTTTTCGACCTCAGCGAAGGCATGTTGGAAACGGTCAAGGCCGGCATCCGGCGTCACTATCCGCAAGCAGGCGAGCGCGAGGTGTTCCTTCGCGCAGTGGCCAGCCGAGTTTCACGTGAGTTAATGATCCGGGCTTATGGCTGGGATCCCGCTGCGCATGAGTAGCCTGCGCGAGGCTGCTGTTACCCTCTTCCAGACACTGGACCAGCTAGGCATCATTTATGCCGTCGGGGGCTGCTTCGCCAGCTCATTCCATGGCGTGGCGCGGGCGACTCAGGGTATCGACGTCGTAATCGACCTGCATGCCGGTCGAATTAAGGAACTCTTCAATGCTCTTGCCCCCTGTTTTTACATCGACGAGTTCGCAATGCTTGAAGCCGTTGAACGAGGTTCGTCGTTTAATGTAATTCACCTTGAATCGAGCCTCAAGATTGATTTATTCGTGGCATCGCGACACCCGCTTGGTTCCGAGCAACTGGTGCACCGCCGTTTAGCGGCGACCGAGTTATTGGGCGGCGAACCCGTTGCCGTCAGCGTGGTTTCCGCGGAGGATATTCTGCTTGCCAAGCTCCTTTGGTATCACGAAGGAGGGAACGTTTCTGAACGGCAGTGGAACGATCTTGTCAATTTGGTTCGCGTACAAGGCGACAATCTCAACCGGCAGTACCTCGATGTTCAAGCCAGGCGTCTAGAGGTGAATCCTCTGCTTGTTCGCCTGTTGTCCTGAATGAATCCCGGAGTGAACGGACACGGATACACTATGGGAGTGCCGATCGGTGCTACCGCCGTCCGGCGCGTCACTACCGATCTCAATTCCCTGCTCCCCTCCAACTCAGGCGCAGCGCTGTTTTTGCTTCCTCCAGAACTGCGGCAAAAGCCGGCTTCGGCTTGCCATCGCGGTCGAACAGCAATGGATAATTTGTACGTCCGCGCGTGGGAAAGTTGTTGAGCCACGAATCGCCATCAGTCACTCCCCAAAAGGTCACCCGCCCCATCACCCTATGGTGCTGTACAAAGACACCGAATAGCTCCGCATAGCGCTTGGCGAGCCTCTGCTGCATCTCCTCCGTCAGACCGCTAGTATAAGGATTCGACTGTGCCGTGCCTGTTGCTGTCTCACTGACATCGGCGGAGTCGGTGCGAATCGTGCGAGGCAGAACATCCACATCCAACTCGCTGATATTCACGCGAATACCTAGCGCGGCAAACGCCTCAATTGTTTCCGCCTCCGTCTGGGCGTCCGGACGGTCAATTCTGACATGCCCCTGCAAACCGGCGCCCGTAATCGTGGCGCCTGCTGCTTTCAGCTTGCGAATCAACGCCACGGCGCCCTTTCGCTTCGCCACGTTTTCCAGTGAGTAGTCGTTGTAGTAAAGTTCGGCGCTTGGGTCCGCCTCATGCGCAAACTGGAAGGCCTTCAGAATATAGTCGTCGCCGATGATCTTGTACCATGGCGACGGTCGCATGGTTCCATCCTCGCTCAGCGCTTCATTCACCACATCCCATCCGCCTATCCGCCCCTTATAGCGGCCAACGACCGTCCGGATGTGATCATGCATGCGCTCCAGCAGCGCCTCACGCGTCAGCGTTTTGCCTTCAACATCTCGGAAGACCCACTGCGGCACCTGGCTGTGCCACACAAGACAGTGCCCGACGATGAACATCTTGTACCTCTCGCCAAAGGCCACGTAACGATCGGAGAGATCGAAGTTGTAACTGTCCGGCCTCGGATGCACACTCTGCCACTTCAGCGCGTTCTCCGGGCTGATGGTGTTGAACTGCGCTTCAATAATGGCATCGCCGCGCCCATCGCGTTCCTCGAACTGCGCCGCGTTCACGGCTGTGCCGATTCTAAACAGCCCTCGGTACGCATCCTTAAGGGTGGGCGCAGTCTGGCCTTGTGCGAAGGAAACAGCAAGAAATGCTAGCGCTGCACCGCAAGGTGCCACACAGTACGAGCGACGGACACAGCCACCGTGTTGCGCGTTTTTCTTAAAAGATCGCAGTGCTGATCTCAACATCGTGGAAAGCCTTATCGTTTTCACTGCCTTGATCTTACTGGCAACCTCATCGGCCACGCAAAATTCGCCGGTGGCATGGCGGCTTCGCCTTTTATTCGCAATATCGCAACCCTTACGCGCATTTTTTGCAAAATCGAACCCACCAATAATTCGTTTCGCAAAATCCACTCACCCCATCCCGCCACGCTTTTCTCCCACCCCCGCAACTCACCCGAAATCCTGAGTGACCGCCACCTCAACTATTTTTTCTCCCGCCGAATCAGCCACCTGCAGCCAAAATCCCCCTTTCGCCGCACGCCTCCCCTGGCACTCTTCGTGCAGAAAGGATGCACGCGCGTGGA
>PLRJ01000217.1 GCA_003163855.1 Bryobacterales bacterium | reverse complement strand
CGCGAAGCGGTTTAGTTCACCGATAGAGATTGATGGCGTGCTTGCCGAAGGATCGTTCCGAACGAGTATGCTGGCGGGAGTGTCCGATTCGCAGGTGCTTCCCATAAATCCTCCCCTTCCTCCGCTGGTTGACTTCCCCAAACCCAAAGCGCCAGACCTCAGCATTGTGTGGGTTGGCTTCGGAGTCGGCTTAGGTCTGGGCGTGCTGGCTGGAGTGCTGAGATCGATGGGACACAACGAACTCACCAATTTCCTGAGTTCGATCAGTTCGTTTCGGCCGTTTGGACTATTACTGACTATCGGCGGCGTTGCATTCACGTTAATCTTCCAAGTGCTAGGACAGATCCTCGCGTCAACAGTAACCGGGTGGAAAACCACGGCGGTCGCCTTGGGTCCCCTGCGGCTTACGCGTTCAGGAAAGCGCTGGCGAATCGGGATGGCCAAGACTTTCTGGCACTCCTCCGTCACATCGGTCCCGCGCGACGCTCGCTCGCCCGGATGGCGACTATCCGTCATTCTGGCAGCGGCGCCTCTCTCACTTCTAGCCGCTGCTGCGATCTCGCTCCTGGCGTACATGCATCTTTCCGGGAGCGCCTCGCTCCGAAATTACTTCGCAGCGGCGACGCTATTCGGGTTCGCAGCGGGGCTGTTGTCGCTGGTCCCTAATGCGAGGAGCGCGCGCGTGTGGAATGGGGCGCGCTTTTGTCTTGCCCTTTTGACCGCTGATCCCGAGCTTCAACAAAGGGTTACGACCATTCGGCTGTCCGGATTGTCGCAGAGGGCGCGCCCGCGCGATTTCCCATTAGATTTAATAAGCGCCGCCGCTGAGCCCGCGACTGACAGCTTAGGCGCGGTGGTTCGTGCCAGCGTAATCGGTAGCTGGTGCCTGGATAGAAAAGATTTTGCATCTGCCGGCGCCTGGTACGATCGGCTTGCCGAGCTTGCACAATACTGTGTACCCGCCGTTAAGAACGCGGCTCTTGCCTCATCCGCATGCTTCGATTTGGCCTGGAAAGAAAATCCTCAAGACGCAACGCGGAAACTGGATGACGTTAAACCCGAACTGCTGGCTACTACTGTGCCTCGCCTCTGCACCCAAGCTCTAGTTCACATTCTGAACGGAGAGAGAAGTAGGGCTGAAGCGAAGATTGCACTGGCAGAGGCCGAGTGCTCCGGAGCTTTTGGCGACTATCAGCGCGAGACACTGGCGCGATTGCGCGCAATCGCTGAAGGCACTGGGTTGCGCGGCAATTAGGTGTTATGCGGACTTTTGCGAATGCCCGTGCTCGGCCGTGAGAGGGGTTTAAATCCAGAGAGTACCGAGAGCGCATTCTTGAAAATAATGTCGTCCGTTCCGGCTTTGGTTCGGTTTTGGTTCCGGTTTTGGCTCCCAATTCCTGCGGCGCCGGGGGTTCTGGAAGAAGAACAATTAGCAGCCGGACGGTAGTCGGGACACGCCTGCGGTTCCGACTCGGGTAGAAATCGGACGACGAGCCCGGAATGTCCCCGAGGGGCTATTCGTTTTCGGTAAGAGTTGGATTTAGTTCTCGATTTTTACGTTCTTGAAGTCCCCGGTCTCATCGAAAGAGCCGATGCCGAAGCGGCCTTCGCGCAAGCTTAGATCCACGGCGTGGAGGGCAGGCACGGGCTGGCCGTCTACGAAGCCTTGGACGGCGCCGGTTTCTCCATCCCAGACAACCTTGATGTGGAACCAGTGATTGATGGAGGAGAAGGCGGGTGGACCGTCAGTGGCGCTGATGCGGACGCGCTCGCCGCCGTAGACGTGAAAGACGCCGTTGTGGACGGGTTGCTTGACGCCGGTGTCGGTGGAGAAATGCACGTAGTCAAAATGCGCGGCGTCCTGATAGGCGTAGACGATCATCAACGAACGTTTCGTCGGCATGACGTCGGCTTCGAGCGTTGCTTTGGACACCGGCTTCATTTCAGCGAGGGCGAACTGGTAAGGCTTGCGCGGACCGGGCAGAGGTTCGCGGCCTACCAGTAAGTGAAGAACATCGGTGCCGCCTTCTTTGGTGATGCTCCAATCGGCTGGATTCGGCACGATCCACGATTGGCCGAAGACGGAAAGCGCCAACAGAAGGATGGGCTTCATCGCATCTCCTTATAGATCTCCATGAGCGCGCGGAGTTCCGGCTTGTCCTGTTCACGGCAGTTGACCAGCGGGGGACGAACGCCGCCGGCGGGGAGTCCGAGCATCTCCATCGCTTCCTTCATGGCAGCGACTTCGTAGCCGCGCAGGCGTTCGCGAAAGGCATAGAGCGGGTTCACGTAGCGCTTCATCAGTTCGTTCAGCTTGACGAAGTCGCGCGCTTCGCCGGCTTCGGCGAGGGCGAGCGAAAGCTTCGGAGCGATGTTCGAAATGCTGGATGTATAGGCCTGGACACCGATGGCGAAGTAGCCGGGAACGCAATCGTCACCGAGGCCTCCGAACCAGGCGAGCCGGTCGCCGCTGGCTTCCATGATGCGCTGGTATTTACGGACGTCGCCCTGGCCGTCCTTCCAAGCAACGAGGGTTGGCACTCGTTCGGCGAGGCGAGCGACCATGTTCGGAGTGAAGACGGCCCAGTCGCGGCTGTAGACCATGAGGGGCAGGTCGGTGGCTTTGCCGATGGCTTCGTAATAGGCGAACAGACCTTCTTCCGGTGCGTTCACATAGTAAGGCGGCAGCGCCAGGATGCAGTTGGCGCCGGCGTTGGCGGCGCGTTTGGCGATATCGGCACCTAGGACTGCGTTGAAGCCGGTGCCGGCGACAACCGGCATGCGGCCGCGAACCGCTTTCACGCTGCAAGCGACGACGGCTTCCGTTTCAGCGGGAGTGAGCGAATAGAGTTCGCCGGTTCCCCCCGCCGCGACCATGGCGCAGAAGGGGTGGGCAGCCATTTCGTCCACATTGCGTTCGAGAGAGGAAAGGTCGAGTGAGAGATCGGGCTTAAAAGGAGTGACGGGAAAACCGAAGACACCGCGCAATTTGGCGACGTAGGAACGTGCGGCTTGATTCACTAAGCACCCACCGCCTGCATTAAGGCGCGAATGTAGCCATAGGCAAAGGCAAATGCCTGGCGTCCGCCGGGATCGCCTTCAATGATGGGCACGTGATCGGGCATGAGCATGCCGTCGTAACCGACCTCTTTATAGACGCGCAAGGCGGCCAGCATGTCGACATCGCCGGCGTCGGGAAAGGTCTCCTGAAAGTTCAAAAAGCCTCCATGGATGTTTCGGAAATGCACGTTGAAGATTTTCTTGCGTGAGCCGAAGTAGCGGATGACGTCGAGAATCTCCACTCTTGGATTTTGCAACATTTCGGAAACGGTTCCCTGGCAGAAGTTCAAGCCATGGTAGGGGCTTTCGTTGATTTGGATAAAACGTTTGAGGCCTTCGACGCTGCCGAGTACGCGGTGGACGCCGCGGAAGCCTTTATCGGCGGGCATGCCGGGGTCGTGCGGATGGCAGGCCATTCTTACTTTGTTCTGTTCGGCTACGGGGACGACGCGGTTTAGGAAGTAAGTAATGCGCTCCCACATCATGTCGGCGGAGACCTCGCCGGCCTCGGTCAGGGGCGGCTGCTGGGGCGTGGAGTCGTAGACGAAGGTGCTGTATTTGGCTCCGCCGCGGCCTGGGGTGGGCGCGCCGCGGACTACGCCGAGTATGGTCATGTTGTACTTCACCATGGGGATGCCGGCCTGGGCGCAGTTTTGAATCATGGTGCAGATGTTTTCGATTTCGCGGTCGCGCTCGGGGCTTTTGCCCAGCATGATGGCGGGGTTTTCGGCCTTGGTGATGTAGCTGGAACTCATGGGCAGCGGCACGCTGGTGAGGGTGATGCCGAAGCTCTCCACGCGCTCGCGGAGTTTGGTTAGGCCTTCGACGGACCAGGCTTCATCGAACTTGGCGGAGGGGAGATCGCTGCAGATGTGGGTGACGCCGAGGGCGGCCAGGATGCGGAGGATTTCGTTGCTGGATTGGTGCTGGGTGCCGAGTTTCATGCGGCCTGGCGGGGTTGGAGTTGGAGCGGCGTGGAGGTTGGTGGAGGCGGCGACGGCGGTGGTGGCTGCTAGTTTAGAAAACGTTCGACGGTTCATTTAGTTCGACAGGAGAAAACTATCACATGACTGCGGCTTAAATTTCAATCCGAAAAGAAGGAGAATAGAGTTATGACCGATATCGACTGGTCTCAATGCCCTATCGTCCAAACCGATCCGGAAAAACTCGGTGGCGTCCCCACTGTCAGAGCCTTCCGTGTGTCCGCCGATACGGTGGTGGAAAATCACGATTCCGAAGTGTCGGACGAAGAGATCGCTTACCAGTTCAGCCTGCCGCTGGAGGATGTCCGCGCGATTGTAGCCTACGCTGAAAAGGTCCGCCAGGTTGCGCATTCTCTTTGATCAGAACGTACCTGTCGGTGTCCGAAAACTTCTGCGCAGAGCTGGTCCTGAAGTGGTAACTGCGCCTGACATGGAATGGGAAGAACTGAGAAACGGCGCCTTGTTGAAAGCTGCCGAAGAAGCCCATTTCGACCTGATGGTCACGGCCGACCAGAACCTGGCGTATCAACAAAACCTCACAGGCCGCAAAATTGCCCTTGTGGTTCTCGGCTCGAACGATTGGTCGATCGTTCGCAAGCACATAGTCAGGATGACGGCTGCCGTCGAGGCTGCGAAGCTTAGCCGTTACTCTTTCGTAGAAATGCCGCTTCCGCCCAAGCGGCCGTACATCCCGCCGCAAGGGGTAAGTTAAGGAAGCTCAGGAACTTCACATGAAAATCTCGGCATTAAAACTTCACCCTATCGCGATTGCAGATCCGCCGCTGCGGAGTTCGTATGGTTTGCATGCGCCGTTTGCACTGCGTACGATTGTTGAGATCGAGACGGATGAAGGGATCAGCGGCGTGGCGGAGACGTATGGGGGCGATGCTCCGCTGGCGGCGTTGGAAGCGGCGAGGGCGCAGGTACTTGGGCGCGATCCGTTTCAACTGGCTAGTCTGCATCAGTTGATGTGCGGTAAGGATTCGGGAGCGGGCGACAGCACGCAAACCTGGCTTGTGCCGGGGGAAAATCCGCTGGACCAGAATAACCGGACGTTCGCGGCGATTGAGATTGCGTGCCTCGACATCATCGGCAAGGCCGTGGGTAAGCCGGTTTGCGACGTTCTGGGCGGGCGGGTGCGGGACCGTGTGCCGTTCTCGGCTTATCTTTTCTATAAGCATGGCGGTGAGGACGAGTACGGCGAGGTTCTGGATGCGGCAGCGGCGGTGCGTGAATGCAGGCAGATGATTGCGCAGTATGGATTTCAGGAGATTAAGTTGAAGGGCGGGGTGCTGCCGCCGGACGAGGAGATTGCGACCATCCAAGCGCTAAGGGCGGAGTTTGGCGCGAAGGTTCCGCTGCGGATTGATCCGAACTGCGCGTGGTCGGTTGCGACTTCGGTGCGCGTTGGGCAAAGCCTGGCGGATGAGCTTTCGGATGGCGGCTATCTGGAAGATCCTTGTCCCGGTTTGGAAGGGATGGCGGAGGTTCGCAAGCGGTTGCTGGCGCTGGGCCTTGAAACTCCGCTGGCGAGCAATGTGGCAGTCACGCGGTTTAGCGATGTTCCTAAGGCGCGGGCGCTGGATGCGGTGCAGATTGTTCTGTCTGATCCGCATTACTGGGGCGGTTTGCGGCAGGTGCAGTCGCTGGCGCAGGTTTGTGAGGTGCTGGGCATGGGGCTGTCGATGCATTCGAACAGTCATCTGGGTGTGAGTTTGATGGCGATGACGCATGTGGCGGCGGCTTCGCCGAATTTGACGTTTGCTTGTGATACGCACTATCCGTGGCAGACGGCGCAGGATGAGGTGGTGGAGGGTGGACGGGTGCCGTTTGTGAACGGGGCGGTGGTGATTCAGGAGAAGCCGGGGTTGGGGGTGACCCTGGATTATGATCAGGTGGCGCGCGGGCGGGAGCGGTATGCGGCGATTCCGTTGCGCAAGCGGGATGATGAGGCGGAGATGCGGAAGCATGTGGATTCGGAGTGGAAGCGGGTTTTGCCTCGCTGGTGAGTGCGGACATGCAAGCGGACTTTGATGCGGTCGGTGCGACCCTTTAGTACTTCGTATATACCTGATAAAAAGCCATTTGATGGCTATTTTATATGGTCATCGAAGCGGACATTAGAGCGGACGACCGGGACGAACTACCTTCGCTCCTAGGCGGAGCCTTCGAGCGATGTGTTTAGTTTGGCGAAGGTGTTGATGGAGATGCTGGGTGGGGTGCGGCTGTCGCAGCGCTTGCCGAATGTTGCGTTGGATTTACCGAGGCGGGTTTTGGAGATTCTGGAGGGATCGGAGTTTCCGCTTTCGCAGGAGTCGAAGGAGATGGTGGCTCGGGCGTTGGAGTTTGATCCGTCGAGTCGACCGCGTAGGGCGAGTGAGTTTGCGGGGCCTATTGTGCGGGATTTGAGTGGGTGAGGCTGACACCGCCTAACCAATGGTTCTTCTCCAATACAAAAAAGGGGCCTCTAAATGAGGCCCCCTGCCAAGACAAAAAGGTATGCCGCTCACTGACGGAGGGCGCTGTGCCTAAGCTCCGACTACAACCTCTTCCGGAACGCCAGCTTCCTTGCGCTTTTTCAAAAATGGCATCATCGACCGCAACTCCGCGCCAACCTTCTCAATCGGCTGATCCTTGGCATGTTCACGCATCGCCAGAAACTGCGCGCGTCCATCGCGATTCTCTTTCAACCAGCGGCGCGCAAACTCACCGGATTGAATCTCGCTTAAAATCCGCTTCATCTCCGTGCGCGTCTCACTTGTCACAATACGGGGCCCGCGGGTGTAATCGCCATATTCGGCCGTATCGGAAACCGAGTAGCGCATGTAACCCAAGCCGCCCTCGTAAATCAAATCGACAATCAGCTTCAACTCATGCAAACACTCAAAATAGGCAATCTCCGGCGCATAACCCGCCTCGGTGAGCGTCTCAAAGCCCGCCCGGATCAGCTCACTGACGCCACCGCACAGCACCGCCTGCTCACCGAACAGATCGCTCTCTGTCTCTTCGCGGAAATTGGTTTCAATCACGCCCGCCTTCAGGCAGCCCAGCGCAAACGCATACGCCAGCGCGTTTTCCAAGGCATGCCCTGAGGCGTCCTGCGCAACTGCTACCAGCGCCGGCACTCCCACCCCTTCGGTGAACAATTCACGCACGCGATGTCCGGGGGCTTTGGGAGCAATCATGGAAACATCAATATCAGCCGGCGGCTTAATCTCACCGAAGTGAATATTGAAGCCATGCGCAAACATCAGCGTCTTGCCCTTGGTCATATGCGGGGCGATATCGTCGCGGTAGATCTCGCCCTGGACGTGATCCGGCACCAGGATCATCACCACATCGGCTGCCTTGGCGGCGTCGGAAGCGCTCAATACCTGCAAACCCGCGGCTTTCGCTTTCGCCGCGCTCTTGCTGCCTGGATGCAGACCAACCACAACCTTCACACCCGAATCGCGCAAATTCAAAGCATGGGCGTGTCCCTGGCTTCCGTAGCCGATGATCGCAACCGTCTTTCCTTGCAGCGGAGCAAGGCTACCGTCTTTTTCGTAAAATCTCTTTGGCATCTTCTTCCTTTTTCAATCCAGGGAAAGCCTACTCAGCTTCCTGCAACTCCAAAACCTCATCCATACTGGCGCCGCGCGGCACTGGCGGCGACAAGCGCAGCTTTTTGTTATCGAGCGCCACCGATACAATGCCCGACCGCGTCACTTCCAGCTCGCCGTAGCTGCGCATCACATCGATAAACTCATCCAGCTTTTCCGGATCGCCGGTAGCTTCCAGGCAGAATCCCTCCACCGTTGAATCCACCACGCGCGCCTGAAAGATTTCGGCTTCTTTCAAAATCGCCGTGCGGCTCTGCTGGGTTGGCCGTACCCGCACCAGCACCATCTCGCGGTTCACCGCCGGACCGTCCGTCATATCCGAAGCCTGCAGGACGTTAATCAGCTTGTTCATCTGCTTAATGACCTGCGCGCGAATATGGGGTTCCACATCCACCGTAATGGTCATGCGCGACAGCCCCGGTTCGGATGTCCGCGCGACAGTTAATGTCTCAATGTTGTAACCGCGCTGGCTTAACAAGCCCGTGACACGCATCAACGCGCCCGGCTTGTTCTCCATCAGTAAAGAAATAATTTGCTGCATGTCTACACTTCCACCGGCTGCGGCTGGCGCAGAACCATTTCATTAATGGCGCCGCCCGCCGGCACCATGGGAAACACATTCTCAAACTGCGAAACCATCACGTTCAAAAGGAACGGACCCGGTTCATCCACGGCAGCCTTCAACGCACCCGGCATTTCCGCCACTGAACTCACCGTGCGGCCTTTGAATCCATAGGCACCGGCGAGTTTCTCCACGTCCGGGAACGAACTCAACAGGACCTCGCTCAGGCGGTTGTTGTAGAACAACTCCTGCCATTGGCGCACCATGCCCAGATGTCCGTTGTTCATCACCACAATCTTTATAGGCAGGGCGTGATTCACAATTGTCGCCAGTTCCGGGATCGACATCTGGAATCCGCCGTCGCCCACAATTGCGAACACCAGCTTGTCGGGCCGGGCAAACTGCGCGCCGATGGCTGAGGGAAGTCCGAATCCCATGGATCCCAATCCACCCGAATTAATCCACAAGCGCGGCTCGTTGAAGCGGATCAACTGTGCCGACCACATCTGATGCTGCCCCACGTCCGAAGTGACAATCGCCTGGCCGCCCGACAAGCGGTCGATTTCCGCCATCAGGTGCTGCGGCTTAATCTCACTGTCAGAACGCTCCGCCGTCAGCGGATGCTCCTTCTTCCAGGCCGCTATCTGGTTGCGCCACGCTTCCCGCGCGCCGGCGTTCTTACCCTGCATGCCCGGCGCCAGATCTTTCAGCTCCGCGACCATCTTGGGCAGAACCTTCTTCACATCGCCCACGATAGGCAGATCCGCATGGCGGTTCTTGCCCACTTCAGCCGGATCCACATCCACATGAATCACTTTGGCGTGTGGCGCAAAGGCCGACAGCCGGCCCGTCACGCGATCGTCGAAACGCACGCCCAGCGCGATGATCAGGTCGGTGCCCGTCATGCCCATATTGGCCGCATAACTACCATGCATGCCCGGCATACTGATGAAGTTCTTATGCTCAGACGGCAGCGCGCCCAGTCCCATCAGCGTGCAAACTGTGGGAGCGTCGAGCAACTCCACCAGCTCACGCAAACTCGCGCTTGCATTCGCCGCAATCACTCCGCCGCCCGCATAAATGAACGGACGCTCCGCTTCCCACATCATCTGCGCCGCGCGTCGTATCTGACCGGCGTGCCCTTCGCTATAAACCTTGTAACCAGGCAGATGAATTTCGGTCACCGGCACGTAATGCGCCTGTCCGGTGAAAACATCCTTGGTGATGTCGACCAACACCGGACCCGGCCGCCCCGTCGAGGCTATGTAGAATGCTTCGTGCACCACCTGCGGCAGTTCATTGATGTTCTTCACCAGGAAATTGTGTTTAGTGGCCGAACGCGTAATACCGAAGGTATCCGCTTCCTGGAATGCATCGCTGCCCATCAGCTTGCTGGTTACCTGCCCCGTGATGGCCACTATGGGAATGGAATCCATCATCGCGTCGACAAGGCCGGTCACCAGGTTCGTGGCCCCCGGTCCAGAGGTCGCGCAGCAGACGCCTACCTTGCCCGTGGTCCGCGCATAACCCTGCGCCGCAAAAGCCGCATTCTGCTCGTGTCTTACCAGAATGTGCTTTATTGGATGGTCATACATCGCGTCATAAAGAGGCAGCGTTACGCCGCCTGGATATCCAAAGATGCAGTCCACGTTTTCACGCGAGAGGCAGTTCAAGAGGATGTTGGCGCCAGACAAAGAATTAGACGACATGGTTTTTTTTGATTTTAAAAGAATATTCGGCTTAGAAAGGAAAAAGGGCCAACCGGCTGATTTGGTAGTCTGCCAGCGGCCCTCAATTCTTAACTCGTGAGGCGCCTCAGGCAGTCCCGTTAAGGACTACTACGACAAGCGCTACGACTGGTTGAAGTCGATTCATACACGACAACCGCACAGCGGCTTCAGCCCGGTAAAGCATCAGCTTAGTTTGGTCTGAGATCAGGTTAGCCTAGAAGCCATTTTTATGCAAGTGAATAAAACTATAAAAAGAACAAATACTTGGCCTTTAGGATACAGCCCCAACTTTCCGGTTCTCCGGTACTGCGATCTCATTGAAATGCAAGGCCAGTTGCGCTAATCCTGGCGCCACGGCCGGCCCAGAAAGCGGTTTTCCATGTCCCGGCGCAACCACGGAGGGATGCAGTTCCGCCAACCGCTGTAGCGAACGGCGCGCCGCCTCCCAATCTGAGGTGAAGTAGGATGGCGGTCCGTGCAGTTCCGGCTGCTGCGCCACTGCCGCTTCAAAAAACGACTCCGGCTTGGTCGTGCAAAACGCATCTCCGGCCAGCAGCGTCCTGTCACTTGGCCGAAACAAAGAAACATGCCCAGGAGTATGCCCCGGCGTGTGCACAATCTCCCACCCTTCCAGTTCGGTCAACGGCCGCAAGCGATCGCCCAAATCAAGCGGTTTACGCGGATAAATAGGCGACAGCAGCGACATCAAGCCACCTCCTGCACCCGAATTCGGAGCCGGATACTCCTTCTGCCCGGTCAAATAGGGAAATTCAAGTTCATGGGCATAAATCGGCACATTCCACTCTTCCGCCAGTCCCCGCGCCGCGCTGACATGGTCAAAATGTCCGTGCGTCAGCACAATCGCGCGCGGCCCTTCGTGGAACTCCCGCTTCGCCCAGCTTCGAATCGCGCTCTCGCTCATTGGAACGCCAGCGTCCACGAGCGTCCAGCCACCGCTTGCGTGACGGATGGAAAACACATTCACAAAAGTGATGCGCAAGCCCTGCACGCCTTCCACAATCGTCTCCATCGGCACAACCTGTTCCGCCGGGACATCGATATGATCCATAAAAGCTCGCCTCCACTTGGAGGACGAGTTCCACAAACCTGCTGTTTCCCCGTAACAATGCACACTGGCGCTTGTCTTCACTTCAGAAACTTCCATGGAAACAACCCACACCCCGAAGCGCGACGCCATTCAGCGGTTCATAGGCCACGAAAGCGGCCTGTATAAGGATTGGATTGTCCGTGCCGTAGACGAACCGGACAACCCTATCGTGCAGCTCCAGGCTTTTCGCGACGACAAGCGCCTGGGTGACCCTGACAAGACACTAGAGATTCACACACGACAAGTGCGCCTTGAAGACGACGAACTGGACGAAGCTGCCAAAACCATGATCCGCCGCTGGCTGCAGTCGCTACAGTAGCTTCACGGGCTGGTATGGTGGCGGAATCAGAAAAGTGGGGCGCCACGTTGACCAGCAAATTCGCAAAATTAGCCCTGAAAATTCCCTTGGGCCCACAACCCACTCTGCCAGTCACCTTTTCCTGTCCCCGCAACTCCTGAGTGCATGGGCCGCGAACCAGAGCAGCGACAATCCACAGCAAATTTACTAAGTCAGCAACACTACTGGATGCTGGCCATAACACTCCTGCTCCTGTGCGCTCGCCTTCTTCGTAGATCTCAACCCCAGGTCGGAGCCAACTTCTTCTTTTCCTCCAACGACCCCCAATTCCGTCAGGAAGCCCGGATCAACCGCATCTTCCAATCCAACAGCCAACACCCTCCTCTTGCAGGCCATCTTCGGGCAAAAGATCGGAATCCTGACCACCAACATCACCACCATCGTGTACGTCGTCACGCTTTCGCATCTCGTTTTTATGACATTTAACTGGCAGACACTCGCCAGCGACAAAGACAACAACGTCAGCGATGGCCGCTGCCTCGCAAAACAGGCAAGTCGCATGACGTTTCCGGCGTCCTTCTGGTCGATGGTTTGCTCATCACTCGGTTTTGCGAGCCTTTTAATTGTCGCCGCAAAACCTACGCGGGAACTCGGAATCGGAGGTGTTGCCGGAACTATTACTGCGCTCGCTTGCGCTTACCTCATGTATCCCGCGTTCCTGGCTTGGACCAAGCCCGAACAGACATACGTTGTGATGAAGGACAGCGGCTCGACGTTCTGGGGCAAGCGCTGGTTGCTTCATATTCCAGTCGACAACATCTCGGTCCCAGCCAACAATATATGTATCGGAATGGCCATCGACTCCATGGTCCATCTCATCTTCGGGGTACGCCGCGCTCAAAGGGACGGCAAGACGGGTTGGGATGCGTGGGTCGCGGGACGGCAGGAACTCTGTGCTCCCGCTTTTAGGCTGCGGAACAAAGCTGACGTTGCTACCGTTTCCCGCCCCTTAACGTTCTTGGCGTCTGAGCGCTTTGCAAGCCAATTACCTCAATCCTAAGGCTCAACAAACGTAGCTTCCTTGCTCACGACCTGATTTCCAGAAGCGTCTACGCTCACCAATTGGTAATAAACAGTCCCACTCGGCACAAACGCCAGTATGCAATTCGGCGAGGTCGTCAGGCTCGTCCGCGCCGTGAACCGAATATAGTTCCCCGACGAAGTTCCATATTGCACATAACTGAACGTTGGCACAGACGTGGTCCAACTGATGCTAGCCGTGTTGTTCGTATTTTTTGTCACGACCGGACTCGAGATCACCGGCAAACTGGCCAGAGTCGTAAACGTATAGATAGACGGCGAGTAACCGGTGTTACCGTTCGCATCCGTCGATTGCGCCTGGAAGTAGTACAACGTGTTGGGTTGCAGCCCAGTTAGCACCACTCCATGGTTATCCGCGAACCCGGTTTGCGCGGGACTGACTGATCCTAGCGCACTGGTGGTTCCATAGTTCACTACCGTTGTACTCGGCACGTTAGTCGCCCACGAGATGGTAATGCCCGAGCTCGTAATTCCCCAGTAAGACATATAACTGATCACCGGCACTGCCACGGTGGTGAAGTTATTGCTGCTGGATGTCCATAGAGATCCGGCAGCGTTCGCCGATGTCACCGTGAAGTTATACAGCGTACCCGGTGTCAGGCCCGTCAACGCGACAGAATGGCTGGTAACCAGGCCTGCACTCGACGCGCTTTGCGTGCCGTACGTCACCACGGAGGTGGACGGCTCATCGGTGGTCCAGGTAATGATAGCGGCGTTGGTGGTAACGCTGCCGGCCGTAACACCGATGATGGTTGGGCCGGTCGGGAAGGTCACATTCGCCGACGTCGATGCCAGGTTATTGACGTTAGCGGATATCACATCAAAGTTATAGGTGGTGCTGGGCAACAGGTTTGTCACCGTCACGGAGTGATTAGTGGTGAGGGTCGCGTTAACCGTGGAGGAGGCAGAGTAACTCGTGGTCAATCCGTAATTCACCTGCGAGGTAGTAGCTTGATCGGTAGTCCAAGTGATGGTGGCAGAGTTGCCGCTGGCGCTTGCCTGGATGTTGGAGATAATGGGCGCCGGCGCCGTACCGCTCGTTGTATAGCTGTAGGTTGTCGAGTACCCCGTCGCTCCGTTGGCCCCCTGCGACTGCGCCACGAAGTAGTAGGTCGTGCCGGGGATTAAGTTCGACAGAACAACGCCGTGACTGCTTGTTAGAGTAGCCTGCACTGGCGTCAGGGTGCCCAGGCTCGGAGTAACGCCATAGTTCAACTGCGTGCTAGCTGCCACATCGGTAGACCATGAGACCGCAATGCCGGTATTGGGAACCCCCCAGAAACCAACGTAACCAACCTGGGGTGGAATGGCGACGGGGGAAGCCGTACTGAATGTCACGGCACTGGATGTGCTCGCTACGTTTGCGGCGTTCACTGAGGTTACGGTGAATGAATACTGCGTGCTCGCAGTCAGTCCGCTTAGCACCACGGAGTGGCTGGTGACAAGGGTCGCACTCGATGCCGTTTGGCCGCCGTAGTTGACTACGGAGGTGGATGCCTGATCGGTCGTCCAGGTGATGGTTGCGGTGGTGGCGGTGATACTGCCGGCCGCCACACTGGTGATCACCGGGCCAGCTGCTGCTGCGTTCGTCTGGAAAGTCGAGTTGCTCGAAGTTGACGACAGGTTGTTTAGGTTTGCCGACACTACATCGAAGTTGTAAGTGGTGCCCGGAGTCAGTCCCGAGAGAGTGACCGAGTGACTCTGCACCAGGCTGGTGCTCGCGGGCGATGTGCTTCCGTAAGCGTTCGTGGTCCCGTAGTTCACCTGGGTGGTCGATGCCTGGTCTGTCGTCCAGGTGATGGTGGCACCGGTTGTCGTGATACTGGTCACGCTGACAGCGCTAATCACGGGCGCGGGAACGACGACGGCGGTGGAGAACGTATAGTTACCCGAGAGTCCGGCAGTCCCCGTAGAGTTCGTTGAAACCACGTCGTAGCTGTAAGTTGTGCCGGAAGTCAGCCCGGTTAGTGTGACTGTATGACTCTGCACCAGGCTGGAACTCAATGGCGAAGAACTCCCATAAGTGTTTGTAGTCCCGTAGTTCACTTGGCTGCTCGATGCCTGATCCGTTGTCCATGTGACTGTGGCCGAGGTTGTAGTGACGTTGCTGACGCTGACGCCACTAATGACCGGCGGAGGCAGGATGGTGGAGAACGTGTAATTAGTCGAGAGGCCGGAAGTGGTGCCCGCGGAGTTCGTCGAGACAACGTCATAGTTGTAAGTCGTGCCTGGAGTCAGTCCGGTCAGAGTGACTGTGTGACTTTGCACCAAATTCGAGTTCAACGACGAGGAGCTTCCATAAGCGCTTGTGGTTCCGTAGTTCACCTGAGTGGTGGATGCCTGGTTGGTCGTCCAACTGATGGTGGCCGCGGTAGTGCTAATGCTGCTGACGCTCACGGCGCTAATCACAGGCGCGGGCGTGGTCGGTCCGAAGAATAGTCCGCTGGTCACAGCGCCACCCAGCGCGGTCGCTGTGACGTTGATTGTTACATTTCCGTGGACGTTCCATACCGCATAAGTGCCGCCATTAAACTGCGAGAAGCTGCGGCTGTCCAGCACGATGCCGCTGGCAGTGTCGGTTATCACGATGGTCTGGGCGCGCACAGTGGTGTCCCAATCGAGCAGATACATTGCGACTTGGTGCGTACCGCCATCGCTGAAAAACACTCCGAAACTGAAAGTGCTTGCCGAAGCTGAATACAGGGCGGTGTTGGAAGGCACGTAATAGCATGCGGCGATACGGTTAGTGGAGCCGGCGGCTGTCTCCAGGGCGCGCAAGTCCGTTGTCGCGTCCGTCCACACATAAGTGGAGGCTCCGGTTAAAGCGACAGTCGCATAGGCGGGTAGATTATTGGTGCCTCCGGCAATTAGGTATCCGTCGCCACCGTATGTGCCGCTCCAGTTACCTTGTGTAGTGGTATCGGTTTGAGTAAAGGTGGCGGAAGACGCCAAGCCCGCCACTGCTGTTACTTTCAGCGCAATAGTCGTGCTCGCCGACAAAGTACCGAGACTTCCGACAAGGGTAAGGTTATACAGGCCAGGCGCGACGCTAGCCGTGACATTGATGGTGGCCGTCGAAGTAGAGTTGGTCGGATTTGGTGCAAACGTTGCGGTGATGCCCGTTGGCCAGCCGGATAGCGTGAATTCCACTATCGACTGAAAGCCATTTAAGGGTACTACGGTTACCGTCGAAGTTCCTGGAGCTGCCGCCGTTGCTGCTGCTGCGGTTGCGCTAAGTGTGAAGCTCGGCGCCGCAGCTACGCTTAAAGGTATGGTGGTCGCGGCCGATAAACTGCCACTGGTTCCAGTTACTGCCAGTGAATAGGATCCTGGCGCAACGGTCGGAGCCACACTGATGTTGACGGCCGATGATGTGGCAGTCGGATTGGTTCCAAATGTCCCGGTAATGCCAGTTGGCCACGCGGATGCCGCCAGAGTCACTAAAGAATTGAAGCCGTTGACAGGCGTCACAGTCACTGATGAAGAAAAGGACGCAGGAGAATTCAAAGGGAACTGGCTAAGGGACTCATAGGCGTCGCGCAGATGCAGATGGCCTGTGTCGTTCGGATGGAAGCCGTCAAACATGTCGCTGTTGGCGTTTACAAAATTACGCACGGGGACGAAATACACAGGCAGGCCATCGCCGCTGAGAAGCGCGACATCCGCCTGAGCGTCATTGTTGTACGCTAACGACACCGCGGGAGACGCGTCGTATTGATAACGGATTACGCCGCCTACAAAAACCTCGGGCGCACCTGGTTGCATCGCGGGATTAAGGGAGCCCACTGCCAGAATGGACACGACTGCTGAGTTGACCATTACCTGAACTGTGTGCGATCCAGCCGCCACGCCCGCCATGCGAATGAGGAATACGCCATCCACGCCGCCGTTCCAGGTGGCGATAGCAGGATTGGAGAATGAATTCACCGGTTGTGACAACGCTCCCCCGTCAAGCGAGTACTGGAATGTGCCGGCGTTGCCGTCCGTGACCCGATACCACAAATAGATTGGTCCGCCGTAGGATGTGACGCCACACGACAACGTAGCGCCAGGAGTGGAGCTTTTCGCGGCCACGCCGGCTACGTAGGTAGTGTCGGGCTCCCATGTGCCGGTTTGAGTACAGGATTGGGCGTCGGTTTTTTGTGACGCGGGAATCGCCAGCCACGCCAGCGATGCCTGGTGGCACGACTGGTATACCGCCTCATACGCGCCGGTACCCTTCTTGAAACCGTCGTTTGTACCTATTTCTATCGTTTGCACTGGAGCATGCGACGCTGGCGGATTGTCGTTCGACATAATCACCTGGGCCGTGTCGCAAGCCTCGGCTCCGCCTACCCCTCTATCCGTGAGTGCGACTGACAAGTCTGTAGCCAGCCTGCTGGCGTAGCGGGTCGCGGTGGAGGATGCTCCTGAACCATAGGTGATGGAATCCCCATAGGCAATATAGGTTGTGGGGGCGGCGTTTGCCCCCGCAGCCGTCGTGCTGAGCGTAAAGCTTGGTTGCGCACCGGTGGTGGTGGTGACCGCCTTCGAGACTTTGGCAGTCGCCGGCGCAGCGGTGGCGCTGGCCGTTGCAGCGGTCCCCAACACGCTTATGCTATTGGCGCTGTAATTTGCAACGTAGATTTGGCCGGTGACCGAATTTACCGCTACCGAGGCAGGCGATGTCCCGGTAGTTACTGTGCTAGCCGCTTCGGTGGATCCGTTGATTACAGTCACATTGCCGGCGTTACTGTTCGCTACGTAGGTCAAGCCCGTTGCGGAGTTCACTGCCACAGAAACAGGAGTTGTTCCGACGGCGACGGTAGATGTCCCGTTGGTTGCGCCATCGATGACCGTGAGGTTGTTGCTGCCTTTATTGGTGACATAGACTTTATCACCCACCGTGTCCACCGCCACAGCATCGGGGGTGGTTCCCGCATTGATCGTAGTGGTAGTAGTCGTCGCGCCGTCAATAACCGTTACGTTCGCACCAAGGCTGTTGGCCACGTAAATCTTGTCGGTCACGGAGTTCACGGCCACAGACGAAGGTCCTTGTCCGGCCGACACGATGCTGGTGTCGTTTGTCGCGCCATCAATTACGGTGACGCTGGCGCTGCCGTAGTTGGCAACATAGATTTTGTTCGTCGCCGGGTTCACCGCCACAGACTGAGGATTCGTTCCAGCCAGCACCGTGATGGTGGTGTTCGTTTCGCCGTCAATCACCGTAACGGTTTTGTCGCCGTAATCCGCCACGTAAATCTTGTTTGTGGCTTGGTTCACCGCCACCGACTGCGGAAGTGCCCCTACCGCGACGTTAGCCACCTCGTTTGTTGCGCCGTCGATTATGGTCACTGAGGAACTGAGACGATTCGCTACATAAATTTTGTTTGTTACCGTGTTGACCGCCAACGCGCTGGGAGACGCCCCCACGGCGACAGTGGTGGTGCTCTCGCTGCTGCCGTCGATCACCGTGACGCTGTTGCTGCCTGCGTCGGCCACATAAATCTTATTGGTGACTGAGTTCACCGCAACTGCACAAGGATTGGTCCCAGCGGAGAGCGTTGCCGTTTGCGCCGGGGCAACTCGCGTCAGCAACAGGCAGAGTGCCACGAATGCCGCCCATCTTGAAAAACTCGCCGGCCCATGGCACGGAAAAAAGCGTTTGCTGTCGATTGGAGGTAACTTAGCCGTAATCATTATGGTGGTGTTGCTCAGAGAGAAGGGCCGACGAAGCCATTAAGCGGTCGAATCAAATAATCGCAACTCGAGGCATAATCTTGGTACAGTCTTCGGCCCTGTTTCGTCGGGTCGCTGTGTGAACCTCTATTCTGTTGTGCGGGAGACGTTAAGCGCTAGTTCCAGTACGTGGTGGAGTACGTTGTGGAAGACAGGACAAACTTGGGGTTGTAACCGCCGGGTTTGAGATGGCTTACGGACGACGACGTTGAAAATGTTGACTTTGTTGGCGTCGGAGGAATTCGAAGCAAGAAACAGTACTAGCGAAGCACATAAGGTAGTACCGCTACCCTGGTTCATATGATTGGCTCCTAGCCGTTTTAGCGAAGCCACTTTCGACTAGCGGTGACGAGGAAAACTCAGTTTGAGTGCTTCGATACTGCGGCCTGTCATTCTTACGCCGATCTTCCAGTTCTAGAGCGTCGAACCGTTCTAGAGCGTCGAACACATGCGCAGCCTCCTCGCCTGCGATTACGAGTCCGATAAACTAACCACCATGACTCGCCGCACCCTTGTCGGTTCCTTGGCGGTGGCCGCTACATCTCTGGCCGCTGTAAAAACACCTGAGTGGAAACCCATGCTAGGGGTTCTTGGCCCCTACACTCCCGAAAACGTCGCGTGGGCGAAAGCGCAGGGCTTTAGCAACATGATTCTGGGCTCGGGTCCAGGGGCGCGATCCACGCTGAATGCCGCCGCTATGAGCGATGCGGAAGTCGCGGCGGTGAAAGCGACTCTTGACCAGCATCAGATGCATGTTTCCGCGCTGCAAGTGGGTGGCGACATGATTAATCCGGACATGGGAAAAAGGGCGCGCTCCAACGATTACTTTGTAAAGGCGATTGAACTGGCGGGCAAGTTGGGGGTTCCTTATATTGGAACGCAATCGGGCCGCGACATGAACAAGACACTGGCAGAGCAGGTGGATGAAATCGTGCGCGTGTATCACGAACAGTTTTTCAAGAGCTGCGAGCAATACAAAGTGCGCATTCTATGGGAACCGTATCCGGAAGCGCCAAACATAGCCACCAGTCCGGTCGGTTTCGAGGCTCTGTTTAAAGCTTTCGGCGATTCACCCTACGTTGGCCTGCAATTCGACCCATCGCACTTTGTGCGGCAGTTTATGGACCCCATCCAGACGGCCCGGGATTTTTCGGACAAGATCTACGATGTTCATCTGAAGGATACGGAAATTTTGTGGCCCGTGCTGCGCGCCGGCGGCATCAATCCAGTAAACAAGGCGACCTGGTGGCGCTACCGGATTCCGGGTATGGGGTCAATCAATTGGCGTGAGTTTTTCAGCGTGCTGCAGGATAAAGGATACGCGGGCGGCATGTCGATTGAGCAGGAAGATCCGTTGTATGGGGCGAACAACAATCCAGGTCCTGATTTCAGCGAAGAGTTTAAGACGGGCTTTGTGATGGCGAAGCGTTACCTGACACAATACGTCCCATAAAGGTGATAAAAATAGAGATGCACTATGCCGCAACTTAATCCCAGTTCCAAAACCTATGATGTCGTGATTGTCGGGTCTGGCGCGGGCGGCGGTATAGCCGCGCACATACTGTCGATGGCGGGTGCGAAGATCTGCATGCTGGAAGCCGGCGAGGAGTTTTACGGCACCAGGGATTCGAAGATGTTTGGCTGGCCGTACCAGGTGCCGCATCGCGCGGCGGGTACGCCGGACCGGCCGTGGGGCTATTTCGATGCCACGACCGTGGGAGGATGGCGTGTGCCGGGCGAGCCTTACACGAACGCTCCGGGATCGAACTGGCGATGGTGGCGGGCGCGTATGCTGGGTGGCCGCACGAACCACTATGGCCGCATCTCGTTGCGCATGGGGCCGTATGATTTCAAGCCTTACTCGCGCGATGGCAAAGGGTCCGATTGGCCGATTACTTATGAGGATCTGGCGCCGTACTATGACAAGGCCGAAGGACTGATTGGCGTCTTCGGAAGCCACGAGGGGTTGGAAAATACGCCCGACGGAAACTTCCANNGAGTGCGGCCGGTCATGCGGTGTGAACGCCAACTTCAATTCTCCGGGCGTACACATCAAGCCGGCTTTGAAGACGGGCAACCTGGAAATCCGCTTCGGATCGATGGCGCGCGAGGTGATGGTTGGGCCGGACGGGCAGGCTATCGGCGTGTCATACGTCGATAAGAAGACACGGTCGGAAGTCCAGGTGCGCGCCAAGATCGTGGTGCTTGCGGCAAGCTGTTGTGAGACGGCGCGCATCATGCTGAACTCCAAAAGCTCGCAATTTCCCAACGGCATTGCCAACTCCAGCGGCCTTGTAGGCAAGTATGTGATGGATACGGTGGGGTCGGCGGTCAGCGGTTTTCTGCCAATCATGCAGGATCTGCCTCCAGCAAATGAAGACGGCGTGGGCGGCATGCATCTGTACATGCCGTGGTGGCTGTACAAAGAGCAGAAGGCCGGAAAGATGCCGTTTGCGCGCGGTTATCACATAGAAATTGGCGGCGGCCGCACGCAGCCGGGCAATGGCATTATGAATGGTTATGCCGAGCGCTGGCTGGGCGGCGGTTATGGCGTAGAGATGAAGGCGAATTTGCGCAAGCTCTACGGTTGCCAAGTGCATTTCTCAGGCCGCGGCGAAATGATTCCGAACGACAACAGCTACTGCGAGATCGACAACGATGTCGTAGACCAGTGGGGCATTCCGGTGTTGAAGTTCCACTTCAAGTGGAGTGAGGATGAAATTCTGCAAGCGAGACACATGCAGGAAACATTCCAGCAAATTATTACCACCATGGGCGGCACAGTGACAAGCAGCTTTGGGGCGGATAAGAACTGGGGCATTGCGCCGGGCGGCGAGATTATTCACGAAGTGGGCGCTGTGAAGATGGGCGACACTCCGAAGAACTCGGTGCTGAACCAGTATTGCCAGGCGTGGGATGTGAAGAACCTGTTTATTACCGATGCGGCTCCGTTTGTGAGCAACGCGGATAAGAATCCGACGCTAACCATTACAGCGCTGGGCTGGCGCACTTCTGATTACATTGTCGATCAAGTGAAGAAGTTGAACGTGAAGGTATAAGGACTGAACCATGGCGGAAAACAACGATAACGAAGCGGGCCTGAGCCGTCGCAACGTATTTCAAATCCTGGGCGCCGTGCCGGCGTTGGCCGCGGTGACGGCGGCGACTGAAGCGCCGCATAGCCACGCGCACATGGCGGCGCAACCGACTACCGCAACCGGTCCTTATAAGCGCCAGACATTCGATGAGCATCAATGGAAAACCGTGAACGTGCTGTGCGACTTGATTATTCCGGCTGACGACCACAGCGGCAGCGCGAGCCAGGCGGGTGTGCCTGAATTCATCGATGACTGGCTGGCGTTTCGCGCTGAGCAGGATGGCAACCTGAATTTGACCGCTTCGATTTTTGGCGGTCTGATGTGGCTGGATAGAGAGTCGCTGCGCACGGCCGACAAGGATTTTGCGGATGCGTCGCCAGAACAACAGAAGCGCATTCTGGACCGGGTGGCCTACCCGGCGAAGGCAGCGGAGGCCGACCATAACTGGGTCGTGTTCTTTAACGAATTCCGTAACTTGACCGTGTCAGGATTCTTCTCGAGCAAGATGGGTGTGGCCGATCTGCAGTTCCTTGGCAACACGGTGGTGCCCGAGTGGAAAGGCGCCAACCCGAAAGTTTGGGCCGTTATCGAAGAGCGGTTGAAAAACGGCTACCAGGGCGGGGTGATTGCAGTAAAACCGATGGGCGCGTAGCGCGGCATTAGCTGAGGGGCGGAATATCCACCCAGCAGCGCTTGTGCCAGCTTTCAATACCAGCCTCCGCGAGTTGCACTCCTTTGGCTGCTTCCAGCAAGCCATACGGGAAGGGTTCGTCTTTCACAACGTGACGCAGGAAGAGTTCCCACTGACGTTTGAACGCATTGTCGTACGTGTCTTGCTCCGGCACCTTCTGCCAGCCTTCAAAAAAGTTTAGCGGCTGCGGAACGTCGGGGTTCCAGGTGGGCCTGGGTGTTCCGCCATAATGCTGAATCCAGCAATCGCGCAGACCGGCGACAGCGGTGCCCTTTGTGCCATCCACTTGCAGGGTTAACAGATCGTCACGGCGCACGCGCACGCACCAGGAAGAGTTAAATTGCGCGATGATGCCTTCTTCCAGTTGAAAGGTAGAATAAGCGGAGTCATCGGCGGTGCATTTGTAGGGCTGCTGCAGTTCATCGATTCGGTTTTCAATATGAGTGGCGCCCAAACAGGAAACCGACTTCACTTTGCCGAACAGATTGTCGAGAACATAGCGCCAGTGGCAGAGCATATCGATGATGATGCCGCCTCCGTCTTCCTTGCGATAGTTCCAGGATGGACGCTGAGCGGGGACGATGTCTCCGTCGAAGACCCAGTAGCCGAATTCGCCTCGCACGGAAAGAATATCGCCAAAGAAGCCAATTTCGCGCAGCGTTTTCAACTTCAGGAGGCCGGGCAGCCAGAGTTTATCCTGCACCACTCCATGCTTAATGCCGGCGGATTCCGCCAGGTGATAGAGTTCCAGAGCGATCTCGAGTTTTTCGGCTATAGGTTTCTCGCAGTAAATGTGTTTGCCTGCGGCGATGGCTTTGCGGACGCACTCGGCACGGCGATCGGTGGTTTGGGAGTCGAAGTAAATGCTGTAAGCGGGATCGTGCAGCGCCTTATCAAGATCGGTAGTGAATGGCAGGCCGCCACATTCGTCCGAGATCGATTGGAGTTTGGCTTGGTTGCGCCCTACCAGCAAGGGCTTGGGCATGACGATTTCGGTATCGCTTAGCTTGAGACCCCCCTGTTGAATGATGGCGTAAATGGAGCGGCGCAGGTGCTGATTGAGGCCCATGCGGCCGGTGATGCCGTTCATGATGATGCCGACAGTGTGAATAGTTTTTGTCATTACAGGGTTTCCGGCTTCTTTGTGCATTGCGACTGGGCGCCGTCGGGTAGCGGGGGCGCTTCCACTCCGGCGCGCGGCAGAGTGCCATCCAATTCCTGCCGCCAGTGCGCCACGTCGCCGGCGGGTCCGTAGCAATAGATCATGCGGAGTGGGGTGTCTCCGATGTTTGTCAGTTGATGAAAAACTGTCGGAGGAATGTAAACGGCCTGGCCGGATGTGACCGTGGTGCGCTCTTCGCCGAGGCACATTTCGCCGGTTCCTTCCACGATGAAGTAGATTTCCTCCTGCTGTTGGTTATGCCAGGGCACCTGTCCGCCGTTGGCTTCGAGAGTCACGTTGCCGAGGCTGAAGTTGGTGGCTTGAATGGGGCTTGCGCCTCCCACCAGGTTCTGCGTTAGCCTTCGCGCCGGGTAAGTGCGTCCGGCTATGGCGGATAGATCGGCGATAGTCACTGCGGTTTGCTCCAAAAAGTGAGATATGGTTTGTCTTCGATAAGGCGCAACAGATAGAGGGCTGCTTCGCGCGCGTGGTAATCGCCCCACATGCAGGCCTCTCCGCGCGGGACTACGTCGGAGCCGGGAGTAAAATCCCAGCCATTGGGACGGTGGTAAACGGAGTGCAGGACGAGTCCTTGATGATTGGGATTGGTGCTCAAGTAAGGTTCGGAGAAAAGGGTGTCGCAAACGGTGAGACCGGCTTGCGTGTAGCGGGGGTTGTTGAGATATCGGCCGAGGCGCAGCAATCCTTGCACGGCGATGGCGGCAGCGGAACTGTCTACCGGCTCATGATGGTTGAACGGATCAGCGGGTTTACTGGCCCAATCTCCGAGCTTATAGAGGTTGGGCGCGCCGGTGTCCCAGTAAGGAATGCCATCGGTGGGAGAATGCTCGATGTAGAAGTCACAAGTGGCTTCGGCGGCTTTCCGCATGATGGCTTCGCTCTCGGTGCGGCCTCCGAACGGCTCTAATTCCTGGTCGGAGGCAGCTTGCAAGAATTCGAGTTGTTCGGCAAAACCACACATAGCCCAGGCGAGGCCGCGGGTCCAGGTGGTGAAGGGAGAGTAGCCTTGCTGGGAGTTGGGGCAGCGATAATTGCCGTCGTTCGTATTGAAGATGCTCTCGTGCGCCGTGCGGCCGCGGATGTCGTAGTGATCCCGGCCTTCGCCGTAGTAGACGGAGTATTTGGCAGTGGCGCGGGCGTGCTGCAGCAAGCGGCTGAGAAGACTGACTGACTTGTCATTTTCGGCCATTAAAACGTGGCCCAAATGGTGGCTGGCAGCCAAGGCTCGCAGGGAACGAATGGTATCGACGAAGAGCGAGTGAGGACCATTGAATGAGTAAATGTAGCCGCCGTCGGGAATGTTGGTCCAGCGCGCGGCTTGAACCGCTCCGGATAGTTTTACGGCCAGGGCGTAGAAGTTGCTTTCGCCGTCTGAATAAGGGATGCGGCCTTCATTCATCAGGCGGAGCAGGTTGCCGTAAGTGCTGATGTTGTTGAATCCGTGATCATGCACGCCGATGTGCGAAACATGCGGAGCCATCAGGTTGGTGGTGTGAGCACGGCCGCTATGCAGGAACGATTCTTCACCGGTGGCGTCGAACTGCAGGATTTCGGCGCCGAATTGGAAGCCTTGAGTCCACTCGGTCCAGCCGCGGCTGGCGTATTTTCCATTGACCGTGAAGACGGGCGCGCCCTGTTCGGGCTGCCATGACTGCGCCAGCGAGTGGATTTTTTGGGCTGAATGATGGAAGAGCGCTTCCACCTTTTTTTTCAGCGACTTTGGAGTCAACTGCGAGTTGATATTGATCATTTTCTTATCAGGCTGACGGGCCCCATAAGACCGGCAGGGAGCGCGTGGAGATTGTCGAATCCCTGGGGCACGAAGCGTTCCCCATAGCGGGCATTCAGGAGCTTGTAAGTGGGCAAGGCGAAAGCAGCCATCTCGTTTATGGCCAGATTGGCGACCACGATTTTTAGTTTGTTGGAGCCGGATCGGAGATATTGCGTTACATCCAGCCGATAAGGCGGATGCCAGACGGGTCCAACGAGGTTTCCGTTAACGTAGACCAGCGCGCATTCACGCACCGGACTTTCCAGCAGCGCGCGCATGCCGGGAGCGTTCGACGGGGGTGGGGCGACCTTTTCGCCTTCGCCGAAATCGAGCAGAACCGGGCTGCTACCGAGAAAGTCAGGGGGAACTTCGATTGTCTTTTGGTAGTCGGCACGGCCGGAGTAGAATTTGGTTGCGGGGTCGGCCGTCCAGTCGCTCAACTTTGGCATGGAGATGGTCTTGTTCAGACGTTCAAACGTGACTTCCCAATTGGAGCTTAAATCAAGGGAAGCCGCGTTAGTTTGCACCGGCCACTTTCGCCGCGTGCCACCCCCAAAAACGATAACCTTCGATTCGTATGGTGCGAGTGCCAGATATGTTGGGTCGGAGAAATTCGAGTCTCCGGTAAAAGCGTTCCACTCCTGCGCATTAGCGCCGTTCGCGCGAAATTTAGCGGTTGTTTTGATTTCTGTGTTCGAGGTGTTGACGACGAAATAGATGTCCGCGTCCGCTAGCTTGCGATGAGCAAATCCGATGATTGGTGCGGCTTCTGTGGAAACCTCGAGATCCGGTGGACAAAGCGAGCGCAGCACTTCTCCGAGAGCGGCTTCGTCCTCGACAAACGTGAATTGTTTATCCGGCAGGCTGCGCATCGCTATCACCTTTCCACCGGCACTGACAAATTTTCTCAACCTTCCGAGCGCGGAGGTGGACAGGCGCTCGACATTAGGCAGGATAATGATGCGGTACGTTAGCTTGGATCGTTGAAGAGACGAGTCATCTACATAATCGAAGGTGTAGCCGACATTAAGGATCTGCGGGACTAGGGTGGGACCGAGACGCTGGTCCATCACTCGGTCAATGGATGTGTGCCCGGGTTTGAAGGAACTCCAAATATCGTCAGTGGGAACATAAATCGCGATATCGTTCACGGGTTGGCCCTGGCGCATGAGATAACTGATTCGCTGCAAATATTTTGAGATGTCGGGCATGACAATGAACCAGGGATTGTGGTCGTTGAAGGCGGCCGAGGCATAGAAGCGCCAGCCGGGTTCACCGGCGGAGGGCGGCGAGTAAGGCCAGCCATGGCAGATGAGCTGGTTGACGCCTTCGATGAAATGCAGATCGGCCTCCGCCTTCATATCCAGCGGCGTGGCGCGGAAGGAAGGCGCATGCAGCCAAGTGAACGTTTCGGTGGAAGTGACGGTGCGGCCCATGAGGTGATTGATGGAGGCGGCCCAGCGCGCGGTGTTGAATTTGCGCCATTGCGGTCCGGCTTCGCCTTCCGCCAGGTCTGGAATCGCGCCGCTGTAAAGCCTTACGGGCGGTTCGCCATAGGTTTGCGAACGGAACAGCGTGTGATGTTTGTGCGCCCATTCCAGGATGGGCCTCAGGTAATTATCCTCGGCTAGTTCGGTGAGGGTTTGGCCCCAGTCGTGACGAATAGATGCGGCGCCGTCCACATTGTCGTCCACTAGCGCGAGTAAGTGCGGCTTCAGATCATATCCGCGGCGCCTCTGAAATTCGGCGAAGAAGTCAGGCGTCCAATCGGCACCGTACACCTCCAGGCTGTCACTGAAAACGGAATAGGGAGGATAAGTTCCAAAGGCTTGCATGAGTTTTTCACCGACAGCGTTGAGGTGATGTTCGACGGCGGCGCGGCTGTAATGATCGAGCACGAAGCCTTCCGCGCCGATGCTGGGGCGTTTCACCTGCTGGCCGGTGCGACCGGCAATGAAGTAGAGTTTTTGTTCAGGGAAGTGAGCGATGATAGTTTCGCCGTTTTCGAGCACGGGCGGCAGGTCGGACTTTTCAATCCGCAATCGAGCTGAGGCCTCTGTGACGGGCGTATCCGGCCCTCCATAAGGCCAGCCGCTGCCGAGCGTAATATCGACCCGCAGCCCCAAATGGTGAGCGGTCTCGGAAGTGAAGCGCACGGCATCCAGGAATTCTTTAGAGAGATAGGTCTGGTTGTGGAAGCCGGTTTTCGGGTCGTCAAGTTCCAGCGGATAGACGGGTTGAATTTCCACGCCGCCTATTCCTGCGGCCTTCATGACGTTCAGCTCGCGTGCGAGTTCCCGATGAGTGACTGCGGGGCCGAACCACCACCAGCGCATCATGATGCGGCAGTCGTCGGGCGGTTTTACGAAGCCTCCAGCTACGTCAGACAGATTGGCGGAGATCGCTGATGGAGGCAGAGCGAACAGCAGCGCTAGAGACAAAACCGGCGAGTTGAATTTCAACACCGCCTTTTATCGTACATGCTTAGGGCTTGGGAAATGCCGCATCGATAGCGGCCTGCGAAATGGCTTCATCCACTTCTGACGCAGCGCCGCTGACGCCAATGCCGCCAATCGTTTCGCCATCCACTTTTATGGGCAGTCCACCCTGGTTGGGAAACGCTTCTGGCATGGCGAGAATGGTCAGATTGCCACTCTTCACCTGGTCGGCAGCGTTCTTTGATGGCTGGTGATAGTAAGCGGCGTGGCGCGCCTTTTTTTGCGCGTAGACGATTGTGTTGAGTGATGCTCCATCCAGGTGTTCGAGGAACAGCAGATTCAGGCTATCGTCCACGATGCAGATAGTAACGTGGACTTTGCGCTTTTCGGCTTCGGCCTCGGCTGTGGCAACCATCACTTTTATGATGCCGTTGTTCAGAGCTTTCCGGGTGGAAAGCTCCGCGCAATTAATGGTGGCCGCAACGGCCAAGGCGGCCACCAACATTTTTGTGTACATTGAATCCGATTATGGAACAACGACCGGGAGCGAGGTAGAACCGCTGGTGTTCAAACAGGTAGGATGGCCGAAGCCGCCTGCGCTTATGCCGGTGCCGCCGTTGGGATTTGGCGTTATGTCGAAGACGATGTTATCGGGCCGGGTGGCGTCCCCGGAAACACCGCCGACTGCGGGCAACGTGCCGCTGGCAGCCATGTGATCGAAGCCCAGCAGATGCCGCACGCGCCAGCCGATGTTGTGATCGGCACAGGAAGTGTCGCCGCTGACGCCGACGCCTCCGACCAGGTCATGACCTTTGGCATACAGTCCGAAGCCGCCGCCAAAGACGTTCACGCCACCGATTTTGCGCCCGACCATGGGATCGTTTGCGCTTCCATATTGAAAGGACGAGCCGCCATAAGCTACCGAAGGATCGACGGGATTACTGAATTGCAGTCCGAAAAGACTTCCGCCGGGCTGCGCGGCTGAATAGAGATTAGCAGTGGAAAGGGCTAAACCCGCCGCCTGTCCTGATCCGTTGCTAGATGAAGATGGATCGAGACTGTAAGAGTTGCCGGTATTTGCTTTCTGGGCTGAGATGACGCGGCTGCCAGGCCATTGCGCTCCGCGATTCACGCCGGAGAAAGCGACGGCACAGACGATGCCGTCACGATCGACAATGGTGGCCCACATCTGGTTATTGAGTCCGGAGGTCTCGGCAGCGACGGCCGTAGCAAGAGCGGCTTTAAGCGCATAATAATCGGGCAAAGCCGCGCATCCGGTTGGAGAGTCAACGTCTTTCTCGCCTGCGAGCAGTGAGTTGCCAGCGGCAGTTAGTAACAGCGTGGTTAAAACAATCGACTTGGTCAGGTGCATTGAAGTATCCTTTGACTGCTGTAGGATATCTCAACCAGACCTAACTTACTAGAAGAACCAGATAATATCTCCGGCAAACATCAACTGGCTTTTCTTAGTACCGTTGTTGTACGCAGGCTCGTCGTAAGCATGCTCATAACGAACTTCGGGCCGGAAAACAACAGTGCTGCCGATGAAATGGTTCCATCCAATGTCGTTCTCTGTATAAGGCGTTTTAAAGCCGGTACGCTGGCCCTTTAGATCGTCAAAATATTCGTTACGGATGATGATGGCGTCGTGTTTGCCAATCTGCCGAGCGACGTAACTCAAGGTGGCCCATTCCGGCGCAAAGCAAGTCAATTGCGTTGGCGTATTGCAGACTGCTCCATTGGAGTTGGTAATCAAGAGGCCCGATGCCGCAGGATTGTTTACATTGGGCGTGTCTTTCATGTACTGATACCAGGTCTCCCAATCCATGTGCCATTTGGACTTACCGAACTTGTGATACCAGGTGAAATAGTAAGCGGCAAGATTGTTGTAGTTATATTTACTGTCGTTGACGGAGTTGGCGCACATATATACGTTGTCGCCACCTTCCGACCAGTTATAGCCGACGCAGAAGTTACCGGTTAGCTTGGCGTCAGGAGCCCAGGGAGCAGCTTCGCAGCCGCCTGAAACGCCCACCTGTGTGGTCCAGTGGTTACTCCACTTGGTCGTAAAGTTGATGCCAGTTTGCGTGTAGCAATCGTAAGTGTAAAGCAGCGAATGGGTGTACGTGTAGTTATTAGGCGCGAGCTGCGCTTCAATGTCGGGCAGAGAGATATAGCGACCGATTCTGACGTCGGTGCCTTGGCCGATGTGAGGGAAATACAAGTCGACATAGGCCATGACGGGATCGTAGCCGTATTTATTGCCGATAGTCCCATTTGCCTTCGGGTTGTTCAAAAGTTGCTGGCTGAAATAGCCCTCGGCGGTGGTGAAGCGATAGTCAAGTCCATAAAGATTGGTCAGCCGGAAACCCCAGTCGAAGTGATCGGTTTGGATGGTGTCTGGAGTTCGTTCGAAATAGAGCGTGGCCTGGTCGAGTTGGAAGCTGTTGGGTATTTCGGCATAAGCAGCAGGAAGATTTCCGTACGGCTTTGCGCTGGAACTGCTGACGTTCATGCCGACATCCAACCAGCCGTAAATTTGAATGTTGGCCTTCTTCCACCAATCGCCATGAGGCCCAGTCTGCAGCGCAGTTGTGAGCGGATAATCAGTAGCGTTCGGATATCCAATCAAGGGAGTACCGCCTATGGGCCAAACCGTGAAGGGGAAAGGAGGATTTGTTACGGGGGCCGGATAGCCATCTTTTCTGTGCGGGGCTTCTGAATCATCAGGAGCGGGATGCCAGTCGTCTTTATAGGCCTTAATGAATCGGCTCCAAAACCCTTGGCGTGCTACGTTCGTCTCCGGCGGTTTTGCGATGGGCACAACCGCAGGAGCAACAGATTGCGGCGTATCCTCGTTGCCGGCATCGTTTGATGGTGGTGCCGTCTGACCGAAGACTGTGAGGGCAGCCAGAAAGGGTACGGTAATAACCAGGAATTTAAACTTGGGAGGGTTCATGGTGAGCACGGGCAAGCGAGCGCCCACTCACAAATCTACGAAGCCCTCCCCAAGGAAGCCATAAAGATTGCGTTAAAGAGACATAAAGACTGCCGCCGCTACCTGGTTGCTAAAGCGTTTGTCTGCTTCATCAACTCATCAAACTGACTGCTTAGTTCGGCAAAGTAGCGTGATTGCGCTTCGGTGGGGGCCGCATCCGCGCCATCCACCATATT
Source organism: Bryobacterales bacterium (assembly GCA_003163855.1). GTDB lineage: Bacteria > Acidobacteriota > Terriglobia > Bryobacterales > Bryobacteraceae > Bog-105. The sequence goes on along the minus strand of PLRJ01000217.1, from coordinate 5,611 downwards.
GAAGAGAGCATCGAGGTTATCGCCTAGCCTGGGACCGGATTCAGAACGGCCAGCGCGGGAGGGACGTCTTAACTGACTCAGCAATCTTTTTGCGGTCTCATCGTTTGAAGCGCGCAGCTTTCTCTCAGTAGCGTTTAGTGCAGTCTGCATCTCCATTATTTTCTGGAGCATGTTGAACTCCGACTGAAGATCTTCCGCAGACACCTGTACAGCGGGATCGAGAACCACCTTAACGGGTTGATCAAACGTGGCGGATCCGAGGTGAAGGCGCGCTGAGTAGGCACCGGGAAGCACTTCAGGACCTCGGCCTCTTTCCGTAGCCGCGCCATAACGCAGATCCCAGACAATGCGGTTGACTCCAGCATGCACCTTCACAGGCATGTTGCGGATGATTTGCCCGTCATGTGTCAGGATCTCGAGATTGCCGTCAGGAGCAGGGGATGTGGACACGAACGTAAGCATCACTCCGTAAGCGGGATTTGTGCCGACGAAATTCTTGTCGCCAAATGCGAAGCGAGTGGGTCGGACAGCGTGCCTTATAGCTGGAGGAGCCGCGAATAGATGGTCTGATGCATCCACCTTGGCAAGCTCGGAGAGGAAGGAAGCGTCATCAAGAATGAAAAGACTGCGTCCGTGCGTGGCAACCAGCAGGTCGTTGGTCTGGGGTTGAAAAACAATGTCACGAATGGCAATGGACCACGGCAGGTCGCTCATGTGAAGCGGCAGCCACTTCGTACCTCCGTCGAAGGTCGCATAAAGGCCTAGCTCGGTTCCCGCATACAGCAGCCGGGGCTCACGCGGATCTTCTTTCACTGTCCAAACAAAGGCTTTGGCTGGCAGATTTGAGCTGATGCTCGTCCAGGTCTTGCCTCCGTCAGTGGTTTTGAAGATGTAAGGACTCATGTCATCGAACATGTGCCGATCCACCGAGGCATAGGCAACATCGGCATTGGTTCGGGAAGGTTCTACATGCGAAATGGGCGAGTGGGGCGGCAGTTTGGGAAGATTGGATGTCACGTTCTGCCAGTTGGCTCCGCCATCCTGTGTCACCTGTAAATTGCCATCGTCCGTTCCAGCCCAAATCAGGTTGCGTTTGGCGGGCGATTCAGCCAGTGTCGTGATGGTTGAATAGATCTGGTCGGCGCCATTATCTATGTGGATGGGACCACCGACGTTGCCCAGCTTCGAAACATCGCCGGTCGTGAGGTCGTGGCTGATGGTCTCCCAGCTCTTGCCGAAATCACTCGACTGAAAAATGACATTTCCAGCCAAGTAGATAGTCTGCTTGCCGTGCGGCGAACGAACCAGCGGGGCATCCCAATTGAAGCGATACTTCATCTGGCTGGCGGGCGCGCCGGCATAGCTGCGGGGTTGAGCGCTGACCACTTGCTGTTCGCGCGTGCGCGTGTTGATGCGCGAAAGGGCGCCCCCAGGTTGTTCGGCAATGATGATATCCGGGTCAGACGGGTCGGCGAGCGTATTGAAGCCGGTATAGGCAGTAAGCATTCGCCAATCGTCGTTGAAAATGCCGGCCGGTTCGCGCGTCTGGCTTGGACCGGTCCAAGCGCCGTCGTCCTGCATGCCGACGCTCACGTTGTAAAAAGGCGTGCGATCGTCCGCGGAGGCGTGGTAGAGCTCGCCGAGGGGGATGTTATTCACTTGTTCCCAGGTGCGGCCGGCGTCGTGAGTCACGGCCAGGCCACCATCATTGCCCTGCCAGATGCGTCGCGGATCTTTCGGGTCGATCCAAAGAGCGTGCATATCGCCATGCACTCTGGGCGACATGCGGCGGAAGCTTTGTCCGCCGTCTTTCGATTCGAGAAGAGCATCGGCCAGCACCATGATGTGGTCGGCGCTGTCGGGCGCCACGCGCATGTCGGTGAAATAGTAGGCGCGGCCGACGAGTTCGCGTTCATCGGAGACTCGTTCGAACTTTTCACCGCCATCGTGCGAGCGGAACAGAGTGCCCTCTTTAGATTCCGCCAGGAGGTAGACCTCTTTTGAGTTGGTGGGCGCAACTTTGATGCCCACTCGGCCAAGCAGCGAAGGAATGCCGTTGGTCAATTTGCGCCAGGTGAGTCCGCCGTCTGTGGATTTGAAGACGCCGCCTTTGTCGTCGCCGCTGGTGTAGGTCCAAGGTTTACGGTCGAAGTGCCAGAGACCGGCGAAGGCGATTTTGGGATTGGCGGGATCGAGTTCCAAACCTACCGCGCCGTGTTCGGCGTCGACGTACAAAGTCTTCTGCCAGGTTGCGCCGCCGTCGTTGGTGACAAAGACGCCACGCTGTTCATTGGGGCCGAAAGTATGGCCTACGGCGGCGACCAGGACGTGATCGGGATTTTGCGGGTCGACAACGATTCCGGAGATGGTTTGTGAATCGGCCAGGCCGACATTCTTCCAGGTCTTGCCGGCGTCGGTGGATTTGTAAACGCCATCTCCGAAAGAGACGCTGTTGCGCAGGTTCGATTCACCGGTGCCCACCCATATGACTTTAGGATCCTTGGGAGAGATGGCGATGGCGCCGATGGAAATGGTGGATTGGTGATCGAAAATCGATTCCCAGGTGGTTCCTTCGTTGCTACTGCTGAACAGGCCTCCAGAACCGCTGGCTACATAGAGATGCGAGAGGTCGCCCGGAACTCCGACGATATCCGCGATGCGTCCACCCATGGTGGCGGGTCCGATGCTGCGCCAGGCAAGATTGTCAAAGGAGTGCTCGTTGAGCGTCGCAGCGGAAAGCGTGCAGGCGGCGAACAGAGCAAGCGCGGGCAAATTACGAGCTGAGTTCATAATCGATCTTATTTACTGACGGTCCTACCGCGCGTTTCTTTGGCTGGTAGCGTATGCGCCAGATGGTGGCCGCGATGATGAGTAGAGCGCAACCCTCCACCAGCAGTTTTTCACCATCCAGCAGATCGGGCGGCGCGTTCTTCAAGTTCGGATCGTTCAGAATGCCATGCACGAACAAAAAGGCAGCGGCGGCGTAGGAGACATAGTGCAGCTTTTTCCATAAACGGCTGCCCAGGCGCGAGCGGATATAGGAGGTAATCACCACAAATACAGTCAGATAGAAGGCAATCGCGCCGAGACAGTTGTAGAGCGTTTGATTGGGCGAGTGAATGGGGAAGAGCAGGTCAATCACGCGGAAATGAGATTCAGTCACAAACAGCAGCAACAACGGATGGATGAAGATTAAGGCCAGCGCAATATAGGCGGTCCAGTTGTGAATGTCGAAGACGGGAATTCTGCGGTGGGGCCAGTTGCGGACGGGACTATAGCGAGCCGACAGCACCAAGCCCAGCAATATGTTGATGGTTAAGAGAACCATGGCCACCAGGCCGGCGTCGCTGGAAAGGTCGAGTGCGCCCATGCGCTACCTACGGGACTGTCCCAAGTAGTAACGAAGGCCGACGTAGGCTCCATCTAGTGTGTCGTAGAAATATTCCGTGCTGCCTGGAGAAGTCTTGAAATGGTATGCCCGGCCACCGATAAGGACTTCTAGGGAGTTGACTCGAAAAGCTATCTCGGCCTGCGTATCCCAGATGTCGGCTTTCTTGGGAATGCCGAAGCCTGTAGCCTTGGCCATCCATCGGACATGCTTGTTTAACGGCTGTTCAAACTCGACTCCGAAGGTCGGCAGGAAAAGCTGTTTGGAGCCGTAGGAGGTGTTTAAGTTGGTGTTACCACTGGCATCGGTGGTTTCAGGCACCAGGGGCGCGCTTTGGTTGCTCGAGATGTTTACATACTGCATCTCATACAGCGTTTTGAACTTGATTTTGGAACCATACCAGGTGTAGGAGAGATAGTCCCAAGAGACTTTGGCGCTCTGAATTTTGTAGTTTGAGACCAGCAGGTCGCCGGCGCTGTAGGCCTGGCTGAAGTAGGTTTCGTCGCTGCTTAGAGTGCTGGTGGAATTTCCTTGCACCCGAAAATAAGAGAAGCGCAGCGTGTTGGAACGGCCGGCTGGAATGCCAATTTCGCCGCCTATGGACGCCTTGGCGCTGCCATAGAAGTTGAGATTCTCGTCACCGAAGGTAGCGGATCCGCCTTTCAGTGCCGGTTGGGCCCTGTTCAGCCAATAGATGGGCTCGATAGAAAGTCCGCCGTCCTCCAAAATCTTGGGGTCTTCCGGCGGCTTTACCTGGTCTTTTGGCAGGGAAGCAGCGGATGCGGGAGGCGTGGCGGCAGCGGGACTGGCCGGAGACTGGGGAGGCGCCGTCTGGCCGTACGACAGCATGCATGTAAACGCAGCGAGTAAGAGGGTCGCCAAGCCGGGAAAGGTGCGAGGATATAAACTCATTAGCAATTTCAGACGTCTCCAAGATTGTAGCGGTTTATAAAAGTTTCAGATTGGGGCTTCGGGATCTTCCAGGGCTTTTACACGTCTAAGGTCTTAAATCGCGCGGTTTTTGTCTTCCATGAGGCCGTCAATTTTTTCGGACGATTGGCTCATTCGTAGACTGAAGCGTGCTCCGGTTTGCGGGAGTGAGCCTTGACATTCAAGAATCTCAACTTGACGTTAAAGACTCTTTTTAAAGTCGATGATGAGTTTACCGACGTTATCTGCCATGCTGTAGTTCCATTGTCTACTAACCAGCATGATAGCCATTGAAATATCGTCGTTTGGGCCGCCAGAAGTTCTAAAGCCGGTGGAGCGTCCGATGCCCGTTGCGGGCGATCGCGAGGTGGTCATCAAGGTGGCGGCGGCTGGTATTGCGCGCGCCGACACGCTACAACGGCAAGGCAAATACCCCCCGCCGCAGGGCGCCAGTGATATTCCCGGCCTGGATGTCGCCGGGACCATCCACTCGGTTGGAAATGGCATCACTGAATTCGCTATGGGCGATGCGGTCTGCGCCATTCTGGCTGGAGGGGGCTATGCGGAATACTGCCTAACGCCAGTTCAGCAGGTGCTGCCGGTTCCTCAGGGCTGGAGCTTCACGGAAGCAGCAACGCTGCCGGAAAATCTGTTTACCGTTTACGACAACCTTGTCACGCGCGCGCAATTAGCCGCCGGCGAGACGGTTTTGGTTCACGGCGGGACAAGCGGCATCGGCAGCATGGCTATCATGCTGGCGCAGGCTTTGGGAGCCACTGTCATCACAACCGTGGGTTCAAATGACAAGTGCGATGCGTGCCTAACATTGGGGGCTCAATCCGCCATCAACTATAAAGAGAGTGATTTTGTCACAGCAACGAAGCGCTTCACAGAGGGGCGTGGTGTAAATGTCGTGCTGGATATAGTGGGCGGCAGTTACCTGGAGCGGAACGTTGCCGCACTTGCGCTGGAAGGACGCATCGCCGTGATCGCGACGCAGGGCGGGCGCGTGGGGAACCTGGATCTCGGCGTTCTTATGATGAAGCGCGGGCGGATTATGGGTTCAACGATGCGCGCACGAACACCGGAGGAGAAAGGCAAAGTTGCAGCGGCGTTGCGTAAGAACGTTTGGCCTTTGCTGCCGGGAAAAACCACTATTCGCCCGATAATTGACTCATGCTACGCACTGCGAGATGCATGCCTGGCACACGTGCGGATGGAGCAGGGTTTACACATCGGTAAAATCGTCTTAGAGAACTAGGGGCGCGGGCGCTCAAAAAGGGGTTTTGGGAT
>PLRJ01000161.1:12248-15821 GCA_003163855.1 Bryobacterales bacterium | reverse complement strand
GCCGATTCTTTACGCACTAGATAACCGACATCAATACCGGCCATGTCATCCATCGCCAGCGGCCCCATCGCCATGCCGAAGTCATACAGCGCCTGGTTCACCTGCTCCACGGTTGCGCCCTCTTCCACCAGAAAATAAGCTTCCCGCAGATAAGGCGCCACCATTCTGTTGCCGATAAATCCAAAACAGTTCCCCGCCAACACCGCGGTTTTCCCCAGCTTCTTTCCCAACGCCATCGCGCTGGCAATCACCTCCATGCTGGTTTCTTTGCCGCGCACCACCTCCAACAGCTTCATCACGTTCGCCGGACTAAAGAAGTGAGTGCCCACCACACTCTTCGGCCGTTTCGTCGCCGCCGCGATCTCGTCCACATCCAGGCTTGATGTGTTCGACGCCAAAATGCAATCGGGCTTGGCTATCATGTCCAACTCGGCAAAAAGCTGTTTTTTGAGAGCCATATTTTCAAACACTGCTTCGGTAACAATGTCCGCCTGTTCGAAACCGTCGTAGCTAAGCTGTGGCGTTATCAGTTTCAGCCGCTGCTCCATGGCCTCCTGCGTCAGCCTGCCTTTCGCCACCGTCGCCGAGTAGTTGTTGCGAATGGCATTCATACCGCGATCGAGCGCGTCTTGCGATGTTTCCTTGACAATCACCGGAATGCCCGCGTTCGCGTATGTCATGGCAATCCCGCCGCCCATGGTGCCCGCGCCAACAATCGCCGCTGTCTTAATCGGCATTGGCGTCACATCCTTCGGCATTCCAGGGATTTTCGCCACCGCCCGCTCGCCAAAGAACACATGAATCAGCGCCTTCGATTCGTTCGAGTAAAGACACTCGTCGAACAGTTCGGCCTCGCGCTTACAACCCTCCCGAAAATCGAGCTTCGTTGCCGCTTCTATCGCTTCAATAGCGGCGATGGGCGCCCGCATGCCGCGTCCTTTCTTGCGCGCCTGCTCCTTCGCGGTGGCAAACAGCATGGCATTTCCATCCCGCAGCTTGTCGTTCTTGTCGCGCGTCTTCACCACCGGCTTTTCAGCCGCTTGTTTCGCAAACGCGATAGCGCCAGTCAGCAGATCGCCTTCAATCAATTGATCGGCAATTCCAAACTTCACAGCCTCCGCCGCCTTAACTGGCTCGCCTCCCGCGCACATCTCCAAAGCCTTCATCACGCCGGTTAAACGCGGCAACCGCTGCGTTCCGCCTGCGCCCGGAATCAGGCCAAGCTTCACTTCCGGCTGCCCCACTTGTGCGCCGGTTGCAATTACTCGATAATGGCCCGCAATCGCGGTCTCTAATCCGCCGCCGAAGGCCGTACCATGGATTGCGATCACAACCGGCTTCTGACTGTCTTCAATTACCTCCAGAAACGACAGCAGCGTGAGCCTCGGACGTTCGCCTGAGACTATCTTTTTGAACTCGCGAATATCCGCGCCTGCGATAAATGTACTGCCAGCGCCGATCATCACCACCGCCCTTACCGTATCGTCAGCTGCGGCGCGCCTGATCATCGTTTCTATACCTTCCGGCACTCCCGGACGCAGCGCATTCACCGGTGGATTGTCTATCGTGATTACCGCCACTTCCTCGCGGACGCTGTAACTGACTAGTTCTGCCATGGAACCCTCCTATGTAGGTATATACTGTGGCTTCCATGAGAGAAGCCGTTGTAGTGGCAAGCTCGCGAACAGGCCTTGCGAAGTCGTTTCGGGGCTCGTTCAATATGACGCGTCCGGAAGATCTCGCCGCCCATTGTTTTCGCGATGTTCTGCGCAAAACCCCGCAGTTGAATCCCGCTGAGATCGAAGACGTCATCTTAGGCTGTGCCCAGCCGCACGGCGCGCAGGGCTTGAATATTGCGCGTCGCGCATCGCTGCTGGCTGGTTTGCAGGTGACGGTTGCGGGCGTTACCGTCAATCGATTTTGTTCCTCCGGTTTGCAGGCCATCGCTATGGCCGCGCATGAAATTGTGCAGGAAGGCGCCGATGCCGCTATCGGCGGCGGTGTCGAAAGCATCAGCATGGTGCAGCGCGACGTCAATCCGCACCCGTTGCTGGTAAAGGAATGCCCGGGACTTTACATGGAAATGGGCGTAACGGCCGAGATTGTGGCCCAGCGTTATAGCATCGGCCGCGAAGCGCAGGACGAGTATTCTCTGATCAGCCAGCAGCGTACTGCACAAGCGCAAAGACAGGGATTCTTTGCTGCCGAGATTGCGCCTATGCAAACGACCATGGCGCTGCCCGATAAATCGACCAAAGAGGTTACCTGCGATCGCGATGAATGCAACCGGCCCGACACCACGCTCGCCGGTCTAGCCGCGTTGAAGCTTGTGTTCGATACGGAAAGCGGCAAAGGTTCAATAACTGCGGGCAATGCATCGCAACTTTCTGATGGCGCATCGGCAACGCTGCTGATGTCGCGCGAGCGCGCCGACGCGCTCGGCATTCCCTATAGCCTGCTGTATCGCGGCTTCGTGGTTGCCGGCTGCCAGCCCGATGAAATGGGCATTGGTCCTGTTTTCGCTGTTCCCAAACTTCTAAACCGGCACGGTCTCAAGGTTGAAGATATAGATCTGTGGGAGCTGAATGAAGCGTTCGCGGTTCAAGTTATCTATTGCCGGAAACGCTTAGGTATTCCGATGGAAAAGCTGAACGTGAATGGCGGCTCTATTTCCATTGGCCATCCCTTCGGCATGACCGGCTCTCGTATGGTGGGGACTCTGGCCAATCAACTGGCGCGCATGCAAGGGGCGCGCTACGCGGTGGCTACAATGTGCGTTGGCGGCGGTCAAGGCGCTGCCGCACTGTTTCAAGTTCCTTATGATTGACAATCAGCCACGCCGAAAGTTTTTGCAATGGGCCGCCGCATCCGCTTTATCGGCAATGGCGCTGCCCGGCCGGCAAGCGATACCGCCGCCGAAGAAAGCGCGCATCACCTCCAGCATCATGCTGGGTAGTCTAAAAGGCACGGTGGAAGAAAAGCTGCGCATAGTGGCAGAGACCGGTATTCAATCGGCCGAGATGACCAGCGAATACCGCACCTGGTCGGAAGCTGATTCGCAGCGTTACATCAAGCTGGCCCGCTCCTATGGATTCGGATTCGACGCCATCTTGGCTCAAACGGATTGGTGGCGCCAGCCCAATTCGATGGTGAATCCCGATCATCGCGAACGTTTTCTGAAGGAACTTTCGGAAGCTATCGTCTGGGCGAAGCGTTACGATGTGCCGCAAATTCTGCTGATGAGCGGGAACGAGCAGCCCGGCATGTCAAGCGAGGCGCAGTTCGCAAGCCTNNTGATTCTGGAGAACCTCAACAACAAGGTGGATCACAAGGGCTATTACTTGATCAGTGCGCTGGAAGCCAACCGCGCCGTCAAGCAGGTTGACAATCCGCATCTTCGTCAATTGCTGGACATTTATCACGAGTATGTGCAGAATGGCGATCCTATCAAGGTGATTCAGGAATGCGAACCGCAAGTTGCCGTGTTTCACGTTGCCGACGCACCCGGCCGGCACGATCCGGGAACAGGCGAAATGAAGTGGGACGACATTTACAAGGCCATCGGGAAGACCA
>PLRJ01000161.1:0-12211 GCA_003163855.1 Bryobacterales bacterium | reverse complement strand
GATCCGAAGCGCGCACTGAGTTCCGCCTGGTTCTTTAAGACGGGTCCAGGGCAATACGGCGAGGGCGACGTTTTCATCGGAATCGCCGTGCCGCTTCTTCGCAAAATCGCTTATCGGCATCTCGATTTAAAGCTGGCTTCCCTGCGCAAGCTGCTGCAATCGGAGATTCATGAATACCGACTGGCGGCGCTGGAGATCCTGGTAGCGCAGTATGAGCGTGCGGAGGAAGCGGATAGGAAGGCGATTTACGATTTTTATTTATCTAATGCTGATCGCATCAACAATTGGGATCTGGTGGATGCCTCTGCGCCTTACATCGTTGGCAACTACCTGCTGAAATGTTCGCGCGCCATTTTACGAAAGCTGGCGAAATCGGAAAATCTGTGGGAGCGGCGCATCGCCATCGTCGCCACCTTCGGCTTCATCCGAGCCGGGGAAACGAAAGACACATTTGAAATAGCGACCATGCTGCTGAAAGACCCGCATGATCTGATTCGCAAAGCGGTGGGCTGGGCGCTGCGGGAGGCGGGCAAAAAGTCTCACGAAGCTCTGTTGAGTTTCCTGCAAGAGCATTACAAAGATCTGTCGAGAACCACGCTGCGCTACGCTATCGAGCGCTTTCCGCCGCCACTGCGCGAACGTATGCTGGCGGGCAATTTCACTTCCCTACGCGATCCTCGATAACCGACAGCCGCTTGTCGATTTCGTGCAATGAACCAGTTAGAATATCCAGTCGTGCATCGATTCCGCTAAAACGGTCGTCAATTTTGTCAGTTAATTTGTCGAGTGCCGACTCTACTCGGTCGATGCGCTTGTTCGATAGCATCAGGGCAGTGATCGCCACGCCTGCTGTAGAACCCGCAGTGCAGACGCTGGTGACAATCGCAACTACCAAATTGCCGTCCATCAACTCCAAAATATCACGCCGAATCAGCGTAGCAGCGGCAGAATAACGCTGTGTAACTCGCCTTCATTCAGTTCATTGATGTAAATGTCGCGATGCAGCGACCATGTCTCTAACAGCGTCGCTGAGAAGCCGGACATCAGGTCTACGAGCGGCCCTAGCGTTTCAAGCTCCAGAAAATCGCCGTTAGTAAACATTTCGAAACTGCAATGAAAGTCGGGGTAGGGCACGGCGGGATTTGCTTCGTAGCGTTTGATGAACAAATCGGTGCCAAGCAAATAGGCCGCACGCGTGTGTTCGGAAAAGAAGCCTGCTTTTTGTGGTGCCTGCATGCTGGGATTTTGTTTTAGCACCAGGTAGTGCTTGGTCAGCATCCAGCGGGGATCGCTAAAGTCGGTGTAAGCCCACATTACCAGTGGATTGGTAGGCTGCAGCTGTTCGCTGTGACCGCCGCGGCGCGGAAATTGGGCAATGCCGACGCCGCCGGGCGCCATTTGCGTCAGCGCCCAGGGCGCGATTGCGCGTGTGGTGTCGCGCATATTTTCAATACGGTGGGTTACTTTTACTTCGCCCGTGGGCAACAACTCCAGCGTCATTTCTTTCTGCAGGCCGGTTTCCGGCTCGACTGGCTGGAGCAGGGTGATTTTCTCGTCACCGACGGTTGCGGCAACCGGCCCATTGTCCAGCGCGTAACTGTCGGGGATCATTTCAGGAGCCGACCAAAGCCGATGGCCGCCCCGTGCCATCCACTTTTTTTCACCTTTGCCGCCCATTTGCCCAGGGAGTTCCGCAAAAAGGTTCTGGCCATCTATGAAGCCGTAGCGTATTACACGAGGTCCTACATCGGTCGTTACGATCAATTCAATCCGGCCGTTGGTAATGCGGTAGCAGTTGGGCCATCCGCCGTAAGACACTTTTTCAATTGTGCGTTGAGTCATCGGGACAGGCATTAACCTTTTATAGCGAGTATTGCATCCACAAGGGAACCAGTTTCTTTGAAATCGACGCGGGAAAATCCCGCCGATTGAAGCAAACTAATATATTCAGACCTAGTACGTTCCCTGCCTTCGGTGCAGACCAGCATATTTAAATCCTGCATTGCTGAGTAGATCGGGCCAGACTTGTCATCATTCAGCAGCGTTTCGGCTATCAGCAAGGCGCCTCCTGCGGGAAGCGCAGTCACAATTTTACCCAGCAGCATTTTTATCTTCTCGTCGTTCCAATCGTGCAGGATGCGCCCCAGCGCATAAAGGCTGCTTGAAGGCAAAGGATCGGTGAAGAAGTCGGCCGCATGAAAGCTAATTCTACCGGCTGCGGGTGACTTGGCGATGTGGCGCAGCGCAAACTTTTCTACAGCTGGGAGGTCGAACACGGTAGCGCGCAGATGCGGCCAGGCTTCGCAAGCCGCCGTACACAAATGGCCGGTGGCTCCTCCAAGATCTACCAGTAGTTCAAAGCGGGACAGATCGAACGCGCGCACCACGCTGGCCGAGGCAAGCTGTCCAAAGCCGTGCATGCCGCCCAGGAAATTGCCAGCCGAGGCATCGTCGCGGAAGTAATGATCGAACAGCGCCTGGCGGCTGCCAAACACCTGGTTCCAACGGTTGGTGCCTTCGCGCACGGCGTCGTCCAGGCGTCCCCAGAGCGGGTAAAGCGATTGATCCGAATAAGTAATGTAGCCTGCCAGCGTATCGGGACTGGCGTTTACCAGAAAACGCTCGGCAGCGGCCGTGTTGTGAAAAACTCCGCTCTGGCTATAGACCAAGCCGAGTGTAGTACAGCCGCTGAGCAGGCGAACCAGCGCCGATTCATCAAGATTCAGCTCTTTCGCCAGGCTCTCGGCACTCCTGGGCGTATTAGAAAGGGTCTCGAAGACACCTAAGCGGACGGCGGTAAACATGGTCTTCGAGCGGCGAAATGCTTCAATCAAATCGAGAACAAGCGCCGCGTCAGGAGCGTGGTTCATGCGAAGTGGTCAAATCCTTCCGGCAGCAAGGCTTCTCCGTCGATGTAAACCCGGTGCTCGCGAGGTGTTGTAGCCAAACCTATTTCCGTGATTCGAATAGTATCGAGAAGCGCAGGGATGTGTTTGCGCGGCGGGGCTGTAAACAACAGTTCGTAATCTTCCCCACCATGCAGGGCATCGTTCAGTGTAGCGCCTCGCGCAGTGGGTAGTCGGCACTTGAGGTCGGCGCCTATGTCCGACTCCAAACATAGGCGGTTGAGATCAAGCGACAGGCCGTCGCTAAGGTCCATGGCGCAGCGAATGCCCAGTTTTCGCAGAGCCAAGCCTTGTGCGATCCGCGGGAGTGGGTGCTTGTGGCGCGACCAGGCTTTTCCACGCTTAGTTCGGAGACCAAGCGCGGATGCGCCGAGTTCGCCAGTAACATAGATGCGGTCGCCAGGCTTGGCCGCGCTGCGAAGCAGTGCTTTACCTTGCGGCACGCTGCCGCAGCACATGACATCGACCAGAACCTTGTCGAATTTGGAAAGATCACCGCCCGCCAAGGCAACGCCATAAGTGCCGGCTAGCGCCATCAGGCCTTTATAGAATTGCGGGACAAATTTTTCCGCCAAATCGGACGGAACGGCTAGCGAAACGAGACAAAAGACCGGTTTTGCACCCATTGCAGCAAGGTCAGACAGGCTGCGGGCGAGGGCTTTGTGTCCGATATCGGCGGGTGAATGCGTATCGAGGGTGAAGTGGCGGCCTTCGAGGGTGAAATCGGTGGTGAAGACCAGATCTTCCGAAGATTCAGGCCGAAGGATGGCGCAATCGTCGCCGATGCCTTGCAGGATGGTGCCGGCTTTTGGCCCAACAGCCGCCATATTGCGAAGTTGTTCGATGATCTGCGTTTCGCGCATGAATCAGTCCGATACCAACACGAGTCCGGCGGGTAATCCTTCCCCGAAGACGCGGCCGGCCGAGGCCATGTCCTGTTCACCGGCGAGTTCGCGTAATAAATCCGCCGCGTCTGGGCTGGATTCGATAGTGCGGCGGACCAATTCGAGCGAAGCGGGCGGCAGATCGCGAGCGACGTCGCCGGTTTGTTGTGCGATTTGAACAACCGCATGTAGCAACGCGGGCGTCTTCTGCAAGCGCAGCATGCTTTCAACCCAGCGTGCGGCAATGGCGGGAGCGACGACGAGATTTATTGGTCCGCTGAACAGTTTGCGCGCACCGAGGCGAGAGAGGCACCAGGTTCCGGCGTCGAGCATTTCGCCGCGTTTCAAAGAGAGGAGGAGTTCATCTCCCAATTGAACTTTTGTCTGCTGCGGCAGCAGTTCGAGGCTGGCGGCGGTGCGCCACATTTCGCGGAAGAGGCTCTGGTTGACGCGCGTTTTGCGCTTTTGCTTGGGCAGCAGGACAGGGGAAAGCCGCTGATAGATGTCGCCCTGCTGGTTGCGATTCAAACCACCAGCGATGCGTCCGCAGAAGATCCACCAGTCGATTTCACATTGAATCTGATTGCCGAAGGTGATGCCGCCCGCGTAGATGCGGCGCGCCTGTTCGATGCGGAAGTCGTCGCCGGGGAAACCGAAGCCCGGGCGCAGGCAGAAGCCGGTGAGGTTGAGCCAGCGTACTTCGTGCGGTGCGTTCTTGCGGCGGCCATCGGACAGTTCCAGTAGCTTGTCGGCCAACGCGCGAATGGTGGGCAGCGGCCAGGATAAGCGGCCCAGCGCGAACGCTTGTTCGAGGCGGGCGGGGAGTTGCTCGGGCGGGAAGCCTTCCTTGAATTTGCCGAATACCTGTTCGATGAGGGCTTCGGCCGCGGCTTGTGAATCGGCTCCAATGATGGCGCTTGAACGGACGGCGGATAGAGCGGCCGAGGGAGAAGGCGCGTCGGCGTTCCGGCGCAATTGAAATTGCAAACGCCAGCGATGCTCACTGACCTTCGATTCCGCCCATGTCTCCAGTGTGCCCACCTCGCTCAAGCGGGCGCCCAAGGTGACGGGCACTTGACGTTCGCCGCCTTTGCCGAAGCGGATGACTGCATGGAGCGGCGAATGCAGGCGCGGATCGGAAGCGGGGTTCATCAGATCTTCAGTCGGATTGAAGGTGACCACATCGCCGGCTTTGTCCTCCGTACGCGATAGCGAACTGTAGAGGCGGAAAGCCACGGGCGTGTTGGCGAGCAGTTCGAGTTGAGGCTCGGCGAGTTTGATTTCCTGGCCTTCTTCCGTGCCGCGCGGCACCAGACAGACGGTTTTCAACGAAGATGATCCGGCTTCGTCCTGCAAACCGAGGAAGTAAGCGCGAGGCAGACCGCCGCGGACGAGAACGCCGCTGCCGGAGGCGCGCACGTACGAGTAGTAAGCGGCGCCGATGGCAACGGCGAGATCCAATTCGTGATTTTCAAAGAGTGCCGGGGCGCGGCCGAACCAGTGGTGAAGAACGTCGCGCACGCGTTCGCGAAAGACAGGCGGAATGAAAAAGCCGCCGTTGAACAGGACGGCATCGACACCGGTCTGCGCGGCGGGTGAGTTTTGCAGAAACTCGGCCAAGTGACGCGTGATAGCAGGGTCGGAGACATAGGGCAGGCCGAGTTCACGGAAGACGCTTTGCTTTTCCTGCTGCGGCTTCTCGGTCAGTTCGCAAGGCGGAAGAAAACCACCTAAGGCGAGCTCGAGCAGTTCGTCGCGGGTGATGGCGGCTTTCAGCGTGCCGCCTATGAGCGACGAGCCGCCTCCGGCCACGGTGACGTCGACGCTGGGCGGCGCATTTTCAGACAGCAGGATTTCTTTGGCGGCGGAGCACTGGCGGCGCAAGGCGCTGCGCTGGCGGAGGGAAAGGGTCTTGCCGAGTTTGGATTCGGCGAGCCAGGAAATGGTGAGGTCGAGATTATCTCCGCCTAATAGGAGATGGCGGCCGACGTTGGTTCGGGTGAATTCAACGCGATCGCCTTCGCGGTTGACGCGGACCAGTGTGAAATCGCTGGTGCCGCCGCCGACGTCGCAGATAAGCACGGTTTGTCCATCGAACAGTTCCTTGTTGCTGCGTGAAAGGTGACCGGCGATCCAGGCGTAGAAGGCAGCGGCAGGTTCCTCAAGCAGGGTCACTTGCGGGATACCGGCATCGCTGGCGGCTTGCACAGTTAGTTCGCGCGCTTCTTCGTCGAAGCTTGCCGGAACGGTGAGCACGACGTTGTGCGTGTCGAGCGATGTGCCTTTGGTGCTGTCCCAACAGGACTTCAAGTGAGCCAGATAACGCGTGGAAGCTTCGACGGGCGAGAGGATGCGGCCCTCTTCCTGCGAATCCCACGGCAGGATTTTGGCGGTGCGGTCAGCCTCGGAGTTCGAGAGCCATGACTTGGCCGAGTGGACGGTTTTGGTGGGGACTAAGGCGCCTTGATCGCGCGCGTAGGCGCCGACGACCGGCGGATCGCTGAGATAGAGAAAGGAAGGGAGGGTGCGGAGTTCGCCGCTGCGAGTGGCATCGAGCTGCTGGGCGATGGGCAGGACGTGAATCGGCGGGAAATCGGCTTCGGCGGCCTCCTGCGGATCGATGTAGGCGACGGCGGAGTTGGTGGTGCCTAAGTCGATACCAATGTTCATGCGGCTTGGCGCTCACGAACGTTGAATTCGATTTTCCAGCGGCGGCCGTCGGCCGCAACGCACCAGAGTTCCAGCATGCCGGTTTCGGTGACGTTTGTTTCAAGCGTTACGGGAACCACTTGCTCGCGGGCGGATTCGGCGGCGGCGGGCAGGTGGACTTCAATGGGCGCTAGCTCTTCAAAGTCTTCGTTGACTTCTTCCACCAGCGTGCCGGCCTGATCGTGCTTGCGCGAGAGCGACGAGAAGAAGCGGAACTCGGCGGGTTCGCCTACGATGAGCGCGAATTTGCGTTGCGGCATTTCGACGCGCGAGCCTTCTTCGAGACCAAAGGGAACGACGGTCAAGGCTTTCATGGGCGCGGGGAAGCCGGGCACGGCCGGGGCTGAGCTTTCGATGCCGACGTAGTACGTGCGCGGCACTCCACCGCGGATGCGAACGCCTTTGCCGGTTCGCGCGAGTCCATAATAAGCGGCGCCATGCGCCACGGCGTGCATTAAATCGGCGTGCTTGGTTTCGTTGTGCAGTTCGGTCAGCGGCGCGGCGCCGGCTGCTTGCAGCCAACTGTTCAGAACTTCGAACAAGCGCTGTTCGATGGCGCCGGCTTGCAGAACGCCACCGTTTAGCAGGAGATGAGTGGGCTTGGCGTCTCCTGCCTGGCGCAGGAAGTGGGCCAGGTGCTTGGTGACAGCGGCATCGGTGGCGTAGTTGAGTCCGGCTTCGGCGAGGGCGGCACGGCGCTGGCGCTGGGGGACCGAGTCGTAGCCAACCAGGGGAAAGAAACCTTCGAGCAGAAGATTGCGCACATCGTCGCGGGTGATGCTGCCGCGAATGGTTCCGGCGATGACCCCGCTGCCGCGGCCAAGGATGGTGAGCGGCACCTCGGAGGGCGTGTTCCCGGCGCCGGCGAGGAGCGTTTCCTTGGCGGCGCGGCATTGCTGCCAGAGCGAATGGAACTGCATGGCATCGAGCTTGGTTCCACGCTGGAGGAACTGCTGTTCGGCGAAGCGGGCGGTGGCGAGATCCATGTTGTCGCCGCCAAGAAGGAGGTGGTCACCCACGGCGATGCGTTCGAGTTGGAGCTCGCCGGCGCTCTCGGTGACGGCGATGAGGGTGAAGTCGGTGGTGCCGCCGCCGATGTCAACGACCAGGATGAGATCGCCGGGTTTGACCTGTTCGCGCCAGTTAGGGTTGCGTTCGATCCAGGCGTAGAAGGCGGCTTGCGGTTCTTCGAGGATGGTGACTTCGGGGTAGCCGGCAAGGTGGGCGGCGCGCTGGGTGAGTTCGCGCGCGGCGGCGTCGAAGGAGGCTGGAACGGTGATGAGAACCGCCTGATTGGCAAGTTTTGCTTCCGGATGGCTGGCATCCCAGGCGGCGCGCAGATGCAGTAAATATTGTTTTGAGGCTTCGAGCGGCGCTATCTTCTGAATGCCTTCGGGCGCGGTGAGGGGCAGCAGAGGCTCAGTGGGATCGGCGGTCTGGTTGGAGAGCCAGGACTTGGCGGATGAGACCAGGCGACTGGCGTTTTCTACTCCGCGCACCCGGGCGAGGCGGCCGGTGATGTAGGCGGGGTTAGCGTCCCAGGGCAAGGCCAGCGCACCTTCTACGAATTCGCCGGTACCGGGGATGTAGAGCGAGGAGGGCAGCAGATCGAGTTCGGCCACTTCGTTGGGATTGACCAGTTGCGGGATGCGAAAGAGCGAGACGGTGGGGTGGTCACTTAGAGCGGTGAAAGCGAGGGCGCTGTTAGTAGTGCCAAGATCGATGCCGATGACATATTGCGACATTGGCAGAGTTATTCGACTTCGATTTCGGCGGGACCGAGAATGGTTGGGTCCTGTTTGCCGAGCGGGGGGAGATTCACTTGCGAGGCCATCCAGCCGCGATGGCGCAGGACGCCGCCTGGGACTTTCCCGCTGGCCGGGACATTGCCGATCAGTTTAATGCGGTTCGGATCGGGCGCTTTCGCGGCATCCAGTTTCTGGTTGGTTCCTTCTACGCCATCGATTACCGGGGACAGTGTCAAGTGACGTAGCAGTGAGGCGCGCGCATCGGTATGGATGCCGCGCACGGCCGCGCCCACTTGATCGTCGCTGTAGTCTTTGATGTCTTCCATTAGAAAGTCGATGAGACGGGCATCGCGCTGGAGGATCTGGAGAAGCTGAAGAGCTCCGTCGGAAAGCTTTATTTTCGGAGGCTCGGGCGCCGGGGGCTTGATTTTGGTAAAGCCGAATTCAGAGGCGACCTCATCGGGCAGAACACCGGAGAAAAGAATGGAGAAAAAGCTGCTGAAAGCCGCTGAAATTCGGGACAAGACACCCTCACAGTTTACTTAGTCAGGATAACAATGCGAGCTAAAGTGCGCGCAGGACAAGAATTAATGCCAGTCATCATTTTCTACGTAGCGGCTATCCAACAATTGGAGGCTTAGGTAGTTTCATGATTGATCCAAAGCTGGATAGCTTGCCTGTGGATGAGCTGGGCGATTTCGAGAAGTACGACGAGAGAACAATAACGCCTGAACAGGCAGCCCGGCGAGCCAGGGCGGGCCTTAGTATTAACGATACGATTGCGGCCAACGCGAGTATGTCGGTTGGCGGCCGGGGGGCCGACACTTCGGGTGTGGCGGCGGGTGCGGGCGCCGGAGCAGGCACAACTTACCTGGGACCGGGCAGCGGCGGCAGCGGTTCGCCGGCTCCCACGATTGTTCCGGGAGCGCGCGCAGCGGGCAGCACCCTGCGCGGTGAACCGGCCTATGAATTGGGTACGACGACCGATGGTGTTCCGACGACTGAGGAGATTTCGGCGCTGGCCTATGAGTATTGGCTAGCCAAAGGCTGCCCAGCCGGCTCGCACGAGGATGACTGGCGTCAGGCCGAGGAGGAATTGGTCGCGCGGCGGCGGTTGAGCCGGGCTCAGGGCGCGTAAAGTCGCAGTTCACGCGAAAGCTTTTTTACCGACCAGCAGCGGACAACTGGAGAAGAGGTCCGATGCTGGTCTTTTTTTGTATTCAGGCAGCTTGCTCCAGGGTGAGAGCAGGCTCTGGCGCCAACTCGCGGGTGTTTCGGACCGATTCGGGAAGGTTTGAAAATTCGAACCCAACTGGCCGGTAATTTGGCTGCGATGGCGGAGTTTTAGCGGCGCGGCGGGCGAGCAACGCTTGTTTTTCGGTTTCCTGCTGATGGCGTAAGGCTTGGAGGCGCTCAAGTTCGAGGAGATCTTTGCACAGTTTGCGCTGGAGACGGGCTTCCTGGGTATTGAGGTTGCGGATGGACTTCTCGTATTTCAGGAAAGTTTCGAGCTGGATCATCTGGTTGCGGGCGTCGAGGTTCAGGTGGTCGAACTGGCCGGCGAATTCGAGTGAGCCTTTGGTGTAGATAGCGAACTCGATGTTTTGAACGCGTTGGTGACGCCAAGTGGTGTCAATGAGGGATTGAACAAGAGTGCGCTCGTCGGGCGTGGCTGGACGGAAATCGTTCAGGAGTTTGGTGGTGAGAGTTTCGTAGGCGGCCCGGTCGTCGGTGGGGAGCAGGACGGTTTTGCCGGTGAGGGCGGTTTTCAGGGCGTTGAGGCTGGAGATTTGCTTGCCGGCTTCGGTACGGGGGCCGGTGCTGAGCTGGGCATTGGCTTGATTCGCGGCCAGCTTGGCGGGGGAGATGGCAGTTGCGGCCTCGGCGGGCTGTGTTGCCGGCGCTAATTCGGGCGCGGCGGTTGTGGCGGGCGCTGGACCGGCTTTGCGGGCTAGTTTGGCAGCTTTGCGCTCGGCGGCGCGGCGGACTTGGCGTGGAGTCATTGGTGTTGCCCTTTCAGAAATGGAAATGGCCCGGTGTGAAGGGTTGAATGCCTTCGCGCGAGCCTGACTAAGGAAATAGCATAGGAGGGGGGCTTAAACGAACTTTAGGGTTTTTAACGGTTGGCTGTAAGGCTTTGATGGTGAACGGGTTAAGCGGGAGAGGATTTATTTTCCAGGAGCGTGAACGTCTTGCAGAACGGGTCCCAAAGGCGTGTCGAAAGTGGTGTTTTAAAGTTTCTGCCTTTTGCAAGTCGTTCTTGGGAAAGGGGAAGAAAACCCGGTCTGGCGACCGCGCAGAGATGAGACACTCCAGCAAACGGGTTAATCATCCTAGTGCTTTTCCTGGTGTTTTTGTTCTTGAAGCGCAAGAGAAGCTTTGATAACTTCTGACACAGAAACAATTCCCACTCGGGATTGTTGATCGGAGGGTAAAATCTTGGCCTTCTCTATTTTTGGCGCTGTGTCGCCGACAATCTGAACTACGCGACCACCTATACTTACGACGGGCTGAATCGGTTAACCCAGACGACGCCGCCGGATGGATCCGTGACGACAACCAGCTATAGCGGCAATTCGAGTTGGACCACCGATCCGGAGGGCATCGCACGGGAAACCTGGGTGGATGGATTGGGCCGCGTGAATCAGGTGGAGGAAGATCCGAATAATCTGCGATATGTTACTAATTACTCTTACAATGGGCTCGGCAAGTTAGTTTCAGTTAGTCAGGGAAGTCAATCGCGGAGTTACTCGTATGATCTGCTGGGCCGGATGACGCAGGCGGTGAATCCGGAAAGCGGAACGGTCAACTTCACGTATGACAATGCCAGTAATTTGCAGACGAAGACGGACAACAGGAGTATAACGGCCACTTACTACTATGATGCGCTGAACCGGCCAACCGGCATTACCTATTCGGACGGGACTTCCAGCGCTACCTTTGGCTATGATGCGGGCGGCACGGCGGCGCATGCGATTGGTCAGTTGACCAGCGTCAGCAATGGGAATTCGGTTACCAGTTTCACTAACTTTGACGCAGTAGGTCGAGTGACAGCGAGCCAGCAGCAGACGGGAAGTGTGACGTATCCATTCAACTATTGGTACAACCTGGCGGGTGAGTTGACGAAAGAGCAGTATCCGAGCGGGCGCACTGTTTTGACCAGCTATGACAGCGCCGGGCGGGTGAGTGGGATTACCGGTCTGCTTGGGTCGAATAGCACGACTTACCTTTCCAACATCAGTTACTGGCCGCATGGCGCGGTCTATCAGCAGAAATATGGAAATCATCTGTGGCGCAGCTATACGTTCAACAGCCGACTGCAAGTGAATCAGCAATGGGACGCGGTTGACAACAACCCCTACTATTTTCTTTCCTATGAAACGTACAACTGGGGCACGACCAATAACAACGGCAGCTTGCAATCGCGCAACGAGTACTTTGGCGGCCCGACGACGTTCAGTTCGCTGCAGGAGATTACGCAGAGTTACACCTATGACTCGTTGAATCGGGTGCAGAACTTTAATGAGGTGAGTCAGAACGTGTGCGGCGGCACTTGCTCGTACCGGAATGTTGCGTACGATCGATATGGTAATCAGTGGATCACGGCCAATGGCGGCCTTCCGAACCCGGCGTTAGCGACGACGACGAACAACTACAATCCAGCGACAAACTATCGTTACGATGAGGCCTATGATGGCGCGGGGAATCAATATTCGGTGGATGGATTGGCTGCCTACTACGACGCCGAGAACCGCCTCTACCAGTTGACCAACCAAACGGCAGGGACCTCGGAAACGTTTCTGTACGACGGCGTTGGGCAGCGGGTGCAGAAAAGTAATAGCTCCAATACAACAAACTACGTCTATGATGCTTTGGGGTTTCTCGTGGCTGAGTATGCGGGCTCGACGGTGTCGAAAGAGTACATTCCATTTGGAAGCCAGGTGATTGCGGTGGAGAATGCGAG
>PLRJ01000178.1 GCA_003163855.1 Bryobacterales bacterium | reverse complement strand
ACTCAGTTTAACCACCCAACCTGTAAAAGCTTAGTTATGAAGGCGCAGGGAAGGCGGTATCCGTTACATTCTACTGCGCAGAAATCCTCTACAATAAAAGGCCGAGCGACCTGGAAAATGATACGAACCATTGCGATAGAGCGTGAGTACGGCAGCGGGGCGGGCGGAATAGCGGAGAAAATAGCGGCGCAGCTGGGCTGGACGCTGTGGGATCGTGAGCTGGCCGAAGAGATTGCGCGGCGCCTGAAGTGTAATCCGCAATCGGTGATGGAGCGGGAGGAGAAGGTGGATCCTACTTTCTACCGTCTAATGAAAACCTTTATGCGGGGCAGCTATGAAGACAGTTTCCAGGGCGGCGGGAAAAGGATGGAACTGCTGGATGCCGAGCACCTTTCGGGTCTGTTCGAGAAACTGGCTAAGGATCTGGCAGACAAGGGCAACTGCGTGATAGTGGGGCGCGCGGCGCCGTATTTCCTGCGAGAGCGTGCCGATGTTCTGCGCGTGTTTCTTTATGCTCCGGAAGAGGAAAAGCTGAGGCGGATTACGGCGCAGGGCAGAAGCAAGAGCGAGGCGCAGGCTTTGCTTGACCGCGTGGACGCGGAGCGGGCGGCGTTTGTGAAGAAGTACTACAACAAGGTCTGGCCGCAACGGAATGTGTACCACCTGATGGTCAATACGAACGAGGGCGACGACGCGGTTATTGAAACTCTGCTGCACAAGATGGAGCAGCTAAACGCCAAAGCTTTGGCTCACGCCTAAGCGTGAGAGAAACGGAAGATCGTCGTCTGGTTGTACTGTTGTCCCGGCTTCAATTCCGACGTTGGAAATGATGGGTGATTGGGTGAATCGGGAAAGTGCTGCGTCTCAAAACAGATGCCGGCGCGGAAACCGTAAACCGCTCCGCCTTTGCCGATGGTTTTTTCGGGCAGATGGTTGCCGGTGTAGAACTGCACGCCGGGCTGGGTGGTCAGCACTTCCATAATGCGGCCTGATTTTGGTTCAAGGATATGCGCGGCCAGGCTGGGCGGAGCGCCGCTCTTGTCCAGCACGAAGTTGTGATCGTAGCCGGTGCCGTATTGCATCTGCTGGTCTTTGGAATCGATGCGATCGCCGATTCTGTGCGGCGTCAGGAAGTCGAAGGGAGTGCCCTGCACAGGAGCTAACTCGCCCGTTGGGATCAGGTTGGCGTTTACGGGCGTAATGCGGCTGGCATGGATGGTAACCACGTGATCGAGAATGTTGCCGTTGGCGTGCCCAGCCAGATTGAAGTAGCAGTGATTGGTGAGGTTCAGTACGGTGTCCTTGTCGGTCACCGCGTGGTAAGCAAGCTTGAGTGCGTTATCGGCGCCTAGCGTGTAGGTGACGGTGGACGTCAACTTACCGGGATAACCTTCTTCGCCGTCTTTGCTGACATAGGTGAGTTGGACGCCATCGTCTACCTGTTGGGCCGTCCAGACTTTCTTATCAAAGCCCAGCGCGCCGCCGTGCAGCGAGTTGGGGCCGTTGTTCTTGAGCAGATGATAGGTGTGGCCATCGAGGGTGAACTCGCCATTGGCGATACGGTTCGCATAGCGTCCCGCCAACGCTCCGAAAAATGGATTCTTTTCCAGGTAGGGAGCAAGTGTGTCGAAGCCGAGCACCAGGTCTTCGAATTTGCCTTGCTTGTCAGCTGTTTTCAAAGTGACGATGCGGCCGCCAAAATTGGTGATGGACACTTCCATGCCATTGGCGTTGCGCATGGTGAAAAGATAGACAGCCTCGCCGGCGGAGGTATCGCCCCAGTGTTGTTTATTGATGGTGGTCATTGGTTTTTTAGCTAGAGCAAATATTGGAAATGAGGACGCAAGCGTTAGCAAGTGGCGTCTGGTCAAAGCTGGGGGCACAGCAGACATCATATGCCACGGCGCTAAGCCTTCGCCGTCTTGGCTGCGGTTCCGGAAAAGGGCATAACGCGGCGCGGCTGCTGGTCGGTGATGGGTTTAGAGTGCAGCGGCCGCTCCTGCAGAATCATCTCGCTGGCTTGCACCAGGCGATCGGCATGGAACCAGCGCTGGAAGGGTCCGTCGCAGAGTAGATTGCAAATGGAAGCCAGGCTCATGCCCTGATGGTGCACCATCCAGCAGCGGACAAGATTGAATTTGCGTGCACGGAACGCCCGCGCCGCGGCGCTGGTGTAATCAGCCGATTCGTAAAAACCATAATCGGACAGCCACTCTTTCCCAGCCATCTGTTCGAGATTTTGAATGGCAGCTGCCGGGTCCATTAACAGCGCCAGGCAGCTGGAGTACGGCGAGACGACCAGAGAACCCGCGCGTGCAACGTTGAGCGCCAAGCCGGGGACTCCGAAGGCGGCGTATTGGTAGTTACCTTGTTCATCCGTCTTGCTATAGGCGGCCTCTGAAATACCCCACGGGACGTTGTGAGCGCTTCCGTATTTCTGCTGCGCCCTGACGGCGGAGCGTGTGGCACGGTCGAGCAGCGTGTTGGGATGTGACTTCATCCAGATGGCGGGCATCAGGTATTCAAACATGGTGCCGGTCCAGGACACCAGCGTTGTCTCGCCTTCGCATGCGGTGTGCTGGCGGCCCAGCCGGAACCAGGCTTCTTGTGCTACATCGTTCTTGGCGACGGCGACGAAGGTTGCGGTGCGGGCCTCGGATGCGAGGAGATCGTAACAGGACTGGTTCAACTCCCCGGCCGCTGCGTCGTAGCCGATGGAGAGCAGGTTACGGCCCTTGTCCGCCAGCAGAGAGAAGTCCATCTCCTTCGACAGATGTTCAAATTTCGCAATTAGAGCTTGTAAGCGCGCGCCGGCGTTTTCGAGACGGGTACGGCAATGTGGAATCAGTTCGATTAAATCGATGGCCAGGTTGTATTGTTCGGTGGCTACATTCGGCTGCACCAGCAGCGCGCGCAGATTTGTATCGAATGCCGTATAGAACCGTTCGGCGTTGGCGGGTGTCAGTTCGAAATCGGGCAGTTTGAAAGCGTCAAGCGCGCGAACCGAATTATATTCGGGCAGAAGCCAGGGCGTGAAATCTTCAGCCTGGTTGCGCAGAGCGGTTACACGCGCCTGCAACTCGGCCTGTGCGTACGGAGGCGTTGTTCCGTGCAGCGGCGGCAGTTGCAGCAGTTTAGGCAGCCATGTGTTGGCGTCGGCCAGCTTAAAGAGGCTGGTCCAGGCATCGCGATCTCCGGAGGCGTCGTCCAACAGGTAGAAATAATCGGCAATACCGTTGAGGCTGGCTGGGACTAAGAAGGGACGCCGCAGAAGATCGCGGCAGCCTTCCTTCAGGCTCCAAAGCGATGCGACAAAATTGCCGTTATCGACGCTGGATATGAACAGAGGTTCAATGGGTTTCAGCGTCAGGGTTTCATACCAATTGACGAAGTGGCCATGGTAACGAGGCAATTGAAGAATGGTTGAGAAGGTGCGCTCGGTGAGATCTACAAATTCGGAGAGAGTGAGGTAGCCGAACTCGAAAGCCGCCTGGCGTGAATTCAAAAGCAAACCCAGGTTCGTTGGCGACAGCCGCTCGGCCACGCGATACGGTTGTTCCTGCACGTTGTCGGGCACCAGCCAATGGTTTTCTTCGGTGCAGAAAGTGGCAAAATAGCGCCACGTGCGCAACGCGATCTCGCGCAAGAAGAGTTTCTGTTTGTCCGACAAAGTCAAATTATCGTCATGCGGCGATGCATTCAACCACTTGACGATCAGCTTTGAACAGGCCCAGAGAATGAGGAACGGGAGAGCCCAGGGCGCGGCGCTTGGACGCAGAAAAAGCCCAAGTGCCAGAAGCAGAGACAACAACGGAGTCCAATCCAGGTAAATATCTACGGGCGTCCGCTTGCGAATACCCAGTTCCGCTTCAGTTGCCGTTTCCCACTCCAGCAAGCTGCGATGCGTGATGTAGGTGCGAATGATGGTGCGGACAATGGCATCGATGGCCACCATGGCTTGATGAGCCAGAAAAGCAGTGTTGAGGGCGATGCTGACGTGCGAGGTCAGGAAGTCGATGAATGAGTCGCGTACCGCGGTCATACTGCGGCCGTTGGCGGCGCGAATCAGCGAAAATATCAGGCGAAAATAAATGGGCAGGAATAACAAAGCGAGAGTGACGACGGTCCAGAAGCGCGGCGTGCCCGGCAGGATAAACCATCCCGCCACTAACAGAAAGAAAGTGGCAGGCTCCATTAGGCTGCGGCGCAGATTGTCGACAATTTTCCAGCGCGAGACGAGAGAAGTGGGGTTTCGCACCAGTTTGCGTGATTCGTCCGGCACGCGGTTGAAGATCCAGCGGACAATCTGCCAGTCGCCACGCAGCCAGCGATGCTTTCGCCGGTTGTAGGCGCTGTAGTGCGACGGGTAATCGTCAATGACTTCGATATCGGAAGCCAAGCCGGCGCGCGCGTAAGCGCCTTCAATCAGATCGTGACTGAGCAGTGCGTTACGCGGGAAGCGATGCTCCAGCACCTGGCGCAGAGCATCGACGTCGTAGATTCCTTTGCCGGTAAAGATTCCTTCGCCATATAAATCCTGATAGACGTCGGAAACTGCGCGCGAGTAAATATCGAAGCCGGTTTCGCCCGAATAGATGCCGGCGAGGCGCGAACGTGTGGCCGAATGAACGCTGATGCCGACGCGCGGCTGGAGAATGCCGTAGCCGCGGGTAACGATGTTCAACTCCGGATCGACGAGCGGCCGATTGAGGGGATGGGCCATGGCGCCAATCATCTTGGCCGCGGATCCACGCGGCAGTTGCGTATCGGAATCGAGCGTCAGGACGTAGCGAATAAACGGCAGCCGCGCCATGTCGCCCGCCTTTACTGGAAAGGGATCGTAGGCGTTTCGCAGCAGCTGATTCAGATCCAGCAGTTTGCCGCGTTTACGCTCGAACCCCATCCAGGCACCTTCGCGCGGGTTATAAACGCGATGGCGGTGGAACAAGTAGAACCCACCGTAAGGCTCGCCCGCGTAGCGCAGATTGAGCTCTTCAATCAGGTGAATAGTCAGGTCGATGCGCGGATCGGTTTCGCCCGCCGGCTCGGCTGAATCGGGAAGATCAGTCAGAAGAGCGTAAAAGATATTGGGATCGCGATTCACCAGGTAGCGAACTTCCAGATCGTCTACCAGTTGGCGAATCTGCTTTTCGTTGATGAGCAGAGTTGGTACGGCGATGATGGTGGCGCAATCGGGGTCAATCGCTTTGGAAAAATCGAGCTTTGGCAAGGCACGCGGGGAAAGCACCGTGGTCACCATGTAATTCATCAGCTCCACCGCGGCTTGCGCCGCAGGCAGAAGCAACAACAGCGCGCCAAATAACACGCCGAATCCGCCTTGCGCGCGGAACAGGCTGGTGATGAGCAGCACTACCGTTATCAAGGTGACGGCTTCGATGCCGATGATGTAAATCTCGTCGGGGAAACGGCGGAATAATGTTTCGATGGCCGAACCGAGAGACTGACGATAGTTGACGCGATGGAACAGTTCCACCTGCCCCACAGCATCGACCAGGTAGTAACCGACGTGTACCGAGCGGTCTCCCAGCGCATCGGCGATGACGCTAACTCCGGCGGCATCCTGGGCCAACGTCACGGCGAGGCGAGCCACATCAACCTCATTCATGTCGGCGTGCGCGGCAATGCGCGCAACCTGGCGCAGATAAGCCTGGCGGCTGTCGAAATCCATTCGTGGATAAACGCCGACTGGATCGCGTAGCAGCGTGCGGTGAACGAGGGAAAGTTTTTCCAGCGGATCGCGCCAGTCGCGCTCGCCGATAAGGCGAAGGCTGCGAATGAGTGCGGCCAGATCGAACGAAGGCGCGGAGGCGCCCTGGGCGGCGAAGGCTTCCAGCGCCTGGTTACCGCGCTGCGACAGCAGTTCCAGCAGGCTGAGCTTTAGCGCCATCAGCATGCCCCAAATCTCGCTCAGCCGCAGCGGTTCGGTTTCCTGGACAGACTCCAGGTAAAAAGAGAAAACTTCATCAGTCAGCTTGTAATTGCAGGCGGCGAGCATGGCGCGCGCCAGAATGACGGCGCGGGGAATGGAATCTTCGGTGGCCGTGCGGACGGCCGGAAGCTTGGTTAACGATCGAATGCCGTCGCGCAGGTCCTGCAATTCGGAATGGACCAGCCGCAAATTTTCGTACAGCCACTTTAAATCGTCGGATGGTTCGCCGCTTTTCAGGGCGTACAGCTTCCGTTCCAGCTCGTTTAAGCGCGTCAACGACCGCCTGCAAATCTCGCGCGGCTTGGACGAGCGTGTGTTACCCAGCCAGGCGCAGGAGCGAGCGGTCTGGCAGGCATGTTCGCGCATGGCTTCGCGCTCCTGCTGGCTCAGCTTCAACGGCTGTGCCGCCGGTTTTGTTTCCAACTTGACGGACGGATCTGCCATTGTTTTATCGATAGCTGGCCGCCTGCAGTTCAAACATTTCCGCGTAAGTGCCGGCCCGAGCCATCAGCCGGTCATGCGAGCCTTCCTCGCTAATACGTCCATTTTCCAGCACAATGATTCGCTCCGCCATACGGACGGTTGAAAACCTATGGGAAATAAACAGCGCCATCTTGCCTACGGTGAGTTCGTTGAAGCGTTCGAACACCTCGGCCTCGGCGCGGGCGTCCAAAGCCGCCGTGGGCTCATCCAGAATCAAAACCTGCGACTCACGGAGATAAGCGCGCGCCAGCGCCAGTTTCTGCCACTCGCCGCCCGACAGATCGACGCCGCCTTCAAAGCGGCGTCCCAGCATCTGTTCGTAGGTACCGCCGATCTTTTCCACGACACCGTCAGCGAGGCTTTTTTCCGCTGCCGCCCGGATCCTTGGCAGATCGTCCAGATACTCAATGCGGCCCACCGCAATGTTTTCGCGCGCGGTCATTTCGTAACGCATGAAGTCTTGAAAGATTACGCCGATTTCGCGGCACAGATCTTCAATGTTGTAGTCGCGGAGATCGTTTCCGTCCAGTAGAATTTTTCCGGCGCTGGGATCGTAGAGCCTGGTTATCAACTTGACGATGGTGGTCTTGCCTTGGCCGTTTTGCCCTATCAGGGCGATGCGTTCACCGGGCTCGAGGCGAAAATTGAGGCCGTCCAGAATCAGCCGGTCGACGCCGGGATAGTGGAACGATACGTTCTGAAACTCGAAGCCGTCGCGAATGGGCCGCGGCGCGGGCAGCGCGTTCGGCTTTGATTTCACCGTCGGTTCCATTTTGAAGAATTCCAGCAAATCGGTCAGGAACAACGCCTGGTCGGCAATGCCGGAAAGCAGGGTGAAGATCTGCGAAATGTTGTTCGACGCGTTCATGATGTTTTGCGTCAGGAACGTGAACTGGTTGATAGTAAACACGCCCGTCACAGTGCGGTAGATGACCCAGATGTAGGATCCGTAGTAGCCGGAAGTGCTGAGAAAGGACAACAGGGAGACGGCGATGAGCCGTTTGCGCGAAAGCGCCAGGTTCTCGTCGAAGATGCCGTTGGAAAGATCGGTAAAACGAGCGGTGAAGAATTCGCTGAGGCCAAAAAGTTTTAGCTCCTTGGCGGCCTCCTTGCTGCCGCCCACTTGGCGCAGGTAATCGAGCTGGCGCTTGGCCGGGGTCTGGCGGAAGTTCTTTGCGTAGCTCAAAAAGGCAAAGTGGCTTTCACCGAGGAACGCGGGAATGAGGCAGCCCACCAGCACCAGCAGCAGCCACGGTGCGTAGAACATAATGGCCACACAAATTGAAATGGTGGTGATGGATTGTTGAAACAGCCGGCCAATGGACTGAATCATTCCGAGGCGGTCGGTAGCCTGGACGCGGGCACGCTCGAGGCGGTCGTAGAAGACCGGATTCTCGTACGCTTGCAGATCTAAAGCCGAGGCGTGGCGCATCACCTCAATGCTGACGTGGCGGGTATAGCGGTCGGCCAGAACGGAATCGTAGTAGTCGATGACGCGGTTGATGATGTTGCTAATGATGGCGAGGGAAAATTCCGCGCCGGCCAGCCACCACAAATAAGAGTCAAGCGGCGCCTTGTGGTAGAAGATGTCGGCGACGCGCTGGACGAGCCGACCGGTTACCCAGGCGATGCTTACTGGAATGAGCGCCACCAGCACGCGATAAACAAGTCCAAGCACCACCACCTTGGGACCCGACTCCCAAACGATGTGCAGCACAGGCGGAACGTTTTTCAGCGCCTGCAGGCGATCTTTCCACGCCGAAAAGAACTTTTGGTCGCTCTCTTCTGTCACCATGCTTCAGCCTGGCGGAAGGGCGGAAATAGCAATCTCATTAAGGGCACGGCATCCTGTAGATCCAGCGGAGGCACTCCCGGTTTCGGCCACTGGTTACGATTTTTGTTCGCCGCTGAACAGAAGCAGACGCGTTTCTATTAGGCTAGCAGGGAAGGAGAGAAACTGCCTGTGCCTGTTTCACGCCGTGAACTGATGACATCGGCTTTGGCCGCGCCGCTTCTGTCTACCGCGTCTACACGCCTGAAAATCGTTGTGGCCGGAGGGCACCCCGGTGATCCGGAATGCGGCTGCGCAGGCACCATTGCCCGCTATACGGCCCTGGGGCATGACGTTGTTCTGCTGTATCTGAACCGTGGCGAAGGATTCTGCAAAGGCAGCGACCCTTCGCAGTGCGGAACTGTCAGGACAGCGGAGGCGAAAAAAGCCTGCGAGATTCTAAAGGCACGTGCCGCGTTTGCCGGCCAAGTGGATGGGCGCGCGATTGTCGATGATGCGCATTACCAGGAATTTCGACGCCTGTTGGAATCTGAGCAGCCTGACATTCTGTTTACGCAATGGCCGATCGACCAGCATCGCGACCATCGGGCAATCTCTATGCTGGTGCTGGATGCGTGGCTCAGCAGCGGCAAGAAGGCGGCCTTGTATTACTACGAAGTGGCCGACGATACGATGATGTTTTCGCCCGCCGAGTATGTGGATATCTCGGCCGCTGAGGTTGAGACAGCGCGGCGAGCGGCCTGTTATGCGCACGCTTCCCAGCAGCCGGAGAAGTGGTATCCGCGCCAGGTGGAAGTTACCCGCTTTCGGGGATCGCAGAGCGGTTATCCGCAGGCGGAAGGTTTCGTGCGGCATTGGGAGAGCCGCCGAGCGTTGCTGCCTTGATGCTTTGATGGACTCATGCGCGTTTTGATCAGTTTGCTGGCATTGATCTGTAGCCATGCTGTTTTTGCAGCAGATCGTGCCAATTTGACAGAACTCCGGCAGCGGATGAGGAGCACCTTGCACGTGCCGGAAACGCTGCCGGAACTTCAGGATAAGCGCTATGGTCAGTTCTCGGTCACGGCTAAGGTGGACGCCGACCGGGTAGCCTTCAATACCGTTTACAAGCTGCGCGTGCCGGCCATTGTTTATCACCAGCCGGGCGCCACTATCGTCAGGCATCCGGCATTGATTGTTATCAACGACGAAGGTGAAGATAAATCTGCCTGGTACGCGGCGGCGGCCGGAGTGATGTATGCAAACGCGGGAGCCGTGGTTCTGACCTACGATCCTATCGGCGAGTTCGAACGAAACAAGGACCTTCGCTCCGGCGGCAGCCAGCATGAAGAAGCGGCGCTACCGGCTGAACTCGCGGTGCGTCTCACCGGCCTTATGGTTTCGGATATTCTGCAGGCCGCGAATTATCTGGCCAGCCGCAAAGATGTGGATAGTGAGCATATCGGGGTGCTGGCGTTTGGGAGCGGATCGTTCCCGGCATCGCTGGCTTGCGCGATTGATTCCAGCATTCGCGCTTGCGTGCTGGCGGGCGGGGCGGGGCTTTGGACTGAAAACAACAAGAGAATCTGCCAGGCCGCGGCTTATCAGGCGTTGCCGTTCCTGGGCGATCGGCAAGCATCAATCCAGACCCTGAACGGCAAACGCGTTTACGCTGCTGACTGGGCCAGCGACACGCGCCAGCCTGACTATCTCAATCGTGCGGTGGCGTTCTGGCTGAATGAAAAGTTGAAGTTTCCAGACTGGACGAAGAAGCAGATTGAGGCGCTGGCGGAAACGCAAACTGCCGCCCAAAATCCTCCGCTGGTGACCAGAAACCAGTTGCGCGCCGTGCCGGACGTGCTGTGGAAGGCAGACCAGGAAAACTTCATTTACGAGACGTGGCTGGAGCGTGCCAGAAGCGCTTCCCATGATACTCTTTAGCAGCGTTACGCTCTTTTATGGCTGATCAGAAGCTAAAAATAATTCCGATAGGCGGGCTGGGCGAGTTCGGCATGAACTCGATGGCTTTGCGCTACGGCGACGACATCATTGTCGTCGATGCAGGCATGATGTTCCCCGACTCGGAATTGCTAGGTGTGGATATTGTTACGCCCGATTTCACGTACCTGGAACAGAATTCGTCCATGGTACGCGGCCTGGTTCTTACGCACGGCCACGAAGACCATATCGGCGGCATTCCCTTTCTGCTTTCGCAGTTGAACATACCGATATACGGCACGGAGTTTACGCTGGCGCTGGTAGAGCGGCGCCTGGACGAGCACGAGATGCTGGACCAGGCGAAGCTGAACATCGTCAAGGCCGGGGATAAACTGCGGCTGGGACCGTTCGACATTGAATTCATCCAGGTGACGCACTCGATAGTCAGCGCGGTGGCGCTGGCCATTACAACACCGTTGGGAGTTGTCATTCATACGGGCGACTTCAAGGTTGACCCCACACCGACCGACAACCAGCTTTTCGACCTCCATACGTTTGCCGAGTACGGTAAGCGCGGTGTTTTGCTGCTGCTTTCGGATTCCACCAACGTTGACCGCCCCGGGTATACGGAGAGTGAACGCGCCGTACGTCCGCGCCTGGAGGAATTGTTTTCTCGCAGTGAGCGGCGACTGGTGCTCTCTCTATTCAGCAGCTCCATTCACAGACTGCAGCAGATTCTCGATCTGGCCGAAGAGTATGGACGCAAGGTCGCTTTTCTAGGACGCAGCATGTTGAACGTCACGGAAATCGCGCACAACCTGGGCCTGCTGCACATTCCCGACTCCACCTTGCTGCGACCGCAGGACATTATGCAGATGGCGCCTGAGAAAGTAGCCGTAGTTGTATCCGGCACGCAAGGTGAGCCTATGTCGGCGCTTTCGCGCGTGGCGGTGGACAATCACAAACATCTATCGCTGCAGAAGGGCGATACGGTGGTGCTGAGTTCGCGCATCATACCGGGCAATGAAAAGCAGATTTACCGCATGATGAATCACATTGCGCGGCGGGGGGCCGATCTTGTTTACGGATCGATGAAGCCGCCAGTACATGTTTCCGGCCACGCCAGCGAAGAAGAGTTGAAGCTGATTTTAAACCTGGTTCGACCGCGCTACTTCATTCCCATTCACGGCGAATACCGGCAATTGTCGCGCCATGCTCATCTTGCTTCTCATTTGCGTTTCGCGGGCCTGGAAGAAACGTTTGTGCTGGAAACCGGCGACACGTTGGAGATTGATCATCTAGGCGCGCGCCGGGGCGAAAAAATCACTGTCGGCCGCGTCTGCATCGATTCAGGGTCGCTGGATGACGTAGTGGAAGACATTATTATCCGCGACCGCCGTCATTTGTCTGAAGACGGATTTGTTATTCCTATCATCGCCATCAACAAACACACGGGGAAAGCGGAAGGCCTGCCTGAAATCGTAAGCCGCGGCTTTGTGTCCGGTGATAATGCCGCAGTTCTGCTGGAAGCGAGGGCTGTGGTGGGCAAGACTTTGGAACAGAGCACAGCCGAAGAACGCGGCGATTGGGGCGTCATGCAGGAAAAAATACGCACAGACCTGAAACGCTATCTGAGCAAGCAGACTCAGCGAAGGCCGCTAATAATGCCGGTGATTTTAGAGGTTTGATCTAACATCTCAAGAGATACGTAATAGAATGTGATGGTATCTCCGTGGAGGAATATTGTATGAAAAAGTTTATGATTGCCTCATGCCTGACTGTCTCGCTGTGTTCCGTGGCAGCGTTGGCCGATAGCATGAGCGGCTACATTTCAGACGCGCATTGTGGCGCCAAGCACGACAAGGTTTCAGAAAAGAACACCAAATGTGTAGTGGATATGTGCATAAAGGGCGGCGCTGACCCTGTTCTGGTGAGCGACGGCAAAGTGATGAAGTTCGATGCCGATTCCATTGCAAAAGCAAAACCGTTTGCCGGCGAAATGGTGAAGATCGATGGGTCTATGGACGGCGACATGGTGAAAATCTCGTCGATTGAGAAAGCCAAGTAACTCTTAGTGTTCAAATTCGAGGTCTAGCCGCCCGGCTGGACCTCGATATAAGACTGCCAAGTCTTTCAACTTGTGTTTTCCGTCGAGGGAGAAATACAGGTAGCCTTCCACCGGCTCGTTGGTATCTTTCGCGACCAATTCCTTTGCCTTCAGTGCCGTTACCAGTTCCTTGTTTCCCTGGTTCTTGGTGTCCATAGTGGAGCTCAAAGCGACCGGTTTTGAGTTGCCCGGGGAAGCCCCGCCGCCACCAACTGCCATACCGCCAAAACCAACTGAGGGAGTTGTCTTATTCGTGGTTTTTTGATTAGCCGAGTTTTTGACCACCAGAGCGCCATCGCCGGCCAGTTGTGCTGGTTCGAAAGGCTTGGTGCGTTCGCCATCGTCGTGCGCTAACAAAATGAAGTCACCGGGATCAACTTGCACCGATTTGTCTGTCTTCGGCGTCACACGAACCTGTAGGATGACAATTCCCTTCCCCGGATCGACACCTAACTTCTGCGTCACTTCTTCTTCAGTAAGCGAGATGGTGGCCACAATATCGATATCTTCGTTGCCGGCACTGGTAGTAGGCGAGATCACTTTTTTCGCAGCGAAAATCGCGGGTGCGCTAAGCACTATAGTCAAGAGAACGAAAGTGGCTCGCATGGTACGTTGCTTACTTGAAATTAGCACCTTTACGGCGATGAGAGAATAGGCCTTGTCAGACGCACGAAAGATTTTCCGCGACGAGCCGAGGGTGAAGGTGGAATCGGGGCTGCCGGGATGGACGCGCCTGCACCTTGTGCCGGACCCTGAATTGCGAGCCAAGGTGACAGATTGGCTGCGCTGTCAGCTTTCCGATCTTTCTTCCGAGCTGTGTGAAGAACTGAGTCTGGCCGCCGATGAATTGCTTGGCAATTCGATGGAGCACGGATGCGGGCTTGATCCGGAATGTTTTGTGAAGTTCACGCTAATTCGAACGCGGCGCATGCTGGTGTTTCATTTAAAGGATGCAGGCCCTGGGTTCTCGATTGAAGCGCTGAATCACGCAGCCGTGAACAATCCGCCGGAAGAACCACTGAAGCATACGGAGGTCCGCAGCGAAAAAGGCATGCGGCCGGGTGGTTTTGGCATCATGCTGGTGCAGAAGATAGCGGACGAACTGATGTATAGCGAACAGGGTAATGAAGTGCTGTTCGTCAAATATCTGGACTGCTAAGTTCCCGGCTGCAGGTACTGATCAAAGAAGGCCGTCATCGTCTGCATCAGCGGCCTGCGCAGGCTTCCCGACACGCCGTGCTGCTTGAGGGGGTAAATCTGCATGAAGAACTGCTTATCAGCCTTCTCGAGCGCGTTCGCCATCTGCATGGTGTTCTGGAACAGCACATTGTCATCTTCAAAGTTATGCACCAGCAGCAGATGACCCTGCAGTTTGGCGGCGTTTTGAACGTTGGACGTTGTCCGGTAGCGCTCCGCATTCTTGTCTGGAAGACCCATATAGCGTTCGGTGTAAATGGTGTCGTAGTTATGCCAGTCCGTTACAGGCGCATCAGCGACGCCAACTTTAAAAATGCCAGGGGCCAGCAGCATGGAATGCAGCGTCATGTAGCCGCCATAGCTGCCGCCGGTGATTCCAATGCGCTGCGCATCCACCAATCCGAGGTCAATCAGGTGCTGAACGCCAAGCACCTGGTCGGCGACTTCCGTCGTTCCAAGATCGCGATAGATGGGGTCTTCAAAGGCATGTCCGCGGCCGGATGAACCGCGATTGTCCATCATCCAGACGGCATAGCCCTTGTGTGCCATGAACTGCATCCAGTTGACGCCGTGCCACTCGTTACGCACGATTTGCACGCCGGGGCCGCCATAAACATCCACAATCAGCGGATACTTCTTGCCGGATTGATAGCCGGCCGGCTTAATCAGCAATCCGTAAAGAGTGACGCCGTCCGCAGTTTTCACTTCAACCACCTCGGTTGGAAGAATGTCGAATTCCTGCTGCGGCTTGGTATCAGGCGGGCGCAAGACGGCCAGTTGCCGGCCCGCCGAGTCTTTCAGCAGCGTTTGCGAGGGCGCTTTGAAATTGGAGAACGAATCGACAAACGCGCTTCCACTCTCGTTCGCATGGATGTTGTGCGTGCCTTCTTCCTGCGTAAGGCGCGTGCGTGCGCCGCCCTCGAAGCCGACGCTATACAACTGTGTCTGAAGCGGACTGGCCTCGGACGAAGTGAAATAGATTTTCTGCGTGGCTTCATCGATAGCCGCCACACTGCGAACTTCCCAGTCTCCTTTAGTCAACTGGCCCAGCATTTCGCCTTTGTTCGAGTAGCGGTAGATGTGACGAAAGCCCGACGCTTCGCTGGTCCACAGGAATTCAGGGCGCGACTTCAGCGGATAGAAGTTGTCGGCGAAGTTAATCCAGGTTTTCGAGTGTTCGGTAAGAACCGTTCTGGTTTCGCCATCGCTGGGATTGCAGAACAGCAATTCCAATTTGTCCTGCACGCGTGAAAGGCGCTCCGTGACAACGGTAGAGGAATCGGGCAGCCAGTAGACGCGCGCGATGAGGGTATTGGCTGTCTCGCCAATCTTCATCCATTTAGTGACGCCCGTTTGCAAGTCAATAACACCCAGTTGCACATTGGCGTTGGCGGTTCCGGTTTGCGGATAGCGTTCCGGTTCGGAGATGGCGCGCTCGCCCAACAGATCCGTTTGCGGATACACGAATTCCTTGCCGACATCGAAGCGCAGGAATGCGATTTGTTTTGAGTCGGGTGACCACCAAGTGGCTGTACTGAGGTCCAGTTCTTCGGGATAGACCCAGTCAAGCTGGCCGTTCAGTATAGTGGCGCTGCCATCGGTAGTCAGTTGACGAACTTTCTTGCTCTTGACATCGAGCAGGAACAGATTGGACTGTGAACGGTAGAGAATTTGTTTGGAGTCGGGTGAGAGCTTGGGGTCTTCTTCTTCGAACTCTGTCCTGGTCAGATGCTGAAACTTGCCGTTCAACTTGACCATGAAAAGATCGCCATCAACGGAAGCCAACAGATCCTTACCGTCGGACGACCATTGGTAGGAATCGCTGGAGACACGCCGATTTTGCCAGCCAAACTTCTCTGTCTCGGCTGGCTTGACCGCCGCCTTTGCCAGATCGGAAGGATTGAACCAGTGGGAGCTGGACTTCGCGGCCACGTTATACAGCGCAATTTTGCCTTGATCGTGATAGGCGAACGTTTGCCCGCCGGGCGCCCAAATGGGGAAAACAGAGGAACCGCGGCGCTCAGCAAGCACAGCATCGAGCGTGACAGGTTTCTTGCCAGCGTCCTGCGCCTGTGCCAGGTTCGAGATGAACGCGGCTGCGAAGGTGAGCAAGAAAGTAACTTTGAGCATTGCTATTAGTTTAGAGGCATGGTTTATCTATTATTAATTGCCGCGGCGTTCGCGGCCGGAGCAATTAACTCGGTGGCGGGCGGAGGCAGCTTTCTTACGTTTCCCTCCCTGGTATTTGCGGGTGTTTCAGCGGTTTCTTCAAACGCTTCGAGCACAGTCGCACTGCTTACTGGAACTTTCTCGACCGCTGTCTCTTACCGGGATGAGTTGAAACAAATGAGTGAGAGACGCTTTAAGATCTGGTTCGTTGAATGCATTATAGGAGGGGCGTTAGGAGCGGTTTTGTTGCTGGTAACTTCCGATAGAACGTTCCGGCAGATTGCCCCGTGGCTGCTGCTGTTTGCCACGCTGTTATTTGCTTTTGGAGGCCCGCTGGGGCTTGCCTTGCGGGGACGCCTGCACGCCAGTCAAGCGCTTATGCTGACTCTACTCTTTCCCATAGCTGTCTATGGCGGCTATTTTGGCGGTGGCATCGGCATCATGCTGCTGGCTGCTTTTCGTTTATATGGTTTTTCAGACATTCATCTGATGAACGGGATGAAGGCGATTCTTGGCGGATCGTTAAACCTGATTGCCGGGTTGATCTTCATCTTTGCTCACCTGGTGCATTGGAAGGTGACTTTAATCATGATGGTTGCAGCGATTGGCGGCGGCTACGTAGGACCGGTAATTGCACGGCGGGTGAGCCAAACCCTGATAAAAGGTTTTGTGATTGCGGTTGGGCTGGTTATGTCGGGCTGGTTTTTCTATACGGCTCCACGGTAAAGTACCGACCAATCTTGTTTTCAGTCTGTATCCGGTATTTTTCGGATTCATAGCTTCCGATCAATTTGAAAGAAGCCCATCAAGCCGGAAATGACCGCGGCAAAAAACATGATATGCAGCGCTGGAATTCCAAACCAAGCCTGCTGCTCTGATCCCGCGGCGAAAGTTAGCCCACATTGAACGCATAAGATAAGCGTGGAAGCCAAAAACGCGAGAGCAGCAGACCGGACAGCCCCTCCCACGCCTCCGGGTCGGATCATTGGCAGTGCCAGAACCCAGATCGCACCCAAAAGGCAGGATGGCACCAAAAACCGCAACTGCCACTGCCCGTCCGAAAGGATGCCTTGCGGCGGTATAAAGTGCACAAACGTTAAGAATGACGCCAGGAATACCGAGATCACCCAAACAACGGCTATAGCAGCTTTGATTAGCAAATACGCAAGAACGCGTCGAAGAGCCTTCACCGTGCCCCGTTAAGACAGCGCGTCCTTACAGAAACGGCCCAATCCGCCAAGGAACAAACTCGTGATGCCCCAAGGTCTCGGCATGGGTCTTTTCGCCGGAGGAAACACGCAGTAGCGTCTCGAAAATTTCCTCGCCTACCTGCTGAACCGTTGCTTCGCCATCGGCAATGCGACCGGCATTGATATCCATGTTGCCCTGCATTCTGCGATAGGTTCGCGAGTTGCTGGCAATCTTCAGCACAGGAACGCTGGGAAAGCCGATGGCGCTGCCGCGGCCGGTGGTGAACGCTATCAGGTTGACGCCGCCGGCGGCGAGGCCAGCAAGAGAAACGGGATCGTAGCCCGGAGTGTTCATAAAAACGAAGCCCGGTGAGGTGATGCGCTCGCTGTAATCATAGACGGCTTCGAGAATAGAGGTGCCGGCTTTGGCGACTGCTCCCAGGGACTTTTCGAGAATGTTGCTTAAGCCGCCCTCTTTGTTGCCAGGTGATGGATTGTCGTTGAAGCTTCCATTGAACTGACGCAGGTAAGTTTTATAGCCTTCGACGCAGGCGAGAAGTTTATCTGCAGTCCGCTGATTGCGGGCGCGGCGCAAGAGCAAATGTTCCGCGCCGAAAATTTCAGTTGTCTCGGCCAGCACCACGGTGGCACCCTGCTGAACCAGCAAGTCGCAACAGACGCCGAGCGCGGGGTTAGCAGTTATACCTGAGAACGAATCGGACCCGCCACAATTCAACCCTAGAACAATTCGCGAGGCAGGCACCTGGCTGCGTTGACATCGGGCTGCCATTTCGATAAAACGCTGCACCTGGGTGTTTGCTGCATCCAAAGTGCCGCGCGTGCCGCCTGATTCCTGCAGCGTGAGACCGTGTAAGGTTTCGGCCGAATGACCGCTTGTCCGGCCCAGGTAATGATCAATCTGATTCACTTCGCAACCGAGGCCGAGGATTAGGGCAGCGGCAATGTTGGGATGATCGAGCACGCCTTCCAGCGTGCGCTGTAACTGTTGCGTGTCGGAGCCCATGGCCTGGCCGCAGCCATCGCCATGTGGGAACGCTACGACGCCATCCACGTTCGGCGGCAACGGTTTCCCGGCAAATAGCTGTGCCACTTGGTCAGCGGTATAAGCCGCACAATTACTGGCCGCCACAACCGCAATGTAATTACGCGTTCCCACGCGGCCATCGGCTCGAAGAAATCCCTGAAAAGAACGCGTGGATTCGTGCCGAGCAGGCGCTGGCCGATCGGCAACTACTTCCATTGCAGTATCGAGCTCGCGGTATCCGAGGTTGTGTGTGTGCACGTGATCGCCCGGGTTGATGTCCTGGGTGGCGAAGCCGATAACGTTGCCATAGCGGTAGAGCGGATGGCCTTTGGCAACCGCGAGCACGGCGACTTTGTGGCCCGCAGCTATCGCGGTGTTTACGGTGATACCGCCGGCAATGGCAAGGTTTTGGCCGGCGGCAAGGCCTACACGGGCAATGGCAACTGTGTCTTTGGGATGAAGGAGGATAGCCGCGTTTTCAGCGGTGGCGGGATTTTCAATTTCGTAAAGCATCATGGGGCCAGCTTTCCGAGTCACGGAATGGCAACTTCTTTAGTCTACAGACGAATGGCAAGAATTCCGGTGGCGACGTATCGCCTGCAGTTGCACTCCGAGTTTGGGTTTGAGGATGCCGCCAAAATTGCTGATTATCTGGAGCAGCTTGGCATCTCGCACGTTTACTGTTCGCCGTATTTGCAAGCAGCTCCGGGCAGCCAGCATGGCTATGATGTGGTGGACCATCATCGGGTGAACGGGGAGTTAGGGGGATCGGAGGCGCACGACCGCTTCTGTATGCGCCTGGGTGAGTGCCACTTGGGCCAAGTGTTGGACATAGTTCCCAATCATATGGCCATCTGCGGCAGGTTGAACCGTTACTGGTGGGATGTTCAGGAGAACGGGCCGTCCAGCCGATATGCGGCTTATTTCGATATCGACTGGCAGACACGGGAAGAGAAGCTGCGAAACAAGCTGCTGGTACCGATACTGGGTGACCACTATGGCCGCGCGATTGAGAAGGGTGAAATCAAACTGAAGCGACAGGGCGCCGACTTCACCGTCAAGTATCTGGAAAACGAACTGCCGGCATCTCCACGCTCGCTGGTGCCGGTGCTGGCGGAAGCCGCCCACGAGACGGGGTCGGACTATCTTGCTTTCCTGGCCGACTCGTTGCGCGGTTTACCGGGAGCTACGTTGACCGATAAAGAGAGTATCCGAGACCGGCACCGCGACAAGCATGTTATTTCGGATCTGCTGTCGAAACTTTTCGAGCAGACTCCGTTTATCGCCGAGGCCGTGGACCATGCCATAGCAAGGCTGAATAAGCGGCCAGAGAGGCTGGACGCGGTATTGGAGGACCAGAATTATCGGTTGGCCTACTGGCAGACTTCGAGCCAGGAGCTGCCGTACCGCCGCTTCTTCGATGTCAACACGCTGGTCGGCTTGCGCATGGAGAGTCCGCAGGTGTTCTCAGATACGCACGCGCTTATCCTGCGCTGGCTGAAGGAAGGCGTGCTGGATGGCATCCGCATTGATCATCCGGATGGTTTGCGCGATCCGAAGCGCTATTTCGAAAGGCTGCGCGCCGAGGCCCCGGACGTTTGGATTGTGGGGGAAAAAATTCTTGAGCCAGGCGAGGAACTCCGCAAAGACTGGCCGATCAATGGCACGACCGGCTACGATTTTCTGAACGAAGTGGGCGGCTTGTTCATAGATTCGGCCAACGAAGAGGCGATCAACAAAGTCTATACCGATTTCACCGGCGAGACGGTGGATTACGAAGCGCTAGCCAGAGAGAAAAAGCACCTGGTGCTTCGCGACCTGCTGGGCAGTGACGTCAACCGGCTGACGACTTTGTTGTCGGACATTTGCGAAAACCATCGTGAACGCCGCGACTATACGCGCCTGGACGCACGCCGGGCGATTCGCGAGCTTGTGGCGTGCTTCCCTGTTTATAGAACATACGTTGTGCCTGACAACGGCGAGCCCACAGCGGAAGATTGTAGTTACGTAGATGAGGCGATTGGGGCGGCCAAGGCCAACCGGCCCGAGATCGATCCCGATTTGATGGATTTTATCCGCGATATTCTGCTGCTGCGTGTTCGAGGTGAGCAGGAGAGCGAGTTTGTCATGCGCTTTCAGCAATTCACCAGCCCGGTCATGGCGAAGGGCGTGGAAGATACCACGTTCTATTGCTACAACCGCATGGTGGCGTTGAATGAAGTAGGCGGCGATCCAGGCCGATTTGGGGTCTCTCCGGAAGAGTTCCACAAGTTCAACCAAAAGGCGCAGGCGGAGCATCCAGCCACCATGCTGGCATCGTCCACGCATGACACAAAGCGCAGTGAAGATGTGCGCGCGCGGCTAAGTCTGCTATCGGAGATTCCGGGCGAGTGGGGGCGCACTCTGACAAGTTGGAGCGGCCGCACAGAACGGTATAAGACAGACGGCGCCCCAGACCGCAACACAGAATATCTGATTTATCAAACGATGATCGGGGCTTGGCCGATTGAGCGCGAGCGCCTTCTGCCCTATCTGGAAAAGGCAATGCGTGAAGCCAAGAGCAAGACTTCGTGGCTGGCTCCTAACGAGGAATTCGAGTCGGCAGTGAAAGGCTTCGTGAACGCGGTTTATGACGATGCCGCGTTCATCAAGTGCCTGGAGGGCTTTGTGCAGAAGCTGACAACCCCGGGATGGATCAACTCCCTTTCCGCTGTGCTGTTAAAGCTCACCGCGCCCGGGGTGCCGGACTTCTACCAGGGAACCGAGCTTTGGAATCTAAGCCTGGTGGATCCGGATAATCGCAGAAAAGTTGATTACGAGGAGCGAAGAAAACTGCTAAAGGAACTGCTAAGCCTGTCTGCAAAGCAGGTCTGGGAACGCCTAGATGAAGGCCTACCCAAGCTGTGGACCATCTACCACGCGCTGCGCGCACGTTGGGAGAAGCCAGAGTGTTTCGGCGACAAAGGAGAATATTCACCAATTGTGGCAACCGGGGCGAAGCAGCCACACGTGGTTTCTTATGCGCGCGGCGGCGAAATCGTAGTTGCCGTACCGCGCCTGCCAATGAGTGCAGGAGATTGGGAAGACACAGCGCTGCGCATTGGTGAAGGGCGCTGGAACAATGTTCTGGGACAACAGGAACTGACAGGCGGAATAATACGAGTCAAGGATCTGTTCGAGTCCTTTCCCGTGGCGCTGCTCATCAAACAGTAGAGTATGCATAAATTTGAGGTCTGGGCGCCGCGAGCGCAGAAGGTATCGGTTCAGGTGGAGGGTGTTTTTCACCCGATGCAGAGAGCGGCTGAGAAGAACAGGCTGGGCTGGTGGGAAGCGACGGTGGAGGACGCGGGACCGGGAAGCGATTACGGATTTTCGCTGGACGATGGCGACGTGCTGCCCGATCCGCGCTCGCCAGCGCAGCCCTATGGCGTGAACGGACTGTCGCGTTTAGTGAACCATGACGAGTTTAAATGGACCGATGGTCACTGGCAGGCACGACCCTTGTCGAGCGCCATCATCTATGAATTGCATATCGGCACCTTCAGTCCGGAGGGAACCTTCGCCGGCGCTATGCAGAAGCTGGATCATCTTGTTTCGCTAGGCGTGACGCACCTGGAATTGATGCCGGTGAATGAATTTGCGGGCGATTGGGGCTGGGGATACGACGGTGTTGACTTATTTGCGCCCCAGCATTCGTATGGGACGCCGGACGACTTAAAACGGCTGGTGGATGCCTGCCACAAGAAGAACCTCGCGGTTCTGCTGGATGTGGTTTATAACCATCTTGGTCCGGCCGGCAATTACCTGAACGATTTTGGTCCCTACTTCACGGATGCTTATCATACGCCGTGGGGCTCGGCGGTGAACCTGGATGATAAAGGCAGCTATGAAGCGCGGCGATTCTTTGCCGACAATGCCTTGATGTGGCTGCGCGATTATCACTTCGACGGCTTGCGCTTAGACGCAGTGCATGCTTTCGAGGATCATTCGGCGGAACACTTTCTGGAACAGTTAGCATCTGAAGTGGAAGCTCTTGAGGCGCAACTGGGACGCCACTTCGTCTTGATTGCCGAGAGTGATTTGAACGATCCACGTGTAATCAAGTCGCGCGATGCAGGCGGCTTTGGCATTGATGCGCAATGGAGTGACGACCTTCACCACGCTTTGCACAGCGTTCTAACCGGCGAGCAGGAAGGCTACTACGAAGACTTCGGAACGTTGGAGCAACTAGCGACGGCGCTGCAGGATGCTTACGTGTACAAAGGCGATTATTCCGAACATCGCCAGCGGAGGCACGGACGAAGACCCGCGGTCGAGATCTCGGGCCACCGGTTCTTAGCTTATTCGCAGAATCACGATCAGGTTGGCAATAGGGCCACGGGCGAACGGTTGGCGCATCTGGTTGACACCGGACGGCAGAAGATTGCCGCGGCGATCGTGTTGACGTCGCCCTTTATTCCGATGTTGTTTCAAGGCGAAGAGTTCAGCGCATCGTCGCCGTTCCAATACTTCACCAACCACAATAAGGAACTTGGTGCAAACATCTCGGAAGGGCGGCGAAAAGAGTTTGCGGCTTTTGGCTGGAAACCGGAAGACGTGCCGGACCCGCAAGACAGCGAGACGTTCTGCCGATCAAAGCTCAACTGGAACGAGGTGAGCCAAGGCGCGCATGCCGAGATGCTGGCCTGGTACAAGCGACTGATTGAGCTGCGGAAAAGAACGGGAGCCCTGACGGACGGGCATTTGGATGAAGTGGAAGCGAACTATAGCGACGAGTCTTCCTGGCTGGTGATGAAGCGCAGGAGGGTTGAAGTTGTCTGCAATCTGGGCGAACCGTGTCAGGAAATACCGGTGCAGACTTCGGCACGCGAAGTGATTTGTTCGGCGGAAAACTGGAAGCTTGACAAGGAGTCGATGCAACTTCCAGCCGACGCAGTCGCCATTTTGGTGGAGTAACGTTTCAGGGGTTTACGTTTAAGAAAGATGGCTGGAGACGGCCGCGGCAATTTTCTTAAGCGGATGTACCTCATGAGCGCCGCCCATGGCGATGGCCTCTTTCGGCATACCGAAAACCACGCAGGACGCCTCATCTTGAGCGACGTTAAAGGCACCGGCCTTTCTCATATCAAGCATGCCGCGAGCGCCGTCGTTGCCCATGCCGGTTAAGATAATGCCGACGGCATTGTTGCCCGCCTGCGCGGCAACAGACCGAAATAAGACGTCGACGGAGGGCCGATGGCGGTTTACCGGTTCAGTCTGGGTGATACTGACGGTGTACTCGGCACCGCGACGAACGAGTTCCATATGCTTGCCCCCTGGCGCCAGGAGAGCGTGACCAGGCAGAACGCGATCGCCATCGACGGCTTCTTTCACGCGCACCTTGCACAGAGAGTCCAGGCGTTTGGCAAATTGCGCGGTGAATTTTTCCGGCATATGTTGAACGATTACGATGCCGGGGAAGTCGGCAGGGAGGACCTCCAGCAGATCCTTCAGCGCCTCTGTCCCGCCGGTGGAGGCTCCGATCGCTACGATTTTGTGAGTTGCTCTAATTTGCGAGAGTCC
Source organism: Bryobacterales bacterium (assembly GCA_003163855.1). Taxonomy (GTDB): domain Bacteria; phylum Acidobacteriota; class Terriglobia; order Bryobacterales; family Bryobacteraceae; genus Bog-105. The sequence continues at coordinate 19,350 of PLRJ01000178.1, read as the reverse complement.
GACGGCATGCCGGGAAGCGCCGGCATCGGCTGCAGTTGTGCGCGGCAAAACTTGAGCTGAAGCGGCGGCTTTGACCTTGGTTACAATTTCTTCGGCCAGTTCCAGCGTGCCGTTCTTGAGATCGAGCTTTGGTTTGGTGATGAAATCCACGGCGCCCAAGCTAAGCGCGCGCAGAGTGGTGTCACAGCCTTTCTCGGTCAACGAAGAGACCATCACCACCGGCATGGGATGCCCTTTCATGAGTTTTTCAAGGAAGGTCAAACCATCCATGCGCGGCATTTCTACATCGAGGGTGAGAACATCGGGCTGCAGCGCTTTGATCTTGTCGCGTGCGACGTAAGGATCGCCTGCGGCTCCGACAACCTCGATGGAAGGGTCGGACTGGAGGATCTGCTGCAGAACTTGCCGCATCAGGGCAGAATCGTCGACGATCAACACACGAGCCTTTTTCATGTTGTTTCCTTGTAAGCTGCTTTTGAGGAACACGCGCAAGACGGTCGCGCCGAGGCCGCCGTTATTGACAGATTTCTTCTCTTATGGCGGCACGGCGGTGTTCCCTTTGCGCTTTCAACTAACATCAACACCCTGACGTAAGCGATAGATGGTTTGGCCGGCGGGTTCAATCAGGTTATTCAACCAGTGGAGATGTTCTGAGTGACCGACAACCAAGAAGCCGCCTGGTTTCAAAAAGCTCAGAAAACGGCGCAAGATCTGGTCCTGTGTGGCGTGGTCGAAGTAGATAAGTACATTGCGGCAGAAAATAAAATCGAACTTGACATTGATTCCCCAGGAAGAAGAGACCAAGTTGCGGCAGCGGAAAGTAATAAGATCCCTGATTTCCTTGCTGACCTGGACGGCAGGACCATCGGCATTTTTCGCTGCAGACAAGAATTTCTGCCGGAAGGCGGGAGGGATGTCCAGCGCGCTCGCCTGGCTGTAAATGCCGGTTTCGGCGAATTGCAGAACCGAGGTGTCGATATCGGAGGCTAGTATTCGCATATCGCGCGCAGCGGGCGAGCCAAACGTATCGACCATTGTCATTCCGATGGAGTACGGTTCTTCTCCGGTGGAGCAAGCGGCGCTCCAAATTCGAAGCGGACCGGAGCGGGGTGCGGCGCGCAATCGCGCAGAAAGGAATTCAAAATGATGGTTTTCGCGAAAGAACGAGGTTTTGTTCGTAGTGACCGAATTAATGAACTCCCGATACTCATTGCCTTGGGGATCCTGCTGCTTGAGAAATTGATAGTAGGCGTCGAAACTCGCTATTCCCAGCTGGCGCATCCGGCGGCTAAGCCGGGTAGTGAGCATGGTTGTTTTGGTGTCGCCGAGAGTGATGCCGGTTTGCTGATAGATCAACGCGCGGAAAAGATCGAATTCGCGCGCAGAAATGCTAACGGCGCCGTTAAGATCAATCTCCAAAGAAGGAGTGTTTTGCATCGCGAGGTGCTCCTCTCATTTCAGGGCAACGCTTCCGGTGCTGTTTCTACCGCTGCCGCTAAGATCTCGCTCTCTGTCAGCAGCTTTTCGAGATCGAGAAGTACTGCCAGCCTGTCTGAAGTCTTCAGAAGTCCCTGCACCATGCGCGAATCCACGGAACCGCCGAAATCAGGCGCGCGCTGGATGGACTCGGCAGGAACGTTGAGGACATCGGAAACACTGTCAACCACAAGACCGACGCTTTTGCCAGCGGCGTGCGCAATAACGATGACATTGAACTTTGTGTATTCAATTAAGGGCATTTCGAACTTGAGCCGCAAGTCGACGACGGGAAGAACCGAGCCGCGGAGATTCATGACGCCCTTTATGTGCGGCGGCATGTTGGGTACGGGCGTGATCGACGTTAAGCCGCGAATTTCCTGCACCTGCAGCAGGTCGAAACCGTAATCTTGGCCGTTCAGGGAGAAGGTAAGGATCTGGCGCAATGCCTGGCGTTGTGGCTGGACAGCTTCTACGGTGGTTGTTTCGGAAACCATTAACTATGCCTCTTAATCTTTCGGCTAGAATTCTTCGAATTCCGAATCGTACGTTTTAGGTTTAACCGAGTTACTGGTGTTGCCGACGTGCAGCGCTAAATTGCCGAGGCTGTTGTCCTCCAGACTTGTGGGATGGGGCGCTGAAACTTGCGAAGGCGGGGCCGCTGGAGAGGAAGCGGGGGCGCTAGCCGGGGCTTGCTCGAATGTGCTGATGATGGGTTTGTCCGAAAAGCGGGTAAGAACAAAGCGCGAAACAAGCTCCTGCAAGTGAGTTGACTGTGACGCCAGGGAAGCAGCCGTGGCCGAGAGCTCCTCCGTTTGAGCCGAGTTCGATTGCGTGACTTGGTCCATCTGCATCATGGCTTTGCCAACCTGTTCGATGCCGGTGGTCTGCTCGGCGGAAGCTGCGGCGATTTCGCCGACGATGTCGCTAACGCGTTTGACCGAGCTGACAATCTCTTTGAGCGTGGCCCCAGAACTGGTTACTAAAGCCGAGCCATTTTCGACTTTCCGGACAGAGCCCACGATAAGAGTCTTGATTTCTTTGGCGGCGGAAGCGCTGCGCTGTGCCAGACTTCGCACCTCGGCTGCCACTACCTTGAAGCCTTTACCGTGGACTCCGGCGCGCGCCGCCTCGACCGAGGCGTTAACGGAAAGAAGATTGGTTTGAAAGGCGATTTCATCGATGGTGCTGATGATTTCCGATATTTTTGCAGAAGAAGCTTGAATATCGGCCATAGCCGTCATGGTGTCGTTAGCGGACTTGCCACCTTTCTCGGCAGAGTCGCGGGAAGATACGGCGAGTTGGCTGGCGTGTTTGGCATTGTCAGAGTTCTGCCGGACGGTGGCGGTGATTTCCTGCAGACTGGCAGACGTTTCCTCGATGCTGGCCGCTTGCGTCTGGGCGCCGGATGCCAGCCCTTCGGCCGCTTTTGCCAGTTGGCGGGAAGCATGGGTTAAGTTTCGTGAGGATTCGCCAACTTCCAGCAGGGCGGTCTGCATGCTGTCGATTGCCTCGTTGAGGCTGTTGCCGAGGCGTCCGATCTCATCTTTGGTTTTGATGGGAAGCCGCTGTGTCAGATCGCCGGCACTGAGGCGCCCCAGGAGTTCAACGGCAGCTTTGAGTGGAAGCGAAAAAGAGCGAGCAATCGAGAAGCTTAGCAAGAGACCGAGAGCGATGGTGCCGGCAATCAAGCTAATTAGCGTGCGAGCAGTCTGGTTGGCCTTAGCCTCCTGGAGGGCACGAGCCTCTTCCAGATCTTTGAGTTCCAGTACCGCAGCTTCGGCGACAAGATCGTTCAGACGCGCGATGACGTCAGCGTTTGAAGTAAGAGCGGCTGAGGCGCGGTGCGCGTCGCCAGCTTCAGCTGCGCTAAAAATCGTTTGTGAGCGCTGCTGGTAAGTGGGGAGGATTACGTTGATTTCTTCCACTACCTGCCGCAGCCGTGCGTTGAGCGCCAGGGAACTAACCGTTGCCAAGCGGCTTTGAAGAAGCTGAAAGGAGGCTTTGAATTGCTTGTCCTGCTTCTTGATTTCCTCCTGGTTGGCGTCAGACTTGGCGGAAGCAGCAATGATGGCATTGCGCGAATAAGTGGCAATCTTGGCTTTTGCCACCTCGAAGTCCTTAGTGGCCACAAATGCCGAGAGGTCGTGTTTGAAGAGTTGATTGGTCTGCGCATTCTGCTGCGCCAGCATATAAGCACCAAGCAGCCCTATCAGGGTAGTGAAAGCCAGCAGGAGACCGGAGCTCAGCATGAGCTTTGGCATCGCGTTTAAGTTCTTAAACCAGTTCATATTTCCTCAAGAGAAGGCGGCGCCAGATCGTCGTTTAACGCCATTTGGTCAGGCAACCAGGCTCAACCTCGGTTTTCCGGCGCGCTGACTACTTGATCCGCCTTTGTTGCGACGCTGGATAATGGCTTGCGCATCCAGGATGAGCGCTGCTCGTCCATCGCCAAGAATCGTTGCCCCGAGTGCTCCCTCGAGACGTTCAAAATTTCGCTCGAGGCTTTTAACTACGATCTGCTGCTGGCCGAGCAATTCATCCACTTCCAAGGCTGCCCTTTGATCGTTGTATTCGACCACGACCAACAAATGACGATTGTTCCGTACATCGGCTTCGATGGGCGTCGAACCAGCATCTTCCAATTGGGTTAAGCCGAAAATGCGGTTCAACCTGATTAAAGGAATGGCTTCGCCGCGCACTAACGCCACTTCGCCCTGGGCGGCAATGCTGTGGATCTCTTTGGGTTCGAGACAAACCGTCTCCACGATAGAAGTGATAGGAATGACAAAATTGTGGCTTTCGACGCGCACAATCAGCCCCTCCATGATCGCCAGCGTGAGGGGCAATTGGATGCGGATGTGCGTCCCGGAGCCGCTCTTGCTGTCGACCTGGATGGTTCCGTTCAGCGTGGTTATGTTGCGTTTGACGACGTCCATCCCAACGCCACGGCCGGAAAGATTTGTGACTTGCTCTTTAGTGGAAAACCCGGGCTCGAAGATCAGCAGTCGAATCTGATCATCGGTCAAGACAGCGTCGGCCGGGATCAATTCTTTTGCGATCGCTTTTTCGCGAATTCGCGGCAGGTTGAGACCGGCTCCATCGTCGGCAATCTCCAGCAGAATGTTGCCCGCCTGGTGAGAAGCGCGCAGTAGAATTGTGCCTTCGGCAACTTTGCCGGCGGCGGTTCGTACGTCCGGCATTTCGATGCCGTGGTCGGCGGAATTGCGCAGCACATGAGTCAGCGGATCACTGAGAAGTTCAAGAACACTGCGATCGACTTCGGTGTCGTCACCTTCGACGACTAAGCGCAACTTCTTGCCGGTATCGTTTGCCAGATCGTGAATAAGGCGCTGGAAGCGGCTGAACAGGCTGCCGATGGGCAGCATGCGTACCGACATAGTGCGCTCGTGCAACTCGCGGATATGCCGTTCTAAGCTGACGACGGATTCCTGCAGCAGAAGGAGGGACTGGGGCTCGAAATTTTCAACCAGCCGGGCGGTGATTGAATGGGCGATTACCATCTCTCCTACCAGGTCGATCAGCTTGTCTATCTTTTCGGTTGGAACGCGAACGGAAGCCGACTCTCCGCGGGGGGCGCCGGTCTTGCCGGGCGTTCGCTGCACAGTTTGCTCGGCTTTCGCGGATGGAACTCCGGCTGCTTGGGCTTGTGGAGGCGGAGCCTTGCCGGTAATTTTGACCACGGCGCAATCGAGCACGAATTCAAAGATCTCGTCCAGTTCGTTTCGGTTGGCTATCGTTTCCAGCGTGACTGTCCAATTGAGGTAGGAGGTCTCAGGGATGAGAGCTTGCAGCGACGGAAGCTGTTGTGTATCTACAACAACCGAAATAACACGTCCAAGCGTTGACAGGTTGCGCAGTAATAGCAAAGGGTCGGACCCAACGCCAAAGATTTCAGGAGCTGGCGAGAAGGTGACCGTGTACTCGCTTTCCCCGGCGGCTGCGGGCGGAGGGGCTCCGTCAGCGGATTTGGAGGGAAGGGACGTCTGGCTATCGGAAGCTTCCCGGTAGGCCGCTTCGAGCGCACTCTGTATTTCCGCGGTACCGGGGGGCACGGAGCCATCGTGCGAACCGATGAGCGCCTTCAATACGTCATTGGCGCGCAACAGCAGTGAAACCAGCGGCGAGGTTACTTCGATCTGATGCTCCCGCATGCGATCGAAGAGGTTTTCGAGGACATGGGTGAATTTGACGACGTCCGTGAAGCCGAAGGCTCCGGCGCCGCCTTTGATGGAATGAGCGGCTCGAAATATGCTGTGCAGCGTCTCGTCGTCGGTAGAAATCTTGAGTTGCAGCAGTCCGCTCTCGATATTGGCAATATGTTCGGCACTTTCCTGCAGGAAAGTATCCCGAAATTGAGAGAGATCTATCTTCATAGCGCTAGCGCACCTAGGGAAGTACTTTCGAGACCGTTTGGAGAAGCTTTTCCGGATCGAACGGCTTTACGATCCAGCCCGTTGCACCGGCGGCCTTGCCTTGTTCTTTTTTGGAGGCTTGCGTTTCGGTGGTAAGCATGAGGATTGGTACGAATTTAAGATTGGGGAGCACCCGCACATGCTGAATAAAGGTGATGCCGTCCATTACTGGCATATTGAGGTCGGTAATAATAAGGTCCAACTTGTGGCCCGCCAACTTGTCAAGGGCATCTTGACCGTTTTCACCTTCGACCACCTCAAAACCACCCTGCTTCAGGGTATAAGCCACCATTTGCCGCATGGAAGCCGAATCGTCAACAATAAGAGCTTTCTTAGCCATTTGTTTATGTACCTATTCCCTGCCAGATTCAGCCTGGTTTACAACCTGTTCTGAACATTAGAAGAGTTCTACATCTCCCTCCGACAAGTGCGAATCGTCGGTTCCAATTACGCGGCGTTCTTCATGCATGGTGTACATGCTGGAAAGGCGTCTTGCGACCTCCTGGCCATCGACGTTGACGTCCTTGCAGTGCTCGCCGAGAGAAATGCGAAGTGTGTTCAATTCATCCACCACGTGAATCATGCGCTGGTTGATTCGATCCTGGAATTGCAGTGAACGGACAGCAGAGGAGATTTCGTCGGCCACGCCGGCGCTTTCCTGAGTCATGGCGGCAATGAAATTTCTTGTATACTCATCCATTCGCCGAAAATCAGCGAGGACGCGGTTCACCTCGAGTTTGCTGCGCTCGAGCGCACGCCGATCCTCAGCGGCCATTAATTCCAAGTCGTTGAGCGCGGCTTGAGAAACATTGCGTAGTTCCGTGGAAACGGCTCTGATCAGGTCGACGATTTCAGCGGAGCGCCGCGCTTGTACTGCAATTTCATTCGCCACTCCACCGAAGCCGGCAGCGCGATCGCCCGCATAGACCGCCTGAATCCTGGCGTTGACGGCCAGCAGCCGGTTGCCGATAGTTATGTCGTCCAGTTGAGCAAGCGACTTAGTGATGTCGTCGGTAGCGCTACGCACGCGGTTAATACGCTCGATAGCGTTCTGTGAAACGCGCGCCGACTGCTGGGTGTGCAGCAGCAAGGCCTCAATCGTCTGTTGCGCTTCCTCAATAAGGGTTGCTATGGATTCATGTGAGTTGTGGTGTTCTCCCCCGGCCAGCAGCTCCGAGGCTTTGGTGACACCCGCTTTCGCGCGGTCCACCATGCTCTGGAACCGGTTGCACACGTCGACAACCGCTGTCTCAATCTGAGAAGCCGTTTGCCGCAACTGAGTGCCCATTACGTCAAGCACAGGTAAGGCAAAGGCCACTTCTTCCTTAAGGGTGCCTGTTTCTTGAATGGTTTCTTCCATGGATTTTTCTTAGGCTGACGATTTAATCGTCAGGAACTGCTCTCAGCAAAGTGAAACAACTCTTCAGTACCCGAGATGCGGAAAAGCTCTCGCACGCGAGTTCCAGCGCCAACAAGCGTCACGGATCGGCCGGTCGCCGCTTTTAGGTCCTTCTGGAGAGCAATCAACACCTGAAGTGAAGCGGCATGGATATATTCCACGTCGGAAAAGTCAAAGCTGACATCTGAACCGGCTGCGAGAAGAGGTAAAACGGTTTTCTTTAAAGACTCGGCTGCATACTGATCCAAAGGGCCCGTCAGGGGAATAGGCTTCAAAGATGCTCCTCGCTCGAGAACAGGATTCATTCGTGACCAAACCTTCCACGTTGTAACTATCGGTCGCAAGCGGCCAAAGGGTTACGACAAAAGAGTGGCTGTACGGGGGGCTTCGGCATCGATAGGAATAATCCTGGTAATGCGCTTTTGTAGAAACATGCGCAAGACGGGCAGGCCGAAGCCGCCTTTAGTGGGCGGCGTCGCCCATCTGCCCTTTGCGCTGATCGGGCGCGTTCCATTTCAGAACGGACTTTTCTGAAAGCACAAAAACGAGATGGCGGCAGCCTGCGAGGGACTCCCAATCAGCAGCAGATGCAAGCTCAGAGGGAATAACATGGACGACAGACGAAAACTTATTTTGAGCGCACTGGCGCAAATGGACAAGCAGTTCGGCAAGGGTGCGGTCCAAATGCTAGGTTCGAAAGCGGCACTCGCCGTGGAGGTGATTTCGACTGGTTCGCTGGCGGTCGATAATGCGCTGGGCGCGGGCGGACTGCCGCGCGGCCGCGTGGTTGAAGTATTCGGGCCTGAATCGTCCGGCAAGACGACCCTGGCGCTGCAGGTGATTGCGGAGGCGCAACGGCAAGGTGGCAACGCGGCGTTCATTGATGCCGAGCACGCCTTAGACCCTACCTATGCTGCCAAGCTGGGGGTAGATGTCGAGAACCTGATCGTGTCCCAGCCCGACTATGGAGAGCAGGGGCTGGAGATTGCACAATCATTAGTGCAGTCACAGGCGATCGACGTGGTGGTGGTAGATTCAGTAGCCGCTTTGACGCCCAAGGCGGAGATTGAAGGCGAGATGGGCGATAGCCATATGGGTTTGCAAGCGCGCATGATGTCGCAGGCGCTGAGAAAATTGACGGCCTCGGTATCGCGCACGAACACGCTGCTCATCTTTATTAATCAATTGCGGGAGAAGATTGGCGTAGTCTTCGGGAATCCTGAGACGACTACCGGCGGACGGGCGCTGAAGTTTTATGCCTCCGTGCGAGTGGAAGTGCGGCGCATGACAGCCATCAAGGAAGGCGAAGTTGTCGTCGGCAACCGGACCAAGATCAAGATTGTGAAGAACAAAATTGCCGCTCCGTTTCGTGAAGCGGAGGTGGACATCATGTATGGGCGGGGCATTTCGCGGCAAGGAGACGTGCTGGATCTAGGTGTGGAGCGCGGCATCGTGGAGAAAAGCGGTTCCTGGTACAGCTACAAAGGCGAGCGGATTGGACAGGGCCGTGAAACCGCCCGGCAGTTACTGATTGACCGGCCGGAGTTCTGCCAGACGATTGAGGCGGACGTGCGGCAAGCTTTGGGATTGGTCGCGCTCGGATTGAAAAAGCCGGCTGAGTTCGAACTGCAGCAGACAGCGCCTCCGAAACGGGCTTCGGCGGCGTCCTAGGCGGAACCGCGCCGCTACATAAGCAGGCAGTTCATCGACATGCAACAGAAAAACTGACGGAATCTTGACTTCCGCCGAAAGCCCGGCACCGATTCTCAATAGCTTAAGCTGTGCTTAGATCGGCGAGACAATTGCATGGGTGCAGGCATGAACATCCATGCCATGGGAAGTATTTCCCAGCAATATCTACAATCGCTTTTTGGAACTGGCTCCACGAGTACGAGTTCCTCAGCCGGCAGTTCCAGTGGCTCGGCATCCACTTTAGCTTCGCTCGGGCAAGGCGGAAGTCAGCTTTCCCCATTTGCCCAGGTGCTGAGTGGTTTGCAGCAGTTGGAACAAGCCAATCCAACGCAGTATGCGCAAGTAACGTCGCAGATTTCCACCAATCTGCAAAGCGCTGCGCAGGCGGCGCAAACGCAGGGCAACACGACACTGGCCACTAAACTCAGCACGCTGTCAAAAGACTTTTCGACCGCCTCGCAGAGCGGCCAATTACCGAACGTGCAGGATCTGGCTGAGGCGATGAGCAGCGGGCATCACCACCACCCTATGGGACCGGCAAGCGGGTCGAGCAGCGGCACGCCGTCGAGCGGTTCGTCCGCCAGCAGCAACAACGCAGCGGGACTGTTCCAGTACTTTAGCGCGAATGGCGCCTTTCCGGCGGGAACTGCGTCCAATCAGTCGCTAAACCCCGCCAGCATTATTTTGAACTCCCTGAACCCCTCCAGTTCCACTACCAGTTCAGCCGTCAGCAGCATCACTTAGGGGAAAACGTGAAAGGCGCTCGATCACCAGGTCGAAGTAGCCGCTGGCGTTGATCTGGTTCAGGACCTTCACATTCGCAGGCCTGCCGGTAACCGACCACCAGTCGACCACGGTCATGCCGAGAGTGAGCGAGCTGGCGCATTCGATTTGGACGTTCACCTGACGGCCCGCGAAAAGCTCAGGGGCCAGCAGATAGGCGATGACGGTGGCGTCGTGAAGAGGGCCGCCTTCCCATCCATATTTTTGTTCATCGAAGATTTTATTGAATTTAAGCAGGTGGTAGAAGGCTTCGGCAAGGGGGGTGTCAAGGCGGCGGAGTTTTTCCAGACGCTGGGTGGTGGTGCGCGCCTGGTGGGTGCAATCCAGCGGAATCATGGTGATGGGCGCGCCGCAGTTGAAGACACGGGCGGCAGCTTCCGGATCGACGTAGATATTGAATTCGGCGGCGGGCGTGATATTGCCGCCTTCGGCGAATGATCCGCCCATCAGAACAATCTCTTTCAAGCGGGCGGCAAGCCGCGGCTCTTTGGCGAGCGCCAGGGCAATATTCGTCAGCGGGGCGAGGCAGCACAAGGTCACCTCGCCCGGTGGCTTGGACATCACCATATCGACGATAGCCTCTGGCGCGAAAGCGGATTGAAGCGGCATTATGGGCTCCGGCAAATCGTAGCCATCAAAGCCAGTGCGGCCATGGACATGCTCCGCCGTTACCAGCGGGCGTACCAGGGGCGCGGCAGCACCCGCGTAGACCGGTACGTCTGCGCAGGCGGCGAGTTCCAACGCTTTGCGCGCGTTCTTTGACGTTAGCTCGATGGGCACATTACCAGCTACGGTGGTGATGGCCAGAACGTTGAGTTCCGCTGGTGAGGCGAGTGCAACCAGGAAGGCAACGGCATCATCGGGCGAAGGGTCGGTATCAATGATTATGTGGCGGCCCAGTTCAGTCGGTAGGGCGGGTTCGGAACGTTTTTTCATTTTCTGGGTGGGAAAAGATCGCGGATCTTGCCTCCGTAGTGTTCCACAATCCGGTGACAGAAAGTTAGCTACTCATCCTGAAGAGGCTGGTGTTTCTCCTGATTGTGCCTCGGAACAAATTGCAGTTTAGTGGGGTTAACCTAGCTGGAATCGCAAGAAGTACGGCAGGAGTTTAGCGAAGCGAGGTAAGAATCAATGGCTGAGGAGACAACCAAAAAGTGCGCGCACCCGGCTTGTATCTGCACTGTTCCGAAAGATAAGAAATATTGCAGCCAGTACTGCGAGGATGCGGGAAAAAGCATGGAGATTTCGTGCAATTGCGGCCACTCCGGCTGTTCAGTGAACGGCTAGTAAGGTCTGTCACTTTAGGCGGCTCGGTGACTGCTACTCTCTAGCGCGCGGGCGCTTTTGCGCTCCCGGTATTTGCGCTGCCCTGACGCAAAATGAGACAGGAAAAACCATTCGTTTGTAACTAGAAAAGGAAAGGCGCCAATGAGCCGAATCACCTGATTGGGGATTTGGTGAGCGCGGTAGGAATCGAACCTACAACCTAGTGATTAAGAGTCACTTGCTCTGCCAATTGAGCTACGCGCCCCGGTTGGTGGGCAGGTGGCAAGAATCCACCGGAAAGCGGCTCGCCATCAAGTAATATAGCACGGCTGGCAAGCTGTTCACTGACTCAAAGAGCGCGCCACAATCTGCGCAATGTCGAGCACTGGCGGAGCACCGCTTTCCGACCCTAGCGCGTCGCGAAACATAGTATTGCAGAAGGGACAGGCGGCGCCAATCATGTCGGCTCCTGTGGCTGCCAGTTCTTTCGCGCGCGCCTGGTTGACGCGGTCGCCGCTTTCTTCGCCCAGAAAAACTAATCCTCCACCCGCTCCACAACAAAATGAACGTTCGCGCGAGCGTGGTGGTTCGACCACCGCGGCGGTAAGGCCGACAACTGCGCGCGGTTCATCATAAACATTGCGGTAGCGGCCTAAATAACAGGGATCGTGATACACGATGCTGGTATCAGACTTGGTAGAAGGGAGCCGAGCCGAGTGACGCGCCATGAACTCGCTGTGATGTTCAACGTGGCATTCGATGCCGAACTCGCGCCAGTCTTCCGCCATCGTGCGCACGCAGTGGGGGCAGATGGATACGATCTTCTTCACTCCCGCCTGCTTCAGGGAAGCACCGTTAGTTTCGGCCAGTTGGGAGAACACCAGATCGTTGCCGAGCCGGCGCGCCGGATCGCCGGTGCAACGCTCCTTCTTGAGGATGCCGAAGGTTGTCCCCAGATGCTGCATCACAGTGGCGAAGGCGATAACAATTTCGCGCCCGCGCGGATCATAAGCGCCCATGCAGCCGAGCCACAGGCAATATTCCTGCGATCCGTCGAATAAGGGCCATTGCTGTTTGGCGATGAACTTGTCGCGCTCGGTCTGGGCAAAACCGAGGGCATTGCCGTTGCGCTCCAGGTTGAGGAAGAGTTTGGTGCCGTATTCGTCCTCCCAGGCGCCTGTATTCACGGCGCCGCGGCGCAGGCCGACAATGATGGGCAGATGTTGAATACCCACCGGGCACTGATATTCGCAGGCGCCGCAGGTGGTGCATTGAAAGATGGCGGTCTGCGAGATAGAGGCCTCTAAAATGGGGACGTCGCTGCGCGGGCCCGCTTCATTCAGGTAATCGCGCATACCTAAGGCAATGAGTTTCGGATTCAGCTCTTTGCCGGTGTTGTTGGCGGGACAGTGTTCGGTGCAGCGGCCGCATTCAACACATGAATAGGCTTGCAGCGCGATGATCTGAGTGATGTCGTTTCCAGTGACGAGTCCGAAGTCTTCGTCGCCGCTGAGCGGTGGAATCTGGCTGAAGCCGTCACGCTTGAAAAAGATGGCGAAGGGGCTCAGCAGCAGGTGCAGATGCTTGGTATGCGGGATAAGCGGCAGAAAGATGAGCAGCGCAAGAGTGTGTGACCACCATAGGACGCGCCCGGTGTTCGAGTTGTCGGCAATCCACCAGGTGGGCATGTAGGTAACCATCAAGGCAAATATCAGGAACGCGATAAAACCCGACTCGTACGAAACCGGCTCCAGCCATTTAGGGCGGATGACAAAGCGGCGGAAAGCGAGGCCGGCAATGGAGAACGCGCAGCAGGCGGCGAAGGCGAAGGCGAACCAAAAGTAAAATGCGCCGAGGGTTGTATCGTGGCGCAGGAAAGCGAGACCGAAGGCCGAGGCAATGTGGTTCACTGTGACCAACGCAAAAGCGCAGAATCCCCAGAAAACAAAGGCGTGGAAGAGACCCGGCAAGGGCCGCTGGCGGATCACCTTCGACTGACAGATAACCTCGGAGAAGAACAGCCAGAGGCGCCTGGAGATGGAGGAGATGTGAAGATCACTCGTTTTCCGAGCCTCAAGAATGCGCAACAAAACATGCTGAAAGCGTCTTGCAAACAGCGTTATAGAAGCCGCGATCAGGAGCAGTAGCAGTACTCTTCCCACTACGGTCATGCGCGTTGCGACTGATTAATGATGGGACGAACCCGGCTTCGGACTAGTAGAATTGAAAAGATGCGATACGTCATTTCAGGAGCCGCAGGCTTTATTGGATCACATATCTGTGATCGTCTGATGGGCCAAGGTCATGAAGTAGTTGCCATCGACAACCTCATTACTGGCCATGTCGAAAACATCCAGCACCTCATCGGCCAGCCGGGTTTCACGTTTCGCGAAGAAGATGTGTGCCAGCCTGTAGCATCTGTGGACAGGGTTGACCGGGTGATGCATTTAGCATCGCTGGCGAGTCCCGTTGATTATCTGCGGAATCCCCTGGAGACACTGGAGTCGGGTTCAACCGGTACGCGCAACATGCTGGAACTGGCGTGCGACCATGGCGCCCGTTTCCTGGTAACGTCCACATCGGAATGTTATGGCGATCCGCTGGAACATCCTCAAGTTGAGACGTATTGGGGCAATGTGAATCCAGTGGGACTGCGTTCGTGCTATGACGAGAGCAAGCGTTATGCGGAAGCCATCACCATGGCGTATTACCGCGTGCACGGCGTGAAAACGAATATCGCGCGCATATTCAATACTTATGGACCGCGCATGGCTTTGAATGACGGGCGCGTGGTGCCGGCTTTTATCGACCAGTGTTTGCATGGTAAGAACTTGACGGTCTTCGGCAGCGGTGCACAAACCAGAAGCTTCTGCTATGTCTCCGACATGGTGGATGGCCTGCTGCTATTGAGCGAATCGGACGAGCGTTATCCAGTAAACCTGGGTAATCCCGTGGAAATGACTATTCTGGAATTCGCCAACGAGATTCAGTCGCGTTTTGGCGAGGGCGTAGGGATTGAGTATATGCCGCTACCCAGCGACGATCCGAAACTGCGCCGGCCGGACATCTCAAAGGCGCAACGGGTGCTGGGTTGGACTCCGAAGGTTCCGTTGAGCGAGGGATTATCGCTGACCATTGATTACTTCAAGAAGAAGGCGAAAGACACAGATCACCTTGCAAAGCCCGCAGCGGTGCAACCGTTGCGCACAGATCAGCTTGCGGTGTCCTAGCAGGGTTGAAAATCGGCAGGACTCTACTTTATGGACATCCGCATGCGCGCCTCTGTTTGCTCCATCGCGTTATTGCTCGGTTGCTGTTTCCTGGGATGCAGCCGCAACGATACTCCCCAAGAGATGAATCTTGTAACGATCGAAGCATCGCGAAAAGTTTCTGGAGCGCTTGTAAATCGCGAGTTCTTTGTCAGCTCGGGCGCCAGACCCTATCTTGGCCGCTTTTTCACAGAAGATGAATTCCAGGGCGGGCCGTCCGTCGTTGCCGTCGTGAGCTACAAGGCTTGGCAGAACATCTTTGGCTCTCGCCCTGAAGTCGTCGGTTCGAGGATTCAACTCGATGGCCGCCAAACCACCATCGTTGGAGTTGCGGAGCCAGGTTTCTCTCCGGGCGGGCCGAGTGAGATCTGGATCCCAAAGCCGTGAGCGCTCGCCGCGCAGTCGACATTCGCCGCCGGAACTGCTTATCCTGTAACCGGCTCAACTATCGAACGTGAATCGTCACCGATTCCGACTGGTTGTGGCCCTTCCCGTCATCCGCCGAGATGGTGTAGGTTGTGGTTTTAGTTGGTGCAATCTGCATGCAGTGATGATAGCTGGGATTCAGCGTTTCCACCGGCGGATCCACTGTAACTGTCTTGGCGTTCACGACACCGTAGCAGAGTTGTGTGCTGTCGCCGCGCTTAAGAACAGCACTGTCGGCGCCAAAGGCAACGAACTTCACTTCGCCGTCGCCGAAAACCTGGTCCACGACGCGCTGGCGCGCTTGCTGCTGGCGAGCGGCTAGCTGTTCAGCGGCAGCCCGGTCGCTTTGATGACGCGAATAAAACGTCCAGGCTACATACAACGCGGCGATAATAAGGGCAACGCTGGTAAAGGGGAGCAGTTTCTTTAGCGGAGTATCAGTTGAAGCCGCGGGCGCAGGCTTTTCGCCTGGGCTGTCCAATAACGACATGACATGAGTTAGACAGCCGGGCGGACGGTTTCTGTTTCGGGCTGAAAGCGCGGATTCTTTGGCCCACCGTTACTTGCTCTTCAACAAACCATTTCAAGTGCTCTGTCAGTTTACTGGCGAGCCTGGTCAGCGTACGCTGGCCGAGTTTATCCGCGTTCCCGGCGTCTATGCGGCAGGCCGATTGGACGCCGACAGCGAGGGTCTGCTGCTGCTGACCGACGACGGCGCTCTGCAACATAAAATTACCGAGCCACGTTTCGGGCACCCGCGAACCTATTGGGTGCAAGTGGAGGGCGCTATCGGCGAAGGGGCGCTTCATCAGCTTGCAAGCGGCCTTTCGATTGGCGATTACAAGACACTGCCTTGTCGGGCGCGGCCAATAGAAGAGCCGGCGTTACCGGCACGCGTACCTCCCGTCCGCTTTCGGAAAAACATTCCCACAAGCTGGATTGAGTTAACCCTGCAGGAAGGCCGAAACAGGCAGGTGAGACGCATGACGGCGGCAGTAGGATTTCCGACACTGCGACTGGTGCGCTGTGGCATCGGGACGCTGACGCTTAACGAACTGGCTCCGGGTCAGTGGCGGGATCTGACGGCGGCCGAAGTGGGGGAGTTGAAGAAGCGGCGGCCTTAGCCTTCCGCACCAGTTCGTCCAGCAGGCGCTGGCTGCTGCGGGCGATTTCGGTGACCGCGCGGTCGAAAACTTCCTGGTTGGCGCGCGATGGTTTGTGATAGCCGCTGATTTTCCTGACGAACTGCAATGCGGCGCTGTTTAGTTCGTCCTGGGTAACCGGCTCGCCGGGCTTGTTCAGCACTTTAATGCTTCTGCACATAACGTTTCGTGACTATATTGACGCAAAAATCATCTAAGAGTCATGAGCAAAGTGTTGGCTGTTTTGCTGTTGGCGATTATAGCGGGCGCAGGGACGGCAGGCGCCACCGATTTACAAGGCGTTTTGGCCGATTGGAAGTGCACCAAGAAAATGGTGCGCGATGGAATCGGGAAAACGCTGCAGCGGGATAAGAATTGTTCGCTGGAGACGAATTACAAGCGCGACAGTTTCGGACTCATCACCGACGACAAAAAGTATTACGAGTTGGACGCCGTTGGCAACAAGCGAGCGCTGGAACTGCTGGAGAATTCGCCAAGCAAAAACAGCTTGCACGTTCTGATAAAAGGCGATTTACAAGGGAACTTGATCAAAGTTCGCGAGATGACGATTCTCTAACCGCTACTAGTCGGTTGAGCCGACGAAGATGGTGTGCCCATTCGGAATTTTCGGGTCCCAGGCCGCCAGAGCGATGGCTTCGGCGAAATCGTCAATGGTGGGCAGGCTTGTTGCGTCGCCTCGGCGTAGCTCCATCAGCCCCGGGTTCTTTCTTTCCAGCAGGCGCGGCGTGATGGTGCCCTCAATCATGTCGCCACTCACAACCACAAGCGACACGCCCATCTGGGCGAGTTCCGCAGAGTATTTTCGGAGTGCCTCCTCGCCGGCGTGTTTACTTTTCGCCACTACTTCGTAATCAGGCATGACGGGCTTTGTACCGTAGAAGTGCGCCCAATGGCTGGTGACAAATACGATTCGCCCACCGCCGGCCATCAGCGGCGCCGCCTGTTCAGCCGCGCGCACTTGGGCAGCCTCATTGAGCGCCATGGCGTAATCCTCCGATTTACCTTTCTCCAGTCCTCCGCTGGCATTCAGGATAAGCACATCCAGGCGTTTAAACGTTTGCTGAACCGCCGCCAGCATGGTGTCCATTTCGGACGGAAGCGTCATGTCGGCCTGAACGGCGAGGGCGCGTCTGCCAAGGGCCTCAATCTGGTGAACGATTTCTTCAGCCCGCGGAGCTTTACTTCGATAATTGACCACGATATCGGAGCCTAACAAGGCAAGCTTGATGGCCGTCGCAGCGCCGATGCCGCGCGAGGCTCCGGTGACCAGCGACACCTTACCGATGAGGGGGAGCAACATGCTTAGTAGCTAAGCCAACGCCTTGGGCACAGCTTCGTCCCAGCGCCCTTGTGATTTCAGGATGAGCTCGACGATTTCACGAACAGTACCATGTCCGGCTAAGCGCTTTGTCGTGTAGTGGCAAACAGCTTTCAGTTCCGGTGCTCCGTCGGCGACGCAAACGGCCAATCCGACGCGCCGAGCCAGCGGTATGTCTGGTAAATCATCACCCATATAGGCAGCTTCTTCGGCAGTGACGCCGGCTTTTTCCAGGCACTCGTCGAATGCCTGCATCTTCGTGGCTTGCCCAAGGTAAACGAAAGTCACCTTTAATTCAGCCGCACGCTTTGCCACAGCCGGCGAGCGGCGCCCCGTAATAAAACCAGTCTTGATACCCATTGTGTGCGCGAGCGAAAGAGCTTGCCCGTCTTGCGCGTTGAAGACCTTCATCTCAAGAACGCTCTGGTCGCCGTGTTCATTGGCGGAGGTAGCGGAGATCAGGCAGATGCCGCCGTCGGTGATGGTGCCGTCAACATCCATCAAGAAAAGTTTGATGTTTCGCGCTCGAGCAAGAACATCGGGCGAAGCGAGGGAGACTTCTGACATGAAGTGATGGTAACTCTCGGCCTTGAATGCAGCGCTAGCCGGGGATCGGATCGGGATACCACTCGGCAAACGCACGACGCGACTGCTGCGGCCCGACAACAACCTGCTCGAACAGCGCGAGTTCTTCGCCAGCCGAAGAAGTTTCGGTAGCTTCGGCGTTGGATCGCGCAGCGACACCGGGCAAAGCTTTGGCGTGCGCTTCGCGCCCGATCGCCTGGCACGGCGGCCAAGCGACGCCGTAGGGAAAATTTTCAGCAAAGCCAAGGGCTGCGATCCCTTTTGCCGTGCATGCGTCGAGGACGCCGGTCATCGGTACTTCGAACGTGACTAGTTCCGGACGCGCTGCGGGCAACAAGTCGAAAAGCTTGATGGCGCGCCCGGCGTGTTGCGCGCGCGCATTAGATGCCGCCACCTGGATGGTGGCGCAAAGGTAGAGGGCGCCAAATTCTCCGGCCGGGTTCCAGCGGCCACCGCGCTGCTTTGAATATGATGTGTCGGCTGGATCAACCCACTGGGGCGCGACAACTCGATAGTAAGCGCCGCCGCGCTGAACCACGTGCCGCACTCTTATTTACACGCCGCCGTAGTTGAAAAGCCGCCCGAGATAGGCATAGATGGGATCAACTCCGTCGGCGCGGAGCGTTTCCAGGATGGTGCGATTGCCAAGCCATGCATCCGGTGTACGCACGATTTGCGGGATGCGAGACGCGATCACNNCGCGTTTCCCATTCAATAATGGACTGGGGGCGCCGCCCCAGCAGATCGGCCAGCTCCGTTTTGCTTAGTCCGAATACGTCCCGGATCTCTTCCAGCTCGCTGGTTGTTGTTACCGTCATGACGTAAGCATAGCATTTTTGTTCGGACCCTGCAAGGTCCCGAAGCAGAGCCCCTGAAGCAGATCGTACATGATTCAGTTCGCTTGGGGACACTTGCTTATATTAAAGAAGGCGCAAAGCGCAAAACAAGCAATCTAAACAGTTAGGAATGACTACATGGCAACGACGGTGATTGGCGCGCATGAAGTGCGCCCAGCCCGGTTTTTCGAGTCCACGAACGGCAAGAAACTTGTTATGGCCGTAAGCGGACTGGTTCTCTTCGCTTTCGTCATCGGACACATGATCGGCAATCTGCAGGCGTTTGAAGGACCGAAAAAGCTGAACGATTACGGTCACTTTTTGCACAGTGTGCCGGAAATACTGTGGGCGGTTCGCATTGGACTTCTGATCGCAGTTGGGGCGCACATCTGGGCGGCCACCGGACTGGCGCTGCGCAACTACGAAGCGCGGCCGGTGAGCTATGCGAAGCGCAAGAACGTCAATTCTTCCTATGCTTCGCGCACGATGTATTGGAGCGGCCCCATTCTGCTGGCGTTCATCATCTATCATCTGCTGCATTTGACGGCCGGCGTGGTTCATCCCGGCGGCGAATTTATCGAAGGCGACGTTTATCACAACGTGGTGGCCGGCTTTTCGGTGTGGTGGGTTTCGGCCTGGTACATCTTTTCGATGATTCTGCTATGTCCGCATCTGCGGCACGGCGTTTGGAGCATGTTCCA
>PLRJ01000067.1 GCA_003163855.1 Bryobacterales bacterium | reverse complement strand
CGTTACTTATGCCATGGGCAAAGATTCCGAATTGCCCGATAGTTTTGGCGCGCTGCACAGCACCAATCTGACGCCACATCGCGCTATCTGGACGCTGGCGGTCATTTCGGCTGTGGTTGGTGTCATCGGCGTTCTGGTTGCTTTCGGCGATGCCGCTGCTCCCAGTGATGCCACCATCAAGGCGCTTCCGCAGGGCTTATGGTCGAGTTTCGGTTACAGCACGCACGACAAACTGGCGGCGCTTCCTAACACCCTCTTAGTGGTTGCCCTGTCATCCAACTTCGGCACCTTCCTGCTATACATGTTCAGTTGCATTGTCTGCATGGTGGCGTTCCACAAGCATCCCAAGTTCAACATGTTCAAGCATGTCATCGTGCCGATTTTCGGACTCGTGGCGAACCTGGTCTGTATGGCCACGTACCTCATCGTTCCGTTTCTGGGTATTGGCACAAAGATGGAACCGCTGCTGGCTTTGGGTGTTGCCATCTGCTGGGCCATTTACGGCGGCATCTACTTCATGCGCTCAAGCAAAGCGAGCGGGCGCACAACTCTGACAGATATTACGGCTCGAGTCACGGGCGTTTAGGCTCTGGATTGAAGTCCGTGTTGCATGCTTGATCTGGAGTATTCTCAACTTTCCGATCCGGGTCTTCAACGCGATCACAACGAAGACAGCTTGGGTTACTTCAGTCCTGGCAATCAGCAGGATTCAGGCAGGCGCGGTTGGCTTTTTGCTCTAGCCGACGGAGTGGGCGGCCACGACCGCGGCGAAATTGCCTCGCGCGTGGCGGTGGACGCTATCGTTTCAGCATTCGGAAGGCTCGACCAGGACGAGTTGTTAACATCGGCTCTCCCCAAACTGCTGCAGGCTGCGAACGCAAAGGTGTTTGAAGCGGCCCACAGTGCAGCCGGCAAAAGCAACATGGCGACAACCATGGTGGCGTGCGCGTTTCGCTATGACCGCGCGGTGGTGGCGCATGCTGGCGATTCGCGCTGTTACCTGGTGCGGCGCGGTTATGCGGCGTCCCTTACCCGCGATCACACGGTTACAAGCGATCAGGTGCGGCTGGGATTACTGACTGCAGCCGAGGCGCGCAGCTCAACCACCTCGCATATTTTGAGCCGGGCGTTGGGCGTGAACATGTTCTTGAGCGTCGATAGCAGTGAGCACCAGATCTATGCGGGCGATATTTTCCTGCTTTGTTCAGACGGCCTGCATCATAGCGTCAAGGAAGACGATATCGTGCGGCTGACCAGCGCCGATGCTGGCCTGGACGGGGCCGCCAAGGAGTTGGTGGAACTTGCCAACCAGCGTGACGGCAGCGATAATGTAAGCGTTCAACTGATCCGCATCCGTGAGGTAGAGCGGGTGGGCATGTATCGTGGAAGGCACTACAAGCTCCCCTAAATGTCATCACTTCAAGCCGGCGACAAATTGGACCACTACCAGGTCGATTCCCTGGTTGCCCGCAGCGGCATGGCGTCCATTTTCAAAGGAACGGACCTGCTCACTGGCAAGACCGTTGCACTCAAAATTCCGCACCCGGAAATGGAGAGCGATGTCATCTTCTTCGACCGCTTTCAGCGTGAGCAGGACATTGGCACAAAGTTAAACCATCCGGCCGTGATGAAGGTATTCGCCGATCCAAAGCGATCGCGCGTTTACATGGTAATGGAGTGGGTGGATGGAAAGCTTTTGCGCGAGATTCTGCAGCAGAACCGCAAGCTGCCGCCCGAACGGGCCACGCACATAGCCGCGGGTGTAGCGGAAGCCCTGGAATACATTCACAAGAATGGCGTGGTTCATCGCGACTTGAAGCCCGAAAACATAATGGTTGGGCCGAACGATGAGATCAAGCTGATCGACTTTGGCATCGCCGGGCAGGAAGGTGCGCGCCGCCTGACCTTCGCAAAATTGTCGAACGTCATGGGAACGCCCGATTACATTTCTCCGGAGCAGGTAAAAGGCAAGCGCGGCGACGGCCGCAGCGACATCTATGCACTAGGTGTCATGCTCTACGAGATGCTAACAGGCGAGATGCCGTTCAAAGGGCCGAACCCTTTCGCGACGATGAACGACCGTTTGTCGAATTATCCGGTGCCGCCGCGCGAGATTGACCCGAGCATTTCGCCGCAGCTGCAGGAAATTATTTATCGCGCCATCGAACGCGAACCCTCAAACCGCTACGCGCATGCACAGGAGATGCGGTCCGATCTGCAAAATCAGGACAAGGTGGTTGCTTCAGCCGATCGCATGGAACTGCATAACTGGCGGGTGCGGAAGACACCCTGGCAGAAGAAGGTTCTGTTTTATGCGCTGCTCGCATTGATCCCGATTGCCATTTTCGGACTGCTACTCTTCGTTTCCAGACATTCATGAGTCGAACAACTGCCATACTCGTCCTGTTTTTAGCCGCTGTACTTGAGGCCGGCGGCGACGCCATCGTGCGAACCGGCATTCATGCATCGGGCACAACCAAGGTATTGCTGATGCTGGCAGGCGCGGTGGTGCTGTTTGCCTATGGCTATTCAGTGAACGCACCCGCGTGGGATTTCGGCAAATTGCTGGGGATTTACGTGGTTTTCTTTTTTGTTGTGGCGCAGATCATCAACTTCTTTGCGTTTAAGCAGACGCCCAGCGTGGCGGTTCTTATCGGCGGCTTGTTGATACTTAGCGGCGGCGCGGTAATTGCTCTTTCCAACCGCTAAGGCCTCTCTGGGACAATCCGGGCTCTTCGTCCGGCACCCACCCAAGTCCGATTGCGCAGGCGTGTTCCCTAGCGCAAGGCCCATGATTCTTCTTCGTTTTACCAAAGATAATCATCAAAGCATTTTAAGCTGCATACTGCGCACTTCTATCTTCATGGCCGGACCTTTGTGCACCTGTATGCCCAGCAGGCCTTCCATTTTGCGATTGGCCGCGTCGTCGTCAATCAGCATGCTCATCACGCGGCCATTCCAGATTTGTATCAACGTATTTCCGCGCGCAATGATGTGAACGTGGTTCCAATCGGCGCCGTGAATCAGCGCTTTCAACTCGCTATCCTCGCCCAGCGTGCCCACCATGCCGGGCTTCTTGCCTTCCGGTATATAGCTGAACTGGCCGCGCAGCGCCAGAAAGCCGCGGCCGCGCTCTTCATAGATCTGGCCGGTGTAGGTTTGCTCGCCGTCAATGTCCGCCTGGTAGCCTTTCATGGCCCACTTCAGATTCGGCATTTCAATGCTGCGGTATTGAATGCCGCTGTTGAATCCGGTCAGCTTGTACTCGGCCATCAATTCGAAGTTGCCCGGTTCGCCCTTGCGCCAAATGAGAAAGGTATTCTGCGCGGGTTGCTTTTCGGCGGTTGTTTCACCTACCAAAGCGCCATTTTCCACGCGCCAAAACGTCGGATCGCCATCCCATCCGTCCATGCTCTTGCCATCGAAGATGGGCTCAAATCCGGTTTCAACCAGCGGCGGAACCAGCTTTGAAAGATCGCGCTTCGGCGCTTGACCGGCCAGCAGTGCGGCGCCTCCTAATACGCTGCCCAGCGCGAGCCGGCGCGTAAGTTGATGGTCATCTGTAGTGACGGACATGGTTACTCCTTCTCTTGATCTTGTGTGACGGTACACCAGGCGTGTTTGGAGGCGGAAGCGAGCACGGCATCGGTAACTAAATCAGTCGCGTGTGCTTCGCGGAAATTCGGCGAGTCGTTGTGGTTCAGAAAATCTGCGAACTGATGGATGAAGGTGTGCTCGTAGCCGATTTGCAGACCTGGCACCCACCACTGTTTCATGTAGGGGTGGTCGCTGTCGGTCAGGTGAATGCTGCGCCAGCCGCGCAGGCGGCCTTCATCGCGATGGTCGAAGTACTGCAGCCGGTGCAGATCGTGCAAGTCCCAGATGGCGGAGGCATGCTCGCCGTTTATTTCGAGCGTGTAGAGCGCCTTGTGGCCGCGCGCATAACGGGTCGCCTCAAACGTTGCTAGCGAACCGTTTTCAAAGCGCCCCAGAAAGGCGCTGGCGTCATCGATGCCGACCGGTTGAACCTGGCCGGTGAGCGTATGCTTGCGCTCCTTGATGAACGTTTCGGTCATGGCTGAGACTTCATCAATGGGCCCGTTCAGCCATAGTGCCGTGTCGATGGCATGCGCCAGCAGGTCGCCGGTAACGCCGCTGCCTGCTACCGATGCGTCCAGCCGCCATAGCCCCGCGCCGCCTTGCGGAAGATCGCGTGAGATGGTCCAATCCTGCAGAAACTTGGCGCGGTAGTGGAAGATGCGTCCAAAACGGCCTTCGTCGATCAAAATTTTAAGCAGCGTGACGGCGGGAACGCGGCGATAGTTGTACCAGACCATGTTGCGCACGCCCGCTTTTTCCACGGCTTCCACCATGCGCATCGATTCGGCGGCGGTGCGGCCCAGCGGCTTTTCGCACATCACCATCTTGCCGGCCTGTGCCGCGGCAATGGCGATCTCGCAATGTGTGTCGTTGGGCGTAGCTATGTCGATAAGATCGATATCGCGGCTCTCGACTAACGTGCGCCAATCGGTGGCGTGTATTTCGTAACCCCAGCGCTGGCTGAAGTCCGATGCCGCCTGCGCGTTGCGCGCGCAGACGGCCTTCAGAACCGGTTGGAACGAGGTATCGAAGAAATGGCTCACCTGGCGAAACGCGTTGGAATGTGTGCGGCCCATGAAGCCGCAGCCGATAAGGCCGATGTTGAGTGGTTGCTTGGCCATGTTAGTTCCAACCGTGAGCATCGCGCACCGCCAGCATCGTGCGCAGAATGTTATTCCAGGTTTGCTGCTGCTGCATCACGGCGTTAGGAAACATGCAGCCGTCCCAGCAGATGTGCGGGAAGGCTTTGGTGATATTCCCGTCGTCGTCGCGCATCCACGCGCCGGCGTCGCGCACGATGTCAAGCTTACCGTTCGGATCGTCCGGCAGGCAGTGGCGGCCGGTCTTGTCGTGCGAACCGGAGCCTTTTACCGTCGCATCGTTCTGCGCCACATGAAAATCGAAGGTCCAGGGGCGCAGCGCGCTTGCCATTTTGCGGTAAGCGGCGGCCAGCGTCGCCTGGTCCGACCAATCGAAATTTTCAGGAAGTATGCGATCTTCCGGCGCGTTATAACCGGCAGTGAACAACAGCGTGTGGGCCATATCGGCCTGGAAACCAAGCGTCTCCGGACGATCCACCATTTCCAGCAACTGCACCATGCGCTTCCAGCTATGCATGCCGCCCCAGCAGATCTCTCCTTCGGCAGCCAGACGTTCGCCATAGTTTCCGGCAATGTCGGCTGCCTGCTGGAACGTGGCGGCGATGCGCGCCATGTTTTCATCCGCCGCTTGCGCCCACTCGGCCGGGCTTACCGCCGAATCGATGCGGACAATGCCGTAAGGCCGAATGCCCAGGTTTCGCAATTGCTGCGCAATCTCACAACCACGGCGCACCTGGGTGAGAAAACGATGGCGCTCGTCTTCCGTCCCCATGGCCGAACCGCCTCCGGTAGGTGTCCAGACCGGCGCTACCACCGAACCAACCACCAGGCCGTGCGCGGCTATCCTGTCGGCCAGGCGCTTGATGTCGTCTTCGCCCGAATCGATGGAGACGTGCGGCTCAAACAAAAAGAGATCGACGCCTTCAAATCGCATGCCGTCCACTTCGGCTTGCGAGGTGAGGCGCAGCATAGTATCGAGATCGATGGGCGGTTCGGAATCGGGACCTTTCCCCACCAAACCAGGCCACATCGCGTTATGTAAAGCAGGAAATTTATTATGTGACTTCATGATTTAAGAAGCGGCGCGGCTTCAGGATTTCCAGGACCGAAATGTTTCAGGATGACCAGCGGTTCCGTTTCGCTCAGGTTTTGAATGCGGATGCCTTCTTCGGCTGCGGCCGATGTGACAAAGAGTTCATCTTCGGTCATTTCGCCGAAGCGGATCATAGACGGTGTGCTGACGGCATGACCGCCGAAGGTGCCGTGTCCCTGAGTCAGAATCAAGCCATAGGCGGCAGCGTCTTTTATCGTGATGGTGCGTTTGGGCCGTACAGTGAGCTCTTTGGCGGAATAATGCGGCGTGCCATAGGTGACCCATTTCTCGCGATAGCCATCAGGTTCAGTTTCCTCAAACGGTTTCACCGGTTTCGGAAAGACCTTGTTTGACTTGCCAAACTCCGGATTCACGTTTGCTTCCCAATCCAGCATTTCGACAAGATAATCCAGGTCATCATGATATTGCGGCAGCACGTCTTTCACCAGCAGTGCGCGATCGACCACGCGTCCATCCACCAGCGATTGAAACATGGAGAACACGTCGCTGTTCACTTGCGGTTCGTAGGTAACAAGCGAGCCTGGAGCGTGCAGAACGCCCGGATCAATCTGCCAGCCTGCGCCCGGCTCCAGCAGATAAGCGCGCGCATGCAACAGGATGCCGTTGTCGCCTTTGTTCCAATCGGCCAGACATTGACGCACGGCCGCTTTGGTGGTGCCCGGCTCCAGGCCCATAAAGGTGTACGGGAAATTATTCTGCTTCAGGTTGTACTGCGGCGGGAAGTAGTACGCTTCCGGCTTACCGCGCTGTCCAGTCGTTGCCGCGACTTCATCGTTCTGATGCATGTGGTGCGGAATGGGACCGAGATTGTCGAAGAACTTGCACAGCAGGTTCCAACCGCCATAACGCGACATGACGGTCGAACCCAGCAACTGGGCGCCGTCTTCCCGCACGGCGTCTTTTAACAAAATGCGCTGGCCGTTGTAGCGGATGTAGGAGAGTCCTTCGTCAGCCGGTGTACCCGGGCCATTGGACGCGTTGGTGGTGGAGGAAAACCAGCGTTCATTAATGCCGCCCCGATGCGCGCCCAAAGCGTAGAGATCGTCCGAATGCAGCTTCAGGCGCCCTCCGGGGATCATGAACGAGCGTGGAACCCAGCATGGTTCCAGGCGAAGTATGCCGCTGCCTGCTTCGAGGGCTTCTTTAAGAACTGCAGATGGGACTGGCGATTTATCGAGCATGTGTTTTAGTGGCGGCATTTGAAACGTATCAAATGCCGCGACACGCAGAGTTTATGATACTTCTAAGCACGCGGTCAACGGGCCTTTTTCTTCCTCACACGAGTTGAACCGAATTTGTGGCAAGCTTAAAGGGGCGCCAACCATGGGATTGAAGCCCGCTCATGCAACTTACAAGAACTGACCAGCGGTTATTGAGAGGTGTTGCGATTGCCCCACCCGAATGCTTTTTCGGCCTCCTCGGTCTTGGGGCTTTCTTTTTGTACAGATTCACCAGAACCATTCTTTTCCGTGCCTGCTCGCCGGTCGAGTAGTGATTGCCGCCCCTTGGGGCGCAATGGAGAGCCTGCCGCCTCGCCGCGCGTGATAAAACGAAACTGCCATGACTGACGAGACGACACAACCAGAAGATATAACCACTCTGTACCGTCGCGCCTTTGAGGAGTTCGGCCCCTCGGCGCTGTGGAGCAGCAAACCCGTGTCCGATCCGACGCTCGCCGATGCCCTGGCGATCACAAACAGCCTGCGGGTTGAAGGTGATTTGAATGCGCGGCGTCTGGCGGAACAAATCGAGCGGGCGTGTCGTGCCACTCGCTACCATCCAAAGAAACATTCTCCGGCTTCTTGCCGCGCACCGCGACCCTGAAAGCTATGTTGCTGGCAGCACCCCGCTGAACAGGGATGCGCCGCGCTATTCCGGTTACATCGACATCTTCCATGACCGGGAGGAACGTGTTGCGCAAGCGGCGCAACAGGATGCCGCCCTGCTGCTAGAGCATGGTTATGCCCTGAAATGGGTCCGGCGCGATCCGAGCATGTTTGCGGTTTTGGCATCCCGGGCTGACGAGACAACAAAGCTGGAATGGGTGGCCGACAGCGACTTCCGGTTTTTTCCCACGCTACAGGACGAGATGTTCGGCTATCTTTTGCACCCGCTTGATCTCGCCACGAACAAGGTAGGTGCCGCGTACGGACGGCGCGAGCCGCGTGACGTGGTGGACTTGCTGACTATCCATGGCCGCATCTTGCCGCTTGGAGCCGTGGTCTCGGCGGCGGCAGGCAAGGCGCTTGGCTTTACGCCCGAAGGCATCATCAATGAAATTCGCCGGAATGCGCGGTAGACGGAAGCGGATTTCCGTCGCGTTGACAGCGATCCCCCTATTGATCCTGCCGCGACTATGAAACGCCTGCACGAAGTTCTTACCGAAGCCGAGGCTTTCGTGACGTGCATACCAACGGACAAGGTAGGCTTGCTCTTTCTGAAGCAAGGCCATGTTGTACAGCCCGATCCTGAACGCTTGGACGAATATCAGACCCACGCCGGACAACGGCTCGGCCACTGGCCCAGCAGCGCTCAAATCGACGCTGCTATGTTCGAGCGTTATAACAAAAAGCTTGACGGCAACGAGCCCAATCCCTAAAACGTCTCGCTCGCTCACAGAACGTCCGCAGATTGGTGCAAACCCCTGGATTATCAACGAAGCCGCCCGCTGTCCAGCATTGGCTAAACCGCACCAAGCGGCCATCCATCTTCCGTAGTTTGAAGAAGTTGAATGCCGGTGACACACTGATCCTGTGTAAGCTAGACAGACATGCAGTCAAATGGCCACTTGTTGATTCTTCTTCCGCATGTCGACTATTAAACAAGTAGCCGACATGGCGGGCGTCTCCATCGGCACCGTCTCGCATGTTATCAGCGGCACTGTGCCGGTCAGCGAACCCCTGAAGAACCGCGTACTCGAAGCCATCCGCCTGCTGGATTATCATCCGAATCACATCGCACGCAGCCTGAAAACTCGTAAGACGCGAACGTTAGGCATTGTCATTCCCGACATGACCATTCCATTCTTCCCGAAAGTGATACGCGGCGCGGAGACGGCTGCACAAAAGCACGGCTATTCCGTCATGGCCATCGATTCCAACGACGATGAAAAGCGCCAGGGTGAGGTTTTGTCGCTCCTCCGATCGCAGCGCGTGGAAGGTATTTTGCTGGTAGTTGCCTCAGGCGATGACTCGCTGGCGCAGGTTGCAAGATTGCTGGAATCGGGGCTTCCGGTGGTTTGCCTGGACAGGCTGCCCGGTGGTGTCGAAGTAGATTCGGTATGCGTGGATGACAAGGTCGCCGCCGAGATGGGCGTGCGGCATCTGATTGAGAACGGCCATCGAAAGATCGCCATTCTGACCGGGCCGCTGTCGCTAAGGAATGAACAGGAACGTTTGCGCGGCTATAAAAAGGCCATGCAGAAAGCCGGTTTGCCGGTGCCTGCGGAACTGGTCTGGGAAGCGAACCTGCGCCAGGAAGATGCGGTTGAGCTATGCAAGCGAAAGTTAAACAGCGCGTCGAATCGTCCCTCGGCGCTGTTCGCGACAAATGGGGTCATGGGCATGGGTGCGCTGCGGGCGATTGTAGATTGCGGCTTGCAGACGCCTGCCGACATTGCGCTTGTTACCTTCGACGAATTGACGGCTGAGGATGTTTTCCGTCCATCCATCAGTTCAGTTGTTCAGCCGGCGTATGAGATTGGTTTTCAGGCTACCGAGATTTTGTTGCAGCGTATTCAAAGCGGCGCTGAGGCTGCGGTTGGCGCGCGCGTGGCTGTGCGCTTGCCAGCTACGCTTAAAATTCGAGAATCGTCTGGCGGCGCTACTGCGCCGACTGCTGCAGGAACTTAATGCCGTCCCAGGCAATATCCTCCGAGTGAGGTTCAATGTCGCGCCATATCGAGGCCGCCGCCGAAATTTCACCAATTGCAAAGCCGAAGCTCTCAATCGTCAGCCACTCGTTGTACCCAAGCTTTCTTAACGAGCGAAAGACGCCCTGCCAATCAACATGGCCATTACCCGGCGTTCCACGATCGTTCTCGCAGGTATGCACGTGCTTCAGATATCGGCCCGTGCTGAGTAATGAAGCGGCGATATCCTTCTCTTCAATGTTGGCGTGGAACGTGTCCCACAAAATGCCAATGTTCGGATGGTTTACCTCGCGGCAAAGGGCGACCGCATCGGCGGTGGTGTTTAGAAAATAAGTCTCAAAACGATTCAGCGGTTCAATCGCCAACTGCACGTCATGGGAGGCCAGCGTGGGTCCCAGATCGCAATAAGCGTCGATGGAGTGGACCCACTCGCTTTCAGTGCGCCGGCGCCCTGGCAAAAATCCCACGGGCGAATAAAGTGGTCCGGCCAGAATGCGCGATCCCACTTCGGCTGTCGCGGCAATGCAGGCGCGCAGGTGCTCGACAGTGCTCTTACGCACGCCAGGATCGCTGGACAGAATGCTAAGGTGCTTTGGAATGACCGAAACCGCGGTGCATTCGAGATTTGTTTGCGCCAGCGCGCGCCTGATTTCCGTAGCCGGAAACGACGAGGGTTCGAACACAGCCACTTCAACTCCGCTGAAGCCGTGTTCTCGAATTGTGTTGAGAAGACCGAAGTTAGCTAGACCGAAGTTAGCTGTCCAAAGAAAGGTGTTAATGCCGAATTTCAAAGTTGCTCTCCCACTTACTTTTCGAATCTGATAAACTTACCGACCATTGAGGGGTCGCTAGTCAGCGCTATTCTGCGCTAACTCGTTTATATTATGCGGTTTAAAGGGCGGTCGGCGGTTGTTTTGGGGAACAGTAGTGTGCAAGTGTCCGTTTTAAAAGAGGGCGGGCACATAGCTGAGATCTTACATAAGGCCAGCGGTGTGAATCCGCTTTGGGTGCCTCCGTGGCCCAGTATTGAGCCTTCCACTTACTCGTTAAAACAGCATCCTGAGTATGGTTCCGATCATGAAAGCAAATTACTGTCGGGCCTTATGGGGCATAACTTATGTCTGGATCTTTTTGGTCCTCCCTCCGAAACTGAAGCGGCCGCTGGCATCGGTGTCCATGGCGAATCGTCAGTGGTTCCTTACGAATTCGAGCACAGCGACGTTGCCTTGCGCATGTGGGCGCATCTCCCGCTCGCCGGGCTGCGATTTACGCGCGAGATAAGGCTTGACGGTGCGGCACTTCACTTTCAGGAAACTGTGCAGAATTTGACTCCGTTGGACCGTCCGATAGCATGGACACAGCATGTGACTATGGGGCCGCCGTTTCTGCGAACCGGACTTCAGTTTTCCATTCCGGCGGTGAAATCTCGAACCTTCGAAAGCGCGGATTTTGACGGAGGCGTTCTTTCTCCCGCAACGGATTTCACCTGGCCGCACGTCCCTCTAAGTAGCGGCAGTACTTTGGACCTCAGCTGTTTTGACGATTCGGCGCCTTTCTCGCGTTTTACCACTCATCAAATGGACCCAGCCTCCGCATTAGCTGGTTTTGTCGCCTACTCGCCGGATGACAAAGTGGTTTTCGGATACCGTTGGCCTAGCGAGGTTTTTCCATGGCTCGGCATCTGGCAGGAGAACAAGAAACGCACGCAAGCGCCTTGGAGTGGCAGAAGCGTTACGTGCGGCATGGAGTTTGGGGTATCGCCCTATCCCGAGACGCGCAGGCAGATGATAGAGAGGGGTTCGTTGTTCGGTGTTCCTGGCTACAAATGGTTGCCGGCGCAAGGTAAAGCTACTGCCAGCTATAGCGCATTCATACGGGAAGCTGACGGCTTGCTTGAGAACGAGTGGTTGAGGTAGACGAAGTTGAGCCAAGTCGTTTTAGAAGCCTCGAATATCAGGAAGTCCTTTGGCGGGGTAAGGGCGCTGAAGGGTGTCTCGCTTGAGTTGCAGCGCGGCGAAGTTCATGCGATTGCAGGTGAGAACGGCGCCGGCAAATCCACGCTCATCAAAATCTTGGCTGGCGCGGTCGAGGCCGATTCCGGTGAAATTCGGGTGAACGGGCAGGTAGTAGAAAATAATTCGCCAGAGAAAGCCCGGTCGCTGGGCGTGGGCATTGTCTACCAACAGCCGGCGCTGTTTCCCGATCTGAGCGTAGCCGAAAATATAGCTCTTGCGGGCGAAAGAAAGAATCCCTGGGGCCGGGTGAACTGGCGCGCGCGGCGTGAGCATGCTACGACACTGCTGCAGCGCGTGGGAGCACGCATTCGCCCCGATGCCTTAGCCGGTGAATTAACCATTGCGGAACAGCAGTTAGTGGAGATCGCCAAGGCACTCGATGCAACTCCGCAGGTCTTGATTCTGGATGAGCCAACGGCGGCCTTAGGCGAGCAGGATGCGGAAAACTTGTTTCGAATCGTCGCAGATCTGAAGGCACAGCAGACGACCGTCGTCTATATCACCCACAGGTTTGAAGAGTTGTTCCGTTTGGCAGACCGAGTTACTGTTTTGCGCGACGGCAACAGCATCGAAACCCGCGGCATGACGGGCGTGACGAAGAATGAGTTGATCCGCCTGATGGTGGGCCGCGAGCTAACCGCGGTGTTTCCCGACCGCCTGCCTGATTTGGGCAAGACATTATTGGAAGTGCGCGCGCTGAGTTCCAGAAGCCAGGGCGTCAAGAGCGTCAGCCTTACCCTTCGTCAGGGCGAGATTCTTGGCATGGCCGGTTTAATCGGCTCCGGCCGCACTCAGTTTGCCGAGGCGCTGTTTGGTCTTGCTCCGGTCGATAGCGGAGAAGTATTAATAGAGGGAAAGACCGTGCAGATCAGGTCTGCAGCCGATAGCATCGGTCTCGGCATTGCTTATGTGCCGGAAGATCGGCGCAAGCATGGGCTGGTGTTGAAAATGCCGATTGCGGCGAACACCACTTTGTCCAGCTTGTCGAAGATTTCCAGCGGCGGCTTGCTGCAGTTCGTGGAAGAACACAACGCGGCTTGCGATTTTTCAAAGCGCATGAGCGTCAAGGCGCCCTCAGTAAATTGCATTGCCGGAAATCTATCAGGCGGCAACCAGCAGAAGGTAGCGCTGGCGCGCTGGTTGATGACGGAACCCAAAATCCTGATCTTGGACGAGCCTACCCAGGGCATTGATGTAGGTGCCAAGGCGGAGATTTACTCGCTTATTGCCGAGCTGGCTGAGCGCGGTATGGGCATCATCATGATTTCGTCGGACATGACCGAGATCATGGGGATGAGCGATCGCATTCTGGTGATGGCTAAGGGCGAGGTGGCGGGTGTTGTAGATCGTTGTGAAGCCACCCCCGAAATGGTGCTGGAATTTGCTTTGGGCCATCCGGCGCGCGTGTTGGAAGGGCAAGGCGTTTGAACTTCCGCTTGGGCCGCGAGTGGCCGTGCCTGATAGCGTTGCTGGCTTTAGGCGCGCTGATGTTGGCGGCTGCGCCGCGCTTTTATTCCGCTGAAAACCTGCGCGATCTTGCTTTGGCCAATGCCCCTGTGCTGTTGGTTGCAGTCGGCATGACCATGGTCATCGTTGTTGCGCAAATCGATATTTCGGTAGGCAGCCTGTTTGCCGTAACCGCCTTTGCCTGCGGCGCCCTGGCGAAATTAGGATGTCCGGTTGTGCTCCTGCCGTTGCTTGCGGTGGTTATGGGATGTGCTCTGGGTGCGGTGAACGGAGGCCTGGTCGCGTTCGTCAAAGCGCCTTCTATTGTCGTGACGCTAGCAACTATGGTGATCTGGCGCGAAGCACTGCGCTGGATTACCGGCGGCGCCTGGGTAGAGGGATTGCCGGCCAATTTTCAGTGGCTCGGGATGGGACAAACTGCCGGCAGAGTGTTAATTGTTACCTGCTGCCTGCTGGTTTTTGTGGCGGTGTGGTGGGCTTCGCAAAATCTATGGATTGCGCGGGCGGTCTACGCAACCGGATCTGAGAGCGAAGCGGCGCGTGTGGCTGGAGTGCCGGTTGAACAGGTTGTGTTTTGGGTTTTCGTGCTTTTGGGTGCGCTCACTGGACTCGCTTCGTTCTTAAATGCGATACGTTTTTCCGATGTTCCCTCAAACAGCGGACTGAATCTGGAATTGAAAGCGATCGCGGCGGTTGTGGTGGGCGGCACGCCTATTACCGGCGGCAAGGGAAGTCTTCTAGGCACGTTCCTGGGCGTAGCGCTGCTGGGCAGTTTGGGCCCAGCGCTCATCTATCTCAACATCAATCCGTACTGGGAAAAGGCCATCCAGGGCGGCATCATTCTGCTGACAGTGCTGTTAGAGGCGCTGGCGAGTCATCGCAAGCGGCGCGTGGCGACAGCGTGAAAATCAACCGGCACGAGATCATCCTCTGTGGCTTGATTCTGCTGGAGGGCATGCTGTTCTCGCTCACCGGGCACAACTTCCTCAGTATTGGAAACGGCTTTGAGTGCGTGCGGCTGGGCGTGGAGATCGGGCTGCTGGCACTGGCGCTGACGCCTGTCATTGTCACTGGCGGTATCGATCTTTCGGTCGGCTCGATGATGGGCCTGGCGGCGGTCATCTTTGGCGCTACCTGGCGCGATCTGCACTGGCCAATTGCGCTTGCCATCGTTGCCGCTTTGCTGGTGAGTCTCGTGGGTGGTGCGCTGAATGCGTTCTTAATTTCGATGCTGCGGGTGTCGCCGCTGATCGTCACGCTGGGGACCTACTCGCTGTTTCGCGGTTTAGCTGAAGGCATCACTGGCGGAGCGATCAATTACTCGAACTTTCCCGACGATTTTCTCTTCTTCGGCCAAGGCTACATAGGCGGCATCATTCCGCCGCAGGCCATTCTGCTGCTGCTGGCCGCCGTTTTCTATTACGTATTGTTGCAGCGTTCGGTGGCGGGGCGGGCGCTTTACGCTCTGGGCCATTCGTATGAAGGAGCGCGCTACGCCGGCTTGCCCGTTCGTCGGCGTCTGGCACTGGTTTATGTGCTTTGCGGGTTCGCTGCCGGTCTGGCTGCCATTGTTTATGTGGCTCACCTGGGACAGGCGAAATCGGATGCGGGCAATGGCTACGAATTGATTGGCATCACTGCCGTCGTACTCGGCGGAACCTCCATTCTAGGCGGCTCCGGAACCATCCTCGGCACGATGCTGGGCGTGGCAGCTATCGTCATCCTGCAGAATGGGCTGCGCTTATCGGGCTGGCCTTCGGAACTGGCCGGAGTCGCGACCGGCGTCCTGCTGATCGTTACGATTGTTTTGGAGCGTTGGGGCGGGCGCAAAGAAGCGGCCGCTGACGCGTCGGGAATGAGTTCCCGCCGTCTGATGATGGCCGGAGCGGGAATTCTGATCGTATGTGCCGCTGTGTTCGCCATGCGCCGCGGTGAAGCGTCATTGGACGCCAAAGGAGGGGCATTGCGGCGCGTCACCATCGGCGTGATGCCGAAAGCCAAGGGCGACCCGTATTTCATCAGCTGCCGCGCGGGCGCGGAGCAGGCGGCCAAGGAACTGAATGTAGATCTGGTGTGGGACGGCCCCACTGGTCTTGACGCGGCCAAGCAGAACGAGGTTGTTGAGGGATGGATCACCCGCCACGTGGACGCCATTTCCGTTGCCGTTGAGAACGGGCCTGGCATCTCAGGTGTCTTGCGCAAAGCGCGCGCGCATGGCATTGCGGTCACTACCTGGGACGCCGACGCCGAAAAAGATGCGCGCGATTATTTCCTGAACCAGGCGACGCCCAAGGCCATCGGCTATGCGCTGGCCGATGAAGCCGCGCGCATCATGAACGATACGGGTGAGTTCGCCATCATTACCGGTGCCCTGAGCGCGGCAAACCAGAACACCTGGATCTCGTTTATCCGCGAACGCGTGGCGCAAAAGTATCCTCGCTTGAAGTTGTTAACCGTGCGGCCCAGTGATGATGATCGCGACAAGGCGTTTTCGGAAACGCAGACACTGATGAAGGTGTTTCCGGATTTGAAAGTGGTTGTCGTCATCTCGGCGCCGGCCGTTCCGGGCGCTGGCGAAGCTGTAAAGCAAGCCGGATCGACAACAGTGAAGGTGGTTGGATTATCGCTGCCGAATCTGTGCAAGCCCTATGTGCATGGCGGTGAGGTGGAAGCAGTCATTCTGTGGAAGACCGGCGACCTTGGCTACCTGGCCGTAGCCGCGCCCGCCGCCTTAGCGCGCGGAACGTTTCCGGTGGGAGCAAGTACGTTTCACGCGGGCCGATTGGGATACCTCCAAATACAGGGCAGCGATATCATCCTGGGCAAACCGTTCGCCTTCCGCAAAGACAATATCGATCAATTTAATTTCTGATCGGAAGGTTTGCACGTAAGCGGCTCCTTCAATGGCTGTGCATAAACGTGCTGCGTGCCAAATGGCAGCCAAGTTCTATAGGTCACGCGGACACTTGGCGGCTCCAGATGAGGAATCGGCGTCAACGTCACCAGGTAAAGCGCATGCACGGATGGCGTCAGGGAACGCCACCAGTATTGAAGGTAGGCCGGCCCATTGCAATCGTCGTAGTCGTGATACGCGTTGGCCGGATTTTGAATCTCCTCGCTATTGATATACCCGGTCTGTTCCACTTGGGTCCAGCAATCGAATTCAAACCCGGACAGGATATGAGTGCGTTGTACGCCGCCGGCAAGCAGGCGCTTCGTCGCTTCAAGCCGGGCGCGCGCTGCTGAAAAGGAATCGTGTCCTGTAGCCACGCCATACAAGGCATAAATGCCCAGCGCTATCCAGGCAACGGCCGGGAGCTTCTTGCAGGCACTCAGCAGCAGCAAGGACAGAATCATAATTACGGGTATTGCGTAGCGGTCGTAAAGGCCGAAGAAGGGCCCACGGATGGCGATTGCGGCGATATAAACCAAAAGGAAAGGCAACGTCAGTACCGCGACGTGAAGGCTTTCTTTTGAAAGGGCTGGCCGGGCGCGAATCAGCAGGACCGCCATGACAGCGAAAGTGGTTAAGCTGGCCGTTGCGATCAACCAGAGGGCCAGCGGCGAAAGAACCAGCGGTTTTTCACCCGCCACATCCAGGTGCGAAGACAGCACTCCAAACTGGCTGAGGGTATTTCCGGCCCAAGGAAGCGGGTCCGCCAGCAGATAAGCCAGACCGCCCGCAGCTACTGCAGCAATAAAAATGATCCAGCGGCGCCGGATCGTGCGCCAGCCGGGCAAAAAGCAGACGCTGACGGGCAGCAGCAGAACAATCCAGGTAACCTTGAAGTGCATCAGCCGGCCGAACCCTCTAGTGAGCCAATCGCGCCAGGGCTCCAAAGCGGCGGCTCCGATGAGAGATTCAGCAGGGACATAGGGCTGCTGGCGCTGCCACTGAGTGACGAAAACTGAAAACGCGAGCGTAGCCAACAAGCAAAGCCAGGTCAGACTCCGTTCATAAGCGCTTTTAAAACGCCACCCTGCCAGCACGAACAGGAACCACATGCCGGCCGCCCAATAGATCTGGCGAATGCTGCCGCTAAGCGCGCCCAAAATCGCCGCCAGCAGCATCCATCTCAAAGCTGTACCGCGATCCGGATTCTGCCACGCTTCAAGCGCCGCCAGCAGTGCGCCGGCAAACAGGAGAAAAGCGGGTGTGTCGGTCATGAACGAGGTAAGGCTGATAAGTAGAAGCGGCGATAGCAGCAGCGTCAGCGTAGCGAACATAGCAGTAGTGGCATGCAACCCCGCCGTTCTGCAAAGCCGCAGCAGCACCGGCACGAAAAGCAACGTCAAAACCTCCGTTGAAATCCGCACAACCGTGAACGAGTATCCGAAAAGCCGGACAAACAGCGCACCCCAATAGGCTTGGAACCCGATAATAGGCGCGGCCCAGCCGTTATAGCGGAGATGCCCTGACCGGGCGAGATCAAACGCGGTCCGCACATACGACCAATCGTCGTTCATGCCCACTTCGGCCAGCGGATTGATAAGCAGGATAGCGAGGGTAAGCGGTATAACCGCAATGATGGTCTGACGCCAGAGGGCGGTAGGCATTACTGCCTATGAAAGCACGAAGAGTTTAGTTTTGCAGCTCAACTATGGTCGCCGCGAATCACCGAGTGAATGAAATGCAGCTTTGCCACGGTGGCGTATGGCAGCGCAAACGGATAGAAATCCGGCTGTCCCATGCTGCGAGAAAGCTCGTTCAGCACAGCAGTAAGCTTCACCCACGAGTTCAACAACGATAAAAAGCACTCTTTATCCACGCCATCCTGATAAAGCGCGGCGGAAGTAAATGGGTCCACCGACAGCTCGACACTGTCGGCGCGCAGGCCGACGCTTGATGCCGTGCTCAGCGTGTCCAGCATATGCATGTAATGCGCCCATGTCTCGGCCCAGTCTTCCCACGGATGAACGCTGGCGTACGAACTGACATACAACGAACGCCAGTTCGGCTGCGGGCCTTGTTCGTAATTCTTCTTCAACGCCTGTTCATAATCGGCACGCTCATCGCCGAAAAGCTCGCGATAAGCATTCAGATTCTGAGTTCCGTCTATCAGCCGATCCCAATAATAATGGCCCACTTCATGACGCAGATGCCCCACTAAAGTCCGGTAAGGCTCGCGCATTCGTTTGCGAATCTGCTCGCGCTTGGCGTCGTCGGCCTCTTCAATGTTCAACGTGATAAGTCCGTCGTCGTGGCCGGTAAGCACGCGATGCGAACTGTCCACCGAGCGCAAAAGGTCGAAGGCGAGGCCACGCTGGGGATCTTCGGTCACGCGCGATTCCGTCGGCAGGCGAAGAGCGATCAGCGCGGAAATAACCCGGCGCTTGGCCATTTCAATACTGGCCCACAGGCTTTTATTTTCAGGAATAGATAGGTCTGGAATAGTGCGGTTTAAACGGCAGCATTTACAGAATGGCTGCGGGTTGTCAACGCCCGATAGTGGAATTAGCCAGTTACAGGCGGCCGCTGTTTTGACATTGGCGCAGCGCCAGTAAAGCGCAGCCGCGCCCTCAATCTGGACGCCCACGGTCCAGGTCTCTGGTTCGGAACCCGGATCAATGGGTATAACCTTTCCCAAATAAGGCTCATAGCCAAGCGCGCTATGGCAGTTGAGGCAGAAACTGTTACGGAAGAAGATCGCGTTACCACAGCGGCACTGGTAAGTGCGCTGCAGGCGCGGTAAGCCTTCCTCAGGCTGTATGTCGCAATGCTGCGACTGCAATTCGTCAAATAAAGATGGGGAACTCATGGCAGAGACGGCAGGCCGGCGCGGTAGCGCCGTTACTGTTATTGGATCACGAAAATCAAAAACCGTTGCCTAGTGAAAACACAAGCTCAGCCGATGGGTTCCATGTCTACCGCAACATCCAGCTTGTGTTCGCGGCCGCCTAGAATGACGCCGCGCACGGGCGAAACGTCGCCATAATCGCGTCCCCACGCCAGCGTGACATGGCTTTGGCTGGGAACCATGTTGTTGGTTGGGTCCACATCCAGCCAGCCGACATTCGGGCAGTAGAAAGAAACCCAGGCATGCGAAGCGTCCGCGCCCACCAGTCGCGGCCGCCCCGGCGGAGGATAGGTACGCAGATAGCCGCTGACATAGCGCGCCGGCAGATTCAAAGAACGCAGGCAGCAGACCTGCAGATGCGCGAAATCCTGGCACACGCCGCGGCGCTTGCGCAGAACTTCATCGGCGGGCGTGCTGACGGTGGTGGCCTTCGGATCGAAGCGAAAATCTTTGTTGATCCGGGCGGTAAGATCCAGCACGCCTTCTGCAATCGGACAACCCTTGGGAAAGGAAGGGCCGGCGTAGGCGGCAAAGTCAGGCCCCGGCTTGATACGCGGCGATTCGAAAACGAATTGATACGCGTCAAGCCCTGAGGGCGTCTTATCGAATGGCAACGCACTCGCCACTTCGTTCCAGGCGAGCGATTCCGACGGCCAGGGAACATTTTCGCCATCCACCGTCACCTCACTGACGGCCAGCAGTTCGAACTCGTCGTGCTGCTGTTGAATGGTGAAGAATTTGATCAGGTTGCCGAAGTAATCCACGCGCTCGGAACGCGTGGCCGGCTCAGGTTTGACGTGCAGTTCATGCCGCGTGCAGCGGTGATGAATCGACGAACGCGGCGTCAGATAAACGGCGTGGCTGCCCACCGATACCGAGTTCTTGTACTCATAGCGAGTCTTGTGAGTGATTCGATAGATCATGCGCCTATGGTGATAGCAAATGTTCGCGCATGGCTGAAGTAGGTGTTGGAGACATTATTCGACCACGACGGAAGCAACTCTTCCAACTCCTGCAGTTGCTTATCCAGCCGCAGCGGACCCTCCAGATTTGTGCTAGAAACATCGCCGGGTAAAGGATACTTAAGGGCATTCAGATCGACGCTGCGCAAGCGGTCGGTAGCGCGGCGGATGATCTTCAAATCGCGCGGAACATGGCGCGGCAGGTGTTCGTACAGATCGCCCAGGTGGGTCATCTGGAAAGCCAGCGAACGCGGATTCGCTTCATCCAGCATCAGCACATGCAGCACCGGACCGGGTTGCAGGCTGGTGAAATAGCGCGAACGATAGGTCATGGAACTGTCGGCCACTTC
>PLRJ01000207.1 GCA_003163855.1 Bryobacterales bacterium | reverse complement strand
GTCTTGACGACGTCTTCCAGCGTCAGTCCGCAGCCTTCCAGGACAAGCTTAAGGCTGTCCAGCACACGCGCGCATTGGGTTTTGATGTCGCCAGTGACGAGTTCGGCGGTTTGGGGATCGGCTGGGATTTGACCGCTTAGGAAAACAAAACCTCCGGCGCGCACAGCGGGTGAATAAGGGCCAGCCACTTTGGGGCCGTTGGGTGGGAAGAGACTTTCTTTCATCAATTCATTTTGCACGACGGGAGAACGGATCAGCGCTTAAGGCGTTTCCAGCGAGCCGGTCAGATCGCGCAGGCTGCGTATATTCAAGCGCTTCACGACGTGCTCCAACTGTTTGGCTACCAGATAGGGCGCGCGCGGATCGACGAAAGTTCCGGTGCCGACTTGTACGGCGCTGGCTCCGGCTACAAAAAACTCGGCTGCATCTTCGCCGTTCATGATGCCGCCGAGACCGATGACTGGAATCTTCACCGCGCGGCTGGCTTCGTACACCAGGCGGAGGGCCAGTGGTTTGATGGCTGGACCGGAAAGGCCTCCGAAGCCCGCCCCTATGCGCGGGCGGCGCGTGTGAATATCGATTGCCAGGCCGATGAAGGTGTTTACAAGCGACAGAGCGTCGGCACCCGCTTCTTCGGCCGCTTCCGCGAATGGCTGGATGCGCGCGACGTTGGGCGACAGTTTGACGATTAGGGGGCGGCGCGCCAAGGGACGAACGCGCTTGATGAGGGATGCCAGCAGCAGCGGGTCGCTGGAGAAGAAGATGCCGCCTTCCTTGGTGTTGGGACAGGAAACGTTCAGCTCATAGGCGGCAATGCCGGTGGTGTCTTCGAGCGCCTGCACTACTTCCACATAATCGTCGATGCTGGAGCCGAAGATGTTGGCGATGATGGGCGTTGAATACTGCCGCAGCAGCGGCAGTTTGTCGGCGATGAAGGCGCGCACGCCCACGTTTTGCAGGCCGATGGAGTTCATCATGCCGGAGTCGGTGTTCCACAGGCGCGGCGCCGGATTGCCGGTGATGGGTTCGCGCGAAAGACCCTTGGTGACGATGCCGCCCAGCTTATTCAGATCGACGATTTTGGCGAACTCGATGCCGTAGCCGAAGGTGCCGGAGGCGGCGAGAACAGGATTGCGCAGCCGGATTCCACAGAGCGAGGTTTCCAGCAGCGACTCAGGCATTCAGTTGTACCGCAGCGCAGTAGTTTGAATCAGGCGCCAGGTTTTGCGAATGTCGTCGTCGCTGGTCATGTAGTTGCCTACCGCGAAGCGCAGCGTGTACTTGCCGTTCAGCACTGTCTGCGAAAGGAACGCATAGCCGGTGGCGTTCAACTCGGCCAGCAGGCGCTGGTTTATTTCGTTGGAAGCGCGGCGGCGAAAACAAACGAGCGAGAAGTGGACGGGCGCGGCGAGTTCGAAAGCCGCGTCGCTTTCCACCAGTTGCTTTAGGAGATTGGCCTGGTTGAGCGACTGGCGCAGCAGCGCAACGATGCCTTCGCGCCCATAAGTGCGGAACACATACCAGAGCTTCAGCGCGCGAAAACGGCGGCCAAGCTGCACGCCATAGTCGTTGAAGTTGACCACGCGCGGATCTTCCACGGTGTTGAGATAGACCGCATTCAAGGAAGCAGAACGGCGGAAAATATCAGGATGGCGCGTGTACAAAACGCTGCAATCGAAGTTGACGTAGAGCCACTTGTGCGGGTTGAGGATGAAGGAGTGGGCTCGCTCCACGCCATTGAGGATGTGCTGCATTTCGGGCACAACGGCGGCGCATCCGCCGTAGGCGCCGTCAACGTGCAGCCAGATCTTATAGCGCTCGGCGATCTCGGCGATGGCGGGGACGGGTTCGATAGCCGCGGTGGAGGTGGACCCGATAGACGCGGCAATGAAGCAGGGGCGCAGGCCAGCGGCGATGTCCTCTTTTATGCTTTGTTCCAGCAGGTCTGCGCGCATGCGAAAGCAATCGTCCACAGGGATACGGCGGATGTTGTCGCGGCCGAAGCCGAGGACGATAGCCGCTTTCTCGGTCGAGTTGTGAGTGTGTTCCGAGACATAGACGATGAGGCCCGGGCGCATGCCTTTGGTGCGGCATTCGGGATCGATGTATTCGCGCGCGGCCACAATGGCCTGCATGACCCCGACGGAAGCGGTGTCATACATGATGCCGAAGAAGTCTGGCGGAAGACCGAGCCACTGGCGTAGCCAGGAGAGGGTGACTTGTTCGAGTTCGGTCGCGGCGGGGGCGGCGCGCCATAGCATAGCGTTGGCGTTGAGCGCGGCCATTAGAAACTCGGCCAGGATGGAGGGCGGCGGCGAGGAGGTGGAAAAGAATCCGAAGAAGCGCGGATGATTCCAGAGGGTGAGGCCAGGAACGATGGTGTCTTTGAAGTCGGCAAATATCTGGGCGATGGGTTCGCCTTTTTCAGGAGCACTGGCGGGAAGTTTGGCGATCAAGTCGCCGGGCTCGGCGGTGGTGACGACGGGCAGATCGGTTGCGGTTTCAAGATAGTTGGCAATCCAATCGGCGTGTTGATACGCAGCCTGGCGGAATTCCTCGGGTGACATCAAGATCAGGTTCGCACGGCGGCTTCCGCCAGCACAGCGGGCAGCCAAGCTTCGAACCATTGGCTGAAGGCCGCCAGATTCTGGTTTGTCTCGTCATCGAACGGGATGGCGTAGCGCTGCATTTTCCAACCGCGCACGGCTGCCGCTTGTTTAATCGCGACGGTGGCGGGGAACTTGTCGAGTTCGAGGACGAATTCGTGCAGCCGTCGTTCCAGCGTGGCGACTTGCGGCTGGTCGTTGGCCAGCAAGGAACGATCAAGCGCGACTATCAGTTCTGGAACCGCAGCCGCCACACCCGAGACTATGCCGACTGCGCCTTGGGCGCGGCCACGCGTGTAGATTTTTTCGTTTCCGATGAATAGTTGAAAGTTATGCTTCTCGCGGATTGATTTCAGCGTTTGGAACAGGTCCCACTGGCCGCTGGAATCCTTAATCCCTGCAAAGGAGCCGGTAAGAAGAATGCGCTCCATGAGCGAGCCCGAGATGGGGCCGGTGAAGAACGGGAGGTTGTAGAGATAGAGCGGGACCGAACTGCCAATTACTTTCGCGAACTGCTGGTAGAACGCAAATAGCTGGTCGTCCGAGTAATGGTAAAAGTAGGGCGGCATGAGCAGAATGCCGGCGACTTCGTTTTCCAGCGCATTTTCGGCCAGGGCGATGGCGCCGGCGAAGGACGAGT
The DNA here is from genome assembly GCA_003163855.1 of Bryobacterales bacterium. GTDB lineage: Bacteria > Acidobacteriota > Terriglobia > Bryobacterales > Bryobacteraceae > Bog-105. Next base: position 2,067 of record PLRJ01000207.1, on the reverse strand, counting down.
GGGAGACGTTGACCATCAGCGGAACGCGGCTGCGCTTGCTGGCGAGGGCGAGGACGCGCATGCGCTCGGCGAGGTCGAGATGGACAAATTCGCCGGTTGAGCCGAAAAGGACGAGGCCGTCGACACCGGATTGGACGATGATATCGAGGTAATCGAGCAGCGCGGCTGCGTCGGCTTCGGTGGCATCGGCTTTGCGCGGGGTGGCTAGGGCGGCGTAGACCCCATGAGCGGGCGGAAGCGGTTCGGTAGTTCGATTCGACATGAAGACGGACTTTGATTTTACGACTTTGCTGTGCGTGGACGCAGTTGTGGTGTTGACTTGGCCTTGCATGCTAGTTCCGAGGGGTTTTAGGCGGCTTGGAAGCGCGTTTGGACCTTCCTGGCGAGGTCCAAAGCCTCCGGATTGTTAGCTGAGGTACGCAATGTGCGGACAATCTTGCATTCGATGTCTACCTGACGGGCTTTTTGCACTGTTTCATGGCGTTGTTTGCGCTCTTCCACCTGCTGGCAGAGGTGCGTTTCCCGTTCGAAGCCAATTTTGGCGGATCTCTTTTCGGCTCTTAGCTTTAGCAACTGGTTGAAGCAGGAGTTGTAGGCGCGTTCATGCTGCGATTCGTAGCGCATGAAGAGCTTCATACGGTCGATGCGTTGATCGACTCGGTCGTCATTGAAGATCCAATCCTGGTATTCGAGCGCGCGGCGGCGCATCCATTCGTGCTGAGCCATGCGTGTGACGATGGCATGTTCGTCTGGCTGGTTGGGAGTGACGCCAAACTGCGTCATGAGCGTGCCGGTGAGTTCCAGAAAGAGGTCTGGGTCTTCATGGGAGAGCACCACGAACGTGGCGTACTGACTGAGTAAGTGAGTGGCCCGGTTCTGCGACGTGATGGCCTTACCGAGATCCGAAACAGGACCGGTAGATTTTTGCGCGTTGACGCGATTCGCATCGATTTGCGCTTGTGTAGACATAGAAGTCTCCTTACACGGGTAGGTTCGCGGATGGGGTGTTGGGGTGGGCGTGGAAAAAGGTGGTATGTGATTGAGGGGGTTGGAGAAGATTTATTTCGTGTGGCGGTGAATGATGAAGGTTGCTTCCGCTGGGCGGAGGAAGACTGCGGAGAATGGCTTTGGCAATTGCGTCAGAAAGTGTTTGAAGGTGCTGCCGAGGACTGCCCAATATTTGCTAATCATGCTATGTTCGGGAATGATAGTCGGCTAGAAAGAGCCCCAGCATGCCTACTCACAACGTGAATTTGACTGAGGAACTCGACCACTTTGTTCTCACCAGGGTCGAGAGCGGCCGATACGAGAACGCCAGTGAAGTGGTACGGGCGGCGCTTCGTACACTGGAGCGCGAAGAACGGCAGTACGAGGCGAAACTCGCCAAACTGCGTGCAGCGATCGACGAGGGTGACGCCAGTGGCATCGCCGAAGGTGATTCTTTTGCGCGTGTCCGAGAAGCCCTTCACCTTCCCAGCCGTCGATGACCCGTGGGGGCATTCCGCTTATCCCGCCGTGCCGAGGCTGATTTGTTAAGCATCGGCGTGTATACGCTGCGCACATGGGGCGAAGCTCAAACCATCCTTTACATCAATGAACTGGAGGAGTTTTGCTGGCGCCTCGCCGACAATCCCATGTCCGGGCGCTCTTGCGATCACATTCGCCCTGGCCTTTACCGCATGGAGGTGGGCAAGCACGTCATCTTCTTCCGGCGCGAACCTGCAGGCATTCTGATTTCCCGCATTCTGCATGAACGCATGCTCCCGGAGAGGCATGCTTTCGATGACGATGATGAGGCTGGCAGCGATTGACAACGTGTTTTCCATGAGCNNGCCTGGAATAAGAGTGCGCGGCGGCGCATCCAATTTATGCCCGGCAGTTTGCGCTTGAGTAGACATAATTTCACCTTCAGGCATGAGTATTCCGGGGAGTCGTGCGGTCGGGAGAAAAAAAGGGCTGCAAGTGGTTGAGGGGATTAAGAAGAAAGATTTGGGATTTTTGTGACCGAGGATTTGGGCGGGGGTGAACGGGGTGGTTTCTGGCATTTTGGTGTGCCAGTGAAACTGG
>PLRJ01000223.1 GCA_003163855.1 Bryobacterales bacterium | reverse complement strand
CCCAGAACCATGTCGGTCTCGGCATCCACCACGATCTTCATGAAGCCGCTGGTTTCCGAGCGTTCAATGGCGCGTGCCACGTGGCTCATCTGCACTTTGCCGATTTTCAACTTCTTTCCGGCCTGGCGCGCGTCCTTCTCGGTCATGCCGACCCGGCCTAGGGTTGGATCTGTATACACGCCATAAGGGACTAACCGGTTTGCAATGGAGCCGCCCGCGTCTACAATCTGAAAATCGTTGTAGGAAATGTGCGTGAAAGCGGGACCGCCCTTTACATCTCCTAGCGCCCAGATGCCCTGAGCCGTCGTCTCCAGCCGGTCATTCACGACCACGTAACCCTTTGCATCCACGGCGACGCCGGTCTTCCCTAGATCCAGATCTGTGGTTTGTGGAGTTCGACCGACTGCCACGAGCAAGTGGCTGCCGACGGCGGAACCGCCAGCCCACTCCAACTTCACCGCTGGCGTTACGCGCGTTGTCTTCGCATTTAGCACGAACTGAATTCCTTCCGCTTCCAAACACTTCTGCAAAGCCCCGGCGATGTCGGCATCCTCATTCGGCAGGACCTGGCCGCCCGTGTGCACTACAGTCACCTGAGACCCAAAGCGCCGGAACATCTGCGCGAATTCGAGACCGATATAGCCGCCGCCCAACACCAGCAGGTGCTCAGGGAGTTCCTTTAAATGAAGGATGCTTTCGTTTGTGAGATAGGGGACTTCGTTCAATCCGTCGATCGGCGGGATGGTTGGCGTTCCGCCTGTGTCGATATAAACCTTGCTGGCCTGCAACGTAACGTCGCCAGCCAGCACCTGCCGTAGGCCAACGAAACGCGCACGCGCGTGATAAACATCGACGCCGGCTTTCGGCAGTTTCTTGGGCCAACCCGCTTGAAAGTCTCCGACAATTTGGTCCTTGCGTTTCATGACCGCCGCAAAGTCGACTCGCGCGCCGCCCGTCTCCACGCCCCAGCGTGCCGCGTTCCGCAGATAATGCGCCACCTGCGCGCTGGCCACCAGCGTCTTTGTCGGCGTGCAACCGGTGTTGATGCACGTGCCTCCCAGCAGCCCTGAGTCGACGAGCGCCACCTTCTGACCGCGTTCGGCCAGTTTCTGCGCCAGCGGATTTCCGGCTTGGCCCGAACCGATTATCACCGCATCGTAGTGTTTCAATTCCATGTGTTTAAGAGGTCCTTACTGCGCTTATTACTGGTTATGTAACTTGCGGGCAACCGTAACAGTCTCAACTCAGTTGTCGCATCAATTCATCTGGAAGATGCAGCTTTCGACTAAAAGCTTGCATCCTTTTCCATGCGTTATCCTGAGTTCGCTGCTCCTTATTCGATGGGGTAACTGCCTTTCATGTGGATAGTTCATCTCGCCTTACGCCGGCCCTACACCTTCGTTGTGGTCTGCATCCTCATCACAATTCTGGGTGCGGTCTCCGCGGCAGTCACGCCAAAAGACATATTTCCTTACATCAACATCCCGGTGGTCAGCATTGTCTGGACGTACTCCGGCCTGACGCCGGAGGAAATGGAAAAGCGGGTGGTCACCATTTCGGAGCGCTCCCTCACAACTACTGTCAATGACATTGAACATATCGAATCGGAATCGTACTCCGGCGTAGCGGTGGTTCGAGTTTTCTTCCAACCGAAGGTAAAGGTGGAACTGGCTCTCTCGCAAATCACGGCGATTTGTCAAACGATACTGAGAATCCTGCCGCCTGGCTCATATCCGCCCAATATTCTGAAGTACGATGCATCCAGCGTGCCCATCCTCACCCTGGGCCTGTCGGGCAACGGACTCACTGAGCAGGATCTATACGATCTGGGGCTGAACTTCATCCGGACCCGCCTGGCGACTGTCCAGGGTGCTTCGGTTCCGCTGCCATACGGTGGAAAATCGCGGCAGATCATGGTGGATATCGACCCCAACCTGCTTTACTCCAAGCATCTGTCGGCGCAGGACATCACGACCGCTCTGGGCAACCAAAACATCATTCTGCCGGCCGGAAACGCGCGCATCGGCGACATCGAATATCTGGTGCGCACCAATAGCAGTCCGTCTACCATCCTGGGTCTGAACGATCTTCCGGTTCGCGCCGCTAACGGGGCCGTGGTCTACATGAAAGACATCGCGCAGGTTCGCAACGGCTATGCGCTGCAAACCAACGTGGTGCGCCAGGATGGCGCGCGCGGATCGTTCCTAAGCGTGCTGAAGAACGGTTCGGCCTCCACTCTGGACATCGTCAACGCCATCAAAGCTGCAATTCCGCGCGTCAAGGCCGACCTTCCGCCGGCGCTGAAAATTACGCCGGAGTTCGATCAGTCGATCTTCGTGCGGGCTTCCATAAGCGAGGTTCTGCGTGAAGCCAGCATTGCGGCGTTTCTGACCGCACTGATGATTCTGCTTTTTCTGGGAAGCTGGCGCAGTACGGTTATTGTCTGCATCTCGATTCCGCTATCGATACTAACTTCGATCTGTATCCTGGCCGCGTTGGGTGAAACCATCAACGTTATGACGCTTGGAGGGCTGGCGCTGGCGGTGGGCATTCTGGTTGACGACGCTACCGTGGAAATTGAAAACACGCACCGGAACTTAACCGTCCCTGGACGTTCGCTGGTGCACGCCATTCTGGATAGCGCCAGCCAGGTAGCGGCTCCGGCACTGGTCTCCACGCTTTCTATCTGCATCGTTTTTCTACCGGTGTTGCTGCTGACGGGTGCTGCGAAATTCCTTTTCACACCCTTGGCGATGGCCGTCGTATTTGCCATGCTGGCCTCGTATTTCCTTTCGCGCACGCTGGTGCCGACGATGATGCATTTTCTGTTGCCGGCAGAGATTCCGCTGTATCAGCGCAAAGAAGGCGATGCCGAGCCCAAAGAAGCGCAGAACTGGATTTGGCGCGTGCATGAGGGTTTTGACCATCGTTTTGAACAGCTTCGTGAACATTACAAAGGATGGCTGGCCTGGAGTCTTCATCATCGCTGGATTGTGCTGGCACTCTTCGGAGTTTTTGTCGCTGGGTCATCCCTTCTCACCTCGGTTATCGGCCGCGACTTCTTTCCTTACGTGGATTCTGGTCAGATGCGCCTGCACGTATTGCCACCCACTGGTATCCGCATTGAGCAGTCCGAGATGATCTTCGCTCAGATTGAGCAGGAGATTCGGAAAATCATCCCGGCTGACCAGATTGAACTGATTCTGGATAACATTGGTCTGCCTAACGGAGGATTCAATCTCGCATTCAGTACCAGTGCCTCTATCAGCAACTCGGACGGCGATATTCAAATCTCACTGAAGCCCGGTGAACGGAGGACGCTGCAATATAGCCGCGAACTTCGGACCAAGCTTTCCCAGAAGTTCCCTGAAGAGAGGTTCTTCTTCACGCCGGCCAACATGACGAACCAGATTCTCGATTTCGGGCTTCCGGCTCCCATCGATATTCAAGTTGTGGGCCGCAATCCGCAAGCGAACTACAAGATTGCGCAGGAGATTCTGGCGAAAGTACAAGCAATTCCTGGCATAGTAGACGCCCACATTCACCAGGAAGTGGCCTATCCGACGCTTGACCTTAATGTGGATCGCAGCAAGGCTGCGCAGTTGGGTCTGACTCAGAGCGATGTTGCGCGTGACATGCTGATCTCGCTGTCGGGAACAAGCCAGACCAATCCGAATCAGTGGTTAAATCCCGTCAATGGCGTGAATTATTCGGTTGTCGTGCAAAGCCCAATTTATCGTATGGATTCCATCGCCGCGCTGCAGCGAACTCCTATTACCAACAGTGCCGGCACCAACACTCAACTGCTGGCCAATCTCTCCACTGTCAAGCGCAATGCTTCGACCATCGTCGTTTCTCACTACAACATTCAGCCCACTATTGATATCTACGCCGACGTGGATCAGCGCGACCTGGGTTCGGTAGCCGACCAGATCCATAAAATCATCACGGGAACGAAGAATCTGCCGGGGGGCACGTTCCTGGATGTGCGCGGCGAAGTGACAACCATGGAACAATCGTTTACGCGCCTGCTGACAGGCATTGCGGCTGCGGTCATTATCGTTTATCTGTTGATGGCGGTGAACTTTCAAAGCTGGGTGGATCCGTTCATCATTCTTACGGCTCTGCCGGGCGCCTTTTCAGGCATTCTGTGGATGCTTTATCTGACACAAACGACTTTTAGTGTTCCGTCTCTGATGGGCTCCATCATGACCATCGGAGTTGCTACTGCGAACGCGATTCTGCTGGTGGTTTTTGCCAATGATGAACGCGCGACAGGGAAAGATCATTTCGAGGCTGCGCTTTCCGCCGGGTACATCCGTTTGCGGCCGGTCTGCATGACTGCGCTTGCCATGATTATCGGTATGCTCCCGATGGCGCTGGCTTTTGGCGAGGGTGGGGAGCAAAATGCGCCACTCGGCCGCGCCGTTATCGGAGGTTTATTGATGGCGACGCTCGGCACTCTTTTCGTTGTGCCCATTATGTATTCGTTCCTGCGCAAGAAAGAACCTATCAACTATGACAAGCGCATCGATGAGGAGTACAACAGCAGTTCCGGTGTAGGCCAACCGGAGAAACAGTAATTATGGCCACCACCGACAACCTTATTGGAGATGTCTCGCACAACAAGGGCCACTCTCCCAAGATCTGGCTCTCTTTTCTGCTGGTCGCCGTCATTATAGGCATTTTGATTTTCTTTTTCGGCGTCGTTCCACGTGAAAAAGTCCGCAGCCAGATTGACCAGGAAGCTAAGGATCGGACCGATGCCCATCCCAGGGTGCAGGTGGTGCGCGTTCAACAGGCGCCATCGAACAGCCAGCTTGTAATTCCCGGAACTACGCTTGCGTACACCGAAGCGTACATTTATGCTCGTGCTTCCGGCTATGTCACTCGGCGCCTGGTTGACATTGGAGATCACGTCCATAAGGGTCAGTTGCTGGCTATTATCGATTCGCCCGATCTGGATCAACAAGTGGCCCAGGGGCGATCAAGTGTGCTGCAAAGTCAGTCGAACCTGGAACAACTGCAGGCGCAGTTGATTCTTGCCAAAGCCAACTGGGAGCGCTATAAGGTGTTGGTGGCAAAAGGTGTTTTCTCTCGTCAGGACGGAGACACGCAGGAAGCAACTTATCGTTCCGCGGAAGCCAATGTCCATGCCGCCCAGAACGCGGTTCAAGCGAACCAGGACAATCTTCAACGGCTGGTTGTGCTTCAGCAGTATGAGAAAGTGACGGCGCCTTTCACTGGCGTCATCACAGCTCGCAATGTAGACGTCGGGGCTCTTATCTCGGCACAGGGGACAGGGCTGGGCAGTGGCGGCTCCAATCAACCGGGCGATCCGCAATCGGCTGCCTCCAGTTCCAATGCGGGTGCTTCGGGTTCGCTGTCTTCTTCTGTTGCTCCTTCCACCGGCGGCTCGCAGGGTGGTCAGATGTTTGCCGTTGCTTCGCTTGATGCTCTGCGAATTCTAGTCGCGGTCCCGGAAGCCTATGCCGCTTCCATCCGAGTGGGCCAAAAGGCTGAGCTGGATTTTCAGGCTCTACCTGGACAGAAGGTGGAAGGCGTAGTGTCTCGCACATCGGCCTCGATCGATCAGAACAGCCGCACTCTTCTGGTGGAAGTTCAGGTATCGAATCGGAATCAGAAACTGCTGCCTGGCATGTATGTGGTGGTCAACTTTATACAAGTACAAAGCCTTCCGCCGCTGCTGGTTCCTGGCGAAGCGATTGTCGTAAGAAACGGCAAGAACATGTTGGCCGTTGTTGACAACAATCATGTTCACTTCAAGGAAATCCACATTGGCCGCGACTTTGGCGAACAGACCGAAGTGACTAGCGGCATTCAGTCCGGTGACCTTGTTGTTCGCAACGTCAGCGACGAAGTGCAGGAAGGTGTCGAAGTGGAACCGATTCTGCCTAAAGCGGGCGCGGCGAAAAAAGAAAAATGATCGGGCGGATGAAGTTTCTGTTATTGCTTTCGGCTTGCGCACTGTTCGCGCAACAACCTGCTGATCAGTCCGGCGTCCTTTCTCGAGTGCAATCGAGTACCGCGACCTCCAAAAACAATTCGCCCAACATACCTATCAAGGCATCTTTCTGGGATTTCGTTGCTCCCTATCGCAAAGTTTCCGCTCCCTCCGTTCGTTTAGGACCGGCGGACCGCGCCCGCGCGCTGGTTCACAACGGAGTGATTCAGTTGTCGCTTTACGACGCGATTGCGCTTGCTATTGAGAACAATCTGGATGTCGAGGTGGCTCGGTATCAGCTCTCGATTGCCGGTATCGATGTTCTTAGAGCCAGCGGCGGCGGTAACTTGCGAGGACTTGATTACTCAGTTGCAGAAAGTCCCACCGGTGTGGGAGGTCCTGGTTCGCCGCTGCTCAACAACGCCGCGGCATCAGTGACTCCAACTACCCCTACGGTGAATGATCTCACGTCTTTGAACATTTTGACGGAGACGCCCTCCAACCTCTCGGAACAAAATCCCGCTGGTTACTCGGCCGGACCGCCGGTGCCGCTGTTCCAACCTACGCTGGTCGGTCAGAACACGTACTTCGAACGTTCGAATAGCGCCCTCCTGACGCAAGGAACCACATCGACGACGACCAACCAGTTGAACTTCATCAGTTCGAACTATTCGCTGGTGCAGGGCTTTTCGTATGGCACTCAGGTTGAAGTGGACGTGAATAATGCGGCGCAGGTGCTTTACGGAGCGCGGGGCAATCTCGATCCCTACTCGCAGCCGAATACCTCGATCACACTGACGCAGCCCATGCTGAAGGGCTTTGGGCGCGAAGTGAATCTGCGCTATTTAAAAATTGGAGCGATTAATCAGAAGATCTCGCGACTGCTTTTCTATCAGCAACTGATAAGCACTGTTTACGGCATCTCGCGGCTTTATTACGATCTGGTCAGTTTGAACGAGAATGCCGCCGTTAAACGGCAGGTTCTGACCGCGGCGGAAAAGCTGCTAGCTGACGATCAGCAGCAGGTGGAACAGGGAACGCTCGCTCCGCTTGAATTGACTCGGGCTCAGTCGCTGGTGACCAGCAGCCGGCTTGACCTGATTCAAGCGGAGGGTCTGGTACATCAACAGGAAGTTATCCTGAAATCGCAACTGTCACGCCAAGGTTCGGGCGACCCCGTGCTGGCTCAGTTACCTATACAACCATTGGATGTCATCAAGGTTCCCGCCACTGATGCTACACCGGCGCTGCAGGCCTTGGTGTCGGAGGCTATGAACACGCGTCCAGACTTGGCGCAAGCCACGTTGCAGGCCGAGAGTGGAGAAATATCGGCCAGCGCCTCGCGCAACGCGGCTAAGCCTGAATTTGATTTCATCGCGAATTTTCAAACCCGAGGCAGCACCGAGTCTCCGTTCACGACGTTGGGAACAGCCGGAACCGGCATTCTGACTACGCCGGCTGATCTCGGAGTTGCGGGATTGCGTACTTCGCGGATTTATCAGGCTGGGATTCAGTTTAATCTGCCGCTGGTTAACCGGGTGGCGCAAGCTGATGCGGCGCGCGATCTACTGCAACTGCGCCAGGTGCAAGCGCGAACTCAGCAGTTGGCCAATCAGGTTCGTGAGGATGTGGAGAATTCCCTGATTGCTCTTCGGACCGCTCGCAGCGCTTTGGATGCGGCAGTGGAGTCACGAAAATATCAGGAGCAGTTGGTGGATGCGGAACGCGACAAGCTCACCGTTGGGGCGTCGACCAATTTCTTAGTGATTCAACAGGAGAGTTACCTGGCGCAGGCGCGGTCCACGGAGGTGGCGGCCCGGAGCGTGTACATCAAGGCTCAGGTGGCGCTAGACCGTTCGGTGGGCGATCTGCTGGACAAGAACGGTATCACCTTCGACAGCTCGGTGAGTGGTGAACTTCCGGGGGCGAAGCCTATTCAGCC
>PLRJ01000224.1 GCA_003163855.1 Bryobacterales bacterium | reverse complement strand
AGCCGAAGCAACCTTTATCAGTCACAACAGTAGGAAAAACTTTTTCTCCCATTGAATCAGCCACATAGCGAATTATTTTCCGGCCCCAGGCTCACCTGAGCCGCTAGCTTCAAGGCGGAAAGGAATTAAATCACATGTGGAACCCAATCTTTTTTGAGCCGCTAATCGCATTGATTTGCCGCATTTTCGGCTGCTAGGGCACTGCGCAAGGTTCGCTTTTTTCGTTAATGAATCTGTCAAAAGTACTTGGGTGGTGGTAGATTTAAGGAGGATCGTTAACTCCTCAGGATATATATTTATTTGCCACCCCCGAGGCGAACCGTCCAGACACTTGTCCTGTGGCTGCATGCGGCTTTAATTTATTCGAGCGTAGTTGTCATTGCACACGCCGAACCCTTTGACGCCAGTCAAATTCAGCACAATTCACCGTCCGACCTTGTGGACGCGGCGCTGTTGGAAGGAAAGAAATTAAGGGACACTGGACACGTTAATGAGGCTATTGCTGCCTACTCGCGGGCAGCTACTCTGTCGCACAATGCGAAAGACTCCGAACGCGAAGCCAAAAGCTTCATACTGCTCTCAGTAGCCCAGAACTTACTTTTCGAATACTCCGCAGCGTTGACATCCTCAGAGCAGGGCCTTGCCGCGGCCTCCCGGGCCGGGAATCTGGTGCTGCAGGGCTCTGCCAATGGCAACATTTCCACCGTCTACTCGCAGTTGGGAGATTTGGAGGCAGCTAGGCTCGCCGCTACCAAGGCAGTTGACTGTTTCCGCTCGGCATCGAGCCAGCCTCGTGTCAATGATTTCCTGGCAAAGGCGCTGGCGAATCGTGCGTCCATTAACTTCCTTGAGAACAGGAATGCCGAAGGCTATCAGGACTCAGCCGAAGCCGTTAGCCTCGCTACCGCGACTGGCGACCTCAGACTACAGGCAACAGTCTGGGAAGCGCGTGGTTTCGCACTCATGCGCGAAGACAAAGTTGCCGAAGCGCAGAATGCTCTCGAGAAAGAATATGCGATTCGCCAAAAGCTGAACGACCTCAGCGGTCTTGCTGTCACGAAGGAGCACTTAGCCGAGTTGGAACTAAGAAAATCCAACCCTAATTGTCAGACGGCTCTGCGGCTAATTGACGAAGCATTTGCAACGGCAAGCAACGCATTTAAGGCGAATGCCCAGTACTATCCGATCCATATCCGCGCTAAAATTCTCCTTCAGTGCGGCGACAAATGGAAAGCACTCGACGAATTTAAGCGGGCCGTCAACGAGGCAACCCAGTGGAGGCGCGGCGCTTTGCCAGGCGATCTGACCAGCACCAGGACGGTAGCGTCGCTGCAGGATGTATACAGCGACTACGCACAACTAGCCGCTCGGCTCTCACTCGAAACTCATAATAAACAAATGAGTTATGAGGCTTTTGATGCTTTGGCTGAAAATCGTGCTGCGAGCTTGAGAGACCAGGTGCGCTTGGCCCGAAGCCGCAATCTGCAGGTTCCAGACGCCTACTACTTTAAACTGTCGCAACTCCAGGCGGCACAGGCACAAGTGACTCTAGGCCGAAATTCCAAAGAAGATAAGTTATCGCTTCTACAGATTCGCAGCGAAGTCGCCGATTTAGATAACAAAAACGGCATTACAGAAGAAAAAATTCGCACCCAAAAAGAGAACAATCCTCGTCGGAATTCACTTAAGAATATTCAGACGACACTAAACAGGGATCAGGTGTTATTGACCCTAAGCCTGGGGAAAAGTAAGTCTTACTTGTGGGCGGTTACGGAAGATCAGGTGCATTTGATCGAAATTGCGAACGAAAGCGAATTAAAGTCGGCGGCAACATCCTTCGCGGCATCTGTGCGCGAGGGGCGTCCGTCGACAGCTAGTGGGGCGCTGCTCAGCCGCTCGCTGTTTGGAAGTCTGCCCAAACAGTTCTGGCAGAAACCGGAATGGCTGCTTGTGAGTGATGGTCCGCTCTTGCGAGGTGTGCCCTTTTGCGCTCTTCCCGACCTTTCCTCCGACAAAAACCTGCCCCTTGTTGCCAATCATAGCCTGCGTTTTCTTCCAAGCGAGCGCTTGTTGCTTTCGCCCAGGACAAATACCGCTCCGCGAGAATTCGTGGGTATTGGCGATCCTATTTACAATGACGCCGATTCGCGGCTTGCGCGCAACACGTCCGCCGATGCCAAATCAGTCACGCTTGGCACTTCGCTGGCACGGCTGGTCGGCAGCGACAAAGAAATTCGATCGGCGGCTCAGGAGAGTCACGCTCCCGTAACAACCCTGCTCGTCGGTCAGCGCGCGACCCGCGAGACTCTTCAGGCAGCTCTTCAAACTACAGCTGCTGCTTTTGTCCACTTCGCAGTGCATGTGGTAAGCCCGCCGGACCAGCCGCAAGAGGCAGCTTTGGCGCTAAGTCTGAAGAATGGTATGCCCGAGTTGCTGACCTCGGAGGTAATTGAGTCGTTCCGCTTGCCTGGAAGTCTGGTCGTGTTGAGCGGCTGCTCTTCCGATCAGGGAAAAACGCTGCCCGGAGCCGGCCTGGTGGGCCTGAGCCGCGCTTGGCTTGTTGCCGGAGCTTCCGCCGTCGTCGTCAGCAGTTGGCCCACTCCGGATGATTCCGGAAAATTCTTTTCAACCTTTTATCGTCGGCTCGACGAAATCAAGTCTGGTTCCATCGCTCAGCGAGCCGCGCAGGCCTTGCGCCAGACTCAAATCGACATGATGCGCAGCAGCGGCTATCGCACTTCTCCCAATTTTTGGAGTGCGTTCGCCGTTGTCTCCAAGGAGTAGATGTAGAGATCACGACTATGGTAGGCACTCAATCCAAAAGTTCAACCGCGCCCGCTCAAGATGGCAGTCAGCATGCGCCCGAGGCTAGTCAAAAAGTCTCCAGACCCGGCTACCCGCAGGTGGAGTGGCCGGTATTGGTGGCCCAGGTAAAGGCCGGTGAAGACGCGGGCATGGAGCAACTTTACAAGTTGTTCAGCCGTGGAATCAGGTACTACCTTTGTCGCCAACTCGGTCCGCAAGAGTTGGAAGATAAGGTTCACGATACGTTCTTGATTGTTGTCAATGCCATTCGTCGCGGCGACCTGCGCGAGCCTGACCGCTTGATGGGATTCGTCCGCACAGTGGTTCGGCGGCAAGTGGCTGCCTACATTGAACAGGCCGTTCATAACCGCCGTGAGCAAGCGGATCTGGAGACCGGCATTACCGTCGCCGACCGTAAACAGAATCCCGAACAGGAAGCGATGCTGCGCCAGAAGGCTGAGCTCATGAAGAGTACGCTGGCCGCCTTATCGCAACGTGATCGGGATATTCTGGTGAGATTCTATTTAAACGAGCAGAGCCAGGAGCAAATTTGCCGCGAAATGGATCTCACGGAAACGCAATTTCGCTTACTAAAGTCGCGGGCGAAAGCCAAATTTGGTGAAATTGGTAAGAAAAAGCTGGCGAGTAGCGGAATTTTCTCAGTTCTCGTGAGAGCCCAAGCAGGCTGATGGACACTTCTTTTACATGGAGAGAGAGATAGCTTTTCGGACTATCATGAACGCACCAAATCGTGATCACCCGCACGAGGATGCCCTGGAAAGGTTCCTACTGGGTCAGTCGGAAGAAGAAGAACTCGAAGCGGTCGAAACCCACCTCATGGCCTGTGAGGCATGCGTTACCAGATTGGAAACTCTGGAGTTCGACATCGCTGCTACCAAAGTGGCGCTGCAGATTATGCGGTCGGAAGAAGCAAAGAAGCTTGAAGCGGTTCCAACTAGAGGCTGGACAGCATGGTTTACGGCACCTCGCTTGTCTTGGGTCGGGGTCGCCATGGCTGCTTGCGCCATCCTAATCACTGTTGCGGCTGCACCCCGCGAAGTGACTCTCGCGGCTTACCGCGGCACAGAGAGCATTTCAGTACTGGAGTGGCGTCCTTTACAGATGCACTTGAAGGCAATCGACATTCCTGCCGGTCCAGTAGGAATTGAAGTTGTAAATAGTCGGGGCGCGACCATCTGGCAAGGTCAGGCTGCCGCCAAGAATGACAACATCGATGTAAGAGTACCGCCTATTACCAAGGACGGAACCTATTATCTCCGCGTCTACTCAATCGCCTCAAACAATGCGCCAGGCGAACTGCAACGAGAGTTTTCTCTGACCGCCAAACCCTGGTTTTAAAAGCCCACCTCCCCCTAAAACACCCTGCGATTCAATCGTTCCACTGTGAACTTGGCTGTGTCGGCCACCGCCATCACAGCCATAACTCCAGCTTGCACCGGGTCTGTAACAACTAGATCTGAGGCGTCCGGTACGCTGCCCGCCATATTAAGGCTGATAACCAGCAGACCTTCGGCCCGAACCTCTTTTACTGCCGCTTCGATATCGCCGCCCATCAGCGAGCCCGCAAGTACCAGCGCGCGCACGCGCGCCAACCGTCGGCATGCACGCACTGCTGCCGCCAGAGCCTGTTCGCCGACCAGCGGAATCGTATCCACAGAGATATGTTCGCCGCGAATGTTGTGACGGTCGGCCTCGGAAATGGCGCCCAAAGCGACTTGCCCCACTTGCGCGCCACCGCCCATGATGATGATGCGCTTGCCGTAGATTTTCTGCAGCGACACAACTTGCGTTACCGTTCTCACCACGTCCAGGCTCTGCAGATCTTCAATCAAAGCTTCCGATGAACCGGGCAGATCAAGTTCAAAGTAAAGGCGCGTCTCCACTGGCCCATCTTCAATGATCGAGACGGAGCGAATATCGCCGTTGTGTTTAACAATCGCGCCGGTGAGTTGATACAGCACACCAGGACCGCTAACGGTAGCGAGAACTAAGCCCACTTTGTCGGAAACCAGCTCGCTCAGACAGTAACCTCATACTTCTTGAGAATGGCGTCCCATTTGCCTTGTGCCTTGAGAAGAGTCTCGATCACTTCTCGTATCGCTCCCGAACCGCCTGCGGCCTCGGTGATTGCCATCGCCGATTTCTTTACCTCAGGCCGGGCGTTGGCTGTGGCGATGCCCAAACCAGCGCGCCGAAACAGGACGACATCAGTCAAGTCGTCGCCGACGTAAGCAACCTGGTCCGGCGAAACGTTTGCTTCGCGCACGACCTGTTCAAACAGCGGGATCTTTTCGATGTGACCCTGGAATACCCAACTCATGCCAACCTGGCTGGCGCGCCCCGCGGTGGCGGGAGATTCGCGGCCGCTAATAACACCGGTCTTAATATCCAACGTTTGCAGCCAGCGCAGGGCAATGCCATCCTGCGAATCGAACCCTTTTGTCTCGATCAGTTTGCCGTCGAAGCCAGGCACTAAATAAAGGCGGCCGTCCGTGAGAACACCGTCTACGTCCATCAAAAGAATCTTTATGCGCGCGGCCAGGTGATGGAGTGTTTCAGCAGTAAGAGGCGGATTGAGGATCATTGGGTGAGAATGGCGTTAGTGGCGGGCAACTTAGAGCAACGGGTAGCCGAAATCCTCACTCGTTATAACATGCTGAGCAACCATGCCAAAGTTGGCGTGGCGGTATCGGGCGGCGCCGACTCGGTCGTTCTTCTGCACGTGTTGCATAGGTTGCAATATAACGTGTTCGTTTTGCACGTTAACCATCAGTTACGCGGCGCGGATTCGGACCAGGACGAGTGCTTCGTGCGCGCCTTGGCGGCTGAACTTGATGTTCCCTTTAAGGTAGGGAACTGCCCGTTTAGCGGGGGCAATTTAGAACAGGAAGCGCGCGTCGTGCGTCGAAATTTCTTTTTCGATTCGATTCGTAATTTCCAGTTGGAGAAAGTGGCCTTAGGGCACAGCCGCAGCGATCAGGCCGAGACTGTTCTCTACCGCTTTCTGCGTGGCTCGGGTTTAGCCGGACTGGCGGGAATGCGCCTAGCTACGTCCGATGGCCTGATTCGCCCTTTGTTAACCAGCGGGCGTGACGAGATTCGCGATTGGGCCCGGGCGGAAGGCATTCAGTGGCGCGAAGATGGGAGCAACGCCAGCTATGCGTTTTCCCGCAACCGCCTACGGAATGAAACGATTCCGCACCTCCGCCAACATTTCAATCCGCGCCTGGAATTCGTACTTTCCGACAACGCTGCGGTGGCGCAGGCGGAAGAAGATTGGTGGAATCTGCGGATCGAAGCCATTTACAGCCAAATTGCGAAACGAACCCAATTGGGTTTGTTTTTTCAGACTGCGGATTTAAACCTTTTACACCCTGCCGAGCAGCGGCGCCTTCTGCGCCGCGCCATCCAGGAGGTTAAAGGAGATTTGCGCTCAGTCGATCTGCAACATGTAGAATCGATTCGCAAAATCCTCACAAGCACCGCCGGACATGATCGCGTCCTAATCCCTGGGGTGGATGCTTTACGTTCCTTTGGGACCTTACTTCTGTGTAGACCGGGTGATGTGGGAAATATTCCGCGCCAGTACCAGGTTTCGATTGAACTAGGACGTCAAACAGCCCTGCCTTTCGCTCTCGGCTGTCTTTATGTCAACTGGGTAAAATCAGCAGGGGTTATTTGTGGTAATTTCGGAGAGGAAGCTGAAATCGGCGTTGAGATAGCAGACTTGGACGGAGACGTTCTTTCCCTCGGAAATTTGCACGATTTTTTGCAGGTGCGCAATTGGGAACCGGGCGACGAGATGGTCAGAAATTTGGGGAGTAAACCGGAGAAGTTGAAGTCGCTGTTTCAGGAATTTCAGGTTCTTTTGTGGGAGCGGCGCAACTGGCCGGTTTTAGTGGCGGGTGATGAAATCGTGTGGTCAAAGGGTTTCGGCAGCGCCGCGAGGTTTAAGGCGAGTGATAAAAGTCGTAACGTCCTCCGCCTGGTGTACAAGGCTTAAGTCATGTTTGAGTCAAAATAGTCTGGATTGCGTCATATATGGTGGAAGAGGGCACACGGGTTGTGGTGTCTGAAGCTGGATCGTAATGGAACCGGCAGAAAGTTAAGTTCATGAGTTCAAATATAAAGACCGCGGTTTTTTGGGTCGTTATAATCTGCGCGGTTGTCCTGGTTTACATGGCTGTCAAGACTGGCCGGGGCCCAACGCCCACCAGCCTATCCGCTTTTGAGTTCGTCCAGGACGTGCAGGACGGCAAAATCAAGAACGCCGAGATTACCGGCGGCACAGATGTACAAGGCGAGTTGCAAGAGGGCGGCATCTCAAAGCGTTATCACACCTCGATCCCGCCGAACTATCCGGACATTTATAAGGCGCTGCAGGATAAGCATGTCAACTACACCTGCAAAGAATCCACGGGCAGCGGTTGGATCGGCATTTTGTTTAATGCGGTTCCGGTCCTGATCCTGCTTGGCCTGTGGATATTCATGATGCGCCAGATGCAGAGCGGCGG
>PLRJ01000232.1 GCA_003163855.1 Bryobacterales bacterium | reverse complement strand
CTCTCCTACTCTACCGAAACGAAGGTGGTGGGTTCTTCCGAAAATGGCTCGCATGCGTACACTGTTCCTCATTCAGCCGAGCCCTATTTTCATCCCCAGGGGGGGAGGCGTCGCCTCATGGCCGTTTCGTTTTTGAAAAACGAGGCAAGGCTCGGTTGGATTATGCATTGTGGTGGCCGTCCCGGAAACCTCCGGAAACCTCGGAAACCCTCGGAAACCCGTCCCGGAAACCCGGAGCCCCCCGGAAACCCACGCAAACCCAGTACCGTACGACCTTTTCCAGAGAAGGCAGGAGATGTGCGCTCAAACTCAAAATAATAATGACAAAGCTAGTACTTTTCGGATCATTAGCCGCTGTTTTCGCCCTCACGGCACAGTGCGCAAGCGTTGTGATCACCACAAGCACGAGTTGCAATACAGACCAAGGCAGTGTTATAGCTCCGTCCGCCTGCAATTTGGCAGGCACGCCTAATGGATCGGCATCAGCCGAGGCTTCTGCATCGTACTCAATTTCTGGAAATACCCTAACTCTCACCCTCGCTGATCAAGCCAGTGCGGAAGGGACAGTTCTTCCCGGAGCGCCTACCGGCGCTAGTAATTTTGCATCTGCACAGTCATCTATCTCGATCGACATTGTCACGGAGGGGCCTGTTCGGCCCGGTATTGTGATCCCCATTGACAACGGTTACGCGTTAGGTGATGGTAGAACGTCCCCGAATGGCAGCGTTGCCGGAGGCACCGCGTCATTGTTCAGCATCGTTGGATTTATGTGTAACGACGTATCAAGTTGTAACTACGGGGGACCCAGTGGTTATAGGGGAAACGGTTACCCGATCCAAATTACGCTGGGGACTGATTTTGGTGTGACGACGGCGATGGCGTCCGCAATTGCGGAGGTTTACACGCTGGATTTTGGAGTAACCGGTGCCTTTGGTGAGGCTGGTGCTGGTTTAAATCTTCAGTTCTTTGAGGCCGATGGCGTTACCCCGGTTGCTATCGCTTTGGCGACGCCGGAACCAAGCCTTGGGGCGTTTACCGGCTTTCTATCGCTATTTCTTGCTGGTGGTTGGGCGATTGGGCGAAATGGTGAACGACCCCCGAAGTGCCTTGATAATCCTTCATAACCGTTAGCAAGACAGGCTCGCATCCAATCCGTCGCGCCATCATTGCCGGGGCGGGCTAACCAGCTTTCCGCGCTCGTGTCGAACAGGGATGGGCCGCAAGCCGGATCAACCATCACCTACTTCCGAGTAGTGGGTTGGAGAATGACGCCGTCGAGGATCGCCATCTCGCTGTCCGAAAATCCTGAGAACGCTTTTTTGTAGCGCTCCAGGACCTCGCTGCTCCGTTCTGCTGCCGTTTGCAGGCGCAATCCTTCCGACAGAGCTTCTCCGATCACGGTGCTTACATTCA
This sequence comes from Bryobacterales bacterium, assembly GCA_003163855.1. GTDB lineage: Bacteria > Acidobacteriota > Terriglobia > Bryobacterales > Bryobacteraceae > Bog-105. The sequence goes on along the minus strand of PLRJ01000232.1, from coordinate 3,747 downwards.
CTTTCCGCGCACGAGCGATGCGCTCAGCCTCGCCGAGAGTCTCCGCCGGGAGGCTCAGCGTGGTGCGGCGCTTACGCAAGCTGGAAAGTTGGCGTCGGCCCATAGATGCACTTTAGCATCAGAAACGACATCAATATGCATCAAGCAGGTAGGGATTAGATTTCCGCCCAACGCCGCAGTAGGTTGTGATAAACGCCGGTCAACTGAACAGCCGGGGCTGGGTTCGTAACTTCGCTGTTCAACCGCTGAATGGCGACATCCAGGTCGAACAGCAGTGTCCGTTCGCCGTCGTCGCGGATCATGCTTTGAATCCAGAAAAACGATGCCACGCGGGCGCCGCGGGTGACCGGCCTTACATGATGCAGGCTGGTAGCCGGGTAAAGAATCATATGGCCGGCGGGAAGCTTTACGTTGTGAGTTCCGTAGGTGTCTTCCACCATCAGTTCGCCGCCTTCGTATTCATCCGGTCCGGTGAAGAAAAGAGTTGCTGAAAGATCGGTACGGATGCGGTGCCCGGTGCCGGTCACTTGGCGGATGGCGTTATCCACGTGGGTTCCGAAGGATTGGCCGCCTTGATAGCGGTTGAACAGCGGTGGAAACACGCGCGCGGGCAAGGCGGCGGAGATGAACAGGGCGTTCTGTTCCAGTGCCGAAAGGATCATGGCACCGATCTCGCGGGCGGCTGGCGACGCCTCGGGCAGTTGCATGTTGTCTTTGGTGCGGGCGGATTGATGGCCGGCGGTGACTCGGCCATCCACCCAGTCGGCCTGATCCAGCAGGAGCCTGGCGCGCAGCACCTGATCGGCGGTTAAGACGTCGGGAATGGGAAGTAGCATTTTTTACTCGTTAGAATTTAAATTTCAAGCCGATGAGGGCGGAACGTCCGGGACCCAGCACGATGTGCGCGGGATGGAGTTCGTCGTAGTAGTAGCGGTTGGCAATGTTATTGATGTTGGCTTGTATGGACAAGTGCTCAGTCAGGCGGCGGCTGGCCATGGCGTTGAAGACCCAGTAGCCGGGGACCTCTTTGACGAGGCCGGTCACCGGATCGAAAGGCGCCGTGGTGCTGGCGGTGCGGCTGGAAACGAAGTTTCCGCCAAAGCCGGTTTCCACGCGCCAGGGCAGGCGGTAGGTGGACCAGAAATTGAAACTGTTGCGCGGCACGTTGGCCAGTTGCGCGCCGATGGCGGCGGGGTAGTAATTGGAGCTGACCAGCCGTCCGTCGAGGTTGGCGTAGCTGCCCAGTATTTCCCAGCGGCTGGTGATGCGGGCGCGGATCTCGAGTTCTGCGCCATTTACGCGCTGCGTTCCGGCTAAAACATTCAGCAGTGAATTTGTTGGATCGGGTTCGCGCGCGTTCAGCTTGATTGTCTGGAACACCGAGGCGCGCAGCGAAAGACGGCTATTCGGCAGATCCCACTTGGTGCCGAATTCATAGGTGCGGTTCTTTTCGGGCGGCAGACTGGCGGTGCTGGCGCTGAGCGACAGTGCTTCCGCCGATGGATTGAAAGATGTGCCCGCCGCGAAATAAACGCTGCCGATGGAGACCGGTTTATAAACCAAAGCGGTGCGCCAACTGGGCATTTCATCGACGCGATGGAAGGCCGAGGCGGGCGCTACGGTTTGCGAGTAATCGGTGGCAAAGCGATCGAAACGGATGCCGCCGGTCAGGTCCCAATGTTTGCCGAGTTGCATGGTGTCGAGCAGGTAAGCGCCTTGGCTATAGGCGGTGGTGTGGACGACGGATGTGATGGTTTCGGTGCCCGTCAGAGACTGATAGGGGTTCGGATTCAACAGGCTTGTGGTTGGCACGTTGGTCCAGGTGGGGCGCGTCGGGTCGGATGTTTCGCGGCCCACTTCCACTCCTGTGACGACGTCGTGATGGATGAAGCCGGTGTCGAAGCGGGCGATCATGTCCAGTTGGTTATCGAGGTAAGTCTCGACGCTGTTCACGCCGATCTCATGGCGCGTGATCTGGATGGAACTGAGAGGCGTGGCGAGCGTGACGCCGGCGGGAATTTGCGGCTCGGTGATTAAGACATCGCGCACATAGTTGGCATAGCGGGCCTGGTCGCGAATGGTGATGTGGCTGTTGACATCGTGCTCCAGCTTGACGGTTCCGATGTCGTCGTAAGTGCGCAGATAGTTGCCGTTCTTGAAGCCGTAGTAATCGTGCCTCGGCACCGGCGCCGGACCGTTGAACAGCCAGGGGATGCCGTAGTCGGGGTTGTCGTCGCCATCCTGATGGAAGTAGCTGAGCGTCAGACGGGTGGGAGTGCCGAGGCCGAGCGCCAACGAGGGCGCTATGCCGAAGCGGCGATTCTCGGCGATGTCGCGGCCGGCTACGTTGCCTTCGTCGCCCATGATGTTCAAGCGGAAGGCGGCGCCTTGCCCTAGCGCGGGCAGCGGCAAGTCTACGTCCAGCGTGGCGCGGCGCGTCAGGTCTGTTCCCAGGTCCAGGTCGCCCGATACGAAGCGCTGCAGGCCGGGCGTTTTAGTGGATTGTTCGACGACGCCGCCGGTTGAGCCACGGCCGAAAGTAACGGAGGACGGCCCTTGCAGAACCTCCACTTCCTGCAGATTGAAGGGATCGCGATAGTAGCTGCCGAAATCGCGCATGCCGTCGATGAACAGGTCGTTGCGGGCGGTGAAACCGCGAATGGTCAGGTTGTCGCCTTGCGAACCTCCTTCGCCGGCGGCCAGGCTGATGCCGGCTACGTTGCGCAACGCGTCGCGCAGAGTGGTGACGCCTTGTTCCTGCATGGTGGTCTGGGTCACTGCCGTGATGGTTTGCGGGGTGTCGAGCGGCGGCTGCGCAAATTTCGGCGATGCGTTCGCAAGCGCATCGACATTGGTGGTGACGTCTATGGAAGCCTTAGCATGGCTGATTTCCAGCGCAATCTCGCTGGCTGATGCGAAGCGATAACTGATGCCGGTTTTGGCCAGCAGATGGTCCAGCGCCTGCGTTGCATTGTAATTGCCCGATACGCCGGGCGAAGCAAGCTTCAGGATGCCCTGGTTCGACGCGGTAACTGTCAGACCGGTAACGTGCTGGAAGGCGTCTACGACGGAATCGAGCGGGCCAGCGTCGATGTCAAATTTCCATACTCGTTGCGGAGCAGCCGCTTGCTGCAAATCCTGGGCGCGCGCCACGTTAAACGTGCGCGTTCCGACAGCGGAATAGGCGACCAGGGTTCCGATGGAGATTAACCGGTAACTTACGGGCCAGATAGTTTTAGTCTTGTGCTTCCTCATTAAGATCCTCTTAAGCCATGCTTAGCCGGACCTATAATGAGTAGGTCGCCGGCCTAGCGGTTGTCGATGTTGCGGGTCTCCACGGCCCTTCGCCAAAAGATTCCGTGGAGACTCGCGGATGTAAGACTCTTTCGGTCCTATATTACGGAAGTGGCTTCTGAGAAGTCAATAATCTTTGAAGGAAAGGCTCTACGTGGTGAGCATGCAATTTTCAAGAATTTTCGCTTTGGCGGCCCTGGTTGCTGTCGCTTCTCCTTTGTATTCGCAGGATGAACCAAAGGCGAAGCCGGAAGATACCGAAGTGTGGGAGCCGGTCCCCAAAGTAGTGACTCCGGGAGCGAATAACACGGCTCCGCCCTCGGACGCGATTGTGCTTTTCGACGGGAAGAACCTGGATGAATGGGTGACCAATCGCGACAAGTCGCCGGCTAAATGGAACGTCACCGACGGTGTGCTGACGGTGAATAAAGCCAAGGATTCGGGGAATATTGA
>PLRJ01000247.1 GCA_003163855.1 Bryobacterales bacterium | reverse complement strand
AGCATCTCGTATGGGGATCTGGTCAAGAATCAGAAACTGAAACTCACTATTCCGGTTAAGGGCGACTTGAACAGCATGTTCGGGTTGATGGTGGATGGTGATCCGCCGCTGAAGCCGGTGAGCGAGTACACGGTTGTCGGCAACTCGATTCCGAACTCGGTGATTACTTCGAAGGTGACGGCGAAGGAGACTTGGGTGACGGACGTGCGGCTGCCCGGCATGCTGCATGGGCGCGTGGTGCATCCGAAGACGCTTGGCTCGAAGCTGGTTTCAGCAGGAACGCTGGACAAGGCTCGCTTTCCAAATGCACAGGTAGTTGTCAAAGGGAACCTTGTGGGCGTGGTTGCGCCTAGCGAGTGGGAAGCGATTAAAGCCGCGCAACAAGTGGCGGCGGGCACCAAGTGGACCGACTGGAAGGGGCTTCCCGGCGATCAGCGGCTGTTCCAATATTTCCGGGAAGATGCGGATTGGAAAGCGGCTCCGGTGGCGCAGAGCAAGAATTCCAAGGGCGACGTGGCGGCCGCTATCGCCGGCTCGCCCAAGAAGCTGAAGGCAACGTACGAACTGCCGTTCCTGAAGCATGCGCCGATTGGGCCGACGATGGCAACGGCGGAAGTGCGCAAGGACGGGACGGTTGTCATCTATACGCACACGCAGAACCCGCAAGCGCTGCGTAGCGGGATTGCGCATATGCTGAGCACTTCTACCGACAATGTTGTGGTGCGGAATCTCGCGGGACCGGGCCATTATGGACGGTCGAATGGCGGCAACGCCGGTGCGGAAGATGAGGCGGTGATTCTGTCGCAAGCGGTAGGCAAGCCGGTTCGAGTGCAGTGGATGCGGCAGGACGATCTGCAATGGTCGACGCAATCGTCGGCAGCGTATTCAGACGTGCAACTGGCGGTTGATGCGCAAGGCAAGTTAAGCGGTTATTCAATTGATCACTACATGCCGGCCATGCAGGACGACCGGTTGGTCGGGGCGATTCTGGCGGGACTTCCTACGATTCCGAGTCCCAGTGAGAAGGGATCCATCTTCGGCATAGCCAACGCGATGCAAGATCCCTGGATTTACGACGGTGCACCGGCGGTGCTGGAGCGGGCTTATGGAACCTACCAAGTGGGTGAAAAGTCGTCGCCGATTGGGGTAGGACTGCGAGACCACAGTATGCGCACACCGGGGCAGTATCAGCAGAATTTCCCGCGCGAACTGGCGATTACGGAGGCGGCGCTGCTGGGCGGAACGGATGCGATCGAGTTCAGGATTCAACACGCTCGCGAGAAGCGGGCGATTGCGGTGCTGGAGTCGGTTCGGGATGCTTCGGGTTGGAAGACTCGTTCGGACCGAGTGAGCGCCAATGGTGTGCGGCGCGGGCAGGGTGTCGCGGCCATGTTCCGTTCGGGAACTTATTGGGCATGCGTAGCGGCTATCGCGGTGGATATGGCTAGCGGCGCTATTAAGGTTGAGAAGATGACGATCGCGGTGGACCCGGGAATTGTGGTGAACCCGGCGCAGTTGAAGCGGCAGATTGAAGGCGGCAGCGTTATGGGCGTTAGTATGGCGCTGATGGAGGAGCTGCGCTTCGATGAAAGCGGCGTGGTTTCGAGCGACTGGCGAAGTTATCCGATTGCGACGATGGCCGACCTGCCGGAGATTGAGGTTGTGATGATCAATCGGCCGGAGGTTGGGAAGTATGGGCAAGGGTCAGAGGCGGCGAACGCTTTGGCTGGTCCGGCGATTGCGGGGGCGTTTTTGGACGCTACCGGCAAAGTGGCGCGGCGGCTGCCGTTGAAGGCTGAGTATGTGAAGAGCCTGTTGAATGCTTGAGTTGGTGTGAGCAGAGACACTTCTGGCGCTGCTGGTGTACGGCAGGGCGGTGAAGGTGCTTTAGGCGGCTTCAGCTAGTGTTTTTTGACCCTCCGAGCGGAGTTGGATGAGCAGTTTGGCGAGACGGACGTCGGATTTCGCTTCGCGGAAGGCGGCCAGATCGGTAGTTGAAAAAACGAAGCCAAACTTTTCGGGTTGGAAGTGTTGGCCGGCGGTTTCCGCCTGCTTTTCGAGGGCGGCGGCGCGTTCGTAGTCTTGTTTTTGCTCTTCCTGGCGGGCTTGCTGCAGCGCTTTCAGCTCCGCCAGATCTTTCGCACGGTAACGGGTAAGGCGGTTCTGCTGCAGGTGGAGATTGCGAAAGTGCTTTTCGTAGGTGGTTTGGATGTGGGCATCGAGCAGGTGCATGGGTATTTCGTCATCGGCTAACTTGAATTCGCCCAGGGCGTAAAGGTTGGCTTCGAGAACGGGGATGCGGGCGAGACGCCAGTCGTGATCGGCGATGGCTTGGACGAGGTTGGTTTCGATGGCTCCTACAGGCTTCAGTTCTTTGTTATAGGCTTCGCAATGAGTTTGGTAGAGTACGGCGTCGTCGGTGGGCAGCAGGATGGTCTGACCGGTGAGGGCGTTGCGGACGGCGTTGAAGCGGGTTATGGCTTTGGCTGCGTCGCTGCGGGGACCGGTAGATTTCTGGGCGTTGGCTCGGTTGGCGGCTAATTTGGCTTCCGAGATGGCGGGTTTGACGTCGGGTTCGGGTTCGTAGAAGTTTCGGTCGGCTGAGCAGGCAAATTCGTCAGGGACTTCATCGTAAGTAGTTGCGGGCGTGGGTGCGACGACGGCGGGATTGGCCTTTTGAGTGGCTTTTCGGGCGAGTTTAGCAGCTCGGCGCTCGGCGGCGCGGCGTTCGTTTCGGGCTAAGGACATTGGAGTGACTCCTTTTAGTACGGAAATAGAAAAGGCTCACGGAAGGTGGATGCCTTCTTTCGAGCCTGCTAAAAACTAGCATGGCGAGGGGCGAAAACGAACTTTGGCGGTTGTGGAAAAGTGCTGCAGGTGGTTGCGGGGGTTGGAGTTAGGATTATTTTCGAGTGGTGTGATCGGCCATTATCGAACCCGGTCCGTGTGGCCAGAGTGAAACAAAACTAGCCACACCTGTCGTTTTACACGAAACTTTGGAATAACTCCTGCGTTGTAGTCACTTAGGACGCAGATACGTGAACCTAACCATGCGGCGAAGGTTTCTTACGGGTAAGCCTTAGCATCTCATCTAAGAGACTAGCCGTTTTCGACGCGCGCCTTCATATTCCAGTAGGCCGTTTCGATTAGCCTGGATAGCGCGGCGGTATTTGCGGGTGTTCCCGGCTTCAGCTTTACGTGACGCATGAATTTGCCGTTGCCTTGTAAGAGTCGGGCGGGATCGGGCAGCGATGCGCCTTGAAAGAAGCCCACGTTGACGTGCGCGGTGAAGACGTTGACATAGGCGAAGGGTGCATCTCCGAAACAAGCAACCGGGCAGCCGTCGTGCATAAGCTCGCGGACTTCGTCGCCGCAGGTTCGCATGATTTCGAACCAGTGACGGGCGATGGATCCTAATTCGCCGGGATGCTGGTTCAGCCACGCGTCGATAGAAGGATCGCGCTCGACGGCGCCGTTGAAGCGGAGCAGGTCGTTCGTCGCCACGGAGCTTAATCTATCACCGGCAGATGGCCGACGAGGCGTTAATACAAAGGCCGCGTTACAATTTTCGTAGCAATGCGGCGTTTTGTTGCGATTTTTGTCGCTCTGAACTTCAGCTGGATGCTTTTCCTGCCGGCATTCGCTCGTTCTGCAAATTCCGACGTGCCGCCTTGCTGCCGGAAAGGTGGCAGACACCAATGCCAAATGGCGACCGCCAAAGGCTCGGCTGAGGCTTCGTTCCCGGCTATTCAGGACAAATGCCCTTGCATTCCGCATGCAGCGTTTGCCCGCAGTGTTGAAATCTTTTCTCCGTTGGTGAAGCCGGCAATGCTGCCAGCAGCGGGCGCAATTGTAAAGCTCTGCACAGCGGCGCAACGCGGGTGTGGCGCCTCGCATCACTCCGCCAATAGGAAACGCGGACCGCCTCCATTTCTGCTTTCTTCAAAAATCTCATCCTGATCTGCCGCCGCAAGTTGAGTTCTTGCGGTGAACTTTTGGCTTCTAAAACAAGGAATAGACATGACGAGAAGAAGTCTTGGAAAAGCTTTGAGTTGCATGGCCGCGTCTGGCGCTTTTCTGGATGGCGCGGCACAGAAGAAGTTAGTTGCGCCCCCCGGCTACACAGTTGTGAACATGGGCGGGTTGCAGCATCTGAAACCCGACAAGCCGGAACAGATTGCGATGTTGATCTATCCTGGCATGACCGCATTAGATTTGATTGGGCCGCAACAAGCCTTCGGCTATACGATGGGCGCCAAAGTCCATTTGATCTGGAAAGACCTGCTTCCGGTGGAAAGCGACACGGGCGTTAAAATCACGCCCACTGCGAAGATGAAAGACCTTGCGGAACCTGTGGACCTGATCTTCGTTCCTGGAGGAGGCAAGGGCACGGTTGCGCTGATGAGCGATGCGGAGGTGCTGGACTTTCTTGCTGCCAAAGGGAAGACGGCGCGCTATGTTACCAGCGTCTGTTCGGGATCTCTGGTGTTGGGGGCAGCGGGTCTGCTTCGTGGTTACCGCGCGACCAGCCACTGGGCCGTGCGCGAGGTGCTGCCGACACTGGAAGCGATACCGGCTAGCGGCAGGGTGGTGGAAGATCGCAACCGCATTACGGCGGGAGGAGTGACGGCCGGCATCGATTTCGGGCTCTATCTTGTCGCCAAATTGCGTGGCGACGATTACGCGCAAGCGCTGCAACTAATGCTTGAATACGATCCACATCCGCCCTTCCATTCGGGCACTCCGGAGGATGCGCGCGCGGACATACGTGACTTGGCCACTGTGATGTATGCGCCTTTACTCAAGTCCGCTGGTTTGGCAGCGGAAGCGAGGAAAACGAGCTGGAGCAATCATCCATGATCAATTAGTGAATTAAATGGGGTTTGCCGCCTTCGCCGGCGATGACGAAGGCGAAGACTCCTTCTCCGAATTTGCTGAGCCGTTCGGTTTCTCCAGCCACGAGGACCACTGGTGTGCCTTGGAAGCGCGCCGTGTTTCCGATTATCTGTGGGGCTTGTAACTTGAATTGACTCCGGTAGCGGTCTGCGGCTTGCTTAAGGTTTCGGACAGCGATGCGGACTTCGGCGACACCGGGCCACGCGGGCATGGTGGGCTTGCCGCCGGGGAATGCCCGGAGGGCGCGGTCGGTGAGGTCTTGAATCATGAAGGGGAAGAAAGTGCCCTGGACCTCGGTGCCAACGTTGGCGCTGCGCCACTTCAACTGAACTCCGTCGGGGCGGTTGCGGCCGCTTTCTTTGCCTTCCAATTTGTCAACGCGGATGGCCCAGGCGCAAGGGCCCGCATTGTCATCGATGAACTTTCCCCAGTAATGGCCTGGTGCTCCGACTTTAGGATCGATGGCGGCGATTAATTCCAGATAGGAGCCGTCGGCGAAGCTGGCGAGCGCCATTTGCGTAAGGCCGTTGGTGTGCTTGCCACCATATTCTGTGCGGATGCCCAAGGCGGCAAACTGGGCTTGCATTTGTTTGAGGTCGCGCCCGGCGAAGGTGACATGGTCAACCTTGAGATCGGCCGCGCTAGCGACGACTGCGAATAGGAGAAGCAGTAGTTTTCTGTTCATCTGACGGGCTGCCCGGCGTAGGCCTGGCGCACAGGAGCAGCAGCTCGTTTGCGTTTCCACAGAGCTGCGAACCGGCGAAAGGCAAGCGACAGACCAGTGTAGACCAGAATGCAGGCGCCGAGTGACGCGATGGCTGCGATGGCCTGGCCGATTAAGCCGAAGTATTCGCCGGTGTGGCCGAAGCGAACGAAAGTGCGAAGTTTTTGGCCGAGGCTGCTGTCGCTGAATGAGATTGTCTTTGTGACTGCCGACGTTTCGCGATTGAGGATGTATTGAGTACGATCTTGCGGCTGTTCTCCAGAGCCAGTGTCGATTATGGTTGTTAAGGGCGATTGGGAATCGCGCGCGAGATTGAGAGTAATGGTGCGCCAGTTCGAGTTGAGGGCTTTGGCGGCAACCAGCATCTTATCGTAGTCCGGTTCTTGGCCCAAATCCGATTGGCCACGGGATGGCCGATCGCCTCCACGCCGGCCGGAGGGTGCGGGAGTGGAGCCGGTGATGCGGAACAGCAGGGCATTCGCCCAGTCGAACGACATCACGACGCCTGTCAATGCAATGACGAGCAGCGGGAGCGCGCACCAGATGCCGATGACGTTGTGCCAGTTCCACTCGCGGGCCTTTGCGCGCAGTCCGGATTTGAAAGCGATGATGGCGCGCACGGATTTCGTGTTCCATTTGCGAGGCAGCCAGAGAAATACCCCGAGGAGAATTAAGATGGCGAACAAGAGGTTGGAGATGGCGGTTAGCCAGTGGCCGACGTTTTTGGAGCCGAGTGGCGCGCCTAAGGAGCGATGCGCCTTTTCGACTGTGGAGAAGAACTGATGGGCGGCGGTGGAGCTTGTGCCGAGGACGGCGCCGCTGTAGGGGTCTACATAGAGCGTTTTGTTGCGGTCAATGGTGAACTCGGTGGTGGCTTGGGGATGATTGCGGATGGCAATAGCTGTTGGGTTACCGATTCCCGTGCGGCGGACGGCGGCCAGTTGTTCGTTGAGCGGGCGCGGCTGTGCTTCTGAAGGAGCCGAGACGGAGCGAATGTCGCGGTCCAGGAATTCGGTGATTTGCCTTTCAAAGGACAGGATGACTCCCGTGGCGGCCATGATGAAGATGAACAGGCCGGCTGTTATGCCAGCGACCAGATGCAGCCAGAAAAAAGTCTTTCGGATCATTTGAGCCCAGCATGAAGGGCGAAGCTTAAAATTGCCTGAAACTTTGCGCCAGGACTCAAAAGCCACGCGGAGATCTGGTTCAATGAGCAACAGGCGAGAGATGCGTATCCTGCTGGTTGACGATGACCGTGAGGTAGCCGATTTTGTGCGGCGGGACCTGGAAGAGGAGTCTTTTAGCGTGGTGGTTGCGCATGATGGCGCCACGGGACTGCGGCTGGCTGAAACATCCGCGTTCGACATTCTGGTGCTGGACGTGATGATGCCGTTTATGGACGGCCTGCAAATGACGAAGAATCTGCGGAGGCAGAACATCCTGAGTCCGATTCTTCTGCTGACAGCGCGGGATGCGCCTGAGGAGATAGTGCGCGGTCTGGAAGCGGGGGCGGACGATTACCTGACCAAGCCGTTCTCGTTTGATGTGCTGCTGGCGCGAATACGGGCGCGTACGCGCAGGCCCAATCAGAAGAACGCGCAGCTGCGGTTTGCCGATCTGGTGCTCGAGTTGGATGAACATAAGGCGCGGCGCGGAAAACGGTGGATCAATTTGACGCGCACCGAGTTTGCGATGCTCGAATGCCTGATGCGGTCGCCGGGCAGGGTGGTGACACGGGACCGGCTTATCGATACCGTGTGGGGCGATCGCGAGGTGAGTGAGAACAGCCTGGATGTTTTTATCAAGTTTCTGCGTACCAAGGTTGATGTAGCGGGATCACCGAAGCTGATCCACACAGAACGCGGCCTTGGGTATAGCTTGCGCGAGGAGACACAGTGAACATTCGCTCACTCCGGCTTCGGCTGACGCTTTGGTACACGTGCGCGCTGGTTCTGGTTGCGTTTGCACTGGCGGGTGCAAGCCGTTGGGCGCTGGCGGTGAGCCTGGATCATGCGTTGGATCAGAGTCTGCGATACCGGTTGATTGGCGTGCATAGCTTCATCGATGAGAACAGCCATGACGGGCTGGCGGGCATCACTTTGAAGCTGCGTGAGCTGGATCATTTGGGGGAGCTGTTTCAGGTTTTCGGGCCGCACGGGGAGGTTGTCGCGCAATCGGACGGATTGGCGCGCCATCATGTGAGCACGGAGATGCCGCCCGATCCGGGACCGGGTCTTCTGTTCCGCAATGCTGGGCCGCCGTGGTTTCCGGTGCGTATGGCAACGCAGCGGATTTACGTTGACGGACTAACGTTGACCATTGAAGTGGCGGATCCGCGGCGTAAGTTCGAAGGGGTGCTGAGAGAGTTTTATTCGGCGCTGTGCCTGGCTTTGCCGCTTGTTTTGACGATGGCGGCGTTTGGCGGGTACTGGCTTAGCAGCCGGGCGCTGGGGCCGGTTGACCGGATTATCGATGAGGCAAGGGCCATTGCTCCGTCGAACCTGGCGGCGCGGCTTTCGGTTCCGGCCAGTGGCGACGAATTGCAGCGGTTGTCGGAAACGCTGAACCAGTTGCTGACGCGCGTGGAGCAATCGGTGCAGCAGGTGCGGCGATTTACCGCCGACGCTTCGCATGAACTGCGGACGCCGATGACGTTGATCTATACGGCGGCGGAGTTTGCCCTTCGGCGGGAGCGATCTGTGGATGAATTGAAGGAGTCGCTGGGGAAGATACTGCGCGAGGCGAAACGATGCACGGAGCTTATTAACCAGTTGCTAAGGCTGGCGCAATGGGACGCGGGCAGCAATCGGATCGACTTGGTATCCAGCGATGTGGCGGCGCTGGTTGGGGATGTGGTAAACGAACTGAGACTACTGGCGGTGGAGAAGGGTCTGGAGGTGACGACAAGCTTTCCGGAAAGTTCCATGTGGGCGGCGGTGGATGAAGTTTCTTTTCGCAGAATGCTGCTGATATTGCTGGACAACGCGATTAAGTACACAGCGGGGGGTGGCCGCATTGTGGTTCGCGTGACGGAGGATGAGGCGGAGATGGCGATAGCGGTGACGGATAACGGCCCGGGCATTCCGAGTGAGGATCTGCCGTTTATTTTTGATCGGTTCTGGCGCGCGGATAAGGTGCGTTCGCGCGATGCGGGGGGAACCGGCCTGGGGTTGGCTATCGCTCGCGAGATTGCGGAACGGCATGGGGCACGGCTGACGGTGGAGAGCGTAGTCGGGCATGGGACGACATTCACTGTTCGATTGCGGCGCGGGTTTCAGAAAGATTTAAGGTTGGTTGGCGATGCTGCTAAGCAGAATGAAATTAATGTATAAAGCGGGCTGCGGGCTGTGTGTACTGGCGTTGGCATGTTTCACGCTGATGCCGGCGAAGGCGCAACCAAACGCGACCTCACGTATTGTTAGCTGTGCTAATGCCTTTCTAGCAACGCTGGATGCAAAGCAGCGGCAGAGTGTGGTTTTCGCGTTTGACGATGAGGAGCAGCGGAGACGGTGGTCGAATTTCCCGATCGCCATGGTGCCGCGGGCAGGTCTCAGCCTTAAGGATTTGAATGAAGCGCAGCGTTCGGCTGAGATGGCTTTGCTGGCGGCGGTGCTTAGCAGTAAGGGCTATGAGAAGGTTCAGGAAATTATGCAGGGGGATGAAGTTAACAAGACGATGCCGGGCGGTGGGCCTCCTCCTGGCGGCGGGCCTCCTCCTGGCGGGGGACCTCCTCCTGGCGGCGGGCCGCCACGTGGAAATGGGGGCAATCGGCCACGCTTCGGCTTGAGCGGCGATATGTTTGGCAAGGATCTCTATTACATTTCCTTCCTGGGCACGCCGTCAGAAACGAAGCCATGGATGCTGCAGTTTGGAGGGCATCACTTGGCGCTCAATATTACGATCGCGGGAGAGCACGGCATTCTTACGCCGACGCTGACCGGCGCTCAACCCGCGCTGTACAACTACAACGGCAAGATTGTGCGGCCGCTTGGCGCGGAAAGCGATAAAGCGCTGGCACTGTTGAATGCGCTTGATGAGACGCAGCGCAAGCAGGCGATTCTGAGTTACCAAACGGCGGATCTGGTTCTTGGTCCCGGCCAGGACGGAAAAACGATACAGCCGGAAGGATTGAAAGCTACGGCGATGAATGAGCGGCAGCGCGCCATGCTGCTGGATGTGATTGCGGAATGGTCGGGGATCATCCATGAGAGCGCAGCGGCGGCGCGCATGGCGGAGATCAAGGCAGGGTTGAATGACACCTGGTTTGCGTGGAGCGGGCCGACAACCGCCGCACCGGGCAAGAACATTACCGCTTATTACCGGATTCAGGGGCCGAAGCTTGTCATTGAGTACGCACCGCAAGGGCTGGGTGGCGATCTATCACTGCATGTTCACACGATGTATCGCGATCCTACGAATGACTATGGCCGAGGAGTGACCGGCAAATGAAGAAGAGCATTGCTGGTCTTGGTGTGTTTCTGGTGATGGCGTCGTCTGTGTGGGCGCATCGGCTGGATCAATATCTGCAAGCCACTATGCTTTCGGTTGAGAAGGACCGGGTGCAGGTGTTCATGCGGCTAATTCCTGGCGTGGCGGTTTCGCAGGCCGTGCTGCCCAGCATTGATACCAATGGGGATGGTGTCATTTCAGAGAGCGAGCAGCGGGCTTATGCCGGGCGAGTGGCCGGCGACGTGGCGCTTAGTGCAGATGGCAGGGGTCTGACACTCCGTCTGATGTCGGTAGTGTTCCCGAAGATGGAGGAGATGAAGGAAGGCATCGGAGAGATTCGGATGACGTTCAGTGCGGATTTACCAAGCGGGGGACACAGGCGGAGAATTGTTTTCGAAAACCACCATCAGCGGAAGATTTCGGCTTACCTGGTTAACAGCCTGGTGCCCAGTGATCCGGATTTGCGGATTGTCAGTCAGAATCGGAACACACTACAGTCGTTCTATCAAGTGGAGGTTTCTTCCTTAGGGTTCTGGTTTCATGACTTCGGCAGCATGTTCCAGCTGGGTGTGCAGCATATAGCAGAAGGGACTGATCATTTGTTGTTCTTGCTAACTCTGCTGTTGCCCGCTCCATTGATCGCTGTCGGATCACGCTGGGGCGGATTTGCGGGTGCGCGCCATTGCCTGATGCAGAGCTTGAAGGTGGTGACGGCTTTTACGCTGGGTCACTCGCTTACTTTGGCGCTGGCAGCCTTAGGGGTAATTCATTTGCCCAGCCGTCCTATTGAAGTGCTGGTGGCACTGTCGATCCTTATCTCGGCCGTTCATGCACTGCGGCCGTTGTTGCCAGGACGCGAAGCAGGAATCGCAGCGTTCTTCGGCCTGATTCATGGTTTGGCATTTGCTTCGACGCTGGGGTCGCTTGGGTTGGGATGGCAGGAGCGCGTGGTGAGTCTGCTGGGATTCAACATGGGGATTGAGGCGATGCAGTTGATGGTGGTGGCCGCTACGCTGCCGTCGCTGGTGCTGTTAGGTGTTACGCGGGCTTATTCAGTGTTCAGGATTGGCGGGGCTTTGTTCGCGGTCTTTGCGTCGGCTTGCTGGATTGCGGAGAGAATTGGGCAGGTGTCTACGCCGGTGGACTTGGTGGTGAATGAGGTTGCCGGTCATGCGGTTTGGATAGCTGCGGGTTTGTTTGTGGTTAGTTTGAGTTGTTGGATGGTAGAGAACAAGGGCGAGCGCGCGATACTAGGAGACCAATGCGAACCGGTTTGATTTTTTGTTTTGCTTTAACGGTTGTACTGACGGTGCAGGCTCAGGATGGACCGCCGCCTGGGCAGGGACCCGGCAGAGGCCGATTTTTCGGACCTAGTATCGGCTTCACGACGCTTGATTTGAATGGCGATGGCGTGCTGGACGCTGACGAGATTGCGGCTGCCGGCAAGACGCTATTGAAGCTGGATAAGAATTCAGATGGCCAGATAACGGCGGACGAAGTACGGCCGATGCGGGCCGGGCGCGGGGGTCCCGAGGGGGGACGCGAAGGCCGTGAACGGGGGCCGGAGCGTGGCGCTGAAAACAACAATGCGGACGAGATGGTGAAGACGCTGATGGCTTTTGATGCCAATGGCGATGGGAAGCTGTCGAAGGACGAATTACCGGATCGCTATCAGGGGCTGTTGGCTAAAGGTGATGAGAATAAGGACGGGTTCCTTACTCCTGATGAGATTCGGAACATGGTGGCAGCGGAGGGGCCTCCGCCGGAGAATGCACGCGGAGGTCGCGGCGAGGGTGGACGGCCGGAAGGCCGCGGGAATATGAATTTCATACGCTTTGATCCGGTACTGGCAGCGGTTGATAGCAACGGCGACGGCACTATTTCGGCTGAGGAGTTGCGCAATGCACCGGCCGCTCTGAAGACGCTGGATAAGGATGGCGACGGGAAGATAACCAGGGAAGAGGCGGCTCCTGTAATGCGGCGCGGGGGGAATCAGCGGTGATTATGCCGAGAATTTCGCACATAGCTATTGCTGCGGTTCTGGTTGTCTCCACCTTGGTTGTGGGCATTGGAAAGCCTTCGCGTACGGTCGCGTGGCACGACGCTCATTTTGAAAACGTACTGGGGACGTCGATGGAGATCAAGCTGATGGCAGCTTCCGACTATGCCGCCGAGAGCGCGGAGACGGCCGCTATGAATGAGATCAAGCGGCTGAACCGCATTCTAAGTGGGTACGACAAGGACAGTGAGTTCAGCCGTTGGGCTGCGACACAACAGCAGTGCGTGCGGGTTTCTCCGGAGCTGATGGAGGTGTTGCGACTGTGGGATTTCTGGCGCAACGATAGCGGCGGCGCGTTGAATCCGGCAGCGGAAGCAGTGACGCGAGTTTGGAAACAGGCCCAGGCGGACGGCAGAATGCCCACCGATGCGGAGATGGCAGCGGCGGCGCATGCTGCGGGACGGACACAGTGGCGCCTGGAAGCAAGCGCTGGTACAGCGACGCACCTGAGCGCTACGCCGCTGATGCTGAATTCGTTTACTAAGAGTTATATTGTCGATCGCGCGGCCAGCGTGGCGCTGCGGACGCCGGGAGTTAGCGGCGTGGTGCTGAACATTGGCGGAGACCTGGCAGTGCGTGGCCAAGCAAGCGACAGGATTGACGTGGCTAATCCGATGTCGGATGCGGAGAATGCCGCACCGATGGCCGTTCTGAATATTAAGGACAAGGCAGTGGCGACGAGCGGGAATTATCGGCGCGGCTTCGACATCGGCGGGCGGCATTATTCGCATATCGTCGATCCACGCACCGGGCGTACGGCGGACGACATCATTGGCGCTACGGTAGTGGCTCGCAACGCGGTGGATGCGGGTGCATTGGCTACGGCTTTCTGCGTGCTTTCGCCACAGCAGAGCAGCAGACTGGCGGCGACGGTTCCAGGATCGGAATATTTACTTGTGGCCAAAGACGGCACGCGGTTTGCCAGTGCGGGGTGGAGTTCGTTGCTGGTGGCGCAAGCGGCTGCTCCGCGCAAGGCAACGACGCCCGCGGGTACTGCTTCACTCTGGAACAGCGCTTATGAACTGACGGTCAATGTGGAGATCCCGCAGACGCAGGGCTTCGGCGCGCGGCGACCTTATGTAGCGGTGTGGATTGAAGACAATTACCGGTATCCGGTGCGTACGCTGGCGGTGCTGTACGAAAAGGCGCGCTGGCTGAATGAACTGCGCGCCTGGTACCGAGACGACCGCTTGCGTGCTTTGTCGGAAGGAACCGAGATTCTGAATTCGGTTACCAGCGCGACGCGGTCGCCCGGCAAATACAGCTTCAAGTGGGATGGACAGGACAACAGCGGCAAGCTGGTGAAGGCGGGCAAGTACACGGTGATGGTGGAAGCGGCGCGCGAGCATGGCGGATACAACCTGGTTCGCAAGGAGATGAATTTCGACGGAGAGCCGGCAGAGATGCAGGTTCCGGCGGACGGCGAACTTGGCGTGGTCGCCTTCGACTATCACAAGGCGGCGCACTGACCTTGAGTTCGCTAGTGCAAAGCCCGGAGGCTTCAAGGCCGGCCACCAGGAGCAATCCCGCGTGGAGACGGCAGATGATGATTGTGTCGAGGTGGCTGCATATCTACCTCTCGATGACCAGCTTCGGTATTCTGTTCTTCTTTGCCGTGACTGGGCTGACGCTAAATCACGCTGAGTGGTTCGCCAGTCAGCAGCGTACTGTGCAAGTGCGCGGGAGCATTGATCGGAAGTACCTTGCGAAAGATGTGGCGAAGATGGAGATTGTGGAGTACTTCCGCAACACACATGGGATTCATGGAGCCGTCAAGGATTTTCGCGTCAGCGATACGGATTGTTCACTTGCGTTTAAAAGCCCGGGTTATGCGGCGGATATTTTCATTGACCGGCCGACGGGACGCTACGAACTGACAGAGACGAAGATGGGGTTCGTGGCGGTGCTTAACGATCTGCATAAAGGCCGCGACAGTGGAAAAGCTTGGGGATGGGTTATTGATCTTTCCGCCGTACTGATGACTTTGGTGTCGGTGAGTGGACTGTTGCTGATTTTCTTTCTACAGAAGAAGCGGACTTCGGGGTTGCTTGCACTGTGCGCCGGCGCGGTGCTTTGCTATCTGGCTTACGTAATCTGGGTGCCTTGATCAGTCAACTAGGCCGAACGTGAGGATGTTCTGGCCCGCGGCGATGGATACGTACTGCTTGCCATCGAACACATAAGTCATGGGCGAGGCCTTGAACTCGGCGTTTGTCTGAAACTGCCACAGCACTTTGCCGGTGCGCGTATCGACGGCGGTGAACATACCGCCATCGCCGCAAACAAACGTCATGCCGCTGGCCAGGGTTAGCGTTCCGCCCCACGAAGTGGCAGCTCCGGTTTCAGGCAGTTCCCAGGCGACCTCGCCGGTGCGGATGTCGATGGCCCTTAGAATCTCGTGAGGAGTCTCGCCGGGAACCAGCCGCTGGGAACCGCCGGCGTAACCTCGGCCGGCCTCCCACTCCTCCGTTTTGCGAGTGGAGAAAAGACTGCATTTCTCAAAAGTCTGTACGAGGTAGTAACCGGCGGCGGGATCGAACGAGGCGGAGAACCAGTTGGTTGCGCCATCCTGTGATGGACAGACGCGCGTGCTGCTGGGCGTCGGACCTGGGACAGGCGGCAGATGCAC
Organism: Bryobacterales bacterium; assembly: GCA_003163855.1. GTDB lineage: Bacteria > Acidobacteriota > Terriglobia > Bryobacterales > Bryobacteraceae > Bog-105. The sequence continues at coordinate 6,506 of PLRJ01000247.1, read as the reverse complement.
GGGCTTGCCATCGGCGCCAATTTCCTTGGCCCAGTTGATGTTCTTGATAAATGGCTTGGCGAGGAGCAGTTTGCCATCGGTTCGGTCGAGCACGTAGAAAAAACCGTTTCTGTTGGCTTGAATCAGCAGTTTTCTAGAACGGCCTTCCCACTGACGGTCAACCAGGACAAGCGGTTCGTTCGCGTCCCAGTCGTGCGTGTCGTGCGGAGATGTTTGGTAAAACCACTTCAGTTTGCCGGTCTTGGGATCAAGCGCCAGGATAGATGAGGTGTAGAGGTTATCGCCCGCGCGCTCCTCGCCATTGTAGTCAGGGCCGGGATTGCCGGTTGCCCAGTAGAGCGTATCCAAGCTGGGGTCGAACGATCCGGTCAGCCATGCCACACCGCTTGGATGTTCAATGGCCTTTCCTTTCCAGGTTTCAGAGCCAGGTTCACCTGGTTTGGGAACGGTCCAAAATCGCCAGACCTCCTTGCCAGTTTCAGGATTCCAGGCACCGATAAATCCGCGCGCGCCCTGTTCACCACCGGCGGTGCCCGAGATGACAAGGCCGTCCGCGATGAGCGGGGCTGACGAGGCGTTGTAGTTCTGATGCCAGTCGGCCATTTCGGTCTCCCAGATAAGGTCGCCGGTATAGCGATTGAGAGCGAGCAGATGGGCGTTGTCGGTGACCATAAAAACGTGGTCGCCGAGCCATGCGACGCCGCGATTGAAGCCCTGGGCGGCGTTGCCGACGAGCCCTTTGGTATGAGGCCGCTGGAAGTGCCAGATTTCACGGCCCGCGCCGGCATCCAGCGCCCAACACTCGTTGGCGCTGGTGATGTAGGCGATGCCCTCGATGACAAGAGGCGTGGTCTCGGCGCGGCTCACATTTTCCATGGGGAAGATCCATTTGGGCGCCAGGCGGGGGATGTTGTTTTTGGTGATCTGCTGGAGAAGGCTGAATCTGTTTCCACCAAGGTCTCCGTTGTAGGTGGTCCAGTCCGTCTGGGAAGTGACCTCACGGAAATGGTTGTCGTAGGGCTGCAACAGGTGGATATGGCCGTCGGCGGATCGGAGTTGAAGATCCGCGGTCGTTTCGTTCATCACCAGACCAGTAAGCTTTGTTCCGTCTGCCAGTTGAACTGTTCGCGGAACCGGGGGCGGGCGGCGGAGTGGGTGGATGGTGTGCAGAAATGTGATGAGGGTGGTTTTTTCGTCGCGGCGCAGGTTTGGGAATGCCGGCATACCAAGGGCTGGTTTGCCGTTCTGAAGCACGTCTAAGAGTTGTTCGTCGGTCAGGTGAGTTAAACGGAAGGCAAGGTTCGGACCCATTTCGCCACCCAGGCCATCGCCACCGTGGCAGGTTCCGCAGTTCCTCTCGAAGGTGAGTTGTCCGGGCGATTGCGTCTGTGAGGCAGCGGGCGTGGCGGCCAGAACCGCTAGCAGCGCGCATGGTGCAAGAACACGATTTAGCTTCATTGGAATTACTTACCGTCTGACGCGGAAGGCATAGAATGATGCATTCATCTTAAAATTGGCTGAAATCAAAAAATGAAGATCCCGCAAGTTTTGTTGTTGTCGTGTTTGGCTTGCCATTTGACGGGTGCGGGGCTGCGGCCGCCTGCGGTTCCGCTGGTTGCGCATGATCCGTATTTCAGTATCTGGTCGATGGCGGATCATCTAACCGATCAGCCTACTAAACATTGGACGGGCACGAATCAGTCGTTATCAGGTTTGGTGCGGGTAGATGGGCATACTTTCCGCATCATGGGAACGGAACCGCGGAACAGTGCGGTGTTGGAGCAGACGGCTGTGGCCGTGCTGCCGACTCGCACGGAGTACACATTCCAAGGCGCTGGCATTCAGGTGGCGCTTGAGTTTTTGACGCCGGCGCTGCCGCAGGATTTGGACGTTTTATCCAGGCCGGCAACCTATTTGACTTGGCGGATCTCTTCTTTGGATGGGAAGAATCATCAGGTTTCGGTTTATTTTGATGCCAGTTCGGAGATTGCAGTGAACTCCCGCGAGGAGCCGGTGACGTGGGCGCGCTATCGAACGGGCGATCTGGATGTTCTGCGCGCTGGTTCGCAGGCGCAGCCAGTGCTGCAGAAATCGGGCGACAATCTGCGGATCGATTGGGGTTACTTCTACGTGGTAGCTCCGCCGGGCGCGGGCCTGGCAAACGCGGCCACGTTCAGGCCGGATGCGATGAAGGAGTTTGCGGCGAGCGGGCATGTACCGGATAAAGACTCGATGGAAACGTTTGAACCGTATGCGCAACCTAGTGCGGTGCTCTCCTATTCATTCGAATTAGGAGAGGTTGGTGCTTCGCCAGTTTCGCGGCACTTGGTGATTGCTTACGATGATGAGTTTTCCATCGCGTATTTTGAACGGCGGCTGCGGCCCTATTGGCGGCGTAATGGAGCGACGGCGGAAGACATGCTGCGCGCGGCGCTCCGCGATTACGACACGCTGGAGGAGAGATGTAAGGAGTTTGACCGCGGCCTGCAGGCGGATCTAACGCAAGCCGGCGGAGACGAGTACGCGCAACTGTGCGCGCTTGCCTACCGGCAGACGCTGGCGGCGCATAAGCTGACGGCGGATATCGACGGCACGCCGCTTTATTTCTCGAAAGAGAATTTCAGCAATGGCTCGATAGATACGGTGGACGTGACGTATCCGAGTTCGCCGTTCTTTTTGCTGTTCAATCCGCGATTGTTGGAAGCGCAGTTGAAACCGGTGCTGGATTATGCAGGGCTGCCGCGCTGGCCATTTCCGTTCGCGCCGCACGATTTGGGGCGTTATCCACTGGCGAACGGACAGCAGTATGGAGGCGGCGAGAAGACCGAAGAAAATCAGATGCCGGTGGAGGAGAGCGGCAACATGCTGCTGATGGTGGCGGCGATGGAGCAAATTGATGGAAACGCGTCTTTTGCGCAGCGTTACTGGCCAGTGTTGACGAAGTGGGCCGAGTATCTGAAGAGCAAAGGGCTGGACCCGGAGAACCAGTTGTGTACCGACGATTTCGCGGGGCATCTGGCGCATAACGCCAATCTTTCGATTAAGGCGATTCTGGCATTGGCGGCGTATGGCAAGTTAGCCGGGATGCTGGGGCATGCGGATGTTCAGCATGAATATGAGCGACTGGCACGCGGCTATGCGGCGAAGTGGGTTGCGATGGATGCGGAGGGTGGGCATTACCGGCTTGCGTTTGATCAACCGGGAACGTGGAGCCAGAAGTACAACCTGGTTTGGGACAAGCTGCTGAAGTTGAATTTGTTTCCGGCGCAGGTGGTGCAGGGCGAACTGGCGTTTTACGCTGCGCATGAGAATACGTATGGGTTGCCGCTGGATAATCGGGCCGATTATACGAAGATCGACTGGCTGACTTGGACGGCGACATTGGCCGATAGTCAGATCGAGTTCAGGCGGATTTTCGATCCGGCTTATCGCTTTGCTAATGAATCACCGAGCAGGGTTCCGCTGACGGATTGGTATGACACGAAGACGGGGAAGCAGGTGGGATTTCAGGCGAGGTCAGTTGTGGGGGGATTGTTTATTAAGATGTTGGCGGAGCCGGCGATTTGGCAGAAGTATGCGGCTAAGCCCTAAGGCGTTCTTGAACTGTCTCAGCTATGCGCACAGGCTTGCTCCCGATCTTGATCTCGGTCTCGGCTTTGTTCTTCTTGGGTGGTGATGCCCGCGGGATTCCGGGGTCACTGAACTTGGGCAAAATAGTTCGATTAAAGGGCCGGGCGACGTAGCTAAGACGCCAATCATTTTTGAGGGACTGAATGCGAGATTATGTTCTTCAAGGCGGCCACTACGCGGTGGCTGCTTTGCAGGTAAAGGCGTTTGCAAATCCGATGGCATTCGGAAAAGGGTCGTGCTTCGGCGCAACCAGCAATTGTCAGATTAAGCGCTTGGATGGACCCGCAAACGTGGCCAATGCTGCTATTTTTCTGGGCATCACTGCCGGAGATCAAACGGCAGTGTCCGCCGGTTTGGACTTAAAGAGGCTGGACCCGGAGAGTAAGGCAGTTGGCCTCGAAGCTCTACTAGTGCCCGTGCGAAGGCTGGCTAAAGCGCCCTCAGCGGCACGGGTTGAAGCGAATGGTTTGCAAACGGCGATTCCAAAGTATATGGTCCTTCTGAATTTCTTACTAATGATCCATGGGATGGAGGAGAAGAAGCTGGTTTCTGCGTTTGGCCTAAAATGGCTGGCCCGGAGGCAGTCGAAAGCTCTTACGGAGGGAGCATCAGCGCTGATGCGAGAACTGGTGACTTTGGATGCAAGGGCGCAAAAAGTGACGGCGGCCTTCCGGCGAAGCGCGCAACTGCGGCTTGCGGGCGGCAAGCCGCTGCCCCAGGTGCCTCATGAAATCTGCAGCCTACAGGCGAGGCGTAAACGTGTGATTCGGAAGGCACTGGCCTGGGACCCTGCGAAGTTACGATTCTTGTGAAACCGCACCAATTCCGCTTAAACCGTATTGAACCGTATTGATCGCCGAAAAATGATATGTTAGCGTTAGAGCTAGGGGATCAAATCCGCAGAGCGGTGGAATTGCGCCCGCCTGCGTTTCTGCTCTTCAAGCCTGCCCGCAATACAATAGTTCACTGATGGAAGCGACTTTACACGAACTCGTCCAACTCCTGATCAAATCGATCCCTACCATCGCTTTTTTCATTTTCCTGTGCATTTACTTGAACCTGGTCTACTTCAGGCCTGTAGCCAAGGTGCTGGAAGAGCGGCGGAAGCAGACGGAAGGCTCGCGCGAACTGGCGCAGCAGGCTTTTGAGGCGGCCGACAAGAAGACGTCGGAATTCGAACGGGCGCTGCAATTGGCGCGCATAGAGATTAGCCAGGAGAACGAGGCACTTAGAAAGCAATGGACTGCCGAGCAGGCGGATATTGTGGCACATGCGAGAGCCGATGCGGACGCCCAGCTAACCGACGCGAAGGCGGCGCTGGCGCAGGAGATTGAACGCGCCAAATCGGACCTGGATGTGAATGTTGATGAACTTAGCACGCGGATTTTAGAGGCGGTTGCCGGACGGAGAGCCGCGTGATGCGCCGTTTGCTGCTGGCTGTTGGATTTCTGGCCGTTCTAAGCGCCAGCCCTTCTGTCTCCTCGCTGAAAGCTCAGGACGCGCAGCAACAGCAGGACCAGCCTTACGACGCGGGTGATGACGATGTCACCAAGTGGAAGCTCATCAATACGGGTATTTTTGTTTTGGTGCTTGGGTTTGGAATCATCAAGTTGGCGCCGAGGTTCTTCAACGCACGCTCGCTGGAAATTCAGAAGGCGATCAAAGACGCGACCGGGTTGAAGATCGAGGCGGATTTCCGTTATTCCGAGATTGACAAGAAAATGGCTAATCTGGGTGCCGAAGTTGCCAGGTTGCGGGCACAAAACAAAGCCGAGATGGAACGCGAGCATCAGCGTCTGTTGAAAGAGACGGCAGACGAAATGGAGCACATAAAACAGCACATCGCGGCCGAGTTGGAAGGGATGCAAAAGGACGGGATCAGGCAGGTAAAGCTTCACACTGCCAACCTGGCCATCGGCTTGGCCGAACGACGCCTGCAGACCTATTTTGCAGAAGGCAAAATCATCGATAACATTCACGATTTTGTGAACCTGGTAGAACAGGTGAAGAACTAATGCAGGGTGCCCTGTCAGTCCACTACGCCGAGGCGCTAGCCAATGCTGTATTTGCGCCCGAGTCGGGTCTGAAACCGGACGAAGCGGTGCGGCAGTTCAAGCTGGCCGAGGGGATTATTTCGGGTTCGAAGGAACTCGTCAGCGCGTTCCTGTCGCCGGCGGTTGGAAAGGCGAAGAAGATGTCCATCATTTCGCGTTTAGCGGATGAGATGAGCATCCATCGCCTCATTCATAATTTCCTGCTCGTTATTGTGCAGCATCGCCGGGTGCCGGAGTTGCGCGCGATGCGCGAGAGTTTTGAAGAGATTGTGGACGATAGGCTGGGCTGGGTGAAGGCGGAAATCGTCTCGGCGCGCACGCTGGCTAAGGATCAGCGTGAGGAGATTGAGCGCGCCTTAGGAAGTAAGTTGGGTAAGTATATCAGGGCAAATTATCTGGTGGACCCATCGCTGATTGGCGGTGTGAGAGCGCGAGTTGCCTCGAAAGAGTATGATGCTACCGTCCGGGGCAAACTGGACAATATGCGTCAGCGGTTAACGGCTGGCGCTTAGCTCCGTGCGCCGCGTTTGCATTTCAAAAGAGATTCAGTAGAGGATCTGAGAGAAAGATATGGCTCAAATCAGAGCAGATGAAATCTCGCGCGTGCTTCTGGCCGAGATTGAAAATTTCGACGCGGTAACCAACGTCTCTGAGACTGGTTCGGTGATCAGCGTTGGTGATGGCATTGCACGTATTTACGGGCTTGAGAATGTGATGGCGGGCGAGCTCGTCGATTTTGGTCCCGATACGGTGGGCTTGGCGCTCAATCTGGAAGAAGATCAGGTCGGCGTGGTACTGCTGGGCGATTACGGCAATGTGAAA
>PLRJ01000054.1 GCA_003163855.1 Bryobacterales bacterium | reverse complement strand
GTTGCCTCGAAAGAGTATGATGCTACCGTCCGGGGCAAACTGGACAATATGCGTCAGCGGTTAACGGCTGGCGCTTAGCGCTGTCCGCCGCGTTTGCATTTAAAAAGAGATTCAGTAGGGGATCTGAGAGAAAGATATGGCTCAAATCAGAGCAGACGAAATCTCGCGCGTGCTTCTGGCCGAGATTGAAAATTTCGACGCGGTGACGAACGTCTCTGAGACCGGTTCGGTGATCAGCGTCGGTGACGGCATTGCGCGTATTTACGGGCTTGAGAATGTGATGGCGGGCGAGCTGGTGGAGTTTGGTCCCGATACTGTGGGCCTGGCGCTCAATCTGGAAGAAGATCAGGTGGGCGTGGTGCTGTTGGGCGATTACGGCAATGTGAAAGAGGGCGACCAGGTAAAGCGCAGCGGAAAAATCATGTCCATCCCGGTAGGGGATGCCATGATTGGCCGGGTTGTGGATGCACTGGGAAAGCCGATTGACGGCAAGGGCGCCATTGCCACCACCCAGTTCAATCCGATTGAGCGCATTGCACCGGGCGTTATAGACCGGCAGCCGGTGAAACAGCCGCTGCAAACCGGTATCAAAGCTATCGATGCCATGGTCCCGATAGGCCGCGGCCAGCGCGAGCTCATTATCGGCGATCGCCAGACCGGCAAGACGACGGTTGCGCTGGACACCATCATTAATCAGAAGGGCCAGGACGTCATTTGTATTTACGTCGCCATCGGCCAGAAGCGGTCGACGGTCGCGCAGGTGGTGAGGACGCTTGAGACGCATGGCGCCATGGATTACACCATCGTGGTGGCCGCTACCGCCTCCGACCCGGCTCCCATGCAGTATCTGGCGCCGTATTCGGGCGCCGCGATTGGCGAGTTTTTCCGCGACTCCAGCCGGCATGCCCTGCTTATCTTTGACGATCTTTCTAAACATGCGGCAGCGTACCGTGAAATCTCTCTGCTGCTGCGCCGTCCGCCGGGGCGCGAGGCGTTTCCAGGCGACGTTTTCTATCTTCACAGCCGTCTGCTGGAGCGTGCCGCCAAGCTGAGCAATGAAAAAGGCGGCGGTTCCATGACAGCGCTGCCGTTCATCGAAACGCAGGCCGGTGACGTTTCGGCCTACATCCCGACCAACGTTATTTCCATCACCGATGGCCAGATCTATCTGGAGAGCGATCTGTTCAACTCGAACGTGCGACCGGCGATAAACGTCGGTCTTTCGGTAAGTCGCGTGGGCGGCAGCGCCCAGATTAAAGCGATGCGCTCGGTTGCGGGTGCGCTGCGTTTGGAACTGGCGCAGTATCGCAGTCTGGAAGCTTTCGCGCAGTTCGGTTCTGATCTGGATAAGACGTCGCAGGACCAATTGAACCGCGGCAAGCGCTGGGTTGAGCTTCTGAAGCAGGGGCAGTATTCTCCGGTTCCGGTTGAAAAGCAAGTAGCCATTCTGTTCGCGGGCGGCAACGGCTATGTGGACGATGTGCGGGTGGAAGATATCCGCCGTTTCGAAGCTGAGTTCATGCAATATCTGGATAACAGCCAAACCGACTTGCTGACGGCGATCCGCGAGAAAAAAGAACTGAACGACGAAATAAAGACGAAGCTGAAGAACGCAATTGCCGAGTTCAAGGGGCGTTTCAAGAGCAGCCTGAAGGAAAAGGGCAAGTAGCCCTCAGCGATGCCGAGTTTAATCGACATCCGGCGCCGCATACGCAGCGTCAAGAACATGCAGCAGATTACCAAGGCCATGAAGATGGTCTCGGCTGCCAAGCTGAGGCGCGCGCAGGAACGGGCAGTCGCGTCCCGGCCCTATGCCGAAATGATGCGTCGCGTTCTTAGCAACGTGGCCGCAGCCTCAGCCGGCATAGATGAAGTGGCCGAATTGCCGCTGCTGCAGGTGCGCGAGGAAAAGCGCACGCAGTTGATTGTCGTCAGCAGCGATACCGGATTGGCCGGAGCCTTCAACGCCAACCTGCTCCGCATGGCGCATAAGTTTGTGGACGAACGCGGCGGCGAAACCATTGACATTGAAGCGATTGGGCGAAAAGGCCGCGATTATTTTAAGAAGCACAGCTACAGCATCACAGGCGATTATGTCGGCGTAGTCGATAAACCGACCATCGAACAGGCGCGTGAGATTGCCGGCAAGATGATCGATCGCTATAGCAAGGCTGAAGTGGATGCAGTCTACATCATCGTCAACGAGTTTAAAAGCGTGATGGCGCCGAACCTGGTGACGCGCAAGATTCTGCCGGTCGAGATTCCGCAGGACGAACAGAACCAGAACATCGATTACATTTATGAGCAGGCGCCGCAGGAACTGCTGAAGACGCTGCTGCCGCGTTATGTTGAGATGTCGATTTACCGGGCGATGCTGGAATCCATTTCGGCCTATCATGCGGCTCGTATGACGGCTATGGATGCGGCGAGTTCCAATGCCGGCGACGTGATTCAGGAACAGACGCTGTATTTAAACAGAGTGCGCCAGGCCAGCATCACGCGCGAGATTATCGAAATTGTCAGCGGCGCGGCCGCTTCGTAGAGGATTTACATGCCAGTACAACAAGCTGTAGCGGAGGGCCGGGTAATTCAAGTGGCCGGCCCCACCATTGAGATTGAGTTTCCGGAAGGCCACATTCCCAAGATCTATAACGCCATCCACATCACCAGCGAAGGGTTCGATGTGCCGGTGAAGATCGACATTACGGCGGAAGTGGCGCAGCATATTGGCGAAGGACGCGTGCGCACCATCTCGATGGAAGCCACCGATGGCCTGGTGCGCGGAATGAAAGCTTACGACACAGGCGCGCCTATCACCATTCCCGTAGGCAAAGAAACGCTGGGCCGTGTTTTGAACGTGCTGGGGCAGCCGGTGGACAATATGGGTCCGGTTACCACCGAACATACGCTGCCCATTCACCGCTCTGCTCCGTTATTCGACGAACAGGCGACGGAGTTGCAGGCGTTTGAAACCGGCATCAAGGTTGTGGATTTACTGGAGCCGTACTTGCGCGGCGGCAAGATCGGCTTATTCGGCGGCGCGGGTGTCGGCAAAACCGTCATCATTCAGGAACTGATTCATAACATCGCCATGAAGCATGGCGGCGTTTCGGTGTTCGCCGGCGTGGGAGAACGCACGCGCGAAGGCAACGATTTGTGGCTGGAAATGCAGGAATCGGGGATTGTCGATCCGCATGATTGGACCAAGTCGAAAGTGGCGCTGGTGTATGGCCAGATGACCGAGCCGCCCGGCGCGCGCTTGCGCGTTGGACTTACCGGACTGACCGTGGCCGAGTATTTCCGCGACGAAGAAGGCCAAGACGTGCTGCTGTTTATCGACAATATTTTCCGCTTTACGCAGGCTGGTTCGGAGGTGTCGGCGCTGTTGGGCCGCATGCCTTCGGCCGTCGGTTATCAGCCCAATCTTGCTACCGAAATGGGCGATCTGCAGGAGCGGATTACGTCTACCAAGAAGGGTTCCATCACGTCTGTGCAGGCGATTTATGTGCCGGCGGATGATTATACCGATCCGGCTCCTGCGACCACGTTCGCGCACCTTGATGCGACGACGAACCTGTCGCGCGCGATCTCGGAAATGGGTATCTATCCGGCGGTGGACCCGTTGGCCTCTACGTCGCGTATTCTTGATCCGGCGATTGTTGGTGAAGAGCATTATGACGTGGCGCAGCGCGTGAAACAAACGCTGCAGCGCTTTAAGGATTTGCAGGACATCATTGCGATTCTGGGCGTTGATGAGTTGAGCGATGAAGATAAGGCCGTGGTGCAGCGCGCACGGCGGCTGCAGCGCTTCCTGTCCCAGCCGTTCCATGTGGCCGAACAGTTTACGGGACGACCCGGCAAGTATGTGAAGTTGGAAGACACGGTTCGCAGCTTCAAGGAAATTGTAGATGGCAAGCACGATGCGCTGCCGGAGCAGGCTTTCTACATGCAGGGAACCATTGAAGACGTGCTGGAAGCCGCCGAGAAGATGAAGAGTTAATGGCCGACACGTTTCGATTGCAGGTGGCGACGCCGGAGAAATCCGTTGTGGATGAAGATGTCACGATGGCGGAGCTGCCGGGGGAGGCGGGTTATATGGGCATCCTGGCGGGGCATGCGCCTTTACTTAGTGCGCTGAAGGAAGGCACGCTGAAGTATGCTTCCAGCGGCGGCGAGCATGTGCTGAAGATCGACAGCGGATTTGTGGAAGTGTTCGATAATCATGTCCGTGTGCTGGCCGACCACGCCGAACCGGTCACATGAGTAATCTCGCGGCAAGGCTTCTCTCGCCGTTACGGAACCATGAGTGCACAACTTAGAGTTCTGGCTGCTCTGCTAACGCTGGCTTTCAGTGCTTGTCACGCGCAAACTGTCGTACCGGCTTCTATCCCGGAACTAAGGTATCCTCCACTTGCCAGAGCCGCTCGTGTTCAGGGTGATGTTGTCGTGAGCTTCCGACGGACGCCAGACGGCGGGACTGCCGAGGTAGCGCCGATCTCTGGCCATCCACTGTTGGAGGCAACCGCGGTCGAAAATGTGAAATCCTGGCGGTTTCAACAAACGACGGATTTCGGGCTATCCAACAAGGTCATATTTCGCTTCAGGCTCAATCCGCCTGATGACGGATACGACGACGGTCAGGTAGGGACGAAGGTCGAGCTTGATAGGACCAATGGCGTCCAAGTCATTTCAATCCTTACAACGGGGCTAGAACGCTCACACTGTCCGACTGCCGCCGGTCGCGTACCGCCTGCCGCTGTGATCGCGGGAGACTTCGTCGAAGTGGGTCGCTGGAACGAGATTGTTAGCGTCGGCGCCGACGGCTGGGTTGTCTGGAAGCAGGGCGACATTTCGCAAGGAGGACAGATCCTCCCGACCGAAGCGAAGTCTCTCTTAGAGCGGTTCCGCGTTCCAGGTGTCTGGGCTCTTTGTGGCAGGTATGACCAGGCAGGACTGTTAGACGGCGGAAGCAGTTCGTTGAAGTTGCGGATTGGTGGCATAGAAAAGAGCGTAGTCGAATATGGCGATGCCGCGCCTGCGATCTTTGGGGAGATCGAACTCGCCGTTGACGCGTCCATCGATACGCACCAATGGCGACACGGCGAGCCTAAAACAGAAAGCATTGCAGAGATCACCTTCGAAGATCTGCCCAAACCTGGCAAAACGAAGCTCATGGACGCGGCTCATAGTGGCGACCAAGCGGCTTTTCACGCTGCCTTGGCAGCCGGCGACAAGCTGACTGCTGTTGACGCAAGCGGCTGGACGCCTTTAATGTACGCCGCTAGTTCACGCAGGGATTCCATTTTGCGCGAAATAGTCAAAGCGGGCGTAGATGTCAATGCGCGGTCCAAGAGGGGCGAAACGGCACTTATGGCATCGGCTGTAACGGGCATGGCCGATGAGAACCTTCTGAACGCCGGCGCTGACGTAAATGCCGTCAACGATGTGGGTATGACCGCGCTGATGCTCTTGGTACAGCGCGGAGACCCTGAGGAAATTAAGACGTTGCTCAGAGGCGGCGCCGATGCTCGGAAGAAGGATTCGGCGGGGCGTACCGCGCTCGACTATCTCCATGCGGCAAATTGCGGATCGCCGCTCGTCCAGGAGAAGGACCCGCAGTTGATGACCCATGGATATATGACTTGCAACGCGCTTGGTGACGACTATCAGAAGTCAAAGCGGTTGCTCATCAATGCTGGCGCCAAACAAACACGTAGCTTCGCCCCATATGCACCAAAGCTAATAGATCCTAATCCCTGAGGTGACAAGTGATGCGCTTTGATGGATGTCCGTAACTAACTAGACACTGACTACTGGGCAGTGAGACTCTCGGATGATCGTGTAGGTGTCGGAGTGAAGCCAGCTTGATGAAGGGCAGCGCCCGATCACGAGAACGTCTGCTTCCAATTGCAGTGCGAATTCGTGGATTAGCGCGGGCGCTGAACCCGCTCCCGTGGCAATGTCTGCTTTGATCTTCATATCGTCGAGCAAGTATTCCAACTCTGCTCGCGCATATCTCGCGACCCTGGGTTCAGGACCTTGCGACGGAAGCTCAACTTGTTCGCTTGCCGCCGATTTGGCGACGTGGACGACGGAAAGCAGGGCGCCGAAGGCCGAAGCGAACTCCGAAGCCCAGGAGAGGGCGCTTCGCGTCTGCGGTCCCAGATCTACCGCACAGGCGACCCGCTTAAAAGAGAGACGGTCCCTGGGCGGCGCGTCCGTCAGATGGACACCCGTCCAAACCGGGCAATTTGAGTCCTGTATCACTTTTGCAAGGACCGAACCCCAAAGGAGCTGGCGGAGCGCCCGGTGTCCAGTTGTCGCCATAAGAATAAGATCGACTTGCTCGGCAAGAGCAACTTCAACAATTCTACCGGCCGGATCTCCCTCAGTAACAATTCGCGTGACAGCCGCAGACGGGAGATCCTCTTTCAAGTGCGAGTCCAATCGCTTTTTCAGCCAAAGCTTATGCTCGATGCTTCCCGGCGGATGACCTTGATCGGCTGGGCGTCCACCGATTAAAGGATCGTTTTCCACGTGAAGCAGAATGATCTGTGAGCAAAAACGGGAGGCAATTTCCTGAGCATATCGTGCTAGGCCTTCAGATCGATCTGAGAAATCCACCGGCATGAGGAGCTTTTTTAAGTCAGGCATCGGAAAGGCAGTCGTCCACTCTCTCGAACCGCCCGCAAATATTAAATGGGAACGATTACTGCGAGGTTTCCACTATACAGCAGCGCAGTGTTAGCCAACAGAGCGATGGAGAAAAAGCTTGGCGCCGGAAGATTTCACCTAGCTCTTGGGAACCATGTAAATCGTTCGCCAGTCAGGGGCGTTTAGACAATGGCGGTTCTTCGCTGGCAGGAGCACCACTCCGCTCGCTCTGCACAATGGGCTGGCGAAGAGATTCGTAGATCGGCTCTACTCCAAGCAAAATGGGTACGACCATAGCCGCGAAACACGCCCAGAGCATCGGCATGAGTTGCGTAAAGCTTCCGGTGAGTTCCGTTACCAGAACAATGCCGGTGACGGGTGCCCGGACGACGGCCGTGAAAAAGGCAGCCATACCGACAATGACACAAGACGCAACACCCAGGTGCAAGTTTGGAAGCAGGAGCGAGCAGACAGTCGCGAACAACAGACCAGCTTGCGCCCCAACCGTTAACATAGGAGCAAACAACCCGCCCGGTGTACCCGCCGCATAAGAAAGGGGCCCGAGTAGAAAACGCAAACACAAAATGAACGGAAGCATTGAGTGATTCACGCCTCCCAACAACATCCTTTGCGTGATGGCATCGCCGCCCCCGGCCAGGTCCGGGGCAAACCAGGCGACCGCGCCAACTACTGCGCCGATAGCGGCAGCACGTAACTCTATAGGCCAGTTGAGCCGGTCGGCGAAGGAGATCCCCGCGAGTATGGCGCGATTGTATCCCGCACCCAGCAGTCCTGCGAAAGCTCCGAGTGTCAAAAAGAACACTCCGGTTGCGAAGGGTGCGTAGGATGGGCCCTGAACCTGAAAATCGGGGGCGCTCCCCAGGATAAAGCGTGAAACCGCGATCGCACAGCACGAGCAGCCAAGCGCGGCGACAGTTGTGCGCGTGTCAAAGCGTCGAATGAGCTCTTCAAGAACGAAAACGGCTCCCGCGATGGGCGCATTAAAGGCGGTCGAGATGCCAGCGCCGGCGCATGCGGCAAGCAGAGCGATTGATTCGGAATCGGGCAATCCAACTCTCTTGCCGATGAACACACCGATGCCAGCCCCCATTTGAACGCTTGGCCCTTCGCGCCCTAATGCCAGGCCGCTGCCGATTGCCAGCACACCGCCGATGAACTTGACCGGGATTAGCATCAGGGAAGCGGGAGGCAAGTCGCCCTTCGCTACCGCTTCAACATGAGGTATGCCGCTGCCGGCTGCGTAAGGCGACAGCCGGCGCACCAGGGCTGCCGCACTCGCAGAAGCCACTGCTACAACTGCCACGGTGAGCAGCAGACCCGGTGTATGCCAGCTGCGCGCCTGTAGAAGCCAAACCCCGCGCAGCAAATCCGCACGCTGCAGAGCCAAGCGAAACACGGCAACCAGAAGTCCCGTAAACGCTCCTGTGATGCAGGACCAAAAAGCGATCCGGACGACGGACAGGTGCTTCTGTGGAGACCTATATAAGGACTTCAGTCGTTCGACAGCGGACAAAGATTCAGTCAACAAATCGATGTCCGGTGTTTCTTCCGGCAGTGCGAATGATTGCTGTCACCATTGAAATTGAGTCCGGATGAGGCACGCTGGCACTAACATGATGACCTACATGAATTACATCGGTCAATAGGAATGAGGGCCCAAAGTTGTCGAGTTAAAGTGTACTCAGCTCGCAAGGATTGTGGGCCGACTGTGCTACTTCGATTTTATGGAAGACATCACTTCTTAATCAGTTCCATCTGATGACCATCTGGATAAATAGGGATGGTCATTTTTGTCCCGGGCTGCGCTCTTTCAAATTGCGCCGCGTAAATCGGAAAGTTTTCGTTCTTGTAGGGCCAATAATGCCAGTCGTGCCAGACGCCTCGCAGGCTCACGGCCAGGACGATTATGCTGAAAACGTTCTTGCGGCTGGCCCACCAAAGCAGCGACCACAGCAGCGCTAGCATCGGGAAAAACCAGTAGCGGCCTCCTTTATCGATGCTGAGCAGAGACCAGCGCGGCAGCGGCCCTTCAATCAGCGGACTGGCCAACGAAGCAGTGAGAATGAGTGCGCAGAAGATGATGAACAGCCGGTGCTCCCATTTGCTCTTCAGGAAGCAGTAGCCGATAACCGCAGTGCCAGCTAAGAAGATGAGCGCGATCAACAGGATGTGCCCGCGCGTGACGAAGCTGTTCTGGCCCCAGATGGCGGCGACATAGATTTGGCCGGTGATCAGACGCAGCAGAAGTTCCGTACTGGCGCCGAGCGGCGTGGCCGGGCGGGTGTAGGAGGTGGCTAAGAACGCCATCTGCGTCAGTGCGCAGGCAGCCAGAATGATGGTTGTTACTAACGACCAAGACTGCCGGCGAATGCGCCAAAAGATGAAGGCGAGAGGCGCCAAAACAATCGCCCAAGGCCCAGTTAAGCCTCCTAGGAGGAGCGCAGCAACATCGAAAATCTTCCAGGCAAGAGTAAGCGGCTGAGTTCCAAACGCGACGAGGCAGAGAACAAGAGCGAGATGCCAGTGGGCGTTGGTGATTGTGACATCGATTTCGTTTGAGTTGGGAAGAGCGATATATATGAGGGCCGCAAGCGCGCGGATGGGGAGCGTTCCCCAGCCGGCACACCTGGACGAAAGCAACACCATAACCGGAAGTGCCTGGATGGCAATGCCGAAGAGATTAAGAATCACAGGTGCCGTCGCCAGTGGAACAAGGAGCGCGACTCCGCACAATACGCGCGGGAGGGTGTTCAAATAGCCGCCGGCCGGGATGGCCAGCGAGCGCAGCCAGCCAAGATTGTAGGATTGCGCGTACCAGACAGCGCCGTCTTCGGCGTAGAACTGAGGATTGAACAGCGCGTCGGGGCGGCGCGAAACGATGGCGCCAGCTACCAGTGCGAAAACCAGCAACTGCTGCCAGAGTTTTAAGCCTTCGTTTGGTTTATTGAAGGCGAGTGGAGACAAGCGTCCAGGCGTTGGCTTTCAGGTCCTGGAGCAACGGCGCCTGCCAGGCAAATTCGGGATGCTCTTTCAGAAACGTCTTGGCGTCAAAGACGACACCGCAAGGATGTCCGGCGCCGGCGATGAAAGACAGCTTTTCGGCCATGGCGCTGTCGGCGACTTTCGCTTCCACCGCTCCCGCGGGTCCGAAGGGAGGCATCCAACCCGGATCGCCCCGGCTCGATTTATCGATGTGGCCGCAGATAGTCCGCTCGTTTGGATCGATCTCTTTTGTTACGACGTCATAATGGTCTGTTTCGAACTTCTTGCCCGCTTCCACGTCGATTTTACCCTTGTTTTCGTCCATTAACTGCTCCCAGCGGCGCTTGCGGCACAAGTTCGGGGTGTTGGGATCGTTGGTAGGAAAAGTTGTCTCTTCGGCAATCAGCTTGGGGTTGATGGGGAAGTTGGAACCGATGAAGTAGCCATCTTTGGTGCGCTCGAGCGTTACGTTCTTGAGGCCGAGTTCCAGCCGGCCGATCTCGTTGTTCTTGCGATCGCCCACCAGCCAGGTGTTGGCATAGCCGCCGTTGTTGCCTTCTTCCATCAGGCGTGCGAAATCGTCGATGGATTCGGAATATTGCATGGCTTTGCGCGCGCGCACAAACTCAGGAACGCCGTTTTCATCGAAGCCGTGGAACATGGCGATGGTGGTTTCGGTGATCATGATGCCCGCGTCATTGAAACCGAAATCATCGGCGCTATGAATCAGGCCCGGTACGCCATCCATGATGAAGTGATGGCCGTTGGTTGGCTTTATGTCGAAGACGATATCCCAGTGGCTGCCGGTCAAATAGTCGCTCCAGTTGTTGTGCCCGATGACGATTTTGCCGTCCTTCGTATACGCCCCGGTAGCTACAAAGGCGCTGCAATGTTCCGCTACTGTTGTGGTGGGTTTGATACCTTGACGCAGCTTGAGTTCGCCATAGTAGTAATCGAACTCCATGTAAGCGTTCATGGCTACCAGGTCGAGCAGATCGAGCTTCGAACCATGCGCCTGAACGCCCTTGACGATACCTTCCAGTTCCTGGCGGTATTCAGTGCCAAGCTTCGGCACGAAATACTTTTCCGACACGGTGCGGAGTTCGGCCCAGGAATGGCCAAGAGTATGGGTGGTACCCAATTCAATGGCCTTTTGCGCGCTCTCAATCTCTTTGTAGAGAAGGTCGCCGTGTTGAAAGCCGATTTGCGCCGGTGTGCCGGAGAGATGAACGATGGTCCAGCCGTCTTTGACCTGTGGAGCGGGAGCGGCTGAAACATTTGCGCCGATGACAGCAAGGGCGAGGAAAACTACGGTAAGCTTTGCGCGCATAACCCAATTTACAGCACTCCCATCGGGAGGGCGGCATCATAATGGGAGAAATGGAAGTATTCGTCGATTCTGCTAATGACCTGAGGGCGCGAGAACGCAACTTGAATTCATTGGGTACGGTGACGGTCACGGTGGTTCTGGCGGGTGTCACCATGACGTTTGGTGCCCTGATTGTGGTGTTTCTAGTCCGGGCTTTAAAGGACGAATTCTGGTCGCACATCAAGCTTCCGAACATCCTTTGGTTAAGTACAGCGGTGCTGATAGCCAGCAGCGTTTTTCTGGAGAAGGCGCGCAACAAGATGCGGGCCGGTGACTGGGAAGGGTTTCATGAGGGCATGAAGTGGACCATGCTGCTGGGCATATTGTTCCTGGCGGGCCAGATTGCCGCCTGGCTGCAGATTCTGCTCTCAGGCGTGGCGATGACCAATAATCCGCACTCCTGGTTCATATTCCTGTTTAGCGGTTTGCACGGTCTGCACATTGTGGCGGGATTGGCTGGGCTGGGATATCTTTTTTACCGCACACGCGAACAAGCCAGCGGTCCCAGATATCAGATGGAGACGCGCGCAGCAGCACGCGCTATCGGCATCTTCTGGCACTACATGGATGCCATGTGGCTGCTGCTGTTTGCCCTGCTGATTTTCTGGCGGCGCTAAGCGGGGTTCCGGACGTCCACCCATTTCCGGACCACCGCAACAAGTTGGTCGGCATGAAAAGGCTTGGAAAGATAATCGTCCATTCCGGCGTTCAGGCAGCGCTCGCGTTCACCTACCAAGGCGTTGGCCGTCACGGCAATGATGGTTGGCTGCGGATCGCCAAACTGCCGGATCAGCTTGCTAGCCTCAAAGCCGTCCATGGTAGGCATCTGACAATCCATTAGTATGACTTTGTAGCGATGCTGGCGATAGGCTTCAACCGCTTCGTTGCCGTCAGCGACTAGATCGATCACGTAGCCAGCTTTTTGCAGAATGAGTTTGCCGACGCGCTGATTAATAGCGTTGTCTTCCGCCATCAGAATGCGCAGTGGGGTGGCGGATGCGCCTGCTGCTTCCGATGTATGCAAGATAGCTGACATTGTCAATCAGAACTACTCTACAGCATTACACCTAAGTGCGCGGCATTGCAATTAGACTTCCAACGTGCGCTTTTCTTTCCGGGTAGTCGCCTCGTCTAATTCAACTTTTCCGTCGCGAATGTGGATGATGCGGTTGGCGTGCGCGGCGATGTCGGGCTCGTGCGTTACCAGCACAATGGTGTTGCCTTGCAGGTAGAGACGCTCGAAGAGCGCCATGATCTCGTTGCCGGTGTTCGTGTCGAGCGCGCCGGTAGGTTCATCGGCGAGGAGAATAGACGGCGAGTTGACGAGCGCTCGCGCGATCGCAACGCGCTGGCGCTGCCCACCGGAGAGCTCGTTAGGCTTGTGATCCATGCGCTGTTCCAGATCGACAGCGCGCAGAGATTCGCGGGCGCGTTCGATGCGCTGCTTAGGGGGCATGCCGGCGTAGATCAGCGGCAGTTCGACATTGTGAAGCGCCGAGGCGCGCGCCAGGAGGTTGAAGGTCTGGAAGACGAAGCCGATTTCCTTGTTCCGGATTTGGGCCAGTTCATCGTCTTCCATATCGCTGGCGAGCTTGCCGTTCAGATAATAGAGGCCCTTAGTAGGTGTGTCGAGGCAGCCAATGAGGTTCATCAAGGTGGACTTGCCCGAGCCTGACGGCCCCATGATGGCGACATATTCGCCGCGCTTGATCTGGATGTCTACGCCGGAAACCGCATGGATTTCCTGGTCGCCCATGATATAGGTTTTCCAGATATCGTAGGTGCGAATAACAATGCCGTCGCGCTTAAGTTGTTCGCCGCGCTCAAGCCGTTCAGCCGGACTGAGGTCGTGCAAAGTGGAGTTTACCGTGGTGGCCATGATTAATTTCTTAAGGCCACTAACTGGGCGTGCCGTTCATGGGAGCGGTGATGGGCTTGTTATCGACCTTGACTTTGGCATCGTTGCGGATGGTGCGGATCACCTGGTAGCTGCCGGTGACGATTTCCTGTCCATCTGTGAGGCCGCTGAGTACTTCGATGTCGGTAGCGCCGCTGATGCCCGTTTTCACTTCCTGGAAAACAGCCTTGCCGTCTTTGACCACAAATACGCCCTGCAGTTCTTCTTTAGCCGCCTTTTGCGCTGCCGGATCGGAGGGAGGCATCTGGCCGGGCTTGGGAGTTTCTAACTGACCCTTTTGACGGATAGTCAGCGCTTGTATGGGAATGGCGACCGTGTGCGGACGCGTAGCCGTAATAATCTTGGCGGTACAGGAAAGGCCAGGTCGAACCAGGTCTTCCGCGATATCAAGAGCAATGACGACTTTGAAGTCTTTCGCTTCCTGGCTGGATGTGGTGCTTTGCGACGCCGCTAAGCCAGTAGAGCGAACCAGCGCAGTATCGCCAATCTCGATTACCTTGCCTTTGAAGGTGCGGTTGGGAATGGCGTCGATGGTGACGTCGGCCGGTTGATCGAGCTTTACGCTGACAATATCGCTCTCGTCAACGTGGACTTCCGCCGTGATGATGGACATATCGGCGATGGTCATGATGGTGGACGCGGCGGAATTTTGTACGCCGGGAACCACCGTTTCACCGACGCGCACAGGCAGATCGGTAACGACGCCATCCAGCGGCGAGGTGGCATCGTATTGGGCCAGCACATCGCCCGAGCGCGTGACCAAAGCCTTTGCCTGCGCCACCTTGCGCTGGGCGGAAGTGAGTTGCGCCAAAGCCTGCGCCTTCTGCGCCCTCGCCTGCTCGACACGCCGTATGGATTGTTCAAGCGTGGCGACCGCCAGTTCATAGGTCACCTTCTTGGCTTCAAAATCCTGGGCAGCAATCAGTTTCGAGTCATATAGGCTTTGACTGCGCTGCAGGTCCAATTTCTTCTGTTCGAGATCAGCTTTGTCGTGTTCTACCTGCGCTTGCGCGACAGAGATATTGTCGTCCGACGACTTCTCGCCGGCTTCTGACGCCGCCGAATCGGCCATCGCGGAATTGAAGGCGGCTTCTTGCGCGTTCAGGTCTGCCTGCGGCTGAATGTCTTTGAGGCGGGCGAGAACCTGGCCTTTTTTGACGTGGTCGCCTTCTTTCACCAGGATGGCCGTGATGGGCGCCGGACCGTTCGTGTTTGCTCCGATATTGATGTAGTTGCGCGGCTTAACTTCGCCTGAGGCGGTAACGATGGCAGTCAAGTCCGTCCGGGTGACCTTGCCCGTTTGAACTGTAACTACTCCTCTTTGACTAATTTTGATGCTGGCAAAGACAGCGCCCGCAATGACCAACAGAAGGCCCAATAATATGAGCGTTTTCCACTTATTCTTCAAGAATGCAATTCCCCCGCGCCAATGCCAGACGAAAACAGGGGTGGCATTGTTCCCGGTTTAACGAAGTTTTACCCTTCAATGTACCATGTAAGGCAGTGTTTACAGGCGCTTACGCGGACGGCCGTTATTGGTAAAACAACAAGCGCGGATTGGTGCTGCCAAGGTGAGTCGGCTATTATTCTCGGCTTGTCAGGTCTCTGGCGGCGTCAGCGCCGATACTTCGAATAACAGCTTGCCGCGACTGGCTGCGAGCATGCCGCTCCATTTGTCACGATTGTTGAGACTGCCTTTGACGGGACGATCCGTCTGGTGATCGAAGACCACTACATCCCCTGGTTTCAGATCGAGCAGCGTTCGCGTGGTGACTGTGCCACCATCCAGGATGGCGTCAAATTCCAGTTGAACCTCCTGCAGAAGCTTCCCCATTTTAGTGGGATCGATCTGGGTCTGGGTTTTGCGGACGTTCTGAAGCTGCTCGAATTTGTGCCGCAGGCGCTTGATAAAGATGGAGGGAATGGCCAGATTCATCAAGCCTGAAACGTTTCCGATCCGCACATCGACCGCAATAACGATAACAGCCTCAGCCGGGGCCAGAACGTGAATGAGCTGGGGTTCGCTGGAAAGGCTCTGGACGGCGAACTTGACCTCGGCCACTGAGGCCCAGGCGTCCGAAAGATCGCGCAGCACGACGCGCATNNGCTCTGCCCTTGCTGCCCATAAGAAGTTCTATCAGCGTGAACATGAGAGGCAGATTCATCTCAAAAACCGCTGTGCCTTCGTAAGGAGAGAGACCGATATAGGCCAGACAGGTCGGGAAGGAGAGGCCATCCAGGAATTCAGAATAGGAAATTTGTTCCAGACTGACCAGGTTTAGTCCCACATAGGAACGAAGGTAGGCTGACAAACTGGAGGCCAAATTTCTGACGAAGTTCTCATGGACCAGATGAATCGCGCGCAGTTGGGATTTCGGTATGCGATCAAGATGGCTGAGATCAAAAGGCGCGACGTCGGGCGCAGCTTCCTTCTGCGGTTCCGAGCCTGTACCCTGGAAAACCGCATCAATTTCTTCCTGGGAAAGGACCTTCTTCATCGGCTAGGCGGCCTCATGCAAGGCAATCCGATCCTGGCGGCTGATGATCTCTTTGATTCGCACTCCGTAGTTTCCCTTCACAGATACGATTTCACCCCTTGCAACCACCGTGCCGTGAACCATGATCTCGACGTAGTCCCCAATCTCCCGATCTAGTTCGATCACGGATCCCGGGGTAATTTTCATGACATCCTTAATCCGCATCGCGGTACGGCCCAGCAGGATCGAAACAGGCAACTGCAGCCCCATCAGACGGTTGAGGATGGCAGGATGTTGTGTCTGCCCGGTCGACACCGGACCGGCCTCGGGCTCGTCCTCGTCAGACGGGTTCAAAATGCGGAAGGCCACCGGCTCAATCAGCAAAAGCAAAGGCGGCAATTCATTTCCGCGAAAGGAAATCTTGATCTTGCAGAGTTCCAGATCCGAGCGCGGCGGAGGGGCCTCAATCAAACCGTCTTCACATTTCAGAGGTATCGGAAATCCAGCGCTAAGCACTGCAGCCGCTCCCTGATTAGCTTGCGACACCATCTCGAAAAAGGTCGACTGCGCTTCCGCGCCTTCGCCCATGGCAGACCAGGCGGCTTCGACTCCTCCAGCCCAGATGCTGAAGGACTCCTGGTTCTTTACTACCTGCTTCCACCAGGTAGATCCCGCCATCGTCTCGGCCTCGTCCTCGATTTTTCCGCGCGACGACGACAGGGTGGCTTCCTCGCCGGTGAACATCTGGACTGCCCGGCCAAATTCCTCTAACCAACGCTCTACAAAAGTCTCAAGAACTTCTTCCAATGCCTGCTCCATGGTCTTTGTATATCCCTTGTCTTAAGCCTGCTGACTGCGTGCCTTGTCTTCCGCCTCGCCATCGTTAAGATCAGCCAGCCGAACCGCTAACGTGGAGTCGACAATAAGAATCTCGCCCGATCCCAAGCGAACATCGCCTGCATACAGGTCGACATTCTCGCCCGTGGCGCGACCGACCGGCAGAATGGACCCTAGTTCAAGAGCCAAAAGCTCAGAGAAGGGAACAAAACGATTACCCAGTTCGGCTCTTAGTTCGAGCCACACATCTCCAATACTCGAGAAGTCAAAACTCTCCTGATCGTTCTCCATAAGGATTTCTATCGAGGCGTACTATTTGCCTTATTATTCAATGAACTGCTCGGTTTCTCCTCCGGGGCTAAGGCTAATGGCTCCTTCTTTCTCTAATTCGCGGGCGGTTGCGATGATCTGCTGCTGCGCCACGTCCACATCCTTTAGCTTCACGGGACCAGTGGAGGCAATGTCTTCATTCATCATTTCCTGCCCGCGGGACGATTGCGTTTGGACGAATTTGTTTCTTAGTGATTCATTCGCTCCCTTCAGGGCTAAGATGAGTGCTTTGCGGTCCACCTTCGTGATTAAGGTTTTTATCGACGTTTCATCCAGGTTCTCGAGATCGCTAAAGACAAACATGAAACGGCGCACATTCTCAAACAAGGCCGGACTATCCGTTTCCAGGGCCTGCAATAACTGATTGCAGGTTGTAGCGTCCAGCCGATTGAACATGTTGGCTACCGACCTGACTCCGCCCAATCGCTCGCGGCTCATCTCACCCAAATTGCGGAAACGGAGATCGATTACAGCTGCAATGTTGCGGACGATTTCAGGAGAAATGTCGTCCAGGTCTGCCATCCGAACGGCGATTTCTTTATGCAATTCGTGGGGCAGCGCTCCTATCAATCGAGCAGCCTGGTACGCATCAAGGTGACACAAAACCAGCGCAATAGTCTGGGGATGCTCGTCCTGTATGAGTTTGGCCAGCTGCTGGGGATCGGCTTTGCGCAGGTTCTCGAATATGGTCAGATCGCCCTCAAGCGACTTACTCAGACGGCTGAGTAGTTTATTGGCCACTTCCTCGCCAAACGCCTCCACCAGCATCTTGCGGGCGTAATCCATGCCACCCCGGACAAGAAGCTTTTGGGAAGTTGAGTATTGATGGTACTCTTCGACGGCGGACTCCACCTGCTGGGCGGATACCTGTTCGAATCTGGCAATGGCCTTAGTTACCCGGTCCGCAGACTCCTCCGAAAGCTGCTTGATAATGCTGGCGCTTATGGCCGGACCCACGGCGATTAAAAAAATGGCTGCCTTTTGCAATCCCTTTAGCTTGGGTTCGGCAGGTTCTGCTTCCATATTATTCCTATACCTATTAAGCGGCAGTAAATGGCACTGACATCACAGTAAATGATGACTTCTTCACTTCTCCGAGCATTTGATTGTCCACTTATAGTTGCTTGCTGTGACCATCTTCCTGGTTTTAAGGAGTTTTTGTCTACATGGCCAGCGTAAATCTGACGATATAGGTATTGAACCACCTGAGCGGCATTAAGACATGTGCAGTGCGGTATAGGGTGAAACCAAGTGAGAAAGGATCTTAAATGGATTTGAACGTACTGATTGTTGACGATTCTGCCGCGATCAGAAAAATCCTGGTCAGAGTGTTGGCGCAAACGAACCTCCCGATTAAAGAGGTTCACGAAGCCAGTGATGGTTCAGAGGCCTTGAAGATTCTCGAGGTGAACGAAGTTTCCTTAGTTCTCTCAGATATCAACATGCCGAACATCGATGGGATTGAGTTATTGACTCGAATAAAGGCTACGCCTAAGTGGAAAGACTTGTCGGTGGTTATGATCACCACTGAAGGCAGCCAGGCGAAGGTTCTGGAAGCAGTTCAGTTAGGGGCAAAAGGATATGTAAGGAAGCCCTTCACCGCGGAACAGATCAAAGAAAAGGTACTTGCCTGCCTAAAAGGCGGAGAGGAATAGGTAGCGTTTTCAGGCGTATGAGCCTGTGAACGACCAAAAGGAAACGTTCATGGATCAAGAGTTGCTTGTCAAGGAAGTCGTGGGTGCAGCGAAGAATGTCTTCGAGACGATGTTGGGGCTGGAGATTACTCCAGGCCAGTCAACTATCGAACAGAATGCGCCCGCGGAGAACGAGAGGGTTGTTGCCCTGATTGGCCTCGCGGGTAGTTGGATCGGAACGTTCATGCTGTGTTGTAAGCCTGAACTCGCCTGCAAAATCTCGTCGCTGATGCTGATGATGGAGTGCGAATCGATTAACGAAGATGTGCTGGATGCGATGGCCGAGATGGCTAATATGATTTTCGGCAACGTAAAAACTGAACTGGAGCCAACATTGGGAAACCTGGGACTTAGCATTCCCACGGTCATCTTTGGGAGAAATTTCGTGGCTCGAAGTGCCGGCCAACAATCGTGGACGGTGGTTCCCATCCACGTCGCCGATCAGTTGATGGAACTTAAAATTTGCCTGGCAAAGAATAAAGAGGCGCCGCCTAGCGAAACCACCAGAATTCGCGCTTATACCTTCGTTCCGGAAGAAGCGTAAGGGTCAACCCATCAAGTCCGAGTAGCATTCAGGGAGTGAGCGAAGGCAAATGGAAGACGACGATATAATTCGTGAATTTCTCATCGAGAGTAATGAGAATCTAAATAGACTCGATGCTGAGATCGTCGATCTGGAGCGACATCCGACAGCCGAACGGTTGGCGAGCATTTTCAGAACCATCCACACGATCAAAGGAACGTGCGGATTTCTGGGATTTCCCATCCTTGAGCGCATTACTCATCACGGTGAGAATATTCTGAGCCAGTTGCGCAGTGGACAGCGACAGGTTAATGGCGACGTGGTCTCGGTAATCCTGGAGAGCGTAGACGCGGTTAGAAAGATTCTTACTAATATCGAGTCCTCCGGCGCGGAAGGCGAGGACACATACGGCGGAATTACAGAGCGTCTGGCGGCAGTTGCGTCGAGTGGAGCGGATGTCGCGGAGAAGATCACCGCTTCTGAGACTAAGCAAGCGGATCCTGTAGTTGGCGTTCTCAAGCCCGCGGCAGCGCCTGAACCTGAAAAGATAATCTCAGTGACTGTAGCCACTCCCGAGGTTTCTCACGAGTCGGCGCGTGCCTCCACTCCCCAGGTTGCGGCACCGGTTCCAGATGTGGAAAAATCCAGTTCCGTGGTTGATACATCTATCCGGGTAGACGTCAGCTTACTGGATAAACTCATGAACCTTGTCGGAGAACTGGTGCTGGCGCGAAACCAGATCGTGCAGTTCAACGGCCAGCGTGAGGACGGTCTCTTGAACGCCACCTCACAGCGCCTGAATCTTATTACCACTGAGTTGCAGGAATCCGTTATGAAAACGCGAATGCAGCCCATTGGGGTCGTGTGGAACAAATTGCCGCGGATTGTTCGAGATGTGGCGCACTCGCTTGGCAAACAAATAGAACTTGAGATGGAGGGGGCGGAGACTGAGCTCGATAAAACGATTATTGAGGCGATTAAAGATCCGCTAACCCATATAGTTCGCAATTCCTGCGACCACGGCATCGAAGACTCGGAGACGCGGATCCGCGCGCGTAAGTCTCCAGGCGGGATATTGCGGCTAAAGGCTTATCACGAGGGCGGACAGGTCAATATAGAAATCTCCGACGACGGCGCAGGTGTGAACGTTGAGCGCGTGAAGCAGAAGGCAATAGAGAAGGGTCTAATTAGGCCTGAGCAGGCTTCGCAGATGACTGAACGAGAGGCCATAGCGCTATTGTTCATGCCCGGCTTTTCTACCGCAGCCAAAATCACCAACGTTTCGGGCCGGGGCGTCGGTATGGACGTCGTCAAATCGAACGTGGAGAAGATCGGTGGTTCGGTCGAAATTGCCAGCCGTTTCGGCAGCGGCACAACGGTAAAGCTGAAAATCCCTCTCACTCTGGCAATCATTCCCGGACTGGTTATCAACAGCGCCGGCCACGTGTTTATAGTTCCTCAGGTCAGCCTGCTCGAGGTCATCCGGCTGGAAGGCGAAGCGATGAAGAGGATCGAGTACGTCCACGATACTCCCGTCTATAGGCGCCGCGGGAGTCTTTTACCAATCGTATATCTGAACGAACTGCTACGACTGCCAGGGGGGGAACAACCCGAAGCGCTTAACGTGGTGGTGCTGCAAGCAGAAGACCGGCAGTTTGGATTGATTGTAGATGGGGTGAACGACACTCAGGAGATCGTCGTAAAGCCGCTGGGCAAGCAGCTAAAAGATCTTACTTGCTACTCCGGTTCGACGGTGATGGGAGATGGCAGCATCGCTCTGATCCTGGATGTTCTTGGACTGGGCCAACTTTCCGGCGTTCTCAGCCACTCGAGGGACGAGGGTCGATTGGGACAGCAACAAGTGACCCAGGCCGTCTCTGAGACCCAGAGACTACTACTGTTCAAAAGCGGATCGTTTGAGCGACTAGCAGTACCCCTTTCCGTGGTGGCTCGACTGGAGGAGATTCCCCGATCCTCAGTAGAACTGGCGGGTGGCAAACAGGTAGTTCAATATCGCGATCAAATCCTGCCGCTTATCGCACTCAACGAGGTACTTGAACCCGGCCACCGCCACAAACTCGAGGACGACCCGATACAGGTGGTCGTTTTCAGCAATGAAGACCGCACAATCGGCATGGTGGTTGACAAGATCATCGACATTGTTGAGGATGCGGTCACAAACCGGCGTCCGGCTTCCCTCCGCAAGGGTTTACTTGGATCGGGCGTAGTCGCAAAACTGGTGGTGGACTTCCTTGACGTTCAGAATATAGTCGAAGCTACCGGCGAAGAATTCTTCTCATCCAGCTCAGTGACACAATCGTCAACTCTTTTGCTTGCCGATTCCTCGCCGTTTGCCAGGGGTCTGCTTAGAAGCCAACTGGAGATGGCCGGCTACCGGGTTGTTGAAGCATCGAATATTCAAGAGTTGCTGCAGCATATCGAGCGCTCCTCGGCGCAACTCGTGCTCGCGTCAGGCAGTCTACTCTCCTCTCAGGTCAATTTGATCGACGATGTACGGAAAGCCGCAGCAACGGCGGGCATTCCCATATTGGCCCTTAGCAATACGGCTGCGGAGATGGCAGTTTGGAAGAGCCATTTCCCGGATTTTGACGACCATCAGATCCGCTTTGAACGCGAATCTATGTTGCGTTCTATCGAACGACTTTCCAGGTCGCTCGAAGACTCGGAAGTTTCGGTTCCGCTCGCATCCTAGGATCTTCATGTCGAACAACAATACAAAAGCCTCCTCTTTCGCTCCGCCTTCAACGCAGGTATGCACGTTCTATGTTGGCAAGTTCCATTTTGGTATCGAAGTTCCACGCGTACAAGAAGTACTTCGTACCCAACGTATCAATAGCGTTCCACTGGCCAATGAAGTCATTGCAGGGCTGATCAACATCAGGGGACAGATTGTTCCGGCCATTGACATGCGGCGGCGGCTGAAACTTGAAGCGCGCGCGGAAGACAGCCAGCCCATGAATGTCGTTCTCAGGACAGAAGAAGGTTCGGTCAGTTTACTTGTGGACGACATTGGAGACGTCCTCAATCTCCATCCATCGCTGATCGAAAATCCCCCTGACAATATGGCGCCAGCGGCGCGCGAGCTCATTCAGTCGGTTTATAAATTAAAGGACGAACTTCTCCTTCTGCTCGACGCTGAACGGACAATCAGCATCGGGGGAGACGCGGTAAGCGTTTAGCCGGCCAATTTGACGATACGCCAAAAACGGGGCTTCGCCTGGTCCACTGGCCGATGCGGATTTCCATTTCTCCCCCACATGAGAAAATGGAAGTTTGAAAATCGTATCTGACGGGATTTCTTATGCTTGCGCACTTTCGTTGGTTGGAGCGGCAGGTTCTTACTTCCTAAACCCGTGGGCGGGTCTGCCTTTATTTCTACTCGCCGCTTTTTGCCTCTACTTTTTCCGCGATCCTGACCGTACTCCTCCAGCAGGTCATGTGATGGTGGCTCCGGCAGATGGAAAAGTGGTAGCGATCCGGCAACTAAGCTCAGCGGAGACGCGCGTCAGCATTTTTCTTAACATTTTCAATGTGCATGTGAATCGGACGCCTATCGCGGGCGAAATATCGTCGGTCTCTTATCAAAAGGGTAAGTTTCTGGTAGCCAGCCACGAGGCCGCGTCAGCCGAAAACGAACAGAATACACTTGTGATCCAAGGTCGTGAGGGGCAGGTGATTTGCCGGCAGATTGCCGGACTGATCGCACGCCGAATCGTATGCTACAAAAAAGCGGGAGACATCGTTCAGCCGGCTGAACGCATCGGCTATATTAAGTTCGGTTCGCGAGTGGACGTAATCTTTGGGCCGGAGTGGGTGCCGGCGGTTCGGATCGGCGATAAAGTGTCGGCCGGCTCCACCATTCTGGCCAAACCATCCGAACCAGGAGCCACAGCCTGACTATCCGTGACAAAATCCTAGGCCCCGCAGTGTCGGGTAAACGTCCTCGACGCGCCGCTTATGCCCTTCCTACCCTGTTTACCAGCGCCAACATCTTCCTCGGCTTTCTAGCAATTCTGCAGGCGTTTGAAGGTGCACTGAAGGTTGCTGGCGGAGATCTTGGGCCCAACCATGAATTCGGCACCGCGGCAAAAGCGATCGGCTTTGCAGTATTCTTCGACGGACTAGACGGCCGCATAGCTCGCATGACGAACACCACCAGCGATTTCGGCCGCGAACTGGACTCGATAGCCGACGTGATCACCTTCGGGATAGCCCCGGCGGTACTTGCTTTCGTGTGGGGCGTGCTGTTCGTCATTTCGCCGGATGTAGCCTCCGTCGCTACGGAACTTACCAGCAGGAGCCAACTTACGCGCGCGGGTTACTGCATAGCATTCTTCTATCTGCTTTGCGGCGCCGTGCGATTGGCGCGCTTCAATGTGCAAACGAACCCGGCGACACCAAGCCGTCCTGATTTGAAATACTTCGTAGGAATGCCGATTCCGGCTGCTGCGGCCTTTGTCGCGGCCGTTGTTTATATGGATACGGCCCCACTCCAAGTTTTGGCTCTTTCCGTGTGTTGGCTGATCATTTTGGCGATGGTAGCAGTTCTGATGGTAAGCACGTGGCGCTATCCGAGTTTTAAGCAGCTCAATGTGTCTAAGCCGCGAACACCGCTGATCGTTTTATTTATGGGAGGTGCGGCTTTCGTAGTTTCGCAGTGGTCAAGACCGGTACTGCTCGCCATGGCGACCGCGTATGTATTGAGCGGCCTCATGATTCGTGTGGCCGGAATCCTTAGAAAGCGCAATCGCAATCGTCCGCCAACTTCTATACCGGAGCATCAAATTGGCTAAATCAACAGTAAAGCCGCAACAGACTTTTCGCCTCTCCTTAGTAGGCGGCGAGACGCTGCTCGGGCGCGACATTAAAGAGGTGTTGGAGGAACGCAGCAAACAGACTCGCATCAGCACCTATCCCGTCAGCGCCGAAGGGAACTTTAGTGAGCAGGAAGGGGAACCGGTTTACCTGGAGCCGTTGAGCGCGGACAGCCTGCGCGACACTCCGGTTCTTGTGTTGGCGGGTTCTACGGCTGGATCGGCAAAAGGTCTCGGCATAGCGCAAAGTCTGAAGCCGAAGCCGCTGGTTTTAGATGCAACCGGGGTTTTGGCGGGAGAAAAGGAAGCCCGGCTCATTGCGCCATTGCTCAGCGAAGTTAAACCCACAGCAGGCCAGTTGCTAGTTGTTGCTCATCCGGCGGCAACCGCGCTGGCGCTGGTGCTTGGACGTTTGTCGAATCATAAGACGATAACTTCCAGCCTGGCTAATATTTTTGCGCCCGCAAGTGAGCGAGGAAGCCGCGGCATCGATGAACTGCATAGGCAGACGTCGGCGTTGCTGGCTTTCAAAACTCTGCCGAGGGAGGTCTTCGATGCGCAGCTTGCGTTTAATCTGTTGCCACAGTTGGGCGAAGACAGCGCGTTGCCATTGCCTCCGTTGGAAGAACGGATCCAGCGGGAACTTCATTTGCTGGGCGCTCAGAGCAAGAAAGCCGCAGCTGTTCACAATCATTCACTACGGCTGATTCAGGCGCCGGTCTTCCATGGCTATGCAATCTCGCTCTATGTCGAATTTGCTTCGAAGATTTCGCGCAAAGATCTGGAAGAAGCGCTGGCATCGGCGCAGGTAGAGGTACGTTCACTGGGCGAAGATGTGCCGACGAACCCTGACGCTGCCGGTACCACGGGCGTCATTGCCGGTGACATTCGGCCTGCTTTAGGAAATCCGAAAGCAGCGTGGTTTTGGCTGGTTTGCGATAACTATCGGATCATTTCCGACGCGGTCACCGATGTGGTGAATACGCTGGCTTCAACGGAGGGCCCGGAGCATCGGTGAGCATGCAGCGATTATCCGCACTAAGTTTGTTGACGTTGGCCTCATTCGCTTTGATTTCGTGCGGTTATCACGTTGGTGGTAAGGCCGACATGGTGCCGAAGGCAGTGCAGACGATTTCAATTCCCACTTTTGCAACGATCACTACGCGCTATAAGCTGGTGGATCTGTTACCGCAGGACATATCGCGTGATTTTCGCGCGCGCAGCCGCTTTCAAATAGATAACAATCCGGCTACCGCTGACGCCGTTTTGAACGGCACCATTAACAATGTGATTGTTTATCCGGCGGTTTCCGATCCAACAACAGGAAAAGCCACCAGTATTCGTATTGTCGTTTTCCTGACTGTCAATCTGATCGAACGCAGCACGGGCAAAGTTCTCTACTCGCGAGTGAACTGGACTATGCATGAGGACTACGCCGACGCAATCGACCCGCACCAATTTTTGGACGAAAGCGGCGCAGCCTTTGAACGCTTAAGCCGAGATGTGGCGCACGACATTGTCAGTGCTGTCCTGGAGAGCTTTTAGTCAGCAGACATGGTTCCTGAACAGTTTCTCGCGAAACTCGCAAAGCAGCCCCCCTCTCCTGCTTATCTTTTCCTCGGACCCGAAGGTTATCAGCGGCGCCTGTGCAAAGACGCTCTGTTGGATAAAGTTCTGCCGGGTGCCCGATCCGATGGACTGACGCAAACAGACCTCGATAATTCGTCGATCTCGGACATTCTAGATGATGCGAGGTCGCTTTCACTGTTCTCCTCCGAGCGCGTAATTTGGATCTCGAGCGCCGAGTTAGCGCTGCCTCGCAGACTGACTGCGGCCTCGGACGAGGACGGTGATTCGAAGGCTCCCGCCTCCGAACTCGCGGAATATCTGAAATCGCCGACGCCGGCAACCGTTCTTGTATTCGAGTGCAGCCGTTTCGATTTCAGCGGCGATGACCGGCCGAAGCTTGAGCGCGTGGAGAAGTATTATTCGTCGATTAAAGATGTGGTTGAGTTCCGTCCCTTTTCACCTGAAAACTTGCGCTATCTTGCCCAGCAACTGGCAAAGAAGCATCAGTTGAGAATAGGCGGGGCTGAACTTGCCGCTCTGCTGGATGTGGTTGCGGGCGACGCCACGATGCTGGCTTCCGAATTGGAGAAGCTTTGGCTTTTTGTTGGATCGGAGCGGGCAGTAACGCTTGATGATATCCGGTGCATGGTTCCAAACGCCTCGCAAACTACTATTTTCGCGCTGGTAAATGCGCTTGGGAAGCGAGATCGCGCGGCTGCTCTGCGGAGTTTGGACATCCTGGTTATAGAAGGCGAATACCTGCCGCTGGCGCTGACGTTTCTGAGTACACAGTTCCGTTTGGCGCTCGCCGCGAAGGAGAGCGGCATTACCAACGTTCAACAGGCGCTCGGGTTTTTCCAAAAACTGGGCGTTCGCATCTGGCGCGACCGGGCAGAACAAATAATGGTGACCGCCGGCGGCTTCAGCAAAAGCTATCTTGCTACGGCGGTGGCTAGGATCTACGAGACTGATAAGAAATTTCGTGAAGGATACAAAGACGATCAATTGATTATGGAAACCCTGATCATGGCGTTGACGAAGTAGGATGACGGCGGCGCCACTCGAACAGGACAACTCCAGAGGCGACTGACACGTTTAGAGAGGCTACTTCTCCGGCCATGGGGATGCGGACTAGAACATCGCAGTGTTTCTTGACGCCTTCGTGAAGTCCTTTGCCTTCGCCGCCCAGGACGAGAACAGTTGGATTGGCGTAATCGACTTCGTTGTAAAGCTCGGCGCCCCGTTCGTCTAAGCCGTAAATCCAGAAGCCTTGTCCTTTCAGTTTTTCCAGCGTGTGTGTAACGTTTGTGATTCTAGCCACGGGAAGATAAGCCAGCGCACCCGCGGCGGATCGGTCCACGGTTTCGGTCAACGGCGCTGAGCGGCGCTCCGGTATCAAGACGGCATTGGCTCCGGCGGCATGGGCGGTGCGTATAATGGCGCCGAGGTTATGGGGGTCTTCCACGCCATCCAGAATTACCAGCAACTGGGCCCCGGCTGTTACTTCGTCCAACTCAACATAGCCATGCACGGCACCGAATGCGATGACGCCTTGGTGCGAAACACCTTTACTGGCGCGGTCGAGCATCTCGCGCGGTTCAAAGCGCACCGGGACTGACGTGTCGCGGCACAACTCCACAATTTCCTGAATGCGCGGTCCGGCCGATCCTTTCGCAATGACTACCTTGTCAAGCGGTCGGCGCGCGCGCAGGGCTTCGCGCACAGGATGAAGCCCCAGCGTCATTCGCATGACGCCTCGACAAATTGCACATGCTTCTGGTAGGCCGTCTTCCAACTGAACTCACGGGCGACTAAATCGTGAAGCCGGGAAGCGTATTGTGAGCGCTTTTGCTCGTCGTGTAGCAGTGTGGTGATTGCATCAGCCAGCGCGTCAGCATCCTCAACTGGCACCAGTCGGCCAGTTTCGCCGTCGTGTATGATCTCGGGAACGCCAAGACAAGCTGCTGCCACAACAGGTAAACGCATGGCGCCCGCTTCAAGCAGCACGAAGGGAAACCCTTCGCGGCGTGAAGGCAGCACAAACATTTCCGCGGCCTGCATGAATGCTCCAATCCGCTTGTGTGGGATGTTCTCGAGCATAAGGATTCTTTCGCTAACCGGGGACTTGTCAACCATGGCACGCACATTGGCAGACTCCTGACCAACTGCTGTACCGATCATCAATAGCACCAGATCCGGGAATTCAGCGGCGATTTTGGCGAAGCCTTTTATCAGGATGTCTTGGCCCTTCTTATATTCATAGCGCGCCACGTTCAACAGGAACCGTTTTCCTTGCAGCAAAGGTGGCGGGATGAAGTTTTTCTCTATGCCCCCGGCGAATTTATCGATGTCGATGGCGTTGTAAATGACAGTGGCGTATTTTTTGCAGGCAGGCTCGAAGGTGACCAGATCCTCCAGCAAGCCGTGCGAGCAAGCAACAACGGCGTCCGCCTGGCGCATCGTCCACCGAGCGATCCAGCGACCCAGAGCTGTTTTGCGCGACAGAATTCGAATATCTTCTCCATGAAACGAAAGCACGACTTTGCCATGATACAGACGCAGCCAGCGAAGTAGTGCGAAGTGGACGCATTCATTGTCCGGGAAGTGGCAACTGACAATGCGCACGTTACTCTTTCGGAGAATGCGAGTCAGTCGGACAAGCGCACTCGGAAGATGTGCGAGAAAAGAAAGAGCACTTCGGAGGCTATCGGGAGCGCGCAAGTAGAGAGACTTCACCAAGCAGACAATATGAGGGTGCGAGATGGGGATCTCGGTTTCGCAAGTCACGAGTAACATGGGCTGCCAGCAGCCGTTCTCAAGCATGACACGGGCGAGATTCAGTACGGCCTGGTTGACACCTCCAACCTCCGACGCCGGGAACCAACTCAGCGTCATCAAATAGCCCGGCTTCAACGCCAACTAACTCCCGGCCAGGGCAAACGCCACCACATAATCCCCAAGAGGAGCTCCTCCCGTGATTCCGTGTCCTCCGGCACAGACCACTATGTACTGATGTCCATCGGGGCCCATGAAGGTCATAGGAGTGGAGCGCGCGCTGGTTGGCAATTCACCGATCCACAATTCTTTGCCCGTGTTCGAATCGAAGGCCCGGATAGCCGGGTCTAGCGTGCCGGCAACGAACGTCAAACCGGAAGCTGTCATCATTGGTCCACCCAGCGATATTGAACCCCAGGCTTCCGGCGTCTTTGGCGACAGCTTACCCAAGGCAATTTCCCACCTCTTCGCGCCAGTTGTCACATCCAGCGCGACCAAGTTGGACCATGGCGGTGGTGTGCAAGGCAAGCCTTTCGGGCTCAAAAGTAACCTACGCATCATGCCATAGGGAGTGCCCTTTTGCGGTGCTAGTTCCCAGTCGCCATCCAGTTTCCGGTCCTTTGCACTGCGCAGTTCATCAAACTCAGTGCGCGGCACCAGGCGCACCTCCGAAGCAATATGATTTTCGGGCAGAACAAGCAAGTTTCGAGAAGAATCAAAGGCGAAGCCGCCCCAGTTCATGCCGCCTACGTTACCCGGCAGCAGAAGGCTGCCCTGCAGCGACGGGGGTGTGAAGATAGGTCCAGTTCTCAGTTTGCTGATCTCATCACGGCACCACTGGCGGTTGGTTTCATCTACTCCCCAGGCATCGTCAACAGTGATGCCTTGTGTAGTGACCGGCTTCGGCAAGATGGGGAATGGCTGGGTAGGGGCGGCGACTTCCCCGGGTACATCCGACTTAGGAACGGCTCGCTCCTCGACGCCAAAAATGGGCTTGCCTGTCATGCGGTTGAGTATAAACACATTGCCTGTTTTTGATCCGATGGCAATAGCGGGAATGGATTCGCCAGAGCGATGCAAGTCGAACAGCAGCGGAGAGGTTGCCACATCGTAATCCCACAAGTCATGGTGAACTGTCTGGAAGTGCCACAGCATCTTTCCCGTTTCTGCATTGAGGGCGACGACGGAATTGGCATAGAGGTCGTCGCCCAGTCGTTCGCCGCCATAATAATCGGGGCTGGCGCTTCCGGTGGGCACAAAGACCAGACCTCTGGCTTCGTCGACAGCGATTTTCGACCAGGCATTGGCGGCACCGGTCTTGGCGGCGCTGCCGTTTTTCCAGGTCGCGGCCGCCGGGTCGCGGGCATCTTGCGGAATCGGATCCCAACTCCACTTTAGCTTGCCGGTGCCGGCATCAAACGCGCGAACTTCTCCGCTGGGCTGCCGGACGGAATAGTTATCGGCAATGGCCGAACCTATTATTATGGTGCTGCCGGAGACAGCGGGCGGCGATGTTTCTTCATAATCGGCGTAATGGTTCTGACTTGCTGGCAGACGCAAGCCCTGACGCAGATCGATGACGCCGTTATCGCCAAATTCGACGCACGGCTTGCCCGTTTGCGCGTCGAGTGAGATGAGGTGCGCATCAATGGTCGCAACCAAAATGTGCAGTTTCCCGGACGGCGCGCGCCAGACCGAGACGCCCCGGTTGGCATAATCGCCGTAGCCGGCGTCTTTGTCGATGTGGGGGTCATAGGCCCATAGCTGTTTGCCCGAAACCGGATGGAGCGCCAACACACGGCCTAACGGGGTACTGAGATAGAGCTTGCCATCGATGTAAACGGGCGTCGCTTCAAAGGCAGTAGCTCGGCTTTTGGGGGGCTGATAAGCGTCACCGGTGCGAAAAGTCCAGGCAACCTTCAAAGTGTCCACGTTGTGCGTGTCGATCTGTTGCAAGGGAGAAAACCGCTGGCCGTCATCCGCGCTCTGGGCCACGATCGCCACTATTAGCAGGAGACAGGCAATTCTATGGATCATCGACGATCCTCCTACGCCAGTATTACGTTAACGGTAACCCATGTTGTTCCAAAGTAGCGCGCACCTCTTTAGGCGAAAGGCGCGATGCGTCATACTCTACGAACAGAGCCTGCCCGGCGGAAATAACTTTGGTCGCAAACATGCCATAGACAGAGTGCACTTTTGCAATCTGCTTTAAATCGTCATCAGTCAAACTGCGAGAGAGCTTGAATGTGAGTTGTACCTTCGTCATCGCGATTCAGAATAGCATCGAAGAAGCTCAAAGATAATGCGGGTTGCCATTGTCTCCGACATCCACGGCAATCGAACGGCGTTTGAAGCGGTACTGGCCGACCTGGGCCAGATATCGCCGGACTTGGTTCTGCACGGCGGAGACCTGGCGCACGGGGGAGCGGGTGCTGCTCCTGACGGCGTTCTGGGAGGCGATGACTTTACCTTCGGTCGTGATCGGCCCTGTGCTTTTCTGCGCGTTCGCGCGATTGGCGTGTTTTTCTTTAGCCATAGAGATAGCCTTTCCGCAGTGATTCTGCCGGGCGGGGTGTTGGCAACGGTTGAAAAGGGCTCTATGTGGTTGAGGGGGTGGGAGAAAATTCACTTGGCCGGGAGGTGACTAGCCGGCTACAAGTGCCAAAGCGCCGCTTTTAAGCTACTATCCTTGTGGCAATTAATTGGTTTCAGATTCCTCAAGACCGCGAATCGACGCCAAATCTTTTTCAGCTAATTTGATCCAGCCTCCTGGATCTCCTCCCTTCTTGGTCAGGATGGAATGGCCGGTTGAAAGGTGGGGCTTGGCTTCGCTGAATTGGCGCTGGCGAAATAGGGCGTCGCCCAACCTCACCTCGGCTGAGCCAACCTGCAGGTGGTCGGGAGGTAGCACACCCTTAAAATGTTCCAATGCTTGCCGATACAGCAGGACTGCACCAACGTAGTTACGCCTTTCTATTTCGACATCGCCCAAGTTGCCGATGGTGATCCCGACTAGCGGGTTTTTCTCGCCATAGGCAACGCGGTAGTTAGTAAGGACGCGCCGGAAGGTTGTCTGTGCTTCGTCGAGCTTTCCTTCCTTCAACGAAACCTTGCCCATGATGCCGACGATGTATGCGACGAACGGATCGTTCTCCGCAAAAAACTTGCGACGAATGGCTAGAGCTGAGTTTAATAGTTTTGATGCCTCCACATACTTACCTTCGTAGAGAAGATTCTGAGCGGAACTCGCCATGATAAGCGAGACGTTCGGATGATCGACGCCGTACCAGGACTCAGTTACCGAGAGTGCGCGCTGGTAGAGGCGTTCGGCCGCGGCACGGTCTCCGCCCATTTCGTAGGCGACCGCCATGTTATTCAGATCTTCGGCAACTAATGGATGGATTTCACCATAAACGCTGATATGAAG
Organism: Bryobacterales bacterium; assembly: GCA_003163855.1. Classification (GTDB taxonomy): domain Bacteria; phylum Acidobacteriota; class Terriglobia; order Bryobacterales; family Bryobacteraceae; genus Bog-105. Next base: position 23,989 of record PLRJ01000054.1, on the reverse strand, counting down.
AACTCTGGCGCGTTCATCGTCTGCCAACGCCGCCTGCCTGTTAGATAGCCGGAGATTGACGTCGCCCAGAACATTCAAGGTCTCGGCAATGTCGGCAGTGGGGGCGCGCGTGGCAGACTCCAGTTGCAGCGCCGCATTAAGAATGGACAAAGACTGCTGTAGGTCACCGTTCTGATCGAGCGCTTGTCCGAGAACCGTCATGTTTCTGGCAATTGCAGGATCCGCCTTGGGAAATTGCCGAAGGTTGATCTGGAGCGCGCGACGCGCGAAATCCTCCGCGTCACGATTTCGGCTTTGCTCCAGACGAAGCATAGCGAACGAAATGAGGGTTTCAGCTATCTTCTGGTGATCGGCGCCGTATATGGATTGGCGGAGTTGCAACGATTCGCTTAATAGCCGTTCGGCCTTATCGAATTTACCAAGTTTCCTATAAATATCGGCAAGGGTTTGATACAGGGTCGCCTGCACTGCTGGTTCTGAACTCAACGAGCGCGCTTCGGCTTCACCCCCAGCAAGAACGGTTAAGACTCGAAGGTCATTAGAAGGACCGGCAACTTTGTCCTGGCCCTCAAATAAACTGAGCATGAAGCTTTCGATACGGCTGGTCTCCACACTTTGTGCGATTTCGGCGCGGTTTGATCTCTCAAGTCGGAAAAGCAAAACTATGACGACAATCGCGACCAGGCAAAAGGCGCTTCCTGAAATTGCAAGGACACGGGCATTTCTAAGCGCAAATTTTCCTAGTCTGTAGCGAAGTGTGGGTGTGCGGGCGTCCAGAGGTTCACGTTTGGCGAAGTGATCAAGATCGCGAATCAGGGCCTCAACAGACCGGTACCGATTTTCAAGATCCTTTTCCATGGATTTGGAGCAAATGGCGTCCAAGTCTCGCCACGCTGCCCTTGAAAGCGACGCGCCGTAAAGTGAGGATTTATTTGCAGGGTTCGCGGCGTTGCGAAGGTAGACCGCTGAAGGCCTTTCTGGTTCTCCATGAACCACAATTGACTCGGCTTCTTTGGTAGTAGATTTTGAGAGATCGAAAGGATGAGAGCCAGCGATAAGTTCATAGAGGATGACCCCCAACGAGTAAACATCTGTTTGGCGCCCGACACTCTTGCCTTTGACTTGCTCAGGAGAAGCATAGGAGAGCGTCATCACCCGGGTCACATCAGAAGAGGAGTCGCCAGGGGTCATCTGCTTGGCAATTCCAAAATCGACCAGCTTTAGTATTCCGTTGTTCTTGACCAAAATATTGGAAGGCTTTAGGTCGCGATGGATAATCGCCTGGCTATGGGCGTAGTCAACGGCTTCGCAGGCAGTTTTGAAAAGCTGGAGACGTTCTTCAAAGGAACACTTGCATTGCCCGCAATATTGGTTGAGCGGTACGCCCTCAACGTACTCCATGGCGAACCAGGGCGTGCCATCGGGCAAAGTGTTCGCGTCGTAGATACGTGCAATGGAGGGATGGTTCAGCTGCCCCAGAGTTCTCTTTTCAGCAGCAAAGCGTTCCTGGCGGGCTGGAGAGAAAAAGCCGTCTCGAAGGATTTTAATTGCGACAAGCGTAGCGATGTCGGCGCGCTCGGCCAGCCAGACTACGCCCATCCCGCCTTCTCCTAGGATATGTTTGAGGTGGTACGGCCTGAAGGCGTCTTCAGCATACTTGCGGACCAAGGCCGGAAGAGCTGCCGAATCGATGGTTGGGGCCGAGCCGTCCACGAAGGAGTTCGTCTGTTCATCGGCCTCGAGGAGGGTTAACACCTCGAGAATAAGTTCATCGTCGCAAGAGCACAGCGATCTAAGATGAGCCGAGCGTTCGGGTTTGGGTATGTTACTAACTGCAAAAAACAGATCTTGAATACGTTGCCAGCGCAGAGGATCCATAGTTACTGCTGCTTTCGCTACTGAAATGAGAGGTACTTAGTAGGGGATTAACCAAGCCGGCGATTTAGCCAGGCACGAGCAACGCGCCATTCACGTTGAACGGTAGCGGGAGATATTCCCAGCAGCAGCGAGATGTCGGGTTCCGTCATGCCCCCAAAGAAGCGGTGTTCGACAATGGCCGACTGACGAACATTGATGCGAGACAGCTCGTCAAGCGCGTCATGTAGCGCCAGCAAGCGCTCGTCACAGGGGATCTGTTCGGCCGCCGAATCGCCGACTGTCATGACAAATGGACGATCAACGCCCCCCCGTTTCTGGGCGAGCCTGTTTCTGGCCGAATCTATCAGGACTTGACGCATGGCACGTCCGGCTATCCGTTTGAAATGTAGCCTGGGCAACAAAGCGACATTGGGCGAATGCACCATTCGGAGATAGACCTCATCAACCAAGGCAGTGGGGTTCAGCGTGGCATTGGCGTGGTTCCGTTTTATGGCGTAAGCCAATACGCGCAGCTCTTGATAGATCCCGGCGAAGAGGTCATCTAAGGCCTCCTTTGGAGGCTGGTTCTGCTGACCCCTGTCAGTTGCGGCCCTCACTGCATCAGGAGCTTCTTTCGTCAGTTTGTCATTAACTTCAACAGACATGATTAGTTTTCCTCGCGTTCTTCGTAATGCTCACTGAGGAACGCCGGCGGGGCCTGAACAACCATTATCCGCCGACCGAGATACTCTGACGGGTCGAGTTTAACAGATGCGAAAACGATTGGGAAGTACGTAAGTGAACTTACTTCAAGTTAGAAGGAGCTAGCGAATGCAAACAAGTAATGCAACAACAATGCGGGGGACCATTATCAAGGTTCCTGGAAGCACGCCTGGACTGATTCTTGTAAATGGACAGCAAAAAGCTTTCCTGCTTGAGAATGTGTGGCTTTCGCCAGTGGCGCCGACGGCAAACATGACCGTGGAGGTGTCGACCGATACCAGTGGAGCCATTGTTGCCATGACAGTTGTAGATGCCCAGCAACTAGCCAGAGAAAGGTTTGAACAATTCAGCGGAGTGGCCCAGGTACACGGCAAGGAAGCGGCAGGCGCGGCTACGCAGGGAATACTGCGAATGGCCGCACGAATGGGGAAGACGAACGTGATTCTGGCGATCTTGTTCTGGATCATCTGGTTCAGCATGCCGGCCGTGGCCTTTAAGACGCCAGTGTTTGACAAGTCTTTCACCTTCTGGGAAATGTTGGGCCTCGACTTAACAACGACGTTGATGAGTCATGGTTTTTTCAGCTTTCTGGCGATTTGCGCGATGGCAGCACCTTTCACTGTCCCTTTTATCCGAGATCAGCGGGCGCGATGGCTTTACGCGGCGCCACTTGTGGCAACCCTAGTCGGAACGATTGCAATTGTGTCAGCGGTTCATGACGCCATTAGAGAGGTTCAGGGCTTCGCAGGCAGAGCGTTGACCCGCGAGATGGGCCAGATGTTTTCCATCAGACTTGGCGTCTATCTTTTGATCATCATCGGTTTGTTGCTGGCAAGGCAAGTATTCCGGCTTGGCTTCGTCAAGAGCAGCGGTCCCGCAATAGCCCTTCTGCTAATCACGACCTTCGGTGCTGCTGGTGTGAAAGCACAGAGCATGAATGCGAGAGGCGATGGCGGAACCACGGGCGCCGAGGCAGAGCGGGTCTGGGCCGCGGTAGAAAACATACCCTATGCGGCGCAGGGCAGTGGCCCGGTGTTGTACGTGTTGGCCTATAGCACTTGTCCGTATGCGCTCCAGTTCTTTCATGACTGGGTGGGTAAGCTGAGCGATGTCCAGATCCGCTGGATTTTATATCCAGTGAGCGAGGCTACTGCCGCCGCTACTGCCGATGTTGCCTATACGCGCGACCCGGCAGTTGTGGCTGGAATTTTCCAGAAAACCAGAGTCTCGCCGCCGATCCGTAGCTCGCCGCAGCGTATCGACGCGTATAACAGCGTGGCAAATGGCGCGAAGGCGCTCAACGATGTTTTTGCTCAGTATAGGCGCTATCACATTATTTCTCCCACCTTTATCTGGCGCAACGGCGCCACAGTATTTGTCTCCCGTGGCTATGAAAAGGCCAATTTTGAACAATATGTTCTGAACATGGTGAGCAGGCGCGATGGTTCGCGCTAGAAATCTGCATATAGTCGGAGGCGCAAAACATGCTGAAGGTAAGAATCGTCCAGGCGCTCTCTGTATGCCTTTCTATGGCAGGAGCTTTGCGCGGGCAGAATGCGGTTGCAGCTTTAAAGAACGATTACGGAGGCGCCCACGCGCTTTGCAAAGTTAAAGTGGATGGACTACACGCGAGCACCGATTTAGTAGGACGGCCGAGTGAAGTTCACATCTTAGACGGCGCGATATCGCGCGGCTCGGCTCGTTTTGTACATGGCGGGCGTGATGTTTCGATCCCAGCCGGCCGAACGGTGCGGGTGATGAGGATTGAGCAGGCCGACACGGCGAAGTATGACGTTTTACGAGTCACGGTGGATGCTGCGGGCATGGTTTTGCCGATTGCTTTTCTCGAACCGAGCGGCACGTTGGCGCACATGACTGAGGCGCAATTGCAGTCGCTGATGGGCCAGATCCTTGAACCACTGGCGACCTCGGCTACTTCCCCTGCAAATGCTGGGAGAGCGGCGGTTGAGCCAGCGGCCGCCCCCGTGCGTCAAAGCGAACCCCGCCCGGCGCAGCCTAACGGAGTGGCCCCATCGCGAACGTCGCTCCCGAGCGAGAACGTGCTGGAATTGGACGCAATTCTGAAGAGGCACAATGGCGACGCCATCTTGATGATTGAAGGTGTGCACGCTGTGATGCAATCGCCCGATTACACGCGTGACAACGTCATAGTAGACGGCGTATTTCAACCGCGTCCAGCGGGTGGCATTTACCGTGGCATGCGGGATATGGTCCTGTGGCCGAATTCCCATGTCACCTTTCTTCAGCTTTCCGCGCTGACCGAGGATGAACATGATGTTTTGCATCTTGTGGTGCGCTCGGATTTGGGGGCGTTTGCGCCGATCTCGTTCCTGCTACCCAAGGGGCAGTTGAGCGCTCTTTCAAAGTTGAAGATCATGCAACTTATGCAGCCGTTTATAGCGTTTGCGGCTGCGGACGCGAACACCTTTAAAGCCGAGCCTAAGACAACTTCCGCTTCCGTTTCGAATGCTTCACCTGCCGCGGGTACGTCGCTGCAGGCCAGCCATCCTCCGATGCAAGGATGTGCTTGGGTTCGGTTTGTAAGCAAGAAGCATGGCCTGGAGTTATTGGTACAGCGATGCCAAAGCGGAAATCAGTGGGTCTTTGGCGATACGGCAGAAGGAATAGGGATGCGAATCGGCATGAATTATCCCCTTCAAACGCAAATAGAGGTACATGAGAAGCCGGCGACTCAGCCTATTGAGGCCGCGATTCGCCAGCAAATTATCGCTAAATTTACAGACTCACAAGCGCGCGCCAGTTGTCGAGCCGTGAGGGCACAGAATGAGGAACAACCGGGATGGCACGAGTACCAGGTAGAACCGTTCGGCGCCTATGCACATCCTAAGCCAGTAAAAAATGAGGATATGGAAAAAGGTGATGGGCTGTGTAATGGCATGTGGGGTGCGGATGTTTCTTCGGTAATTATTTACAATCCAGGCGTATCCGAGACCCACTTCTTTGCACTTTATGGCCTCAGCGATCCGATCAAGGAGCAAGCTTACGACATCTTTTCGCTTCGGTTCTTAAAGCCGTAAGCTTCGCGTCAGGCCATCCGATCAAACGGCGATGCTTCACGAACCATTCTGCTTCATCTTCCAATGAAGCTGGCGCAAAATCCCGAGCCACGTATGGGCATCAGAGGCCGGCATTCCGAGACGCATCACCAGGCGGCGCAGCTTTTGCTCGGAGGTGACGCTGGTCCGCTCGTTGATGTATCCCGCTTCGGTCAGCATCGTCTGCAGCAGTGTGGTCAGCCGCTCCAACTCTGCTCCGGACGCCCGTTCCACCGCCTCGAAGCGGGCAATCTCCATGTCAGGATTGCGGCACAACTCATACAGTGTGATGGCCACAGCCTGACCGAGGTTCATGGAAGCGTGTTCTTCGCGCGCGGGGATGCGGTAAAGCCAGTGACAATGGCTGATGTCATCGTTCGACAGGCCGAACTTCTCTGAGCCGAACAGGATGGCGATGGCGCCTTTGTGTTCTTTCAGTATCTGGCCGCCAGCTTCCAGCCGATGCAGCGGAAGATGCAGATCGCGATTACCGACGGAGGTTCCGCCTATGACGAGATCGCAGTCCGCGATGGCCTCGGCGACGGTGGTGAAGACCTGTGCCTGCTGAAGAATGTAATTCGATTTGACAGCCGATTTGGCTTCGCGAAAGGCCAGGTCATAAGGATTCACCAGGCGCATCTTGGTGAATCCAAAGTTGCTCATGGCGCGCGCCGCGGCCCCGATGTTCAGGGGATTGCGCGGCGACACCAGCACGACCGAGACGTCGGGAGCAGCCAATTACTGCTCCAGGTAAGTGTATCCCTGCAAGCCCTCTTCGTAGAACTTCAGCAAGCGGCCCGACTCTTCATAGCCGATGCGCTGTTCACGCACGGCCACTTCGACATCCTTGCGGAAGGCATCCAGCAGCGCCTGCGAGTTGTACTGCACGTAGTTCAACACTTCGCGCACAGTGTCGCCCTGCACTACCGTTTCCAGCACAACGTCGCCGTGCGTGTCAAGGCTGACATGGACCGCGTTCGTGTCGCCCAGCAGATTGTGAAGGTCACCGAGGATCTCCTGATAGGCACCCAGAAGAAAAGCTCCGAGGATATAGGGCTTATCGTTCAGCGTGTGCAGCGAGAGTGTCTTCTTGACGTCGCGGCGGTCGATGAACTGATCCACTTTGCCGTCGGAGTCGCAACTGATATCGCCCAGAACACCTTGGCGGGTGGGCGCCTCATCCAGTCGGTGGATGGGCATGATGGGAAAGAGTTGCTTCACTGCCCAGCTATCGGGCATGCTCTGGAAGAGAGAAAAGTTGCAGAAATAGGTGTCGGAGAGCATGCCGTCCAACCCTTCCAACTCCTCAGGAAAGAAATCGAGTTCTTTGGCCATGCGCAGGATCTTGCGGCAGATGGCCCAGTAGAAGTTCTCCGCGAGGGAACGCTGATCTAAAGGAAGGTAACCGAGGCTAAACAGATTGAGCGCTGAATCCAGCGCCTGTTGCGCGTCGTGGTAGGTCTCGAGAAGATTCTTCTTGGTGATGGATTTGTACGTCTCGACCAGATCGACTAATGCCTGTTCGGAATCTTCGGAAACCGAGACCGGCAACTCTTCCTCACCGAAGCCACTGACGCCCAGGACATTGAACACCAAAAGGCTGTGATAGGCGGCAACGGCCCGGCCGCTCTCGGTAATGATGTTCGGATGAGGCACTTCGGCTTCGTCGCAGATGCTTTGAATGTGGTAGACCACATCGCGCGCGTACTCTTCGAGCGTATAGTTGACGCTGGATTCGAAGTCGGTCTGCGAGCCGTCGTAATCGATGCCGAGACCGCCGCCAACATCCAGGTAACACAAGCCGGTGCCGGCCTTTTTCAAGTCAACGTAGATGCGAGCGGCTTCAATGACGGCCGCTTTGATCTGGCGGATGTTTGTGATCTGGCTGCCGAGGTGAAAGTGCAACAATTGCAGCGTGTCGGCCATGCCGCGTTCCTTCAGGAATTCGACGGCTTTTAGAGCTTCAGTGACGGTAAGTCCGAATTTTGAGCGATAACCGCCTGAGGATTTCCAGCGGCCCGATCCGCGGCTGGCAAGTTTGACGCGAATACCGATGGTCGGTTTGACGCCAACTTGTTGCGCATGCTTGACGATGAGTTCGAGTTCCGTGTACTTTTCGACAACGGGCGTAATCTGGCGGCCGATCTTCTTGGCCAGCATCACCATTTCGATGTATTCGTCGTCTTTGAAGCCGTTGCAGATGATAGGCGTGTCGTTGTCGGCGATGGCGAGCACAGCCAGCAGTTCCGGCTTGGAACCTGCCTCGAGCCCAAAGTGATAAGGCTTGCCGAAATTGTAAACCTCTTCCACTACCTGACGCTGCTGGTTTACTTTGATGGGATAAACGCAGCGATAACTGCCGTTGTAACCGTGCTCACGGATAGAGTTGTCGAATGCCTGAAACATCTCGCCTAAGCGGTGCTTGATAATGTCGGCAAAGCGGATCAGGATAGGCAGCGAGATACCACGCCACTGGAGCGTATCGACAAGTTGTTTCAGATCGATCTTGCGATTTGGCTCTTTGGTCGGATGTACCAGCAAGTTACCGTTTTCAGCAACGGAGAAATAGCCTTTTCCCCAACTCGCTACATCGTAAAGTTCCGCGGCGTCGGTGGTAGTCCAACGGTCAGCGGGTTCGCGCACTTGAGCGGCAACGGGTGCGGTGATTTTTGTGCTCAGGGTATTCGCTCCTTCTTACAAAGACTAGTCGGACGCAAGTCCAAGAGTCTCTCTCAAGACTCAATTAGAGCATGCGAAATCGAGTTTGGCGTGAGTGGCCGCCGATTACCCTAGTCAGCTAGGCTGCAGCCGCGCCCTGGGCGTTTGCGCATTAAATAGCTGCGCCCGATCAGGCCGGCGGACATCGAAGTGAGAGGAGTAAACCAAGAATGTTTCTAGTAACAGGAATTACAGGGCATGTGGGTGGGGCCACTGCACGGGGTCTGCTGGCGAAGGGCCGGGAAGTGCGAGCGTTAGTGCGGGACCTGCACAAGAGCGCTGCGTGGGCTGAGAAGGGTGTGGAACTGGTGAAGGGGGACTGGAACGATGCACCGTCCATTGCAGAGGCGCTGAAAGGGGTGGAGGGCGCGTACATTATGATGCCGCCGACGCAGACGCCGTCGCCCGGATTTCCGGAGGCAAAGGCTGTCGTAGCGAATTACGTGCAGGCGCTCCAGCAGAGCGCGCCACCCAAGCTAGTGGTGTTGTCGTCGTTCGGATCGGAGAAACCAAGCGGCCTGGGCCTGATCACAGCGACGCGCCTTCTGGAGCAGGGGCTGAAGGATATGCCGTTCCCGGTCGCGTTTGTGCGCGCCGGCGGTTTTTTCGAGAACTTCACGTATGGTCTGCAGGCCGCGCAGGGCGGGACGCTGCCAGTGTTCTATGCGCCAACCGACCGCAAAGTAGGGCAGATTGCGACTGCCGACATCGGTGCCCTGGTGGTCGAGCTGCTGACCACGGATTGGAACGGCCAGCGCGTGCTCGAACTGGGTACGCCAGTGTCGATGGATGAGATTGCGCAGGCCATTGGTGAAGTGCTGGGGCGCGAGGTGAAGGCGCAACCGGTGCCGAGGGAGGCTTGGGCCGGGGCGCTGGAATATATGGGGCTGCCGAAGGGATCAACTTGGGCCTATGAGGAGATGTTGGAAGGAGTGAACTCCGGCTGGATCGACTTCGGCGTGGAGGGCACTGAGAAACGAGCCGGAACAATCACGGCGAAGGATGTGTTTGCGCGGGCGAAGCAGGGTTGATTGCAGGTGGCATCAGTGAGCCTTGCCCTGAAACGGTTTAAGGCGATTGCTTAGTACTGAACAGGGCTCCCGTAGGGCTACTTCCTCCCAGAGGAGTTAAAGCGGTTTCTCACTTATGTCGATAGAAACACAGGAGCCAGCCACATGCTTAACCGATTCGGTAATTCGCCCAATGGCGCTCCCTTCAATCCGAAGGGGGGAAGGGGGTTTCCACCCGGAGGCTTCCCAGCCGCAGGCTTCCAAGGCGGAGGTCTTGTACCTGGAGGCGTAGCAGGGGGCTTTCCAGCCGACCAGCAAGAAGAGACGCGCGATGTGCAGGACCAAGCTATGGTGACACGACAGATTCTTGTGGTTGACCCCGATGCCGAGAAGCGGGCAGCCATTCGTCACATCCTCACCGATCTCCGGCACGACTTGATCGAGGCAGCCTGCGATTCGGAGGCCTTCACTATTCTTGCCAGCCGGCGGGCAGATCTGGTGCTGGTGGATTTGCATGTTCCGGAGATTGGAGGCATCGAGTTTTGCGAGACGCTACGGCGCGCCGAATCGACCCGCTTGCTGCCCATCTTTATACAAGCTACGGCGACCGACCAGGAATATGAGGCCCGGGCGATTGAAGCGGGCGCGGACGAGTTTCTGATAGCACCCAAGAACCCGGGTGCCATTCGTGCGCGCGTGCAGGCCAGCATTCGGCACAAAGTAATGCTGGAGACGCTTGATGAATCGGAAAGCATTCTATTTTCGGTGGCGAAGTCGGTAGAGGAACGCGATCCGGATCTGGGCCAGCACTGCCAGCGTTTGGCCCTGATGGCTGCGGCTATGGGTATCGCCCTGGGACTGCCGGCCATTGACATCCTCAATTTGCAGCGCGGCGGCTATCTGCACGATATCGGAAAGATAGGGGTTCCCGATCGCATTTTGTTCAAGCCAGGTCCGCTTAGTCCCGACGAGTGGGAAATTATGAAGTCGCACTGCGAGCGCGGCGAGCGCATCTGCAGTTGTATGAAATCACTTGCTCCCGTGTTACCCATTATTCGGCATCATCATGAGAAATGGGACGGATCCGGCTACCCCGACGGGTTGAAAGGCGAGCAGATTCCCTTGTTAGCAAGGATTGTTCAATTGGCCGATATCTATGACGCGCTGACTACCGAGCGACCCTATAAACGTGCCTATTCTTCCGAGGAAGCAATCGGCCTAATCCACGAAGGGCGCGATAAAGGGTGGCGCGATCCGTATCTGGTGGAGGTGTTTTCCGATCTTCTGCCACTGTTTCGCAATCCACTCCAGGCTGATCTGGCGCGCCTTTCCATCCAATCTCTTTCCGCTTCGTTGCATCAGTACCGAAAAGACGCGCTTAACAATCCAGACCGCGCAGCTGGCAACTTGGGTGCGGTTCGATTTATCCGTTAATTCGTCCTCTCAGTTAGAGTGTGGAGCCTCGGAAACAGCCAAATCCGCCAGCTCGGGTGGCAATTTTGTGTGCTTGTCGAAGTAAGCCTTTAGCCCGTGAACAAAGAATACGGTGCGAAAGCCTTCTGCTTTCATCTCCGCGTAGGCTTGCTCCTTCGATGCCCCTTCGAAATAAATCATATAGAGTCCCACCAGCAGACTTGTTCGGTCGCGGCCAAGCACGCAGTGTAAGTAGAGAGGCTTGTCCGCTTTAGTCCGCATAATCCTGAGGGCCGCGTTAACGTGTTTTTCGGAAGGCGCGAACGGTGACGCATTCATGGGAACGGACAAATATTCCATTCCGTACCGTTTTGCTTTAGAGCGTTCATATCCGGCAAGAAATGGCAGAAAGCGGGGTTGGAGCAGAAAACGAACTCCTTGCGACTTCAAGAAGATAAAGTCTGCGTCTCGGGTTGGCTTTGATCCAGCCAGGATGCCGTCGGTCACTCTGGTGAAGTGCCTCAGCGAAGTACCCGGGGGCGGTTTCTCCGCGACCGCCGGACCTATGCAGAGCAAGGATGACAATACCGCCAGCGCTCCAATACCTCCCCTAACAAGAGTTTCCATACGTCCCTCTGTCTATAGTTCCAATAGGTGTCTGATTCGTTTCCATTGTTAAATCGGGAGGTGCTGGCCTGCCGCTTGTGTCCGCGACTGGTAGCTCACCGCGAGGAGATTGGGCGTGTCCGCCGGCGGGCCTATCGGGAGGAAACCTACTGGAGTAAGCCGATAACCGGTTTCGGCGACCCGAAAGCTCGCGTGGTGATTGTTGGGCTGGCACCTGGTGCGCATGGCGCCAATCGCACAGGCCGGGTTTTTACCGGCGACCGGTCGGGAGAGTTCCTCTATCGCGCGCTCCATGAAGCCGGTTTCGCCAACCAGCCGACCAGTACCTCAATCGATGATGGCCTGAAGCTGAATGATGCCTATATCACCTGCCCTGTTCGCTGCGTGCCACCGGACAATAAACCGCTTCCGCTAGAGATTCTGACGTGCCGTCGGTATTTGGAGCGCGAACTCGCCCTGCTTACGCGCGCACAAGTGATAGTGGCTTTGGGGAAAATTGCTTTTGACGCCTATCTGGCCCTATTAAGGAAAAGGGGCAAAAAAACGGCGTGCGCCTTCGGTCATGGGGTGCTGTCCAACCCGCAAGAAGATGGTCCGGCACTACTTGCGTCCTACCATCCGAGCCAGCAAAATACCTCGACCGGCCGCTTGACCGCGGCCATGCTCCGCGAGGTATTTCTCTATGCCGCTGCCTTGCTGACCGCCCGAACATGAAGAAACTTTAGCCTTTATCCTGTTGACCTGCGCTTTTGCAAGGTATAGAAAACAGGCTAAAATGGTTCATACTTCGTGAATAGTGCGCTGAGCGTTTTTTCGGAGTGGTCAACGAATGACAGCATACATCGTGGTACCTGCCTTCCTGGTCTCGCAGCAATCGCTGGGATCGCGTGTGATGACAGGTTTGTTGGACGATACATTCTCGGGGCTCTACCGGCTGTCACCGTTTGACTGGGCTCTGCTGGTTCCTTACTTCAGCATCCTTATTATCCTTTCCATTTACGGCTTGCACCGCTACGAGACAATCCTTCGGTATCGCAAATATCGTAAGAACCTGCTGGAGAGTTCTCCGAAAAACTTTTCTCGGCTTCCGAAGGTCACCATTCAGCTACCGCTTTACAACGAACGGTACGTGGTGGAGCGGCTGTTGGAAGAAATAACAAAGATAGATTATCCGCGCGAACTGCTGCAGATACAGGTACTTGACGATTCGACTGACGAAACGCATCCTTACACCGAGCGTTTGTGCAACGAGTACATTGCGCAGGGATTTCCGGTCGAATACCGGCACCGGACGAACCGGCACGGCTATAAAGCCGGGGCCTTGCAGGAAGGGCTTGAAACCGCAACAGGTGAGCTAATCGCCATCTTCGATGCCGATTTCATTCCACCGGTGGACTTTCTGCATCGGACAGTTCACTTCTTCACCGACCCCAAAGTAGGTGTTGTTCAGACGCGCTGGAGCTATTTGAACCGCGAGTTCAACATTCTAACGCAAGTAGAATCGATGCTGCTTGACGCCCACTTTGTGCTGGAGCATGGCGCGCGCTGCGGATCTGGATTGTTCTTTAACTTCAACGGCACAGCCGGTGTTCTGCGCCGCACAATGATTGACGACGCGGGCGGCTGGCAGCACGAAACGCTGACTGAAGATTCCGATCTCAGCTACCGTGCTCAATTGAAGGGATGGCGGTTTGTCTACGTTCCCGGAATCGATTGTCCGTCGGAACTGCCGGTGGAGACCTACGGTTTCCAGGTGCAGCAGGCGCGCTGGGCTAAAGGTCTGACGCAGGTTTGCCTGAAGCTCCTCCCACGCATACTGAGGGCCGATCTGCCGTTCCGCGTAAAAGCCGAGGCGTTTCTGCATCTCACTCCCAATATTTCTTATCCCCTGATGATCATTGTCTCGATGCTGATGCTGCCGGTGATGATCGTGCGCTTTTACATGGGCGTGTTCCAGATGGCGATGATCGATTTTCCCCTGATCATTGCTTCTTTCTGGTCGATATCAGCTTTTTATCTTTACGCACAGCGCGAACTCTACCCGAAGTCCTGGTGGAAGACAATTGCCTTTCTCCCGATGTTGATGGCGGCCGGTGTGGCCCTGACGGTGAGCAATAGCAAAGGAGTGTTGGAGGCGCTGTGCAATATCAAGACCAGCTTTGCGCGCACAGCCAAATACGCCATCGGTTCTCAAAAAATGAAGATGCAGCCAACGGCCTATCAACGCCGGAGTGGGTGGCTGCCTTACATCGAATTGGCAATCGGCGGTTACTTTGTCTACATGGTGATGTTCGCGATCGACACCATGAACTACTTGGCGCTCCCATTCCTGTTGTTGTTCGTGAGCGGCTACTTCTGGGCGGGTTTCAGCACGCTGTACCAGGAGTATCGCGACAAGCTACAGTGGCAGCGCGCGCAAAAGCTGGCGCAGTCGAACACTTAATCTGGTTACGTTCCTCATACAACAATTGGTTGACGCCATTAGGGAACATCTTGTGTCCCAAAGCCGATGTATGGTCGCGTTGGCAGGTCCGCCCGGGGCAGGCAAATCGACACTAGCTGAGATTCTGGTCGGACGGTTCCCCGCAGGAACAGCCAAGATTGTTCCTATGGACGGGTTTCATTATGACAACGCCGTTCTTGAGGATCTCGGTTTGCGGGCGCGCAAAGGGGCTCCAGACAGCTTTGATTTTGCCGGTTTCGCCAACATGCTGTGGCGCATTCGTCGAGCTGAGCCGAGCGTCGCTGTTCCGCTATTTGACCGCGAAGCGGATCTGGCTCGTGCCGGGGCGTCCATCATTCATTCCGACGTAAGGGTTGTTGTTGTAGAAGGCAATTATCTACTGTTGGATCGTGAACCTTGGAACGAACTCGCAGCGTGTTTCGATCTTACAGCCTTTCTGGATGTTCCCAGAGACGAGCTAAAGCAGCGGCTGCTTGATCGCTGGTTGAATTTGGGGTACCCGGCGCAGAAGGCGCACCATTGGGTCCAAACCAACGATATGCCCAATGTGGATCTGGTCCTGCGTTCGAGGCGTTTCTCCACCTTCTCGTAGTCCGAGCATCTCCCTCCAGGAAGTACCGCCTATAGGAGGTTTTTAGCGGTAATATTTTCCTATTCCCAGTACTTTTTGTAGCTTACGTAAAACTCCTATAGGCTGTGCTATGTTACAGATCGCCGCTATTCTAAAGGAGTAACCTTATGGCCTTTCGTTTGCAACCTAGGCGGTAGAAATGTCCCAACTTCATTCGGAAAGCACAAACCGGGATCTGCGGTTGACAGTTCGGATCAAGTTTCTGGACTTGAATCAGGCGTTACATAGCAGCGGAAGTTCATCGCGAAGCGATTGCTCGGGTGAGCGCCTGGGAGCGGCTCTGCTTAGCCAGGGTGGCTCAAAACGCTTGGGATCCGTCGATCAGGCTGAAGTCAGAAACCCTGAGGAGTCGCTGGCGACGCAGTCCCGTTCTGAGATTTGCATGCACAGCGAGGAAAAGATAGCTGCTGAGGCGTTTGAAGAGCATATTGAACTCTGCTGCTCGTGCTGCAACAGGGTTGAGTTGCAACTTGATTTCATGGAGTGCCTGGAGGCAGCGGTTTACCAGCGGCTTAGTGAGCCGGACTCGCGCAAAGTTCATGGCGCGCTTATGGTGAGTGTCCCGGAATTCAACTTCGCCATTTGCGGGGAATTGGAAGTCGAGTAAATTCTACTGCCTGGCTTGCGAAGTCAATTCCTTATATAGCTTTTCGCCCACGATTTTGTGCACCGCCATCGACGGGTGGCCGGCATGATAGTAGAAGTAAGTTTCGGGTGCCATACAGGGTGTAATGTCTTGATTAAAGATGGCACGTCCGGCGCAGGCGTCGGTCGTATTTTTAATGCCGTACTCGGCGGGCTTTTCCATCACTTCGTCAAAGAACGTGCCCCAGTGGCTTAAGTTGATCTGTGCGCCTGGCAATTGAGCCATCATGGCGGCTGGAATGGGTTGAATCAGCGGGTTCAGGCGCTTACCCACTTCGCTGAAAGGAGGAATGGCGATGGGCAGCATTGCGATGGAAAAATGGCGCGCACCCAGGGAGTAAAGCGTCTTAATTTCGCCTTCCAGGTTGGCGACGGTGGTATTGCCAGGCACCTTGCGATCGTTCAAGCCGCCGGCGAGGAAGAAGAGAGTGGTCTGAGGATCAAACTCGATAACCTTTAACTGCACCAATTGTGAGAAGGTCTCCACTTGGTTCTGCATGCCGACACCCAGCATGGCGTCACCGGTGCGCTTGCCCTCGCCAGAGCCGGTTTGTGCGCCACTGATGGCAAAGTCGAGGCTGCTGTTCTTGCCTACCTGGGGGTCGTTGGAGGGAAGCAACTTCAGGCCAAGGCGGCTGGCGAGAAAGGCGACGGCGGTGGGGCCATCGCAATCGAGGTAGCCTTCGCCCATGTCCGAATAGCTGTCGCCAAATACGTAGAGAGTTTTGTAGATCGGCACAGGAGCGGCCGAACAGAGGGACGATCCAAGAGCGAATAGCGCAAAGGCCGCCGCTGCAGGCAGCGTCTTGTTTGAAAAGCTAAGCCAAAGCTTCATTTTTTATAGGAAGTGTACGAATACGTTTGCCGGTAGCTGCGAAAATGGCGTTGGCAACGGCGGGCGCGATGGGCGGGGTGCTGGCTTCACCAATGCCGCCGGGCGCTTGCGAACTGGCAACGATGTGGACTTCAATAGAAGGCATCTCATCGATGCGCAACATACCATAGGTGTCGAAGTTGCCTTGCTGCACGCGTCCTTTGTCGATGGTGATTTCGCCCTTCAGCGCAGCCGTCAGACCGTAGGCGATGCCGCTTTCCATCTGCTGTTTCACAATGGCGGGATTCACCACCTGGCCGCAATCGACCGCGCAGACGACGCGATGAACGCGCAGCTTGCCTTCGCTGATGGAGACTTCGGCGACTTCCGCCGTGTAACTTCCCAGGTTATTCACGATTGCCATGCCCTGAAAGCGGCCGGCAGGTGGCTGGCCCCAGTTCGCTTTCTCCGCGGCAAGATTCAGAACGGCCAACAGTCGCGGCGACTTCGCCAGCAGGCGCCGGCGCACTTCCAGCGGGTCCTTCTTGCCTGCCGCAGCCAGCTCATCCAAAAACGACTCGGCAAAAAATGTGTTCTGCGAATAACCGACCGAGCGCCAGAACGACGTCGGAATGGTGCCGTCGGCTTTCTGATAATCCACGTGAAAATGCGGGAAGGTGTATTCCAGCGAATCGATGCCTTCCACCGCGATGCCGTCTACACCGTCGCCGGTCCCGAAAAACGACGGACACACCACGCGCGAGCTATAAACAAGCGGCCAGCCATCGGCGTCCAGCGCTCCGGCGAAGGTGACGTAAGCAGCAGGACGGAAAGGTCCATGCTGGATATCGTCTTCGCGCGACCATGTCAATTTGACGGGAACACCCGCGACTTTGGCAATCTCCACAGCTTCTTCGACGTAGTCGGTGCCGCCGCGCCGCCCGAATCCTCCGCCCATGAACATGCTATGGACGGTGATCTGATCGGGCTTAAGACCGGCTATTTTCGCTGCCACTTGGCGCGCGCCGCTGGGCATCTGAGTCGAAGACCAGATTTCGCATTTGTCGCCCTTGAGAGCCACTGTACAGTTCAGCGGTTCCATGCACGCATGCGACAAATAAGGAGCTTCATAAACCGCCTCCAACTTGCGCCCGGCCTGAGCGAGTACGGTTGCGTAGTCACCGTCGTTCTTGGCGACCGCGCCTGGTTGTGCGGCCAGCTCGATCATCTTCTGCCGGATAACAGCGCTGCTAAGCCCGGCGTTCGCACCTTCGTCCCACTGGACCTGCAGTGCCTTGCGGCCCTGCATAGCAGACCAGGTGTTGTCGGCGAGAACAGCTACGCCGCGCGAAACGACGACAATGTCTCGCACTCCCGGAACCGCCCTGGCCTTCGCCGCATCCACGCTGGCTACTTTGCCACCAAAGACCGGACAACGAGCCAGCACTGCGTAAGACATGCCTGGAACATGCGCGTCAATCCCGAACTTGGTGGCTCCGCTTACTTTGTCGCGCGTATCAAGACGTTTGGCTGGAGTGCCAATCAGTTTGAAGCTTTTGGAGTCTTTCTGCGGTGCGTTTTGCGGAACAGGCAGTTGCGCCGCAATCTCGGCGAGCGCTCCATAAGCGGCCCGCTGACTTGGGCCGACGACGAAGCCGTTCTCGGTTCGAAGCTGCGCCGCATCGATGTTCCACTTCTGCGCCGCTGCCTGGACAAGCATCAGCCGCGCAGTGGCTCCCGCAGCCCGCATCGGCTTCCACATGGTGCGAATGCTGGTGCTGCCATACACGCCTTGCATGGGTCCGAACGATGCCGGATCGACTGGAGCAAATTCGGTGCGCACAGTGGCCCAATCGCAATCAAGCTCATCGGCCAGAATCATCGACAGTGATGTGAGTGTTCCTTGCCCCATCTCACCTTTAACGATGGTGAAGGTGACGGTGTTATCCGGCGCGATGTGGATATAGGCATTGGGCTTCAGCGGAGCGCCGCCGGGACGCTGGGCTTTTGCGGGCGATGATTCAGGCAAGGCAACGGCCATCAGGAAGCCGCCAAGACCGCCCAGCAGCTCACGCCTGTTTATAGTCAATGAGCTCACGCCGAAACTCCTTTCGACTTAATCTCGGCGGCGCGGTGCATGGCGCGCCGAATTTGCGAATAGGTTCCACAGCGGCAGATATTTCCCCGCATCGCTTCGTCGATATCAGCATCAGTGGGATGCGAGGTTTTCTCCAGAAGTGAAGCGGCACTCATAATCTGACCCGATTGGCAGTAGCCACATTGCGGCACGTCCTCTTCAATCCAGGCTTGCTGGACGGGATGCGTCAGATCTTTCGAGAGTCCTTCGATTGTGATGACGGACTTACCCGCCAGCGTCCCAACCGGAGTGACACAGGAGCGCGTGGGATGCCCGTCCACATGAACCGTGCAGGCGCCGCAAAGCGCAATGCCGCAGCCGTACTTAGTTCCGGTGAGTTGCAGCGTATCGCGCAGAACCCAAAGCAGTGGCATGTCGGGCTGGGCCTGAACCGTCTGCTTGCTGCCGTTTAATGAAAAGGTGATGGCCGCCATGGAGCGCCTCCTACTGTACCTCTCTAGTGTACTTTCCAGGAGGCGAATTAATTAGGCGCGACAGGCGTCCCGCTGCTAGCCGTTCGCATCACTCGCAAAGCTTCTTCCAAAGCTTCGACAAAATAATAGTCGCCCCACATCACCGACTCGTTGACGCCTAAATCCTTGGGCAGGTGATAAACGCCGCCCTTCAGCACGCCTTCCCAATCGGTCTCGCGCGGGTCCATGTACTTACTGCACAACGTCCGCAGAATATGAATGGCGGTGGACCAATAGAAGTGGCCCTTCATGGGGTCAGCAATGTGCCGGCACAGCCGCATTAACCCCGCGGCGGCGATGGCGGCGGCCGACGAATCCACCAGCCGTTCTTCTGTCGGGGCGTTGTAGTCCCATGGCGGAACACCATCGGAGGGTGTATGCGTTATGTAGTAATCGGCACAGGCTTCGGCAGTGCTGAGGAAGCGCGGATCGCGGCTGTACTCATACGACGCTGTAAAACCGTAGAGCGCCCAGGTGAGTCCGCGCGACCAGCACGAGTCACCACGAAAACCCTGCTGTGTAACCTGGCGCAGAAACTCACCTGTCTCCAGATCAAAAATGCCTTCATGCGCCGTCGAACCGTCGGCACGGATCAGCGTGCGTCGAGTGGTGATGCAATGGCGCGTCGCAATATCGCGCAGACGCTTGTCGTTCAGTTCGCGAGCCGCATAAAAAATAAGGCCGACATTCATCATGACGTCGATGAAGATGGAATCTTCCGCCACCATGGATTGCAGATACTGGCCGTTATCGTTGAAATGGCTGGCCAGCTTCTTACCCGCTTCCAGCACAATCTCGTGAATGGAGTTGTCACGCGTCAATCGATACCAGCGGTAGAAAGTTGAGAAAAAAATGAAGCCCATATCGTGCACGTCGCTTTCAGGAATGCGCGTCTCCAACGGGCGGCTGTAACGGATAGCCTGGTCCATCCAAAACCTGGATTCCGCTTTATCCTGGCCGCGATGCTTCAGAAAAAGCCACATCATGCCGGGCAAAAAACCATCGCACCAATGGGTGAATTTCGGCCCATCGTGATGCCATTGGCCCCCTTCCGTGTACATCGGATAAAAATCCGGATGCTTTTCTATCAACCGCTTGACCTGTTGCTGAGCGAAGCCCATAGCGCCTTCAAACAGTTTCCGGTCGGACTCGAGAACGAATTGGATCACTGAATATACCCGCGATGACAATTATAGGAGCCCGAGTGAATGCCTTTGCTACCATCAGGCTGAATGTCAACAAAAGTCACCATCTTGAACAATGGTCCCATCCGGATTGAAGGCGATTTTCAGATCTATGACGCGGCCGGAAATCCGTTCGGTCTGGCCGGCAGGTCGGTGATTTCACTATGCCGCTGCGGATTGTCCGAAAATAAACCGTTTTGTGACGGAGCGCATGCGCGTGCCGGCTGGCCGTCCGTCTGCGAAGCGCGCGAATTGCCTGCACCAAAACCGAAGATTTAATCGTCCCACTGCTTGGGCTTAAAAACGGTCACCCAAACAGTTAGTCAACCCGTCAAAAAGAGCGGACGGGTTGTTGAATTAGATATTCTGCGGGGTTTCTTGTTGTTGTGGATGGCGCTAACGCATCTGCCCACCAAGGCGAGTACCCTTTCCAACCAGACTTTCGGTTTTGTCTCCGGCGCGGAAGGCTTCATCTTTCTGGCCGCCTTCATGGTGGGCCAGATTCAGTTCCGCGCGCAACGCAAGCGCGGTGAATTAGGAGCCTTGCGCGATATTGGCAAGCGCACGCTGCGAGTCTACGCCTACCATTGCGGCCTGCTGGCGATTGCATTCACCCTGGTGGCCGAAGTGGGCGTTGCGTTTCATCGTGACGCGCTGCGCAACTTACTTTCTTACTACCTGCAAAGTCCTAAACGCGCCATCATAGCGGCTGTGTTGCTGGAGTATCGGCCCTCTCTGCTGGACATCCTGCCCATGTATGTCATGTTCATGGCCATGACACCCATCGCGCGCAAGGCGGCTCAGCGCTGGAGTTGGGAACCAGTCATCTACTCGAGTTTCGTGGTTTGGGCGGCAGCGCAATTTGGATTGCGCGCTTGGGTTTATCGCCATTCCGACATCTTCGGCCTGCACGTGCCTGAGAATTCCACCGGATCGTTTGATCTTTTTGCCTGGCAACTGCTATGGATTGTGGGACTCGCTCTAGGCACCATGTATGCGGAAAATTTGGCCGATAGTTCCACGAAAGAACCGCTCCGCATTCCGCGATGGCTGTTACAGATAAGCATGGCCGTCGCCGCTGTCTTCCTGGTGCTACGCTACTGTCCGGCGGATCAGTGGATCGATCCGAACGTCTACGGCTGGTTGGTGGACAAATGGCATCTGGCGTCGGTCCGCATCGTTAATTTTTCCGCCATCGCTTTGCTGCTGGTGAGGTATGGAACGTCGATCGCTTCAGTCGCTGTGTTTCGTCCACTGGCGCGCCTGGGCCAGGCCTCCATTGAAGTCTTCTCCGTTCATGTGCTGTGCTGCATCGGCGCCGACGCGCTAAGTCATGATGCCGATCCCAATCTTCCATGGTGGCAGCAGATCATTGTGCTGGTGGCAACTATCAGCGCCATGTTCCTGACGGCGCGGGCGCACCAGCTTTGGGTAGCCAGGCGGCATCCGGAGAAGGTGATCTGATAGTAGGGTGAACAATCCAACGGCGCGCCTCTCCATCGTTGCGTATAAACCTAAGCAGGGCAAAGAAGCTGACTTATTGGCGCTTTCGCACGAACACGTACCATATTTGCGAAGCCTTGGGCTAGCGACGGATCGTCCCCACATCGTCGCCTCTGCCGCTGACGGGACAATCGTCGAAGTTTTCGAGTGGGCGGAAGGTGGATTAGAGAAAGCGCACCAGCATGCCGGCTTGGCCGTCATGTGGCAACGCTATGCTGCCGCCTGCGACTACGTTCCGCTGAACACGCTGGCAGAAGCGGGCACGATGTTCGCCGGTTTCGTTCCGCTCAATTGACTGGCCAGAGCTAATGAAGAACGACCGTGTGCAGCAGCAGCTGGAACATTTGAAATCTGTGCGCAGCGCGGAGCGCTCACAGGAGACGGTGGCCGAGCTGCGCAGGGCCCTGCGCGACAAGGTCAACCTTATCGTGGCGAAAGCGGCGGCCATCGCGGGCGAATGGCAGGAATTCGCGCTGCTTCCCGATCTTCTAGCGGCGTTCGACCGGCTGTTCGTCAAAGCTGCTGAAAGCGATCCACAATGCTGGGGAAAAAATGCGATTTCGCAGGCTCTTAAGGATATGGGCTGCGACGATTCGGCCGTCTTTCTACGCGGCGTGCAGCATCACCAGTGGGAGCCCGTGCGCGGCGGCAAATCGGACACGGCCGGTGTGTTGCGCGCCACCTGTGCGCTGGCGCTGGTGCAGTGCCGCGATATTCGCCGAGGCGAAATTCTGCTTCACCTGGTGAATGCGGTAACAGAAGACGACGCCAAGGTGCGAGCCGACGCTGCGCGCGCGTTAGAGCATATGGGCGGTGAGGATGCGGCGCTGCTGCTGCGTCTGAAGGCGCGAGCCGGGGATGAAGAAGTTCGGGTGACGGGGCAGGTGCTGGAGTCGCTGCTGGAGTTGGAAACCGTCGCCGGTATTCCCTTCGTAGCCGAGTTCCTCCAGCACAAGAAGGAAGAGGTCCGGGAGGAAGCGGCGCTGGCATTGGGTGCATCGCGGTTGCCGGAAGCGTTGGCCATGCTGCAAGCCGAGTGGACCAAGGTGCAGGCGCTGGGCGCCGGTGCAGTGTTGCTGCGCGCTATGAGTACGTCGCGCCTGGATGCGGCACTGGATTTCCTGCTGCAACAAGTGCGCACGGCGCGCCTGCGCGTAGCGGAGGAAGCGTTACAGGCGCTGGAACTGCATCGCGAATCGGAGCAGATTGTGGCGCGCGTGGCAGAGGCGGTGGCAGGCCGCGAAGAGCTGGAGAGTGTTTTTCGGCGAAAGTTCGCGTAGTGCGGTTAGGACAAAACGCAGATATCGCCCAGGTTCCGGTAATCCTCGGCGTAATCGAGCCCATAGCCAACTACGAACTCATCGGGGATTTGGAAGCCGATGTATTTAACATCGACCGGAGCGATTCGGCGGTCGGGCTTGTCCAACAAAGTCGCGATAGCCAAGGATCGCGGCTTGCGTTGTTCCAGCAGCCGCTTGAGATAACTGAGCGTGACACCGCTGTCGATAATGTCCTCGACAATCAGAACATCGTGGCCCTCGATGTTGACATCCAGATCGCGCGTGACCTTCACTTGCCCTGAGCTGGTTTTCTGATTCCCATAACTGGAAATAGCCATGAACTCGATACGCACAGAGTGCCGCTTTAAAGCCCGCGCCAGGTCCGCGACAAACACGAAGGCGCCTTTTAGAACGGAGACAATGTAGATCGGTCCTTGGGGAAAATCGTTTTCGATTTGATCCGCCATTTCGCGCACGCGTTGCTGAATTTGTTCAGCGGATATAAGAACTCGCAGAGAATTGCCAGGCACTTTGACAAGTTTAGTTGATGGGCTTGTTTGTTCGTTGCTCCAGAAGCTTCAATCGTTCCTGGGCAATCGCGAAGCTGGTGCTGTCGGGAGTCAGAGCCTTGTATATAGGTGACTCTACCTTTCTGTAAGCCGATCTCGCTTCCTCCGTCAGGCCGTAATCTTCCGCGATCCTGCCGTAAATCAGCCAAATTTCCGAATTCGGTTCCGTCAGGCCCCAATTCGCCATCGCCTGCGCGGCCATGCTGCGCGCCTCTCGCCCCTTTCCAACCTCGGCGTACATCATTGCCAAAGTGTGAAGGAGTGGCGCGTTGCTGGCGTTAGAGGTAGCGGCATGTTGCACCGCCTCTAGCGTTTCAGGCGGCACAGCGTGTGCCAAAACCGCGTCCCAGCCCATCAAGTTGTACGACATGGTGGTGGCTTTCTCGCCGCTCGACATTTTGAGCGCGAGCGCCGCCGAGTCCTTAAAACGCTTTTCAGATTCGTAGCAGTTAATCAGCCAGTTGGTTACTGCCGGATCGTCACCCTCCGCCTTCGTGAACTTGATAGCGACATTCTCAGCCTCGGCCAATTTGTTCTGCTTCATCAGAACCTGCATGTAAAGGGCTGTCGCTTCGGCGGAAGCCGGAAAGGTCTCGGTAAGCCTTCTGGCAACGGGCTCAGCCTTCGCTGCCGCCGCCTCATCCACCTGGATGGCCGTCCAAATGTAAGCAGACTCCAGCGCGGCGTCTGGCGACATCTGCGTTTTCGCGGTGAGTGCACGTTCCAGTAAGGGCAGCATTTCGGGTGCGGCTTGATGTGACAAGGCAAGGCTGGCGGCGGCCACTTGAATGTCCATTTGGGTCCCATTCAGTCCCTTTGTCCATAGATGACTGAACGGAGCACTAGTATCTACTTGCAATAGTT
>PLRJ01000179.1 GCA_003163855.1 Bryobacterales bacterium | reverse complement strand
GCCGCCCAGTCGTTTCTGGCGGAAATCAACCAGGAGCATGACCCCGCTAAGAGGTCTGAACTTGCGCTGACATATGCCGACGAATCGTTCGACAACGCGCGCAACTTCTATAAGAGCGGCACCACCGACAAGGGCGACGCGGCGCTGGATAATATGACGACGGCTCTGCAGGCGTGCGTGCAGTCGCTGGCGGTCACCAATAAAGCCCGCTACTACAAGAAGGCCGAAATGAAGGTTGCGTATTTGCAGCGGCGCCTTTCGGGCCTGATTGACGATTTGAGCGTGACGGAGCGCGGCTGGGCCGAGCAGACCAAGCGCAAAGTGGAAGACATTCACGAAAAGCTGCTCGACGGAGTGATGAGGAAATGAGGCAGCGCGGCGCCGCTGTGGCTCTGCTATCGTCAACGTTGCTGTTTTATGCCGGTAATGGAGCTGCTCAGGATCGAGACTTCCTTACTCCCAACGAGATCGACCAGGTTCGCCTGGCGCAGGATCCAAACCAGCGGCTGGCGCTGTATGTGAAGCTGGCTCGCCAGCGGCTCGATCTGGTGCAGCAGTATCTGGCCAAGGATAAGGCCGGCCGCAGCATTTTCGTTCACAATTACCTGGAAGATTACACGCACATCATCGAAGCGATTGATTCAGCCGCAGACGATGCGCTGCGGCACAAGAAAGACATCGATGCCGGTACCATTGCCGTCTTGAATGGTGAAAAAGACTTTCTTGCCACGCTGAACAAGATTCAGGAGAGCAATCCGCATGACATGGATCGCTTTAAATTCGTGCTGGATGAAGCGATTGATACCACTTCCGACAGCCAGGAACTGTCGAAAGAGGATTCGCGCAAACGATCGGGCGATTTAGCCAGCGAAGATAGCAAAGAGAAGAAAGAGCGGGACGCGATGATGCCTGCGAACGAGGTGAAAGCGCGCAAGAAGGCGGCGGACGCCGAGCAGCAGCAGGAGCAGGAACAAAAACGCAAGATCCCGTCGCTTTACCGGCCGGGTGAAAAACCGGCGGACCAGCAGCCGCCGTTGTAAGCGCGGAAGAGATGCCGAGCGGCTTCGATATCGCGATGCTTTTGAGCGTAAGCTGCCCGCTAGGAGGAGAACAACATGCCGGTTGTTGAGGAAATCGATTTATTCCTGATGGCGAATCTAAGTCCGAGACTGACGGGCTTGCCCTTTGTGGTTTGGATTTCACCGCGAGGCAATGCGCATTACGGCATTCGCATCAAGGTGTCGCCAGGACCGAGAGCGAAACCGGAGGAGATGATCTCGGTTGCCATCCGGCCGATGGTCCGCGTTATCGAGGCGGATATGGCCGCCGAGGATTTCGAACTGCTGTCTCGCTGGGTCGATTTGAACCACGACGTGCTGATCCGCTACTGGGACGGCGACCTCGCCTACACCGAAGAAGTCTTGGCTTCCTTACGGGCAATCGGCGAAGCACCGGAGACGAACGAAGAGAAGCTTCGCGACTAGCGTACATCGTCGATGCATCTGAGTTCGCGCCGTCAGGCAGCGGTTGGCTTCTTGACCAGCCAGCCGCCGTTATACGATAAAAAATAATGCGCAACAGCTTCGCTCTTGGAATGCTTTTGAGCGGATGTTTACTCCACGCTCAGGAGACAACTTCGCCGAATCTGGAAAAGGAAGCGGCCTTAGGCCGGCAGATGGCTGAGCGGTTCAGCTCGCGCACTGTAAATGACGCTGAGGTCCAGAGCTACCTCGATCGAATCACCCAGCGGGTCGGCACGCAAATCAAGAACGCCGATTTTCCTTTTACAGTCAAGGTAATTTCCGAAGACCAATGCAGCGTTACCCACGAGCCCGTTGCTCTGCCAGCAGGTTACATTTTCGTTCCCGAAGCTTTGTTTCTGGCCGCGCAAGACGAGGCTGAGTTCGCGGGTGTCCTGGCGCAGGCCATGCAGCGAACTGTACTGCAGCAAGGACTTCGCAGCCTAACAAAGGCGGACTCACTTGCGTCCGTTCCCCTGATTTTCATGGGTAACGGATGTTCGGAGGGCACGCTGGTTCCCCGGGCTGCCCAAGGAAAAGCAGCCATGGAAGCTGATGAGTTGGCTGTAGAGGCGCTGGCGCATGCAGGCTTCGATCCGGAAGGCCTTTCGCATTACCTGGAACGCGTACTGCCTGCTAGGCCGGAGCGGGCTGAGAACATCCAGTACCTTCTGAAACTTCAGCCGCAAGCAAACTACATCGTCGATGAGTCCCAGTTCGACGCCGTAAGGCAGCGGGTGCGGTTCCTGACAGCGCGCGTTCCTAAGATGCCGACCCTGGAGCGCCAGTAATTTACATTCTCTTCGCCTGGGCGTCGATCCATTCATTCAAATAACTTTCCAGCACATCCAGTGGCAACGGGCCCTTACCCAGCACAGCATCATGAAAGGCCCTGATGTCGAACTTCGCGCCCAGCTTTGCCTTCGCCTTTTCGCGCATGCGCAAAATCGTCATTTCACCCAGTTTGTAACTCAATGCCTGCCCGGGCCACGCGATATAGCGGTCCACTTCGCTCTCAATATTCTGCTCGTCCATCGCCGTGTGGTCGTGGAAAAAGTCGATCATCTGCTGCCGCGACCAGTGTTGTGAGTGGACACCGGTATCCACCACCAGGCGAATCGACCGCCACATAAGATTCTGCAGCCGTCCATATTCGCTGAATGGGTCCTGATAGAAGCCCATCTCATGCGCCAGCGTCTCAGTGTAAAGCACCCAGCCTTCGGAATATGCGCTGTACTCGTCAAACTTACGAAACGGCGGTATATCTTTCAATTCCTGCGCGACGGAGAACTGCAGGTGATGTCCGGGCACTCCTTCGTGATAAGCGATGGCCTCGGCATTCAGCAGCAAACGGTGCGTGGGATCGTATTCATTGACGTTAATGTGTCCGGGCCGCGATCCATCGCCTGCGCCGATGGAATAATCGGCCGGTACACCGTCCGGCGCACGGAACGCTTCCATTGGCGTCACAACCAACTTATTCTTGGGCAGCCGGCCGAAATATTGCGGCAGCTTCTGATACATCTGGTCCGCATAATGCTGGTAAAGCGCCAACACCTGCGCACCGCTGGTTCCATATAACTTCTTGTTCTCGAAGATGGCGTGGTTGAACGCCTTTACGTTGCTAAAGCCCTGCTGTTTCGCGATGGTCAGCATCTGCGCTTCAATCTGAACTACCTGTTTCAAGCCCAGTTCATGCAGTTCAGCTGGCGAGCTGTCGGTTGCCGTATTTTCCTGAATGTTCTGCTGATAGCGCGCCTTGCCTTCGGGCAGCGACCAGACGCCGTATTCTGTCCTCCCCTTGGGCGCATATTCGCTTTGAACAAACTTGGCGAAGGCGGCATAAGCGGGAAGAACCTCCTGGCTAACTGCCTGGCGGATTTGCGCACCAAGGCGCGCTTTGTCTGCTTCCAACACACCACGGGGAAAATGGCGCACAGGATCGGTAAACAAGCTCTGCTCCAGCGGTTCCGATGCGATGTTGCTGGCTTCCGTGCCCACCTTTTCCAGCAAGTAGCGCGGCGGCATCAGACCATCGCGCATGCCTAAGCGCATGTTCTGGGTAATCTGTCCCAGCGCTGTTGGCATCGCGCGGAGACGCGCCAGATAATTTTCATAATCGTGCACGGTGTTAAATGGCATCTCTTTCGAGATACCGGCGTAGGAAAGATGCTCGCCATTCATCTGGTTCACCGGCATTTCCCATTCTTTGAAGGGGGCGGCGGCAACATCCGTCGCGAGACGGCGTTTAATCAACATGAGGTTCAGCGCATCGTCGCCCTTTAGCTGACTCGCGTCGATTGCCTCAAAAGCCGACAAAGCAGACTTATTGTGCGCTTCACGTTTGGCGATTGCAGCCGCTGAATTATCCGTCAAACGATCGTTGTAGCGGTTGTCTCCAACAGCGGTGGCGAATTCGGGGAAGGTCTGCAGACGATACTGCCACTCCTGGTCGATAAGTGCGGAAAGTTTGTCATGCTCTGTTGCAAAACCAGGTTGGAGAGCCGCCAACAGGCAAAGAGTTAGGCGCAATTTACTCATTCGAACCATTGTGAGCCATCCTCATGTGAGACCCGCTAGACTGCCAAAGTGGAAACATTTTCGGTATTTCCCGCAGCCGGGCTCAAATTCCTGTCGGCCCTGGCAAAGAACAACAAGCGCGAGTGGTTCCAACCGCGCAAAGCCGAGTTTGACGAGTTTGTGCATGCGCCGATGGTTGCTCTGGCAGCACTATTGAACCGGGAGCTCGAACGCATCGCACCAGCCTATGCATTCCCTGATCCGGCAAAGGCGCTGAATCGTATCTATCGCGACGTCCGATTCTCTGCAGACAAAACACCGTATCAGAATCACGTCAGCGCAGTCTTTCCACAGCAGCGGCTGGGTAAGAAACAGGGCTCGGCTTTTTACATTTCGGTCACTCCGAAAGAGGCAATGCTTGCTGGCGGCATTTATTTCGGAGACACCAGGCAATTACAGGCTGTGCGCGAGCACCTGGCCGAACACCACGCGCAGTTCCAGAAGCTGATTAGCAGTAAGCCCAGAGCGGCGGTTTTCGGCGAGTTGCAGGGCGAAAAACTTCAGCGCGTACCAAGGCAGTTCGGAATCGATCATCCGGCGGCGGAACTGCTGCGTCACAAACAGTGGATGCTCTGGAAAAAGTGGCCGGGCGAAGCGCTGACTAAGCCAGCGTTCGCAAAGGAAGCGGTGAAAGCGATTAACCTGCTGGCTCCGTTTGTGGAATTTCTGAACGAGCCTTTGCTGGCGCTGCCGGTCCTGTCCGAACCTTTGTCCGTTGAGTAGCATATTGATGATGGCTGAAACGCTACATTCCCGCGATGATCTGCAGCAGCTTTACCGCGCCCGCTTCAAAGGCGCAGCCGAGTATCGCAAGAAAATGTGGGGCGTCCTGGCCGGCTATTTTCAGCAGTGGATTTCACCTGATGCCACTGTTCTGGATCTGGGTTGCGGCCACTGCGAGTTCATCAACGCCATAGCCTGCGCCCGCAAGTACGGCATGGACTTGAACCCGGATGCAGTGATCTTCGCCGCCGCTGGGACCACCATTGTTGAGCAGGATTGTTCGCAGCCATGGCGCTTCGAAGCCAATTCTCTGGACACCGTATTCACCAGCAATTTTTTTGAGCATCTGCCGGCCAAAGCGAACCTTGAGACCACTTTGGTGCAGGCTCTGCGCGCACTAAAGCCTGGCGGCCGCCTGATTGCGATGGGCCCAAACATTCGCTGTCTTGCCGGCGCTTATTGGGACTTTTTTGACCATTACCTGCCGTTGAGCGAACGCTCGCTGGTGGAGGTTTTAACCAAGGTTGGATTTGAGATCGAGGTGAGCCGTTCACGCTTCATGCCCTACACGACGGCCGGCAAAACTTATCCGATGGTGGCCATCAGGGCTTACCTGGCGCTTCCCTTTATGTGGAGGCTGTTCGGTAGGCAGTTCCTGGTTGTTGCCCGGAAAGCGGCAGGCTGACCGGACAGTCCCAGTCGCTGAGTTTGCCCATTTCGTTTCTCGGCAAGCGATGTCCAAAGACAATGCTGGCTGGAATTTCATCGGGCTGCAGTTTGCGGAACAGCCACTCTTCCATTTCCCGGCCGGCGTTCGCTTCGCCGCGCCAGACCACGAAGGCCTTCAGCCGGTCTCCTTCTTCGGGGCGCATGAGGCGCACGCAGCAATCCTTCACAGATGGATGACTGCGGATGTAATCGGCCACACGCTGGGGAATAACCTTCGCGCCGCGAACTTGCACCACAGCGTCCTTGCGGCCTCGCACAGCGAAATGCCGGGCGTCTTGCCAATCCAGCAGGTCGGGCAGTTCCACTTCGTCTCCATCTTCTGCGGCGCGTGCCAGTTTGCCCGCGTTGCCTTTACACCAAAACGGGAAGAGGGCGAAAGAATCTTCACCGGAACTCCTGGAGCCGACGCCGCCCGTCTCGGTTGCGCCATAGACATCCGTCAACCGGAGCCCCTGCTTGGCAAGAATGCTAAACAACGACGCCGGACACGGCTCGCCGGATGTTACACCTTTAACTTCGAAGGGAAAAACGTCGGGGAACTCGCTCAAGTAGCGCCAGAAAGGGAGAGTACCGACGATCAGGTCGCCGGGCTGCAGGTTGACCGACAACCTGGATGGCGACCAGCGGCGAATATCCACCACTTCAACCTTCAGCAGACCTGGCAGCATTACGGCCCAGGTGAAGCCGTAGACGTGATGCGCGGGAGCCATGCTCAAAATGCGGCCGCAATCGCGAAAAGCAGCGGCGTGCTCGCCAGCTTCCTGCTCCAGTGCCTTCATGCGGTGCGAACAGCGTTTCGGCCTTCCGGTGGATCCGGACGTTTTGAAAGTGATGCTTGCGGGGCCTTCGGCGAGCGTGGACGACATTGCGTCCGCCCAATCTCCTACCGTCTGGGCAGGCAGCAGAGAATCGACAGCTCCCGATGCAGACAGATGAAACATTTCATCGATCGCAGCCGCAAGCTGGGGAACCTCCGATGGCTCGATAGCGGCATCTCCGCCTAGCAAGCTTGTCGAGCGGCTGATATCGGCCGGCTCCAGTTGAACACCTGAGCGCCTGCGCATTTGCGCCAGTTCGCCCGCCAATAAGCCCGACAGCACCGGCAAATAATCGATGATTGCCATAAACGTACCGTCGCCTTGACGCCGGGTAATTCTCAAATTGGTTGGCGAATCGGGTTGCGGAAAAAAAGGCACGTCGCCGGGCTATCCACCCGCGTCCGTGCCCTTTTCGCTTCTAAAATTGAACGCTTTTACTTAGCTGTACCGGGAGTCTTCGGCGTTCCTGGAGCTGGTTTGGCAGGCGCAGCAGTCGGCATAGCGGGGCCCCCGTTAGTCGAACTCTTGTCATAAAGAGAAACGATATCCTGCGTGATATCGATTGTGCTGGAGGCATACAGGACAGGTGTCTGCGGATTACTGACATCCAGAACCAAGGTGTAGCCATTGTCTTTGGCATACTTCTCAATCACGGCCATCATGCGCTGACCCAGCCCTTGCAGCAACTTCTGCTGTTCGCCACGGAGATCTTCCTCCGCGTCCTGCATGTCGCGCTGAAGACGTTTTTTCTTCTCGTCTATGTCGCGAGCCATCTGGTTGCGCTTGTCCTCGGCCATCACGCTGCCGCCCTTGTTCAACTGATCCTCTAGTTGGGCAATTTCATTCTGGCGGGAATCAAATTCCTTCTTCTTGGGAGCAAACTTGGAATCCAACTCGCCGGAAGCCTTTTGACCGTCTTTGGTGCCGACAATAGCGCCTTGAATGCTGATTACGCCCACTTTGCCCGGCGCCTGGGCGTACAAACCGGCCGACAGGCAGAGCAGCGCGGCTGCTGAAACTAAACTACTTCTCAAACTCATCGACTTAACACAATTCCTTTCGGGAGCAAACTACTATTTTCCTTGATTTTGAAGGCCAGGCGCGGGCGGTTTAAGCCACTTGCCGCAACCAGATTAGAACGTCCTGCCTACTGAAAAGCGGAACAAGGACCGCCGTTCATCAAAGGGGATCGCCTGGCCAAAGGCCTGTAAAGCACTCTGATAAGTGGCGTTGTTCGGGAAGAACGACCTGTCCGCTACCACCGGAGGCTGCAAATTCGTATCGACAACACTCAAATTATACGCCCAATAGAGGCGGAATGGCGCGTTAACGACCGGCATAAGTACTTGCAACTCCAAGCCTGCCGACACACGCGGCCGCTGCGTTCCGGGCGCGATGTAGGCGCGCCGGCCGAAATCAGCCTGCGGAAACAGCGCATTCAGCTGTTCCACGCGGCCCACATTGAGACCTAACTGGCTTGGCAGAGTAAGCCTATCCACGCCGGCATCGATAAACGGAGCTAGCGTCACAGGTCCAATGATCGGAATTCGATATTCATAGTTAACGACCGTAGCCGTATCGCCACCGGGCAGAATCAACTGGTAGGTGGGAATGTTCTGCGTGACATTGACGAAGCCGATAGACCCATCCGAATTCACAACCTTTTGCACGCGGTTTGTTCCATCGGCATTCAGGACATTGATTGACGTCTCAGTGGGAATGAAAGCGATGGGGCTAATGGTCAGAATGTCAAAGCCGCGAATGTCATTTTCGCCACCCATGTAATAGCGGCTATACGGGGGAGCCACTTTGCCGCCATAGCCGGTTATGAACCGGCCATTGACGTGGAAGCCCATCACGTTGCCTTTAAAGAGACCCTTGCGGAAATAAGCCGCGTCCAGGCTGGGCTGCAAGGTATTGACGTTGCCGCCCAGTTGGGTTCCGGTATAGCCAAAACTGAAATTGACCCGCAAGCCTTTGGTAGGAGTGATGGGGTGGTTTACCGTGTTGTAGGCAAAGGTAGGCGTGATGGTACTGGCCTTGATGCCACTCAGAGAATTGGGGCCGCCAACGCCTTGGAAATCCAGATAATCGAAGTAAGACGTGGCCGACGTCGTTAAAGGTGTTAAGGTCTGGTCGCTAAAAGAGTAACTGAGACCGATGCGGGCAAAGGTGCGGCGCAGGTTATAGCTCATGAAGGTAGTGAAACCCTTGCCTTGCGTCACATAGTTCAAAAGGTTTTGCGTACCGAGTGAGTTGTAGTACCCGATCAGGTTCGTTCCAGCCAGAATGGAGGCTTGCTGCCCCTGGTTGTAGCTGTAACGGTTGTAGAAGAGGGTAAATCCAGCTTGTATCGGCTTGTCGAAGAGATAGGGCTCAGTAAAGCCCAGCGTTACGTTGTCGAGCAATGTGCCAATCTGCGCGCTGAGGCTTAGCGTTTCGCCCAATCCCAGCAGGTTGTTGGTAGAGTACGATGCGCCAATGAAGCTGCCTGAGATGCCCGATACGCCACCATTCAACTGAATCGAGTTCTTGCCCCGTTCCTTTACTTTCAACAACAGATCGACGGTGTTGGTCTTGGTGTCGCGCTTCACATCCGCCGCGTCTTCCGGCTTTAGCGGTTCGAAGTAGCCAAGCTGATTCAGACGCAGAATCGACGTTTCCCAAAGCTGCTGGCTGTATAAATCGCCTTCGTCGATCAGCATTTCGCGGCGGATCACTTTGTCGCGAGTGGTCGTGTTGCCCTGGAAATCGATGCGGCGGACGAAGAATTGATGTCCTTCATCGACGTCGATCGTGAGGTCGATCTGGTCCTTCACTCCCGAGGCGATCTCAGGATCAGGCGAAGGAACAAAGTCGATGTAGCCGAAGTTTCCATATAACTTGCGCAGGTCGTCCATGCCCTTCTGCAGTTTCTCGGTTGAGAAAACATCGCCCGGGGCCATATGGAAGACGGATCGCGCAATCAGGTCAGGCGTGCGGAACAACTTCATGCCGATGAAGTTGATCTGACGTAACGTATATTTGTCGCCTTCGCTGACGACCATAGTGACGTCAACGCGCTTGCCCGGCTTCTTCTCGTTCAGCAGCGGAATTTTGATGCCCTTGCCGTAAACATCATAAACACGTTCAGAATGGCCGATGACGCGCGCCGTGAAGTAACCCTTCGATTGATAGAACTGGCGGATGCGTTCGCCGTCCTCTTCCAGCTTGGTGGAATCGTAGGTACGCGCGAATAAATTTTCAAATAGCAGCGAGTGCGGAATACCGATAGGCTTCAGGTTCTTCATCACGCGCACCACCTCCGCATGAGAGAAGGCGTGCGTGCCATCGAGAATGATGTTGCCCACTTTCACCTTGGGGCCTTCATCAATGGCGAATATGACATCAACACCGCCCGGAGGCACCTGGCGAATCTGCGGCGTCACCGTCGCATACTGATGGCCGCGCTCCGCTTCATATTCCTGTAATACATTGCGCGCACGCTGAACCTTGCCTGGATCGTACTGCGATTCGGGAGTTAAACTGACATGCCGCTCCTTAAAGCGGTCTAGAATTTCCGATTTGCTGATGGATTTGTTGCCAGTGTAGTCGATGGTGTGGACCGTGCGTCGTTCGGTCACCACGAAGCGAAGAATAATTCCACCTTGCGGACCTTTTTCAGTCTCGACTCGCAGGTCATCGAAGCGGCCTGTGTTCCACAGGGAAATAAAGTCCCGATGAATGGATTCTTCATCGAAGACGTCGCCCTTCTTGGTAAAAATCAACGCGCGAAGAGTATCTTGAGGGACCTTCTTCTGGCCCCGGAACTCGACGGCTTCAATAATGTTGTCGCCGACGGTGGCGGCCTTCGTTTCCTGGATACCGGTGGGCGCAGCAGGCTTAGGCGGAGCTTTGGCAGGAGCTTCCGGGACATTCTCGAAAGGATTGGGTGGCTTTTGCGGCGACGGCGGGTTCTGCGGCGGAGCCGGAGTTTGCGTGGGAGCAGGAGTTTGATCGCTGCTGGGCCATGAAGCGACGGTGGTACTCGCACCTACCGCCGATGCGGATAATGGCACGGATTGAAAGCAGATTAAAAAAAGACTTGCGGCTAGCAGAACGGTGAAAGACGGCAGACGCAGGCGTTGAAGCCTGTGATAACTCATTTCTAAAAGCAAATCCTTTCCCAGCCGCACCAGATCCGCAAGCGAATCCAGGCGGAACACTCCCCTGACGTTAGTGGCACAACCCCGGTTTCAGCCATGACATACTACGTCATCGCCGAACCTTCCCCATTGTTTTCGCCCGAATTTCCCAGTGTAGCGGATCAGTCCGGCTAAGCAGGCTCGCCATGGCCATTGATCGGAATAGTGAAGGTGAAGGTAGATCCTTTATTCTCACCAGCCGACTCGGCCCAAACACGACCGCCATGCCCCTGTACGACCGTCTTCACCACTGCAAGACCAACACCCGCGCCTGAGATCTCCTGACTGTGCAACCGTTTGAAGATACCAAAAATGCGTTCTGAAAACTGGGGCTGAAATCCCATGCCGTTATCTTTGACGCTGACCACCCATTCTTCCGGCCGTTTTTCACAGTCCACCTCGATCTCAGGCGGAACACCCGGACGCCGGTACTTCAAAGCGTTTCCTATGAGGTTCTGCAACACCTGGTTCAGACGAATGGGATCCGCATAAACAATGGGAAGCGGATGGCAACGAACAACGGCCTGCTCCTCTTCGATGCGGCCGCGCAAAGAATCCAGCGTTTCATTTAGAAGATCGTGCATGTTGACGTTCTGAAACGCGGCCTTATCGTCTGCGCTGGCTTGAGCATAAGCCAGTAAAGCTTCAATCAGTTTGGACATTCTGCGCGCGCTGTCCTGAATGATGCCGACGAATTTAGCGGCGCGTTCATCCATGCTGGGCTTGGCTTCCCGCACCAGCAGATCGCTAAACATGGAAATTGTGCGGAGCGGTTCTTTCATATCGTGACTGGCAACGTAGGCGAATTCATGCAAGCTTTCGTTGGAACGCAGCAGCGACAAGTTAGCCGACTGTAGCGCGGCCTCCGCTTGCACCTGGGCGTTAATGTCTTCAATGATGCAAATGAAGCGTTCTCCCACACCTTCGGCAGAGGGAAGCGCGGAGGCAGTCATTCGAACCCAGATAGAGGTTCCATCGCCTCGAAGCCAGCGCTGCTTCCTGTTCTCAGTAAGCTCGCGCAAGAGATCTGACCCAGACGAATTCCGGTTCAGGGTTATTGATTGAACCGTCCGCTCCGAAAGCTGGTCCTGTGTGTAACCGGTAATTTCGGCGAAGCGGGTATTCATCAGTTGAAAGCGACCTTCTGGAGAAAGCAGCGCAATTCCGACCGACGCGTTGTCAAACATCCCGCGGAACAAGATCTCACGGCGACTGACTTCTTCTTCGGCGCGGCGACGAGAAATGACGTCACGTTCCAAGATGAAGTTGATGCAGCTGAGCAGGGCGATCAGCAAGAAGGAGCCCACCATGGTAAGCCGCAGCGTGCGTCTAGCCAGCGCTGCCGCCACCGCCTTACGTTGACTGAGCAGCCTTTGCTCTTCATTGCTCATTTCTGCCAGCAGGGTCCGGATCTGCCGGCCGATGATCAAGCCGCCGTCGCTATTCAGTTGAGCTTGCGCCGCACTCGCGCCTTTAGTTCTGCGAATCTCAATGCGCTCTGCTAGCACCTGCAAACGCCTGGATATCAGGTCATCCAATTGGTTTAGCCGCATTTGCTGGTTGGGATTATCGGAAGTAAGCCGGCGCAGTTCGGCCCTCGTTGCAGGCAAATCGCTGAGGCAGGCATTGTAAGGCGTCAGCTTGTCCGTTGCCCTGATCAGGAAGCGAAGACTACCGACTTCGCAATCACTCAGTAAAATTGCCAAGCGGTCGGACTGAAGCAAGACGTTATAGGTACGCTCCACCATCTTGTTGCTTTCATCCGAGCTCTTCAGATTTTGGAAAAGCACCAGGACAAGGAAAGAAACAACGACTAGAACCGAAACAAGGAGCAGTGTTCGGTATGTCGCCGGGAGAAATCGTTGCATGGCACTTCTACAGCTAATTGGATACAATTCACAAGGCTGACGCGCCTCCAGGATAGCGCGCTTTACCTTCGTTAAAAGGCATAAATCATCAATGAAATTGCGCACTATAGGTATTGCAATATTGACGTTTGTCATTCTTCTGGCGATTGGCTTTGCAGTCGTGGCAGGGAAGATAGATAGTTTCCGCCCCAAGATTCAAGCTCAGCTGCAACAAAAGCTGAACCGCCAGGTTGACATCGGTCATTTAAGCTTGCGGCTGTTACCTCTTTCTATTAAGGTTGAGAGCCTGACGATTGGCGAAGATCCCGCCTTCGCCTCTGGCCGGCCTTTTGCAAAAGCCGGCCAGGTGTTCGTTAGCGCCGGCCTCTTTTCACTTATAGGCGGGAACCCCAAGGTGGAAAATGTAACTCTCGAGCAGCCGCAGATTGAGCTCATAAAAAACGCGATTGGGAAATGGAACTTTTCGAGTCTTGGCGGCCAGTCATCAAATAGCGGCAGCAGCAGCAACTTTGCTTTGGATAAACTGCAGATCACCGATGGGCAAGTCGGCTATACCGATGAGCAGCGTCAGCAAGCGCGCGCCGTTTACGACCATATCGATCTGAGTCTCACCGATTTCGCACCTGACAAGAAGTTTGGCGTCGCCCTGGCAGTCCATTTCCCGGGCGAAGGCGCCCAGACTTTCGCGTTCAAAGG
This sequence comes from Bryobacterales bacterium, assembly GCA_003163855.1. Classification (GTDB taxonomy): domain Bacteria; phylum Acidobacteriota; class Terriglobia; order Bryobacterales; family Bryobacteraceae; genus Bog-105. Next base: position 9,816 of record PLRJ01000179.1, on the reverse strand, counting down.
AAATGCAGGGCCGCTGCCGCAGGGCTCTTCAAATGCGCTGCCGCCGGTAGACGGCCACGTCTCACTGAAACATGTTTCGTTATCCGGCGTTAATCGTTTTGCCGCGGGCGCCATTCCGCCCCAGACTGATACCGTCGCCACAGGTGAGGCCGACGTCACGGAAGGCTCCAGCGGATTAGGCCTTAAAGGGGATTTGAAACTTGAAAACACCATCATCCGCGGCTCGAAGATTGACTATCCCATACAGGCCAAATACGACGTCAGCGCCGATCAGTCGTTGAACAAGCTTCAGTTGACATCCACCACTCTTTCGCTCGGGCCAACCACGTTTAAAGCGTCCGGTAATGTCGATAATGCAAGTAAGCCAGCGACCGTTAACGTTCAGGTGAGCACAAAGGACAGTTCCATTACCGAATTGGCTAAGCTGGCAGGAGCGTTCGGTGTAGCGTTCAGCCCTGACTATCAGATTGGCGGCACTCTCAGCGTGGATTTGAACGCCAAAGGTCCCGTCGCGGCTCCACAATTAAACGGAACCGTCTCAGCGGCGAACCTGACTGCCAGCGGCGGCGAGATCAAACAACCTGTCTCAGTGGCCGCCGTCAATCTCACGCTGACTCCGGAAGCCATCCACTCCAACACATTTACCGTTCGCAGCGGCGCCACCCAGCTGGATGTTACTGTGGCGTTGGCCAATTACACCAGCAAGAATCCCACCGCCGATGTCACTTTGAAATCGGCCGGCGCGAACATTGCGGAGATTTTGAATATGGCGAAAGCTTACGGCGTCGATGCGGCTAAAGGTATGACCGGCGATGGAACTATGACTCTCGACGTGCATGCGCAAGGCCCCACTTCCGATCCTTCCAAGTTGCAATTTTCCGGCTCAGCGAGTATCCAAAAAGCTAATCTGACGACGCCGCTACTGACTAAGCCGCTTGCCATCGCCTCTGCCGACGCGCAGTTCTCACAAAATTCAGCCGCCATAAGCAATCTGGATGCGGGGCTGGGCAGCACTAACGTTAAGGGCAGCGCGTCGGTTAGTGGTTTCAGCGCCCCGGTGGTGCAGTTTGCGCTGTCGGCGAATAAGATTGATACGGACGAGTTGCAGCACCTGATGGCACCCTCGAAGCCAGGCCCGGCCACGCCTGCAAAACCTACTAACAGTCCCAGCCTTCTGGCGAGCAGTACCGGTGGAGGCAAGCTGGAGATCGGGACGCTAAAGGCGCAAGAGATTGTGCTGACGAATGTGAGTACGCTGGTCCAGTTGAACCACGGACTGATTACCCTATCGCCGGTAAGTTCGCAGATTTTCGGCGGCAGCATCAACGGAACCATCAGCGCCGACATGCGCCCGCAGACCCCTCTATGCTCGGCAAAAGTGAAGCTGGGCGGTATTGACGCCAACGCCCTTATGTCCGCCGTCAGTTCCATGAAGAACCAACTCTACGGTTCGCTAAGCGGGACCAGCGACATTCATTTTGCGCTGGCATCCAGCAATGATTTGGCGAGAACTCTAAATGGAATCATTGCTTTCTCGCTTGCCAAAGGCGAACTGAAAAACGTAAATATTCAAAGCGAACTTGCTAAGGCAGGCAAGGTGCTGGGCAACTCCTCTTTAACCAACACGGGCAGTTCAACTCAAATTAAGGAACTCAGTGGCACGCTCAACATTGCGAACGGAGTTGCCACCACTAACAATTTGAAGGGAGCCCTGGATAACGTATCACTCACGGCGACGGGAACGTTCAACCTGGTAAACCAAGACGTCAATATGCATGCCACGGCAACGCTTCCCGGCTCGTCCGGGCTGGGCATTGTGCTCGCGAATAACAAAGGGCAGACGGTGGTTCCCGTGATTGTGACCGGGAACATGACCCACATGAACTTTGTACCCGACGTGGCGGCAATGGCCAAAATGCGCGTTGGCAGCCTGGGCGGCTTGTTGGGCATTCCCACCGGTCAGCAGCAGGACGGAAAGCAAAGTCCGGTGGATTCAATACTCAACGGATTCACAAAGAAGAAACCTTAACGCGGCATTCACATTAACTACAAATAATCAGCGCGGACGTTGCTCCCGCGCCGATTGACACGTCTTGATTCTCGAAAGGGATTTGCAAATATGAAGAAGTTCTTCACCATCGGTTTTATGATGCTCGGTTGCCTGTCGCTGACAGCTGCCGCCCAGGATTGGTATCACGACCGCGACGGGCGTTTCCGGAACGAGGAATGGCGCGCGCACCTGTTTTCGCACGTGAGAATGGATCTGGATCACGTACAGAACACTACCTGGCCGGGTGGCCGGGACCGTTACCGCATCGACCGGACCAAGCAGGAGTTGAACGAACTGCAGGGGAAACTCGAGCACCATCGCTATGACGAGCGCGAACTGGACGATGTCATCGGCTCGTTAGGCCGAGTGGTGGCGGACAATCGCATGTCGCCGCGCGACCGTGAAGTTCTAAACGACGATGTTAATCGCCTGCGAGACTACCGCGCGCATCACGATCGTTGGATGCATTAATCAGAAATTCGCATGAGTGCGAGATACTCGGGGCATTGGTTATCTGGAACTGGAAAGCGGCGCTGCTTAGCGCCGTTTACCGCGCACCTGTTTTCTTTGCGACTACGCTAGGCGCAGGCTGGCGCCTGGCGATGTCGGCCATGTTTGTCGAGGGCATTTTTCGCGCCTTCACATCAGGCTTCTACGGTGCGTTCACACAGTTGCTGCGCAACCTGCAACCAGCCTGGATACCGGTAGTTGTTTTAGCCGTTATCACTCCGCTGTTGCTGCAGGCGCTGGAGATTGCCTTCCACGTCTTTGCGGGGACGCCAAATCTGAGGCAAAGCGCGGTCATCTCTACCGGCATAACCGGGGTGGCCGCGTTATTCAATCTTTTCGCGATGAGGAGGGGGACGTTGCTGACCGGCGCGGAAGGGCAGTCACTCGGCAAAGATCTTAAGCGGCTGCCGCTGGTGATCTTCGAGTTTGTGACGGCGCCCTGGGCGGCATTGATTGAGCGGGGGAAACCGAAGAGCGGCCTGTAAACAGGCGGCTCATAAGTTTCCAGATCATCCGTATCAGAAGCACCGACAAACCCACAGCAACAATAACCACGCCGAGTATCACAACAGGATGTACAGCCATCAGCGCGGTGCCGCCAAGCGTGAGCGCGTCCCCCAGCAGGCTTAATGCGATATTGGAAACGGGTTCGGGAGAAGTATTGGCGGCCAACCTGGTAGCAGTTTTGGCACTGTGAGAACTGAGCGCCACGCCGCCGCCGACCAACAGCGCCAATAAGCGTACGGAGGGATCGAAGTTAGCGAAGGCGGTGGCAGCCAGCACGGCGCCGGCGGGAACGCGGATAAAGGTATGCACGATATCCCAAACCGAATCGACGGCGGGAATCTTGTCCGCAACAAACTGCACCAGGTACAGCGCGCCCGACAAGATGACAACCCAGGTGTGGCCGACATAGCTCAAATCGCCGGGCAGATGCGCCACGTTAAAACGCTGGAGCAGCCCGAGCATGAAAACAGTTGCGTACAAGTTGATACCCGACAACCACGCCGAGCCCATTGCGAAGCCAAGTGTCGATAGATCCATACATCAGTTATAGACGAACAAAGCAGGAGCGGAGTTCACAATAGAGCATCTAACGTGCATATGAACAAGACGAAACTTGGAAACGCCGGTCCTGAGGTCTCCGTTATAGGCCTAGGCTGCATGGGAATGTCGGGCATGTATGGGGCCAGCGATGAAGACGAAAGCATCGCCACCATCCACGCAGCTATCGACTCGGGCGTAAATCTTTTGGACACCGGCGACTTTTATGGCATGGGCCACAACGAAATGCTGCTGGGCAAAGCCTTGGCGGGACAACGCGACAAGGTGGTGTTGTCTGTCAAGTTCGGCGCTATGCGCGCGCCCGATGGATCGTGGACCGGTGTAGACGGAAGGCCGGCGGCGGTTAAGAACTTTCTCGCTTACTCGCTGCAGCGTTTGAGAACCGACTATGTGGACGTTTACAGGCTGGCGCGGCTGGACCCGCGCGTTCCCATCGAGGAGACAGTGGGCGCGATTGGTGATCTGATCAAAGGCGGGTATGTGAAGTATGTGGGCCTGTCGGAGGTTGGGGCGGATACCATTCGCAAAGCGCATGCCACGCATCCTGTCTGCGATCTGCAGATCGAATATTCGTTATTAAGCCGGGGGTTGGAAGCGAAGATCCTGCCGGTGTTGCGCGAGCTTGGCATCGCAGTAACCGCCTACGGCGTCTTGTCGCGCGGACTGTTAAGCGGGTCTGAAATCAAGGCGGGTGATATACGCTCGCACCTGCCCCGGTTCAAAGGCACAAACTTCGAGCAGAACAAACACCTGGTGGCACAGCTGGCGCAGATAGCCGCGCAGAACGATGCGACGCCATCGGAGATCGCTATTGCCTGGGTTCTCAGCAGGGGCAGCGACATCATTCCGATACTCGGGTCGCGCACCCGAGCGCAATGGAAGGAAGTGCTGTCGGCGGTGGAACTGCAACTGCCGGCTGAAGAAATTCAACTGCTGGAAGAAGTCTTCGCAGGCGAGCGTGTCGCGGGCACGCGTTACGATCCGGCGCAGATGCGGGCGCTCGATAGCGAGCGCTAAGCCTGTGTTATTTTTAGTGCCTTGAAGACTGCTGGAATTCTGCTGATGCTGGCAGGCTGGTTTCTGCTGCCCGCCGCAGTGGTGATGCTGCCTGCCCTTCCGGCGCGGACTGCGTTTGTGCTTGCCGGCATAGGTGTGGAGATTCTGGGCTTTCTGTTTGTTGCGCGCGCGCACATTCCACCGCGGAGAAAGAGAGCGTGAAGGACGAATCCACGCTGGCTTTCTGCCTGCTGCTGACGATGCTGGTTCCGTTTGCTCTAGCCGGACTGGCGCTGATCAACTCAGGCCTAAACCGCACGCGCAGCGCTGCGCACAGCGTGCTGAGTTCTGTTTGCGTTGCCGCCGTCGCCGTACTTGCTTATGGAGCGTCAGGCACGGCCATCTTTGGGGCCGGCCATCCGGGTCATTTGCTGCTGATTGCGGGCAAGCCCTGGGATTGGATGGGCGCGGCACCGCTATTCGCGCGCGGATTGACGTTCGACGTTATCAATAAGGACTCGCTGACTCTGCTTTACCAACTGTTCGCGGTCAGCCTGACCTGTTTGATTCCGCTCGGCAGCGGTGCTGAGCGGTGGCGGCTGGCGGCTATCTGTCTGTCGACAGCGGCGATGGCCGGCTTTGTCTATCCGTTGTTCAGTCACTGGGCCTGGGGTAACGGCTGGCTGGCTCAACTGGGAACTAACTTCGGCTTAGGCCATGGTTTTGTCGATGCGGGCGGGGCTGGAGTGGTACAACTGACGGGCGGATTCGCAGCGCTGGTCACAGCGTGGCTGGTTGGTCCAAGGCTGGGCAAATTTACTCCCGATGGGATCCCGACAGCTATGCCGGGCCACAACGGGGTGCTGGTTTTGTTCGGCAGTTTGCTTGCGTTCACCGGCTGGTCAGGACTGTCGGCAGCGGGGGCCATGCTGTTCCAGGGCGCCAGTCCGGGTGGGGCGCTGCTGGCTATTCTGAACACTCTGCTGGCTGCCTCCGGCGGTGCGATGGCATCGCTGCTGACAACGCGCGCCCGTTTCGGCAAACCCGATGCCTCGCTTACTGCGAATGGATGGGTGGCGGCACTGGTTGCATCAAGCGCCGGAGCTCCCTTTTTCAATCCTTCCATCGCCATTCTGGTTGGCATCGTGGCCGGTGTGCTGGCGGTTTTCGCCATTGAAGTGATAGAAATGCGCATGAGCATAGACGACCCGGCCGGAGCTATCTCGGTGCATGCGGTTGGCGGTTTATGGGGCCNNGTTCCTAGATTTCGGCACGCCGGGACAGTTCCTGGCTCAGTTGCTGGGCATAGGAACGCTGCTTGGATTGATACTGCCGCTGATCTACGGGTTGAATGTCTTGATTGATCATTTCATCGCCTACCGCGTGGAACCTGGCGGAGAGCGCCAAGGCATGGACTTGTTCGAATTGGGCGCAGGCGCTTACCCGGAATTTGTCACGCACCGCGAAGATTTTACGCGGCGCTAGAGGGCAAGATTGGCTTTGGCACGCAGGTCGAAACCGGCGAATTCTCCCTTCTGAAACTTCACAAAAGCGGCGGCCGCNNCTTTTCCGCCGCTGCCTTGCGCAAGCCGGCGTTCCCAGCTACGCCACCGGCAACGATGACACTTTCGGCGCCTATCTGGTGAGCGGAGGCCACAGCGCGGCGCAATAATTCGTCGATGACGCTGTATTGAAAGCTGGCTACTAAATCGAGGGTCTGCTGGGAAGTGGCATGCCGCAACTCCTGCAACGACGGATTGACCAGTTTGCGGCGCGCTTCGACTTCGTGCGCGACGTTTTCATGCGACTGTGTCCAGCGCAGCACGGCGGTCTTGATGCCGCTGAAACTGAAATCAAGTTCGTTGCCTTTCATCTTCGGCGAAGTAAACCTGATAGCACGCGGGTTGCCGTAAACGGCCAATCTATCGAGCGTCGGGCCACCAGGATAACCGAATCCCAGGAGCTTCGAGACTTTGTCGTAGGCTTCTCCGGCGGCGTCGTCACGCGTCTTACCCATTAACCGGTAGGCACCCAGGCTGGAGACTTGAAACAGATGGGTATGGCCGCCGCTGACGACCAGCGCGAGCGCGGGCAAATGGAGACCGGGGTTGTCCATCAATACCGAGTGGATGTGCCCCTCTACGTGGTTGACTGCGAGCAGCGGCAGCCCAGAAGCAAACGAGAGAGCCTTGGCATAATTCACACCCACCAGCAGGCTTCCGACAAGGCCAGGGCCGGAGGTGACGGCGATGGCTGCAAGGCTGTCGATAGTGACGCCGGCACCGGCTAAAGCCTGCCGGACCACCGGGACGATAGCGCGCAGATGTTCACGCGATGCGAGTTCGGGAACTACTCCGCCGTAACGGGCATGGATGTCAAGCTGCGATGCGACAACGGACGATAGAACTTGCCGGCCATCCGCCACGACGGCCGCAGCCGTTTCGTCACAGGAACTCTCAATCCCTAGAATGATAGTTTGCAAGTTTCCGACTTCCATTATGATCTGCCTGAAGAACTGATCGCGCAAACTCCGTTAGCGGACCGCGGCGCGGCGCGCATGCTGGTGCTGTCGAAGCAACAGAGGACTTTTCAGGATGACGTCTTCCGCCGTTTTCCGAGCTTCATCAAACCCGGCGATTGTATCGTTCTGAACAATACGCGCGTCTTCCCGGCGCGGTTGCATGGCCGGCGCAATCACGCGGAGGGCGGCGAGGTTGAAATTTTTCTGATTCGCCCCTTGAATCCAGAGGAGACCGAATGGCAATGCATGGTGCGGCCCGGCAAGCGTGTCCGGAAGGGCGACATCGTTTTGTTCGCGTCCGATTTCAGCGCCGAGATTCTAACGCATGGCGAATTTGGTGAGCGAACGATACGTTTAACGGGTGAAGAACCGGTAAAAGACTTGATCGAGAGAGTGGGCGAAACACCGCTGCCGCCCTATATTCATCGCAGAGCGGAAGCGGCGGATAAGGCGCGCTATCAAACTGTTTTCGCAGAAAAGCGCGGGTCGGTGGCGGCACCGACGGCCGGGTTGCACTTCACGCCAGAGATCCTGGCGGAATGCCGCCAGGCCGGCGCGCAGGTAGCTTACGTTACACTGCACGTTGGCTTGGGAACTTTTGCGCCACTGCGTGCGGAAAGTGTCTCGGACATCGAACTGCACCACGAAAGGTATGAAGTGGCGGAGTCCGATGCCGAGTTGATGAGCGCAGCCAAACGGCGGATCTGTGTCGGCACCACGAGTGTGCGAACGGTAGAAACAGCGATGCTGCGCGGAGGATTGCGGCCGATGAGCGGGGAAACCAATCTTTTCATCCATCCCGGGTTCCACTTCAGGGGCACAGATGCGATGCTTACCAACTTTCATCTGCCGCAATCGAGCTTGTTAATGCTGGTTAGCGCGTTTGCGGGCACGCAACTTACGCTGCGTGCCTATGAGCACGCCGTAAAAGAAAAATATCGCTTCTTCTCTTACGGCGATTGCATGTTTATTCAGCCTTGAGAAACTCCTTGTACGAAGCGACGCCGTGTTTCACATATTTATGAAGGGCGTACAAGCCATCGCGGGTGGCGCAAGGATCGAACATCAAGCGGCGGCCGACGCGCGAAATGTCGAGCACATCGTCTACATCAGCTTTCCAGTCTTCGGGAGCCCAATCGATGGCGTTTGAGACGACTGAGGGAACGCCTTCGGCTACACCATCGGCGGTAACCATGTTGAACGACTCTGTGTAGCTGGGTTGCAGCAGCAGATGCATGTGCGCTACGGTACGCCTGAACTGGGGCCAGGTCTGCCATCCATTCAGTTGAAGGGTGACATTGGGTAAACCGCTGAGCATTTCGCGCACGGCACCCAGCACTACTTCGCCGCCGCCTTCGGCACGTCCGGCAGAGAGCCAGAACTCAAGCGGCGCGCGCAACGTACGGGCGATTTCAAGCGCGGCGCCGGCGGCCGACATGAGGTTTTTCAACGGCCGCGTTGCTCCAAAAGCACCGATGCGTAACGTTCCGCCGCTGAAAGGCTGATGCGGCGGCATAGGTTCGTTGTGCAGATAGTAAAGATTCGGCAGATAAGCGCAGGGAGCGCCGAAAGCGAAGCGTATCCATTCACAGAAGCGGCGGCTGTTGCCCGCCAGATGAATGTTTGAACTGCCTGTCTCCAGTTCCATGGTTTCGCGCATGAGTTTCACGCCGTTCCGGTCAGCCTGGAGGAAGCCAACATTCGAGTGGCAATTCACGCTGAAATCGGTGTCGGGAAATTGGTTGGCCATGTTCTGCAGTTCCGCCGAGGGAATCCAGGGGGCCGAGATGATGACATTGCTGATGTAGTCTTTGCTCTTCTGCAGACGCGCTGTCAGATCAGCAGCACTTAATATGGGCCAAACATCTGTCTTGATCCCATGTTCTTTTAGAACCTTTGCCGTATTGATTGCCGCTACGCCGAGTCCTATATGACTGATGTTGCGATTGGCGGCAAAGTTTTTGTATGCGAGGACGACGCTCATTTGTTTGCGGTCTCCTAAATCGTTTTGAATCTCGAGTCGCCTTCAGGATTGAGGAGAGGCGGTTCGGGCGGGTGTGGATTTTGGAGGTAAGGTGATGATTCGACGGAGGAAACTTTTTTTTCGAAAAGTGGGAACGGGTTTTTCGGGGTCTGGTGGATTGGAAGAAGAGAGGCGGCGAGGCCGCCTCTTTGGGAGGGTGAACGCCTGCACGACCAAGACGAGGGAATCTGTCCCGTGGGCCTTTTATCTGCCCAAGTGGCGGATGCGTTCGGCAGCGTAGCGGCATGCCTTGCAATCGCAGCCGCCGCGGGACTCAGGCCGCGGCACGTAGAAGCCGCAACCCCGCAGGTGGCCGCCTTTTTCAAGCGCAATAAGTTCCCGCCAATCACTGACACGAAGCCGCTGAACACTCAGGCCGCCATGACGGCGTTGGTTCTCATCGTCGGTAGTCCAGTAATACTCGTACGGCACGCCGTTGACGAAATTCAAACGACGATAGACGAGCTCGACAGCGCGGCCCTGCTTTTCCTGAGTGTCCGCAATGACCTTCATCATTGCCTGATCATCCGGGTGACGCGTGGTTTTTGTGACACCGTCCACAACTTCCACTTCGATCCACTGTCCGACGACAAGTGTTCGTTGTTTCTTTACTCTGATTCGTTTCGACGACACGGAGGTCCTTTCACTTTG